>CACYPS010000053.1 GCA_902776305.1 uncultured Lachnospiraceae bacterium | reverse complement strand
CATAATCTTTTGGTTCGGCACCAAATGTGACTTTACATACAGAGAGTTTCCCATTCTCGATGACCTCAAAAACACCGATCCAGAATGGATCTTCAAAAAGAACTGTCAGCTGCCCGGAACTGATACTCATAACGAATCCCTCCTTGATTATTGTGATCACGGAAACGGACAACCCGGAGGGGAAGGTTACTTACCTGGACATTACTGCACAGACGGCTGGGCTACCTACCAGCTCTAGTACATTCTGAAAGGAAATGCACATTGCGTTTTTATTCCGTGGATATACTTTGCCGGACGTTCATGCGTCCTCCTACACAATATCACACATATGCCTTTTTGGCTATCTTCTGGCGGACAAGGTTGCGCGAGAGATGAGGCATGATTCAAGAAAATGCTGGAAAGACATGAGGAGCTGAATAATTGAACCAAATCGTTATAGGGCGGCGATTAGGTTCAGTTTTATGATATTATTAATATGTGGTTTCGTTTTCAAATTGACATAAGATAAGGTCCGTTCATACAAGGGGGCTATATGGTCAGTATTTACAGTTGGGAAAGCTTCATAAGAATCCATGGTGGAGAAGTTGGTGCACGCAACGTATTTGAGAAGTTGATGGACGCACTGCTCCGCGCTGAAAATCCTGATAAGGAAGTGCATATTATAAAAGCGTCCCGGGGAGACGGCGGCATTGACGTATACGTTCATCGGGAGGATGGTATTGATATTTACCAGTGCAAGTTCTTTATGGAAACTCTGAACAAGATCATGGATTTATATGCTGAAGAATTTGAGGAAGAGGAGTATTTCTCAAATGAGCTTAAACAGAAAGCCGGATTCAGCAAGGACGGCGACAAGGGTTTCGAGGGAGTTATTACCGGATTGCAAATGCAGACCTACCTGTGTGTTCATGATTTCAGACAGAGAAGGAACAGGATAAGGGATATGAATACTGTGATATTAGTTTCGTGTCAGATGAATCGAGAATATCAACACCCAATGTTTACTCAACAGCTATCATCGGTAATAATGGTACAGGAAAAAGTGTGATTTTGAATGAGAAGGGGAAAAGGGACTCGACTGGAGCAGATATGAGAGTCCTGTGGTCGATCACAGAGGAATCCCGGACAAGGAAAGCTGAACTCAAAGGAGGATGGAACATGGGGCTTTTTGAACCAGCATGGAAAAACAGGAAACTGAAACCGGGGGATCCGAAACACAGGCAGAAGATCGTAAACTCGATCAATAAGCTTGGAACGGAAGAGGAACTCTTGGAGGTCCTCTGTACGTCCCCTCTCGAATCAGCCAGAATCGAAGCTCTTGACCGGCTTTCAACAGAGCGGGCTCTCCGCTTTGCGCTGGAACAGTTCCCGGAAGGCTTTTCTGATGGATTATATGATCCTTCCTCAGCCAAGAAGCGGATCGCGAACAGGATCCTGATGAGAATCATCCAAATTCCGCCATGGGATAATAAACGTCTCAGAGAGAGTGATTTCCAGGCGGACGAAGAAGTGCTGTCAACGCTGAAACACCTTGTGGATGAATCTCAAAATAGCACGGTCAGAGACGCCGCGTATGACAGATACCATAGGCTTGTGGATTATCAGTATTACTGCATGAAAATGAGTTCGCCGGAAGGAAGGTTCCGGATGGCCGAAACCGCGGCGGAGCGTGTTGAGGCGCTGAAGGAGTGCAGAGATGAAAAAGTGATCATTGGGGCGCTGTACGATAATGAATATCTCGTGCGCGAGGAAGCGATCCGGCGTGTCAGGGATCACCATGCTTTCGTTCAGTGGATTCTTAGTGGATCTGTGATTATCCCTATCGGGGCGGAAACATTCCAGAACAAGTTCGACGAACTGGACCGGGAAGTACTGGAAACACTCATAAACGGACTGCAGAAGATCCGTTCGGAAGATGTGAGCTATGAAATCCTGCTCAAACGGACCTGTAGGAAACTGGGACATATTCCCGGAGGCAATTGTTTCTGCATAAGATGCGGAGAGGAACTGCCCCACAATTTTGATGAAAACGGCGTATGCAAGATCTGCCGGGCCCGCTATGTGGAAGAAGAAGAGATCATGACGGAAGCCCGTGTTCAATACGCAAAAAGGACGAATCGCAGAATCGAATATCCGGACGGCAGGGTCAAGCACCTGGACCCCGAGACCAGAATATTAGTTGATGACAGCACGATGAGGTGGTTGTTCCCCAATGACTGAATGATATGTGCGATCAATACAGAGAAATATAATCTTGTTGATCCCGTTGGCTTCTTACCGATAGCAGCAAATTCGGATTTGTGTCGCGATATAGGAGGTTTAAGCACGCGGGAAATAAGAATACCAAAGCCTACGGGTGAATATGCATTCGGAACTTTTACATATACGGTCGAAGATGATCGAAAAGAAGTAATGCATCAGGGCGGTATGCGAAGCGTTGAGGCATCTGAAAGAATCAAATTTCAGTTGCCGAAGAGGCCTGTTAATTATCTTTTGATTTTTAAAAACTGGTATGTAACCAAAAAGTTGCTCAATAGTTGGTAGAGCAACTACATATTTACAAGCAGCAGAAAGGAAAACGATAATAGATGATGAAGAAAAAAACACTTGTGGTGGCTGTTATTTTGATCTCAATTCTGGTTCTTGCCGGATGCGGTAAGAGAAAACTGGACTATATTGACGGTGTTGCCTACTTCAATGCTTCGAACACGGAATGCGCGGACGTGATCCGCAGCGATCCGGAGTACGAGAATCCTGTGATTGCCAGGGAGTACGAGGGGCGACCGGTGGAAGAGATTGCCCAGGATGTGTTTTCCGGAGCAGTCCTCACCTCGATTGTGATTCCGGATACCATCAAATACATCTGCCCCAGAGCTTTTATGGATTGTCCCAACCTGAAAGAAATCATCATCGAAGGAGCTCCGCGTCTGAGGGACGGCTGCTTCTGCCGCCTTCCCGCGCTGGAGAGCGTGACCTTCGGTCAGGGTACGGAGAGCATTTCCATGGCGGTTTTCGAGGACTGTGATGCGCTGCGCGAGATCCATGTTCCGGCCGCCTGCCAGGAGATCACAGGCGATGTTCCTGACAGCGTGACTTTGGTATTGCAGTCCGAGGAAGTGGCGGTGCAGGCGGTCGAAAACGGATGGAACTGCCAGATGGAAGACGGTACCGAGGTCGCTTCCATGACCCTTGCGGAGGCGATCGAAGCCGGACGGATCGAATGGGATAAAGAAGCCGCGAATTCAGGCAAAGGCATCAATATCAAAAATGTTTCCAATTATATCATTATTGTGGGCTGGCCGGAGAATTTTGAGCTGGAAGCTGACAATATCACTTATTATTTACCGAAAGTATACACAGTCACGTTAAAGCCCGGCGATTCGCGGCAGCTGGAGACGCATTCTTATACGGCGTACGGGCCGGAAGAAGCAATGGTGCAGATCGCGGCGGAATCGGATTATATGTACTGCCGGCTGTATAAAGAAAACAACAAGCTGGACAGCGAGTTTCTGGTCGAGCCACATGCGAGGAACACATTGTCACTTCCCTGCGGGCAGTACTCGCTCAGAATCCTGTCCGGAAAGACTGCGGAAGATGCAGACCCCGATACCGCCGAAGAGACGCACTGGTCTGGCCCCTATATTTGGAACTTTGAGGGCGGGAGGTCGTACGAGGTTTGTATTAACGCAGCAACACGCAGCTACAAATTAGAGAAATACGGCGAATACGGCCCGGGCGAGAGCAGCCTGTTTCTGAAGGTGGGCGATCGCTCTGCCTGCTACCGGCTGTTCCGCGTGGGAGGTGAGCTGGAATGCGAGGCCTTCCTTGAACCGGGGTACTACAACAAGACCGTGAGCTTCCCCGCCGGAAGGTATAAGCTCCGCATAGCCGAGGGGGACACCTGGATCTCCGATGAGGAAGCGTTTGGCGAAGAGGGCAGGTACTCGGTGATCGACTACTTTAATTACGAGGAAGGCGAGACCTACGGGATCACAGAGACTACCGGCAACGGAAATGTATACGGCGACAGCGCGGGAGGTTTCGGCAGTTGAGATCCCGCTGAGATATATTAAGAATCGGGATTTGTAAAGCGATATGGGAGGTTTAATATGGGATTGTTCAAGCCTATATGGATGACAGAAAAAATCGAAAAGAAGAATAAAGCGCTCCAAGCAGTGAGCAAAATCACCGATCAGGCTGTTTTGAAGGATATTGCTATACATGCTCCGTTAAAATCCGTTGCTTTGGCTGCCTGTGAGCGTGTAACCGCTGAAAATGATCTGGCAGAAATTGCGCTTGATAATCATGATGCTTTCAGATCAGATATTTCTGTTGCTGCTGCAAAGCGTATTACAGATCCGGATCTATCGTTTACGATCGCAAGAGATTGCAAATGGAAACAAGCAAGGGACTATGTTGTAGACAATATAAGAGACCTGGATAAAATGTATGAGCTTTATCAACTTAGTGATAAGAAACATGAGTATGTGCCTTCTTTCGTATGGGCAATCAGAGAGCTGACTGATGCAAAGATAATTATTATTGTTCGAGAATTCCTACAAATTCCCGATTTGTATAACAGAATGAATGAGCAAAACAAAGGCTCTCAGCTGAAAAGTTGAGGGCTTTTGTTTTGCCCATTGAGCAGGACCGGCCGCGCGGCGATCCTGTGAAAACCGAATATGGCAAAGGCCAAGGCACCGCCCTGGTCGAGCCAGATGAGGAAGCCGTTGAGCTTCGCTCCACCACTCTGAACTCTTCCAGATGGAGCCAGATTAAAGAATCTTTCAAAAAGGCGATGGAGACTAAGGGAGTAAAAGTGCTTCGTTGGTATCTTTGCATGCCCAGAGAGATGCAGAAGGAAGACATCGAGAAGTGGAAAGAGTACAAAGAAAAAAAGAGAATGAATTCCCTGATATTGAGCTCCGCTGTATTGACGGTAATGAGATCATTTTCAGATTGGAGGAATGTGACCGTTTAAAGAACACAGCGTTAATCGATAAATACTTTCATGAGAATCATATAAAGCATTTCACGAACAAGGATCTAATTATCCCATTTACTATGTCAAAGGCAAACGGCGCTCAGGGTGGTACGTATGTTCCAAGAGAGGATCTGCTCATCAAGATTGAAGAGAGCTTCAAGACGGAACGCATTGTTTTTTTGTCTGGCATGGGCGGATGTGGAAAGTCTGAGCTTGCGAGGGCTTACGGCTACAAGCACCGTGATGATTATGAGGAGATCTTCTGGCTCACATGCGATGATGGTGTGACGCCTGATCTTATGCAACTCTTGCAAAAAACGAACGATAAGATTGAATCATCAGACATTCAGAAATTTTCTAATAATGTTCTCATTATAGTAGATAACTGTAACAGGGAAGATGGAAAGTTTCTTGGAAAGGATCGCAATTCATCCACTTATATCAGAGTTCTTGTCAGAACAGCCTGTGATTAATTCGGAGCCAAGTTTCCATGAGAGAATACTTGAGAATTATCTTGGATTGCCGGATAAATTCTTTGGGAAGGAAAGGTTACTGATCAACAAGGTGCTTAGTAATGCTCATTATGCATCTGCAGAAACTAAAATTTCTATAATGCTTGCTATAAATCACGGAGGGTATAGAAGCCTTTTTAAAGAAAATTATCCCCATGTAAAGGCTGCATATTTTATATACGTCAACCATGAGGGAAAACGATATTTTGAATATCGGAATCTGGTTGAGAATGAAACACATTCTTTGATTGAAGTAGTGTGTCAGGAATATGAAGCTGAGCAGGCAGTTCTGCTTGGCGTGTATAACACAGGTATTCTATATGCACTACTCAAATGTAAATGCCAGAAAGTTCAAGATCATATACAGCGGTGGAGGCTATTATCGTCTGGTCAATGTGAACTCCGGCCTGTGCCTTACGATTAAAGGCAATTCAAATGCGGATGGTGCGAATATCATCCAGAGCAAGTGGAAGGGATATAGCAGTCAGAGGTGGAAGATCACGAAGAATTCCGATGGGACGGTTACTTTTACCAGTATGCTTGGTACAGTGCTTCACTTGAGCGGCAATATAACTGCTAACAATAGAAATATACACGCAAGGAAAGTATGGCCGACGAAAGCGCAGAAGTGGTATTTGAACTAAATCATAGGGGACAGAGCTTTCTCAGGATGCAGCGGTCTGACTGGGGGGTTGAAGCTTCCGGAAAACCTTAACAAAAGGTTTTCCGGATTTTTTGTGCCACAGATCATCAGTAGATACGCCACAAAAAAGACGGCCGGCCGAAGCCGAGCACGACTATAATTTTAAGAATACTCTTGTATAAGTGTTAAAAAAACACATTAATTGGCCATTAAATGATTATATTCAGTTACACGCGGTGACGATTCAGATATTGTATGATATTATTTATATACAGGATTTAAGACAGCCCCTTTCTATTCTTCATGCAACATGAATTGACGTACTACCCATAACTACCGACAGCCATACGACCTTGGAGAGGGTCACAAAAACTACTACTATTTAAGATAAGGAGTGTGCCTTAATATGGATAAGGAATTAAAACCTTTATCAGAAGTTACCACAAGGTTCGGAACAACCAAGTTTACAGTAGCCGAAGGCTTAACACGCGGCACTTTGCAAAGATTAGGAACCGATTTTTCCGATGTGCCTGTCGAGTTGCAGATCAAAGAGGGATTCAATCGTAAAGACGGCACGAAATTTGAAGTATTCAAGGAAAAGAACGATAAGATAAACTTCAGACTGAAAGAGAGCAACGGAAACATTCTTCTTTCCGGCAGAGGTTATGACAGCCTATCCGATTGCCTTGACGAAGTAGAATCTGCAAGGGAACACCTTAAAAACATCGCCAATCCCACCGGGTTGCCCCCTGTTCGAAAAAAACCCGCCTTCGTCCCCAAAAAAGCCAAACCTATATACAATTCAATTGCCGAAGAAGAGGCAAAGGCTACAAAGCGCAGCAGCGATCTCAGCTTTTCCATACGTGCAAACAAAAGGAACCGGCCCGCATTTATTACCGGGCGTCTCTCTGACGACAAGATTCTTTCTGTCAAAAATGCTATTCATACGCTGAATTATCTGCACCACACCATGGGCTTCGAAAATGCGGAACAGGAGTTTCCGGAAGAGGGTGTTGAAATCAGGCGTTTTGATGACACCACTTTCTACCGCATGAAGCAGTATCATAAAGGCATACCCGTTTTCGCTCAAACGCTGATTCTCTCTACGGATCCGGAGGGGAATACCGAGACTCTCAGCGGTCAGTATGTGCCGGTTTCATGCAACGACGACATACTTATCAGTGAGGAAAGGGCTAAGGCTATCGCTGAGAAGGAAAGCGGAAAAGTCCTGGACTCCGGCGGGCTTATCTACTATGTAGACGATAACGAGAAAGCTTATTTGTGTTGGCTTATCAACACTGAAGAATATGATCTCTATATCAGCACGGTTAACGGGACTATAGTATACAAGTCCCCCAATGTTATTGAAATCGATATCAACACCAGCAAAAGCATCACTACGCTGCTCAATGAAAAATCCGAAATAAGTATCCTGAACAAGGGTGGAGGCTCTCCGTACAGTCTCTATGACGGAGCAAGAAACATTGAGATTTATGATGATTTCATCACCGAAGCAGATCCAATCGCTATCGAAGTCAATACGCTCAATGCTGATGATCAGGCAGTCCTGACGGATAGTGAAGCCGTTACCGCGTATGCAAACATCAGGCAGGTATACGATTATTATCTCAATGTCCTCGGGCGCAAAAGTACAGACGACAAAGGGAAGAAAATCCGTGTAATTATGAATTATCATAAGTATAAAAACCAGGTTAACGCATGCTATTCTGGCCAAGCGGATTATTCAGGTATCTGTCTTGGTCCGAAAGGCGGCGTGGAGAAATGCGTGGACATCTTAGGACATGAATTTACTCACGGGGTAAACAGACATATATGGAATCCAGTATACGCAAACCAATCCGGCGCTATAGATGAAGCCTATGCCGATATTATGGGGGAATTCGTACAGCACTATACATTGGATGAGCATGCGGAGAACAGAGATATCGGTGCGAATCGCAAGTTTAACAATAATTATACCATGGATGATTACATAGATAATCATAAAGATGAACCGCCAACCGAAGATAATGACTATGGTTATGTTCATAAATACTCTCAGATCATAAGCCACGCTGCATATCTTATACAGGATAAATGGCCTCACAAGCTGTGTCTCGGTGAGCCGTCAGCGCTGTTTTACAGGTCAATGCAATACCTCGGGAGTAACAGCGGATTCCAGGACTGCTATTGGGCACTTCTTCAAACTGTAATGAAAACTACTGAAGAAGATGATCCGAATAAAATGATAGGAGCTATTGCGGACGCTTTTCTTGAAACAAGAATCATGAGCAGTCGCGGAAGCGGAACGCGCACGGTTACAGGCACAGTAACCGATAAACGAACAGGCGAAGGGGTTCCCGGCGTGACCGTCGAAGCATATCCTGTGAATTCTAATAAATGTGAAACATATACAATCACGAATTCCAAGGGTGAATACTCTCTGCTGCTTAAAAATAATTCAAAATATACAATAAAAATCTCAAGGATAGATTGTTATTCCGGTTCTGTCAATACACAGGCTATATCCAGCAGCAATTGCGGACCTTTTAATTTGAACACTGAAAGAAGCCACTATTATAAAAAAGAGATTTTCTTACTCAATGGTTACGTCATCGACCCGGATACGGGAAAAACGATTGCAGGCGCAACTGTAAAGATTATAAAAGGAACGCATACCGAAAGTCAGGTCATGACAATGAAGCCCGACGTAGTACTTAAAACGGATAGCAAAGGGTATTTCTTTACCGCTGCTTTGCCCTGCGGACACTATGATGTCTGGGCATACGCCCCCAGGAGTTCCAATTACTGTCTCACCAAAATTACTCATCTTATTGCACGTAGAAATCTTATTTTAAATATGCCATTGGAAAAGAAGAAGCGTTTCTTTGTAACAGCCTTAAGTCTTCATTCTGGCGAATCAGAGAAGGCGGCAAAGGCTAATACAGAGAGCGACTTTACACTTATCGATGTTGATCTGAATAGATACGCAGACGGCGATTGGATTTATCTGAGCTATATGGTAGATAATATCCGTACTCCATTTACCAATCTCCTGATCTATGAAAGCGACCGTCCACAGACATGGACTGAAAAAGAAATAACCCATAAGGGTATCAAAGCGGTTTATAAACGCCTTAATGTGAATCTAAATCGAGGGGCAGGGGGAAAATATATTTATATCTGCTGTACCAGAGATCCCCGTTTTAATCCACTTACAAAGCTGGATGCTATTGTAGAAGGAAAAAATGTTGTTCGTGAGCCGTACTGGTCAGGCGTTCGAGCAGTCAGGGATAGCGATGTATCTACTGACAGATACTCCGATGTCAACGCAGGTACGGGCAGTCGCACAATTCATATTTTGCAGACTAAGCATGAGATTTTGTAATAAATATCCAATTGACTGATAAGATAGCATGGATTTTATAGAACCCCCCGAAAAGTATAATATTGTCAAAATGTATCGGGACAGTGTCTGCATGGCCGATGATATGCAAGCGCCAAACAATCTGTCCTTCCGCTGCTACAGCACAGATACATCCGATTTATTACAGGAAGTTCGTGACAAACTGCCATACAGCCGGAATCACTGCATATGGGTCGTATACGCTGCTGACGAAGAAAAAGAAGAATGGCTGAAAATCGGTTTCATAGAAAGAATCGAAAACAGGTACAGAACGATAACAGAAAAAGAGAACACTCCGTATTCTATATGGGACGACGTGGGCAGGATCACTTTGTGGTGTGAATACTATAGCGCTGATTCCGATTTGCATAGGGAAGCGGATGATTACGACTGGTTTCTTCCGTCTGCTATCCGTTCTTACATCTCTACCGACAGCCATACTGTTCTTATGAATGCTCGATACAACAGGTTTGTTATACCGTTGGAGATAGTACAGGCTTACTGCAGGATCTCGTATGATTCCAAACTGGCAAAAAAGGAATTCAGAACTTCGTACCTGTTCAGTTTTTTCACGACACATTTAGGTGTTTGCATGGAGGGTACGTTACCCATTGCATTGATCTGTGCCGTTTATGCACACAAAGTGGGAGCGTGGGCGTTCCTGCTGCCGCTTGTAATTAACATTTTGTTACCGGCCCTGATAATGATATACAAATATTTCAAAGGTGTATCATTATCGAATAAGAACTTCCCTGCATCAGACGGTATCCATTATGATATCTGCAGAATAGATGATAAGGCTGTTGTCAGCATTGAACAGATCGACAACAGAAAGCGGTACAGAAAGCGGTACAAAACAGAAGAACTTATTGATGTCATGAAATCGCGACATTTCATATTTCTGTTGTTTACGAAAGACAGGATTATAGTATTTGACAAATCTATAATTTACCGGACCGGAAAAGCTATGGAAGATGCACAGCAATATATGAGTTGGGAGAGAAGGGTAAAGAAAACAAAATACGTGTACAGCTGGTGTTACATAGTATTGTTTGTGCTTTCCATGTTTTTACCATACTTGTATTGATTTTAAATCTCTTTTTCGCTAATATATATACACAGAATGCTAAGGAAAAATCCTGAGGTATGTAGCGGACTATTCGCTGCATACCAATTTACGGCGTTTTCACCGGTTTGATCGAAATATTCCGATGTATAAAATTGCCGGGAGAGAATAGGCAGCTCAAATTACACCGTGGTTTTCGTAAATAGGCAGCTCAAATTACACCGTAGTTTTCGTAACAAGAAGCCCCCTCATTCAATGTTCACTCAGTAGCATATTATAGTGGTGAGCATCGAATAAGGGGGTTTTTAATCTCTGACGTAGAATTCTTGTGACTTTAGTCCTGAGATGAATGCGCAAAATGCAGTTTCGCTCCATGCTTTCGCTGTTCAGCAGATCTGTCAGCCGTATCACCTCCGGTAGTCTTCTTTTGATGCCGGTGTAATAATGCTCGTATAAATAGTAACGATGCAAATATACTTTTGCGCAACATCACGCAGGGTTGTTTCATGATTTCTTTTGAAAGTTGAAAAGATCCAGATATTTTCGAGGGTTTGGGGATTATACATATTTCCCCAGACCCTCGACTTTTTTGCCTTGTAGAGGTATAATATCTATAATGTATAGGTATACACTACCTATACATAGAAAGGAGGATATTATGCCTAAAACAGAAAAAGTGTACCCGGAATGGGTGCAGAATTATCGAAAAAAAGGAACTACTGTTAAGAAAAAAGGGGATGCCTATTACCTTTATAAAAGGACATCGAAAAGAGTTCCGGGAAAGAAGTATCCTCAGCCGGTCGACACATATATCGGTGTGATAACACCGGAAGGCATTATTGAGAGCGGCAAGAAAAAGATCACACTGTCTGACATCGAAGTGTACGAGTATGGTTTTTCGTATTCCGTGTGGACATTGTGCCCCGAAAGCTGGAAGAAGCCCCTGGGAGACGACTGGGAGGATGTCTTGAAAATCATCATCTCGATATATTCCCCGGAAACCTATTTGCGCAAGGACAAGGTCCTGAAGAAGGAGACCGATTTCCGGTATCAATTCCCGTCCCAGATAGCAGCCTTGAAAAGACGGATGAAGATGGAACGTGACATTGAATTTAATGACCTCCTGCAGTTGAAGACGATCTATGCTGTTACAATAGACAAAAGGACGGTCATTTCCAAAATCAACGGGGAACAGAAGGAGATCATTGGAAGGCTTTCGCTGGATCTGGAGGCTGAATAAAGAATTCAAGGTAAGACCGCTGGTCGAATACATGCGGACCGTCCCTGACCCGAGGAGCCGACAGAACCAGAAACACGATGTTGCGGAAGTGCTCACTTACATTGTGGCCGCATATGTAAGCGGACACACATCCCTCCGCAGGGCGGTTGCCTGGTGCAAACGACGCGTGAACTGGCTGAGGAAAGGACTTGTTTTGGAGAATGGTATCGCATCTGTTGCAACGGTATGCCGCATATTGGGAAATATTGACGAGGAACTCTTCCTTTATGCGTTCATGGAATGGATCGGTGAGATCCTTGACACAAAGGGTCGGCACGTTGCGATCGACGGGAAAGCCCTTCGTGCCGCAGTCTCCAAAGTCCGCGGGGGCAGGACGCCTATGCTTATGAATGCAATTGATGTGGCAACAGGTCTTGTCATTTCCCAATTTCCGCTTTTGGACAAATCAAATGAGATCAAGACCATACCCGAGCTCCTGAAACTGCTGGATATCAAAGGGAGCATCATTACCATAGATGCGATTGCCACACAGACCGACATCATGGAGCAGATCGTGGAGCGGGAGGCACATTTTGAGTTCTTCGTGAAGAAGAATCAGCCGGTCGCATACGAGGAGATTACAGAATGGTTCGAATCGCTGGAAAAAACAGAACTGGAGGGTCTGCTTGGCAGAAAGTATCCGGAAATCGTCGGGAAGTATACAAGAGAGAGCCTGGATGAAAAGAACAGAGACAGGTACGAATACCGGGAATACCGTTGTTGTAACGATGCAGCATGTCTTTCGAAAAGCCGGAAAATATGGCCTTTTGTGAAAAGCGTGGGCTATATAAAGCAGATGAGAATCCTGCTTGTAAGGGATTCGGATGGTAACGATATCACGCCTGACAGGGAAGAATTTCTCCGGAGTGGTTCAGGGAGACAGGAAAAGCCCTTGAAGGGGGATAGTGAGAGCGATGCAGTACAGGTCATAGGAGTGGTTTCAGATTTGGAAATGCATGCGAAGGACATGGGGAGGCGGAAAAGAGACCACTGGAGAGTCGAAAACTGCCTCCACCATGTCCTCGATGATACCTTCAGGGAAGACCGTTCTCCGGCGAAAAAGTCAAAAAACAATCTCTCGTTGATCAGAAAGTTTGCATACAATATCATCAGGATTGCAAAGATAAACGAAGACGCTGACTTGCCCTTAACGGAGATGATGGATTGGTTCGCAGATGAACAAGACCTAATCATAAAATACATCTTTGAAGGTATCAACTGCATCAAATAGCTTGTTATAAGTATATACTTTTTTGAAAAATCTTGAAATATGTGACAGGGGATTTTTGCGCTTTTTTTAGAAGCCGGGACAAAACCGTATAAGTATGAGATTGCGATGACAAGAACTGGGATTCAAATGAAACAACCCTGAACATCACGGTAGTTGTATTGAAAAACCAGGCATTTTATGGTAATTTATTCATAACTATACAGTTCACTCAAAATGGTGCAAAAACTTGTTGAAGGCCCATTACTCTCTATTATCTGCAATTATGGATATGTCCATGATACTATTTTTGTCATCCTGAGCGATAGCGAAGGATCTTACACCCCTGGTTTAACAACACCCCTGATTTCAGAATCATTGAAATGCAAAAGGTTGCGGTGTTAACAGGAGCAAAGGAGATCTGTATGAAATATAGAATCACACGCCATCTTTACGCTGTTCTTACTATGATCATTCTCGTTGTCGGATGTATGCCGGTTAACGTTTTGGCGGAAGACTACACAGCGACCACAGTCCGCCTTCTGCGTCATGAAGGTAACATAGAAATCAAAGACGCAAAAGGTAAAAAGCGGGCTGTTCTGGAAAATGTTCGTTTCAACAGCGGTGAGACCTTGTCGACCGGAAATAAAAGCTCCGCTTCCATCGGTCTGGACGAAGAAAAAGTCTTGACGATGGATGAAAAAAGCAGCGTTGAATTTAATAAGAAGTCAAAAAAAACCGAACTGAACGTTAAGAGCGGTCAGGTCCTTCTTGATGTGAAGAAAAAACTCAATGCAGATGAACAACTGGAAGTCAAAACATCCACTATGTCAATCGGCATCCGCGGAACAATCGTGTGTATTCAGGCGCCGGAGCTCATCGAGCAGGCCCCATCAGGTTCTGACCAGCCCGGCTCATCAAGTGAGCAGACCGAATCAGGTCCAAATCAGGCAGAGTCTGTTCCTGATCAGATCACACCAACCTCCAACCAGACTACATCCGGCACCGACCGAACCCTATCTGCCACCACTAAAGACATTTCGGCTCCCACACAGTATTCGGCCCCCAACTTGAACTTAATTAATCCCAATATATTATCCGACAGTCCGGAATTACCGCGCTTATTCAGTCCGACCAATATCATGCTCCTTGAGGGCAGGGCCCGTGTAACACTCCCGGGTGTAGACGGAAGTATAAGAGAGATAACTGTAGAAGCGGGGCAAAAGCTTGAAATCAGGGACGAGGCAGGCGATGGTTATCCCGATGAGGAGCCGGAATGCGTGCCCCTTAGAGCTGACGATCTTAATCCCTTCCTCCTCAGAGAGATTAATAACGATCCGGTTATGAAAAGCCGGGTAGCTGCACAGAATAATAGTATTCTTGAAGACGCAATGAATCAGGTAGATGACGACGTTTATGGAAGAGAAATCAGGCTGGTCGCTCAGAGCGCCAGCAAGCTGTACGACGGTCAGCCGCTGACACGAAAGGGAGACGTCCTTGTATACGGTCTTCCGGAATACTTCACCATAGATGTCTCTGCGACCGGCAGCATAACCGACGCGGGAGCGGCGCCGAATCCTGTCGGAAAATATTGGATCTATGATGCTGAATCTCATGATGTCACAGCCCGTTTCAAAAATGTCAAAACAGAAAGCGGGATATTGATAGTTGACCCTGCCCCTCTCACTGTCTGGACCGGAAGTGCACAGAAAACTTACGATGGGAAGCCTTTGACTTGCAATCAGGCTGGGCTCGATAATTACCCGGTTCATGAGGAAGGGCAGCCGGAATGGCGTAATCTGTCCTATGCTACGGTGGGACTTGAACAGTCGTTTGAGGTGCAGACGCTCTATGGTATCTGCGGTACTGTGTGGGTACACGGGACAAATCCTCTCACGAAAGAAAATCAGAAGATTGAGCTCAAAGCAGGACAGAAGCTTACCGTATGGCTCAGCGATGAGGGTGAAGGAAAGACAATTAAGTACTTAGTCACCAAAGTCAGTGAAAAAGATATTCCTGAAGAAGTGCTTCGTCTTTATAACGATAATCCGGATCTCCTGGAACAGGCATGCAGTGATGCCAAATGGTCGAAAAAGTCGATCAAAGACATGATTAACGAATTATCTGAGAAGCAGTCCTCAGAAAACGGAAATGCTCCGGAAAATGCACAGAATGCGAAAAAGGATATAAATGGCACTCAGGAAGCAGGTGTAGCGAGTGTAACAAATGCGCGGTCATTGACAAATGGAACAAATATTCAATCTGAGGCGAATGGAACAAATATCCAATCTGAGGCGAACGGAACAAATGCACAGTCTGCGGCCTACGAAGAGAAATATGATCTGAAAATCGATAAGGATCGTGCCGGCAGTCTCATAAAAGACAGCACAAATGTACGAATCAACATTGATACCAAGATAACGGATTACAACGACAGACCTCTTGGAAGCGAAGAATCCCATTTTATTGAGATCTCGGTTGCAGATTCCATCAAAGTATACGCAACCGGATCGCAGACGAAGGTCGGAGAAAGCGAAAATACATACAGAATCGACTGGGGCAGAGCTAATAAATCCAACTATATCATCAACGAGAATCTGGGAAGGCTTAAAGTAAATCCTGCGGTCACGAGCAGGCCGACGGGATCGAGTACTATTCGGGAATCTGTACCTGTATCACGTGTAGTGGAAACAGACTCATCCGGATCGGAAACGCCTGCTCCGGATCCGGAAAAACCTACACCTGAACCCGAAAAACCGAAATATGAAATGTCTGTCACTCTTAAAGCGGCTTCCGCAGATAAAGTCTACGACGGAACTGCTCTTACGGCCGGTTCTGCAACGGCATCCGGTCTGCCGGATGGGTTCACATACGAAGCTGTCGTTGTAGGCAGTCAGAAGGATGCAGGCAGAAGCGAGAACACGATTAAGTCTTATAAAATATTGAAAGACGGGCAGGATGTCACAGACCAATTCACCAACGTAAACCTTGAGAAAGGCTCGCTGACGATAACGAAGGCACCGGTGACAGTTAAGACGGGTTCATCCGAGAAGGACTATGACGGCACAGCTCTGACTAACGCGTCGGCTTCAATCAACGGTTTGGTATCCGGTGAGAAGGCAGATGTAGCTGCCACTGGTTCTATTACGGATGTCGGCTTCATCGATAACACTTATGAAATTATCTGGGACACGGCAAAAAAGGAAAATTACGAGATTACGGAGGATCTCGGCAGACTGACTGTGAATCCGATGCGGGTGTCATTTGCTCTCAGGTGGAGTTCTGCGCCATTGATTCCGGATGATTCCGGGAGTGAGGATATGTCCGGGTCGGCATTTGCTCAAAACAGTAGTTTAGCGGCAGTGGTTTCAGAAGAGCACGAGAGTGAGGAGCTGTTGGGGTCGGTATTTGCCCAAAACAGCGATTTGATTGAGTCCGGTCGTACGAGAGAGAATCTGGTGGGGGCGCTTCAAGCTCAAAAACGTGCTGAGGTTGGATATAAGGGGTATATTATCGTTCCGGAATCATTTGACGGATTTTATCAGGATGGCTCGCCTGTCGATTGCGAAGAGGAAGGCTACAACTACGACGATGCTGGGAATGCAATATCAACTTATGGAATATACAATCTCATCGGCGGAGTGAAACTTCGTCTTGAAGCTGCGGGTTACAAAGATGCGGGGACCTATTCGATTACTCCTGAAGCCACTTTCAGCGGCGGTAATTCCGGTAATTATGATCTGAACTTTACATCGAATACTCTGGTCATTAATCCGAAAGCAGCTACAGTATGGACCGGTTCCGACAAGAAAGTATATGACGGAGAACCGCTTACCTGTGCAGACGCGGGAATCGATGGTACAGTCGGTGTTGAAGCGGATAATATCACTGTTTCAGCCACCGGAACGATCACGGAGCCGGGTACAACTGATAATACGTATACGATTGACTGGGGGTCAGTTAATCAGAATAACTACGTCCTGACGGAAGAGCTCGGAACACTGACTGTCCTGGAAGCTTATGATGCACCGGTCGTGCTCACTGCAGCTTCTGCAGACAAGACCTACGATGGAACTGCCCTTGAAGACAGCACCGTCACAGCATCCGGCCTCGGTGAGGGCTTCACACTTGAAGCAACTGTGGAAGGAAGCCAGACGGATGCGGGCAGCAGTGACAATGAGATCACCGGCTATAAGATACTGAAAGATGGAGAGGATGTCACAGAGCAGTTCACGAACGTTACGCTGAAGAAGGGAACGCTCACGGTATCGAAGGCAGCGGCTAAGGTAGAGACCGGATCGTCCGAGAAAGAATATGATGGCACGGCTCTGACTAACGCAACAGCCACAATCACAGGCTTAGTATCCGGTGAGACGGCAACTGTGACAGCTACGGGTTCCGTAACGGACGCAGTCTCTGTTGATAATACCTACGAGATTGCGTGGGGCACCGCAAAAGCGGACAATTATGAAATCACGGAGAAGCTCGGAAAGCTTACGGTGTCGAAGGCAACAGTGAGGATCGAGACAGGTTCGGCAGAGAAAGATTATGACGGCACGGCCCTGACTAACGAGGCAGCCACAATCACAGGCTTAGTTTCCGGTGAAACTGCAACCGTAACTGCGACCGGAACCATAACGGACGCAGATACTACTGATAATACCTATGAAATCAATTGGGGTACGGCGAAAGCAGACAATTATAAAATC
>CACYPS010000052.1:7869-25852 GCA_902776305.1 uncultured Lachnospiraceae bacterium | reverse complement strand
TGCTGTATCCGGACAAGGTTGCTTTTCCGCCCGCGAAGCAGAGAAAGACTCCCGCGGCGGACCAGCAAGCTCGGAGATTCAATCTCCGAGAAGCTGACTATTTGATATCATCACACATTGTTATTTCATTTTGGTATAATATGTAATCAGCACCCGATATAAATGAAAGGAATCTGATTCAATGCATTTTGTTGACGCCAAAGGCATACTGACAGGCAGCAGCGGACATTACGGAATGAACATTTATCGCGGATGCAGCCATGGCTGCATATACTGTGACAGCAGAAGCCGGTGCTACCAGTTCACGCATCCGTTTGAGGATATAGAAGTAAAGCGGAATGCACCTGAGCTGCTTGAAAAAGCACTGAAATCAAAGAGACAGAAGTGTATGATCGGGACCGGTTCAATGTCAGATCCGTATATGCATTGCGAGGAGAAATTGCGCCTGACGCGAAAGTGCCTCGAAATCATCCGTCGCTATGGTTTCGGCGTGGCGATACAGACAAAATCTGACCGTATTCTTCAGGATATCGATCTGTTGGATGAAATAAACCGTTACGCAAAATGTGTGGTGCAGATGACGCTTACGACCTATGATGACGACTTATGCCGGATACTCGAGCCGAATGTCTGCAATACAAAGCGCAGAATAGAAGTGCTGGAGGAGATGAGGAAAAGAGACATTCCGACCATTGTGTGGATAACGCCGATTCTGCCATTCATCAATGATACGGAGGAAAATGTCACATCTATCCTCAACGAATGTATCCGGGTCGGCGTAAAAGGCGTCATAGATTTCGGGATGGGGCTTACGCTCAGGGAAGGCGATCGGGAATACTACTATGCGGCGCTCGATAAGCATTTTCCCGGAATGAAGGAACGGTATATCAGTCGGTATGGAAATGCATACGAACTGCCCAGTCCTAAAGCAGTAGAACTGAAGGAGATATTTCAGCGTATTTGCAGGGAAAATAATATTCTTTCAAGCCCGGACGAGTGTTTTAAGTATATGCATGAATTGCCGGAGAAGTACTGGCAGATGAGTCTGTTTGATTTATAAAGATAAGCATGTTCCTTCTGTTCGGAAAGGCTTCCGCTGCTTTTAACTCTACTTTCCGTAGGTAGCTCATACAGGATATCTGAAGTACAATCTGTGCATGGAGGTGAGGACAGATATGAACCAATATGTTACAGGTGCAATCATTAAGGAACTGCGGGAAAAAAATAAGATGACACAGCTTCAACTGGCGGAAAAGCTCGGAGTGAGTGATAAGACAGTCTCCAAATGGGAGACGGCAAAAGGGTATCCGGATATCACACTTTTAGAGCCCATTGCGAAGGCGTTCAGAATCTCGGTGACGGAACTGATATCAGGCACTACCGTTCATAACGCCAATGTATCGGCAAATATGCTGCGGTCTAAGTTCTATGTATGCCCGGTTTGCGGGAATGTGGTCCACAGCATGGGGGAGGCTGCTATCCACTGTCACGGGATATTGCTTTCACCGTTAGAGGCTGAACCCACGGATGAGAGACATATGATTTTCATTGAGCGCATTGAGGATGAGTACTATGTGAGAATTGAGCACAGCATGACCAAGGAACATTACATTTCATTTGTGGCAGCTGTTTCATCCGATGGAATGCAGATGCAGAAGCTCTATCCGGAAGGCAACGCCGAGGCAAGGCTTAAGATCAGGGGCGTCAGAAGAATCTTCTTCTACTGTAACCGTGACGGACTCTTTTCAATCGATCCCGTGAAAGGCATTGATGACAAGGAAAGCGGATACGACGATTCGGAAGAACGAAGAGAGTTGGAGAAGACGGCACAAATACTGTTTGGATAGGACAAAAAAGAGTCGCGCTGCGACTCTTTTCTCTTACTATCACAGAGAGTACCCGGACGTGAAGCTGTCTCTTATGACGGATCTTAACGATGTATTCCAAAATCTTGTCCTGAACAGGGAACTGGACGGTGCCTTTGTGGCTGAATCGGTGAATCATCAGGATATTGATGAGCTCTTGCTCATTGAGCGAGGAAGATCCGCATTCACATCTCGATATCCTGTTCATCTATAGGAAGGATCACATTATGGATGCTGCTTTCCGATATTTTCTTGATAAAGTGAAGGAAAATGCCTCAGAGTGTCCTTGATTTTACAGCCACTCCGGAGCGCTGCTTCCGAGCTGCGGCGTTGTACGGTTCCATTTAGGATTGGTCTCACTCATGCGTATGACCGGTCCTAATGTCTTCAGGTCTCCGTAGACTGTATTGTCGTCGCACACGGCATATTCTTCAAAGGTTTCGTCGGAAAGATGACCGGGAGCATCTGCAAAGTCTGTCGAAAGACCTTCCCGCTGCAGCAGCATGGCTGACTGGCAGAGTGACACGTGAACATGATAGGAACCGCCTTCTGTGGCTCTTTTTCTGAGGGCGACCATCGCACCGAAAGCTCCGAGGAATCCGGTGAGGAAGTCGCAGGCGTAGACCGGCGTCAGCTTCGGCTGTCCTGCATTTTCAAGCTCTCCTTCTGTCACAGCTATGCCTGTCACAGCCTGGGCGACCTGATCCCAGCCTGCGCGGTCTGAATAGACGCCGCCGGGTCCGAAGCAGTCTACACTGACATAAATGAGGCCTTCCTTTTCACGAATCAAATCTTTCGGTCCGAAGCCATGACGCTCCATGGAACCCGGACGATAGCCTTCAAGGAAAATGTCAGCTTCCTTGACAAGCTCGTGCAAGCTGGCTTGCTCTTTTGGGTCGGTATAGTCAAGGTAACAGCTTCTCTTGCCGTGAGAGACGTCTCTTACAAAATTCGGGACCTGGGGAAGCTGCGGAGCGGTGACCATCAGGACGTCCGCGCCGTGTTCGGCAAGGGATATTCCGCAGGTCGGTCCTGCAAGAATACGGCACAGCTCCAATACCCGGATTCCCGAAAGAGGCTGACTGCCGTTCTTCGGCATCGGAATGGGCTCTGAATCCGCAAGCTTTGTGATACATACGACCGGAATGGAAGCGAGATTCTTTCCGTGGGGGTGCTTAAGCCACTCTTCCTGTGTCATGACAATACCGCCTGTTGCGCCCGCTTCATAGATGGCTTTGTCAAGATCCGCGCTGTTCCAATGGGATACAGCTTCACTGACTGCTTCAGGCGTACCTTCACAGCCGAGGATATCGAGGACTTTTTTCTCAAGATGCGGCAGGTTGAAGTGTGGCAGGAACCATCTGCCGTCCGCGCATTTCCAGGGTTGTGTAATGGAGACCATGTGCACCAGAGCATCGGATGCTGCAATACCTTCGTAGACGCCTTCGGCATTTTTCTTCTTTGTCTGTGCTGTTCCTCCCAGGCAGGTTCCGGCAGCGGCCTCTACGTTAAGCCGAATCTGCTGTCTTCGGCCTGTTCGAAGTTCCCACAGATCGTTGGCTGCAATCGCTCTGGCAGCCAGTGCGCTTGCGGTCGTCTCGCCGAATTTAAACGGGGAGGGGAAGATCGGGTCAGATCCTTCTATGAAAAGTTCATTTTCAGTCGGCATTTCCAGGCCTCTGATTTCCATTAGTTCGCGGAAAGCGTTGCTGTTATTTGTCTTCATTTTTTATCCTTTCTGTGATTCTGTACCCGATTTCATGGAAGAAATCTGCTGACTCATCATCAAATACAATAATGCGTTGTGACCGGAGAAATTTTTTTGTTAAGATGAGTATAAATCATCCGAAAGAATATGTGAAATTGTTGGAAAATATGTTTAACATATAAATTCTATATATTACGAAGCAAATGATGACCATTCCGAGCAGTTCAACCGGAAACGTTAGCAGCTTGGGAGACTATACATAGAACCTGAATTGATATGTACCGCAAAAAGTCATAGTCTTGTCCTTTACACAATATTTGATATGTATCGCAAAAAGTCAGATAATAAATGCAGTATGTATCTGCATTCCGAGTGTTCTTTACGCTTATGCATGTAAGAAAGATCTGAAAACAGGAGGTTCAAAATAGATGTCAGGGTCTGATCAAGGTGCGTTCTGATTTAGGATTCGAAGATAAGGCGCTTGCTGCAATCAATCGCCTCACAGGGTATGCTATTCGGTCACTTCTGGTCATTGCACTCTTCATAGGCTCCTGTCTGCTGTGCACGGTGCCTGCCGCGACAGGCGAAGGTACAGCTTTGACGGCAGCCTTCCCGGTAATGGGTGTGTGCGGATATGGGATCGGTATAGTATTTGCCATCCTCATCTACCTGGACATGAAGAAGGGAAAATAAAGATTGAAAGTAAACTTTCAAACTTTCATTGGCAGGTCAGATGACCATGCAAACATGGTCGCCTGACCCTGGAGGAGCAAATTAAGACAGCCAATTAATCTGAACGGCGATCAACTATAACAGGTTGGTCGCCTTCTTTTATTTTGTGGAAAATAGGTCGGAAGTGTGGTAGTGTGGAAATGTAAAGGAGTTTGTCGATTCTTCTGCGAAGAATCCCGTGTTAATAGAAGGATACATGGAGGAATGAAAACATGTTAGAAATCGGAACCAAAGCCCCGGCATTTACTTTGCCGGATCAGAACGGAGAAATGAAGAGCCTTGCAGATTATCGCGGACAGAAGGTGATCCTGTATTTTTACCCGAAGGACATGACCGCCGGCTGTACGAAACAGGCATGCGCTTTCGGCGAACTGTATCCGCAGTTCCGGGAAAAAGGCGCGGTTGTGCTTGGCGTGAGCAAGGACAGTGTCGCGTCCCACAAGAAATTCGAAGAAAAATATGGTCTGCCGTTTACGCTTCTCTCCGATTCTGAGAAGGAAGTAATCCAGGCATATGATGTGTGGAAAGAAAAAAAGAACTACGGAAAGGTAAGCATGGGCGTTGTCCGGACCACATATCTGATCGATGAAAACGGCATTATTGTAAAGGCCTTCGGAAAGGTGAAGGCCGCTGATAATCCGGCACAGATGCTGGATGAATTGTCGTGAGGATTATTTTATTCTTCATCGCGCAATACTCGTGACGCGAGTCTATGATACGCGTGCAAAGTGAAATTTGACTTCATAGTGAGTACAATTTCGCCAAAGAAGAATCCGGACGAACGAGGATAAATAAATGGAACAGCAAGCTGTATTTGATTACATCAAGAAAAAATATAAGGTTCTCCCGGAGTACCCCTGGCGCAGATATCCTGAATATGCTGTTTTTCGTCATGCGGACAACAACAAATGGTTTGTCCTTTCCGCCACCGTGCCGAGGAACAAGCTGGGCATTCCCGGCGCTGATCACGTGGATGTGATCAACGTGAAGGTGGATGATCCGTTCTTCCGGGATATGATGATACAGGAAAACGGAATCATGCCGGCTTATCACATGAATAAGCAGCACTGGATAACTGTGCTGCTTGACGGGACCGTGCAGGATGAGAAGGTTTGTAATCTGATCGATATGAGCTTTCTGGCGACGGCCTCAGCGAAAAAGAAAGAAAAGTTCCGCCCGCCGAAAGAATGGATCATTCCGGCAAATCCAAAGTACTTTGATATTGTTCATGCTTTTGATGATACAGATACGATCAACTGGAAGCAGGGAGCCGGAATCAGGAAGGGTGACACTGTTTTTATGTATGTTGCAGCTCCGGTTTCGGCTGTGATGTACAAGTGTAAGGTTATCGAGACGGACATCCCATACGACCACGAGAATAAGTACATTACGATCAGGGCGCTTATGAAGATCAGGCTGCAGAAGCGCTATGATCCGGAGCGTTTTACTTTTGAAGTATTAGGGGCGGATTATGGTATATACGCCGTTCGGGGACCGAGAGGAATCCCGAACTCTCTGAGCGAGGCACTGAAGGAGCCTGATATCCCGTAAACATACAATTTTTCAATCAGAAAACAGATCATTCGGGAGCAGTCTTCAAAGTAGAGCTTAAATTTTAGCAAAGCAGGTGGTTTTATGAAAGAAGATCTGATTTGCAGACTTTACCGGACCACACCTGATCAGATTGTATCGATGCTGTTCTTCGATCCGGCGCTGGCATATAAATTTACTCTGAAGAGGTCTCTGAAGAGACTGCAAGGGAGCATCGGGGAAAATGATACCTTCGGTACCCAGCAGCACGCACCGCTACTTGATGTTGAGATTCCGGATTGATAAAAGATCATTCACTCAGAGAAAAGCGAATGACAGAAATACGAAGAGGTGGTCTGGCAGACCACCTCTTTTTGCTGTGTTTTTGATACGATTATCGAAACGGCGCGTAAAACCCCGGCCAACGAAGTCGTCCGTGGGTACATCACCTGAGATATAAGCTCTGTGAGGATGCCGCTAATACTACAAAAGTGCGAGGTACTAACGTAAGAGGAGGAGGGGTTTATGTTAACGCAGCTGGCTTATTCACCTTATGAGATTTACTGTGATGATTCTCTTGAGAGGGAGTATCCTGACGAAGTACATGAGGTTCTGGAAGGAATCTGTTGGACGATATATAACGTGCATCTGCCCAATCATGACACCAGCGGCAAGGAGGCATATTTGATTGAGAAGGACCCGGATACCGGATTACTGTATAGCAGTATACAACCGAAATCAGAACTCAAATCGGAAATGATTAAGCAGTTAGGCAGCGTCATTCAATTCGGCCGATATCCTCAGAACTCGGATTTCCCGGAGCCAATCACATGGCGCATCATTGATATACAGTGCAGATACATATTGCTCATATCCGACAGGGTGCTGGACTGCAGAAAGTACCATTACGGGGCAAAAGGAAATATCCGGAAGAGTGACGAGGGAGTGGTCTGGAAAAACTGCATGCTTCGGAAATGGTTGAACACGGAATTTCTGCAAACAGCTTTTTCCGACGAGGAACGGCGCCGTCTGGAATGGTTTACATGTCGGACACAAGACAACAGAATAAACGGAAGGAGCGGCGGGGGCGTAACGGATGATAAGGTTGCCATACTGAATGCAGAGGAGGCGGAAAAATATTTCCCGGAAAAAAAGGATAGAAAGGCGAAAGCGACGCTCTATGCAAAAAAGAATGGTGCGCATGTATACAAAGGACGAACATGTGACTGGTGGCTGCGTACTCCGGGATGCAGTATAAAGGAAGCCGCATATGTAGGCCATACCGGTACACTTTATGAGCAAGTGGGAAATTGGGTCGGAGAGGAATGCGGAGTCCGCCCGGTAATTCGGATTTAGGAGCTGTCACGAAATTATCGAAACGGCGCGTAAAACCCCGGCCGACAAAGTCGTTCGCAGGAACATCACCA
Organism: uncultured Lachnospiraceae bacterium; assembly: GCA_902776305.1. Taxonomy (GTDB): domain Bacteria; phylum Bacillota; class Clostridia; order Lachnospirales; family Lachnospiraceae; genus Chordicoccus. The sequence goes on along the minus strand of CACYPS010000052.1, from coordinate 18,590 downwards.
ATGCAGATGTCGGAAAATTTCTAATTTTATAAAGATTTCATTCCCGCTTTTTCTGAGTTGTGTAATAATCACTATGTAGAAAGAGAGGATTAATTGTATGGTAAATCTTTGGTGGCTGTGAACGCCGGTCCCCGCGTCAAGTGGAATACGGATACACTGATTAATGAAACCCGGAAGGCATTTGAAAAATAGCCGGCGCTTGCTATGAAATAGGATGCCTTCACGAGTTAATCGTAGGAATTTGTGATGGATTTTTCATACAGTAACATTTTAGAAAGGATAGGCAAATGAAAAAAACATTTACGGTATTGTTAGGAGTATTTCTTTTGCTTTTAGTGGGATGTTCGACCACGAAAGATAATAAGACGGCAGAATCGTCAGCACCTAAAGAAGAATCGGTAAAAGAAGAAGCAGCCAACGAAGAAGCCGCCAATGAAGAAACGGTCAAAGGAGAAGTGGCTGAAGATGAACCTCAGGAAACCGACGTTGTCGGTATCAGAATGGATCTGTCAGAGGTGGCCGCAAACGCAAAGGGCGCACTGCTCCCGTATCCCATAGGTGTATTCGATGACGATCGTAATATCTATGCGATGCCGATTTATTACATAGCCATGCCCAAGGAAGAGGCTTCCGCAATTCTGTATGACACTGATGCCTCTGCCGAAGAAACGAAGAAACTGAACGAGCGGCAGACTATTGTCCACGTAATTGTGGCCAGCGCGGTTGATTATGATCAGACGCTCAAGGTACTTTCAGAGAAATTGGAGATAGATTATTCTGAACAGTTTGCCCGCGCGGAAGTGATCGGCACCGCCGACGGCTATACTTTCTATGCTATTCCTGAAAGGGACGAGAAGAAACTCTCCGCATTTGACGAGGAATACCTTGCTGAATACGATAAGCTCCAGCAAGAGCTGTTTGATGTAGAGAAATCAGCCACGTTATTTGCTCCTGTAGATCCCGCGAAGAAAATGACCGGACAGAAACTCGAATTTACAACGACTGATCTTGACGGCAATACCGTAACGAGTGAGGAACTGTTCGCTGCCAATGAGATTACTGTGGTAAACTGCTGGGGGCTCTGGTGCGGGAACTGCATGAAAGAAATGGCGGAACTGAAAAAATTCCACGATAAGATACAGGAAAAGGGTTGCGGGGTCGTCGGCCTGGAATATGAAGCGAATTGGGATGATGAGGTAGTAAAGAATTCCAAAGATGCGCTGAACGGATTCGGTATTACCTATCCGAATGTCCTGATCCCTGAGGAACTCGTAGGGGAGCTGTTAGGATTTCCGACGACTTTCATTGTGGACAAGGAAGGAACGATTCTTTGCATGCCGATTACCGGTGCACATGTTGATAAGTATGAGAGTGCGCTGGAATCGTTTCTGCAAGGCGAGACAGCTGCAGACAGCCCCGTGGACGGTGCAGCGAGTACGATTGCAGCGAATCAGGATGTTTTATACAATGTCTATGTTACGGATGAGAACGGTCCTGTAGAAGGTGTTATGATTCAGTTCTGCAGCTCGACCAGCTGCACGATGGAAAAGACGGATGCGGAAGGACTGGTAAGCTTTTCCATGCCGGCCGGAGAAATCTACGATATTCATGTTCTCAAGGTACCGGAAGGCTATGAGCAGGATGATACAGTGTACCATACAGAGGACGGAAAAAGTGATGTGCAGATTCAGCTGAAGAAAAAGTGATTCTGATTACGTGAGAGGGTGCGCAATAGGCGGCACCCTCTTTTAAAGTGTTTTGCAAACAGAGGAGAACCGAAATGAAGATTATCATTTCCCCGGCGAAGCAGATGCGGGTGGATACAGATTCATTCACCTGCAAAGAGCTTCCGGTATTTATAGACAGGACAGAAGTCCTGATGAAATGGATACAGAGTTTGTCTTATGAAGAACAGAAGAAGCTTTGGGGCTGTAACGACAAGATCGCCCGGCAGAACGCCGAGCGATTTGCGCATATGGATCTTAAGAACAATCTGACGCCGGCATTATTGGCCTATGACGGTATCCAGTATACTTACATGGCTCCGGCTGTCTTTGAGGATGGCCAGTATGATTATGTGCAGGAGCATCTGCGGATTCTGTCCGGTTTCTACGGCGTGGTGAAACCGATGGATGGCGTGGTTCCATATCGTCTGGAAATGCAGGCGAAGGCTTCCCCCCACGGTTATAAAAACCTGTATGATTTCTGGGGAGACAGCCTGTATCGGGAAGTGATCGGCGATCCTAAGGGTATAGTTGCGCATCGCAGCAGGACGATCATCAATCTTGCCTCGAAAGAGTACTCAAAATGCATTGAGAAATATCTGCAGCCGGATGACCGATATATCACCTGCGTGTTTGGTGAACTGGAAGGTGACAAGGTTGTTCAGAAGGGAGTCTACGCCAAGATGGCCAGGGGAGAAATGGTGCGTTACATGGCTGGAATCCATGCAGGAACCCCGGAGCAGATGAAGAGCTTCAACTGGAGCGGCTATCATTACGACGAAGACCGCTCTTCTGACAGTGAATATGTCTTTATACGCACTAAGGTGCCGGGAAAAGGAAGATGATGATTTCGAATATAGATGAGGTGTGAGCATAAATGAGCAAGCAAAAAGTGGAGATTGTAACCGGCGGGGCTAATGGAATAGGAAAATCGCGATGAAAAATAAAGCCGCCGGCGGATCTCAGACGTGCGCAGTGGAAGGCGCTTACGCGCCGCGCACGTCGCGGCAAGAACACCGAGGCGTTCTTGAATACGAGACGGAATAACAGAAGAGAAAGAGGCTGTCGCGTTATGGCGCGCCACCACTATATACGGCAGACGTTATTTGAAAATGTCTGCCATATATAGTGGTGATACCGTCAAATGCGACAGCCTCTATTTGTCGTTATTTTTCAGCAATTGCCTCGATCTCACAGAGCACTCCTTTGGGAAGTGCCTTTACTGCGACGCAGCTGCGAGCCGGTTTTGAGGTGAAGTGTTTTGCATAGACTTCGTTGAAGGCCGCAAAATCTCCCATGTCCGCCAGGAAACAGGTCGTTTTTACGACATGATCCATGGAGCTGCCGGCAGCTTCCAGGATTGCACGGACGTTTTTGCAGCTCTGCTCAGCCTGTGCGGCGATTCCGTCTGGAACGGAACCGTCTGCCGGATTCACCGGGATCTGGCCGGAGGTGATGATCAGGCTGAATACTTCAAACGCCTGTGAGTAAGGGCCGATAGCACCGGGTGCTTTTTTTGTTTCGATGACTTTCATATCTGTTCAACCCCTTTCTTTGTGAAGAACGTAATTCTGAACGGTTACGATTATACATTTTTCGCGAGAATAGCGTCGCGCATACGCTTCAGTCCGGTCTCAATGATGGAACGGGGCATTGCCAGATTCAGGCGGATGAACCGGTTCGCGTTTCCGACAAACAGGGCGTCGCCGCCTTCGAGAAGAACGCCGGCTTTGTAGGCGAAGAATGAAGGAAGATCATCCTCTTTATCAAAGTAGGCGGACATGTCTACCCATGCCAGATAAGTCGCTTCGGGGATTTCCATGACTGCTTCCGAGAGATTCTCCTCCAGGAAACTCTTGAGATAATGAAAGTTCCCATCCAGATAGGTCTTCATCTCTTCGTGCCATTTCCCGCCGACATCGTAAGCCGCTTTTTGGCCGACCAGGGAGAGGGGATTGACAAAGCCGCCGATCTTGTCCGCATTCTTGAACTCATTGCGAGTCGTCTCATCACGGATGATGATATTGGAGAACTGCAGCCCCGCCATGTTGAAGGTTTTGCTTGCTGACATGCAGGTGATCAGCTTTTTATACTCCGTCATCACCTTGGCCATCGGGATGTGCTTCTTTCCGGCGCGGATCAGGTCGCAGTGGATCTCATCGGAAATGATCCAGAGATTGTATTTTTCAACGATCTCTGCTACTGCCGAGAGCTCCTCTGTTGTCCACATGCGTCCTGTGGGGTTGTGCGGGTTGCAGAAGATGACCAGCTTCGCCTTGGGATCGGCACAGCATTTCTCAAAATTCTCCAGATCCATGGTGAAATGGCCGGAATCATCTCTCTTCAGCGGAGAAGAGAGGAACTCCACATTGTTATACTCACAGGCATGGGCGAAATACCCGTAGGAAGGGGTGTTGATGATGACCTTCTCGTCCTTTTGGCAGAGCGTCTCGACCAGCTGGAAGAGCGCGGGGATGATGCCGGGGGAGAAGGTAAGCTCATCCTTCGGGACATCCCAGTCATAGTGATCGCGGCACCATTTCGCGAAGGACTGATAGTAATCATCGTCATATACACCGGTGTATCCGAAGATTCTCCGATCGATCCTGGCCTTCAGCGCGTCGCAGATCTCGGGTGCGACAGCGAACTCCATATCCGCTACCCACATACGGACGAATTCATCATCCGCATAGGGGAATTTCTTCTCGGGACCGGCGTGGAAGATGTATCCGCGGAACCCGTCTGTGTTCAGTGCATTTGTATGGGTACGGTCGATGATCTCAGCAAAATTATACATGTGGAACCTCCTTTATGTGCTGCCGCCTGCCGTGACTTCGGATCCGGCGGCTATTTTCTTCTTTTTCTATTAGTCTTCTGCCTTCAGGGCAGCCTTTACGATCTCCTGGCGCTTGGCGTCAAGTTCCTCTTTGCTCACAGAACCGGTCTTCAGTGCGATGCCGGAGAAGATCAGCGGAATGATGATGACGGCTGCAGCAACGATTGCATCCTTCACGGTGAGATCCTTGAACAGCGTGATGGCCACAACAGCGGCGCAGAATCCGCCGAGAACGCTGCAGACATTGAACAGCCACACCGGGATCTTGATTGAGCGCTTCGCGAACTGCTCTGGATACTTCTTCGGGATTGTCATGCAGGCGACATTCAGATAGCAGTTGATCAGCATCGTCGGGATCATCAGCATGCTGATGGCATTGCCGACGCTCATGCCCGTCAGGATCGGAACAAGCGCTACGATATAGGTGAGCAGGAAGCAGAAATAGGGGTATCCGTCACTGCTCTTTTTGCGGAAAGCGGAGGGGAACCATCCGTCATCCGCCATGTGGGAGAGCGGCTCGCGGATCATCGCCAGAACCGCCAGGAACGAGGAGATGATGGCGCAGATGCCGCCGCCGATCACGAAGAAGGCGAACAGCCCGTGGGGCATGATGGCCTGTGCGGTAACACTCAGGTTTTCTCCCGCGATCTGCTCATAGGGGAGAACGCCCGAAGCAACATAGGACATCAGACCGTAAACTACTGACACAACAGCGCAGGTGACCAGAATGCCCATCGGAATCGTGCGCTTGGGGTTCTTTGTGATCGGCACCACGCCGACCGGTCCCATGGTGGTTCCCTGGCAGGCCCATCCCATGATGGCGATTGCGCTGATCATGCCGCCGAATCCGCCGTGGAAGAAGCCGCCGTCGAAGGTCGCATTGAAGAAATTCGCCGTATTTACACTGGGAATACCCATGATGACAAACAGGATGAGTGCTACGACCAGAAGGCCGGTCGCCACATTCTGAAAGAGCGTTACGATTCGGTTCCCCCGGATTGAAAGCAGGAAGAACAGGGTGAGAACCATTGCGCTGATCAGCTTGCTGTGATCATTGACCACCGGGAAGAGGTTGCCCAGATAGCTGGTAAGAGCAAGAGCATAGCCGGTAAAGCCGAATGCCCAGATTACATTTGTCCACCCGCCGTAACCGGTGAGCAGGGGCGGGAGCAGCATGCCCTTCATGCTGTAATCGCCGCCGTTGATGACGAATATGCCGGACATGCCGAGATTGTACCAGTAAGCCAGCAGCATGTAGAAGACGCAGATGATAGTGATCGGAAGGATGGAACGCCCCGTCTTCTCGATCGCCGAGCCAAGTGTGACAAAGATACCGGAGCCGACAGCGCCGCCAACGCCCAGGCCGACAATATTCCACAGCCCGATTTTTTTGATGTTTTCGTTATTCATGGATTCCTCCGTTTTAGTTGCTTTGATTGGATTGTGGGATTCAGATCAGGCTGCGCAGCACATATCTTATGATTGCATTATAGGGAAAATCTCAGGGAGGGTCAAAGTTGGATTAGTTTCCTGAAAAGAAACAGACGGGAAGAAAAAGTTTCGTTAGACGAGAATAACGGGTGATTTTTCACACTTTTGGAAGTATAATTGATTTTGTCAACAAAAATTCATGAAAAAATCTATTTTCAGGAACCTGCCACGGAGGCTTCGTATGTCAGAATTAAGTATGGAAATCGGAAAGAGGATCCGCTATTTCAGAACGGGAAAAAATATGACTCTTGAGGAGCTGGCGACCGCCGTCTGCAAGAGCAAAGCGACGCTGTCCAAGTATGAAAAAGGAGATATCGTGATCGATATTGAGACCATGTATGAGATCGCGAACGCCCTCCAGATCCACATCGACCAGCTGCTCGTGAATCAGGATAAAAGGACAACCGATGAGAGAGAAATTGATCCCGTCTTTTTCCGGGGGCGGAATCGGTTGTATGCCTATTTTTATGACGGCAGAATTCGTAAGATTAATCGGACGGTATGCGATATCCTGTCGAAGACGGATGTGAATCAGTACAAGCTGATCATGTACATGAATTATAAAAATTTAGACCGCTATCAGCAGTGTGAGAATACCTACATCGGGTATATCAAGCATTTTGATGCCCTCTCGATCATCGAAGTCGTGCATCAGACAAATCCTATGGAGCACGGCAGTGTGCAGATCCTGGCTTCTTTTATGGATTCCGAAGTGAAGTGGGGCCTGTGGAACGGCATCTCCTCCCGCCCGCTGATGCCGGTGGCCTGTAAGATGCTGTTCGCCCAGAAGCCGCTGAAGGAAGACGTGGAACTGGAGGAGATGCTGAAGATTTCTAAAGATGATATACGAGTTATGAAAATGTACAATTTCTTCTCGGTGACGTAAATCTTTCAGGAAAGAGAAATTGAGACTAAGGGGATCATGTGAGAAGCATGGTCCTTTTATTCAATCATCCGAGATGAAAATATGGTGCAGGAATTTCCGGAGGCGTTTGAGAAAGTATTGGAGAGATTATGAATATTCGCGTATAAGAAAGAGTATCATAAGATGCCATACTTTAGTAATAATTCTGTGCTATGATGGCGAGGAGACTGGAAAGAAAGGGGATTTACATGGTCCATCTCATTCTGGAAATTTTGATCATTTTCACCACTATTGGAAGCTGGGTCCGCATGTTCAGAAGGGGCGGCGACCGCGTGCTCTCACAGCGAGGCCTCGCGTCTCTTAAATATTACACGTGCCTGTCCAACATTTTTGCCGGTCTGGTTTCCGGTATGACGGTTTTTTGTCTGCTCGTGACAGGCACGCGGGCCTTGCTCCCCATGTGGCTTGTTCTTCTTAAGTATTCCGCTGCGGCATCCGTTTGCCTCACCTTCTGTGTAGTTATGGTCTTCCTCGGTCCGCGGATGGGATACAAGCCGCTCTTTGCCCATGAGCAGCTCTGTCTTCATGCGGTGGGGCCGCTGCTGGCTGTGTTCTCTTTCCTGAGCAGCCCTTTTATCCCGGAGATGAAGTCTTCCGCCTCCATTATCGCCGTCATCCCGACCTTGCTATACGGTATCGGTTATGCCGGCAATATCCTGAAGAACGGGATTGGCGAGGGAGAGAACACAAACGACTGGTACGGATTCGCCGTCGGCGGTGTCAAATTTATTCCTGTAGTATTCGCCATCATTCTGGCGGTGGCATGGGGGATGGCAGCCGGGATGCTGGCACTGAGGGGGCTTATTCTTCATAGCGCAATACTCATATGCTTGTGATGATCAATGAATGCAGACAGAGATATGACCCCTCCTTTCTGCAGCATCAAAGCACGAAAAATAAAGGACAGCTGACCGGTTTTTATAAGTGACCACAAGCTTGTTGTGCAGATTTATTTGCTGACTTTTTGAGCTATGGACGAAAGAGCGTTTTTGATATGATCCATCATGTCATCAACGCTTTTTTTCATGCCGTCTTTCACCCAGTTGACACAAGTGTTATAGATCATGCCGTTCCATAAGAGCTGCTCAGTGCGATCTTCTTCGGGAATACTTTGGGAATTGAGCTGATCAAGAATGAATCCGGTAAGGCCATTCTTCTCCAGAAGCTGGTAAAAATGCTTATTTAATTCTATATGACGGAAAATATATTCCCAGTTCTGATAAACGTCTGAAGTATCATGTTCAGTAAAGTCGCTGGCTCTATATTGGATAATATCAATAAGGATATCTGATTTCTGGTAATAGGTTCTGTAAAAAGCTGAGCGTGACACGCCGGCTTTTTTTATGATATTGGTATTTTTTATCTGATCATAGTCGACGGTTTCCATCAGGTCGAGGAGAGCCTGCCTTATATCTTCACAGAATCTCTCATGACTTTTCTTATTTGATTCTTCAAGTGCTGCCTTCTGGCTTTCTGCAAAACGCATGGAACAAATCCTTCTATATTGTTCTATCTGAATGATAAAGTATTGCTTCTTTTAGAGTTCAATATATGAAAGACAAGGGTATTGTACATGTTTTTGACGTTTTTTTTGAATAATTCAGGTCATTTTTTTGTTGACAGTTGAAAGTAACATAACCATAATAATAATAAAAAGTGTTTTAAAAACCGTCCAGAAAAAATGCCGGCGAAAGGCTGCAATGCAGGTCGAGTCAAGACGGAAAGTGTTTTTCCTCTATAGATTTTGGCCGGCAGAGAACGACTGAGCTTACCGCGTGACGCAGGCAGGAGGCACCCGATGACCGATAAAGAATTGAGACGCATGAGCCGGCTCGAGCTGCTTGAGATCCTGATTGAGCAGATGGAGGAAAACGAGCGTCTGCGGCAGGAATTAAATAAGGTACAGACGGAGCTGGAGCATTTGCAGTCTGCGGTCAAGCGGGTGGGCACCCTGGCGGAGGCTGCCATGGAGATCAACGGGGTCTTTGAGGCGGCGGACAAGGCGGCCAAAGAGTATCTGGAAAATGTGCGCCGTTTGGCAGAGACGGGGAGCGGCGAGTAATGGCATCCGGACGACGTAATACCCATGACATTCCCGATGTGGAGCAGCTGAGAGCGGAATTGAGCAGAGAGCAGTACAAGCAGAGATACAGGCGTGTGCTGCGCAGTACCATTTATACATTGGTAGTAGTTGCTGCCGTAGCGGTTTTGATCTCGGTTCTGTTCCTGCCTGTTTTGCAGATCTACGGCACCTCTATGACGCCTACCCTGAGCGAGGGGGATATCGTGGTCTCCGTTAAGGGAGCGGACTTTGAGAGCGGAGATCTGATTGCCTCTATCTGGGCAACAAGATCCTGGTCAAGCGCTGCATCGCAGGTCCTGGCCAGTGGGTGGATATCGACGAAGAGGGAAATGTATACATAGACGGCAAGCTGCTGGAGGAACCCTATCTGGAAGAGAAGGCCCTGGGCGACTGCAATATTGAGCTGCCCTATCAGGTGCCGGACAATCGTTACTTCTGTCTGGGGGGACCACAGAGCTACGTCGGTAGACTCCAGAGACACAACGGTAGGCTGTGTGTCTGAGGAACAAATTGTGGGAAAGATTGTTTTTCGGGTCTGGCCCCTGTCCGGACTTGGAACGCTGGAATAATGAGGAGGTGATTGATAAGTGAAACAAGATGCGCTGCAGCAGACATCGAAATACGCGAAGGCGCACCAGCGCAAACGGCGTTGGTACAAGGCCGTCAGCTGTCTGGCGGTAGTGGTGGTGTTTTGCACGACCTATGCGTTGATTCTGCCTGCCATTACAATGGAACGGGACGCAAAGTGCGGCATCCCGGAGCACGTCCATGACGAGAGCTGCTACATAGTGGTCTCTGAGCCTCATGTCCACGACGAGAGCTGCTACGAGCTGGTGGGAGGCCACGCCCACACCGACGACTGCTACACCCTCCAGCGGGGCGAGCTGATCTGCGGTCAGGAGGAGCGCGAGGGTCACCACCACACCGACGCTTGCTACACCGAGACCACCACGCTGGTCTGCGGCCTGGAGGAGGACGAGAACCACCAGCACACCGCTGCGTGCTACGAGACCACCCGTGAGCTGACCTGCGGTCTGGAGGAGAGCGGCGGCCACCAGCATACCGATAAGTGCTACGCCTGGGAGCAGGTGCTCACCTGCGGTCAGGAGGAGTCCGAGGGCCAGCTGGTTCTGACCTGCAATCTGGAAGAGGGCGAGGTTACCACCACGATCTCCGACACCCCCGTCTGCGGACTGGAGGAGCATACCCACACCAATGCCTGCTACTCCGACCCCGCCGCCGATGTGGAGACTGCGCAGATCTGGGAGCGCGCCATAAAGAATGTGGAGCTGACCGGCGACTGGCGGGAGGATGTCATTGCCATTGCCAAGACTCAGCTGGGCTATCAGGAGAGCGCAAAGAATTACATTGTGCTGGAGGTCGGCGAGACCATCAAGGGCTATACCCGCTACGGCGCATGGTACGGCGACCCCTACGGCGACTGGTGCGCCATGTTTGCCTCCTTCGTCCTGAACTACGCCAAGGTGGAGGGTATCCCGCTGGACGCCAACTGTCAGCATTGGATCGAGACCCTCTCCAAGGAGGAGAACGACCTCTACCGCCCGGCGGACGAGTACCTGCCTCAGCCCGGCGACCTGGTCTTCTTCGACTTTGACATTGAGGACGAGGAGGAGAAGGACGAGGCGCCCACTGCCGATCACG
>CACYPS010000052.1:0-7828 GCA_902776305.1 uncultured Lachnospiraceae bacterium | reverse complement strand
CGACTTTGACATTGAGGACGAGGAGGAGAAGGACGAGGCGCCCACTGCCGATCACGTGGGTCTGGTGGTGGAGATCATGAACGACGAGGACGAGAACCCCATCAAGCTCAAGACCATCGAGGGCGACTCCTCTGATAAGGTGCAGTACGTCACCTATGAGCTGGACGATCCCGCCATCCTCGGCTACGGCCAGCTGCCTGAGCAGGAGCCGGAAGACGAGGAGCCCATCAAGGAGCCGGCGGAGCAGTTCGTCCTGACCGCCGAGAGCGAGGACGGCATTGCCGTCACCGTCACCGGCGATCCGGAGTCCCTGCCCTATCCTGTTGAGAAGATCACCCTCTCTGTCCAGCCTGTCACCGACGAGGACGTCATTGCCCTCTGGAAGCAGACGGTGGAAGAGGAGAATCTGGACGCTGACGCCGGATTCCTGCTCGAGTTGGCTCTGCTCCACGATGGAGAAGAGATCGAACCCATTGGTCCCGTGCAGGTGGCCTTCTCCGGTCTGGAAGATCAGGAGGAGTGCCCCGCAGTATTCCACCTCGACGCAGAGAATGAAAGCGCTGAGGATATGAATGCAGTTCTCGATGAAGAGGGCGCTGTAGTTCTGGATACCGAGCACTTCTCTCCCTACGCTGGTGCACCGAGGAGATTATCTGCTCCTACTGGAACAGCCATCTCAGGCGATACATCATCTCTCAGCGATGGGTCGTATTACCTGAGCGCTGATGCATATACGAACAACACGATATCTATTTATGGAGATGTCACCCTTGATTTGAATGGACAGGGGTTCTATTATAAAGGTACCGCCCAGCTGTTCGAAGTTAAAAATGGCGGTTCACTGACCATTATCGATTCAAGCAGCGAAGAACCCACTTCATCAGTGGCAAGCGGCGATAAATACGGACACAGAGCTACTGTGGGTTGGGATGGCAATAAACCCCGGACTCTTGAGTATTATGTGACGGAAACCTCTGCTAGTGGAATTACTACGAGTGAGAGTCTTTTCAAATATACGGCGACAGCAAAGGGCTTTATCGTGGCCGAGAACAGCGGCGGCGCTGCATCCGTTGTGAAAGTCGAAAGCGGCGGCACGTTCAATCTGGAAGGCGGAATGCTGACCATGAAGAACAGTGCCAGCTACAGTGGCGATGCTCACATTATTATGAATGCAGGCACCGTGAATCTGGAGGGCGGCTATGTGTGCGGCGGACAAGATACCGGCTGGGGCGGCGGCATTTACAGTTCAGGTACGATCAATATGACCGGCGGCGTGGTTGCTGCCAATGCTGGTCAAAGTGGCGGCGGTATCTGTGTAAATGGCGGCACGATGAATATGAGCGGCGGCGTGATTTCCGGAAACTGGACGAACAATTCCAGTAATGCCGAGGATGATCTTGAAAATAATGCTTACGATGGCGGCGGCGTTTATGTTAACAATGGCGGTACATTGAATTTGTCCGGCGGATATATCACAAACAACTACAAATCTTTAACCAATGAAAATGACTCCTTTGACCGCCATGGCGGCGGCGGCGTAGCCATTGACCACAGCTCAACCATGAACATGACCGGCGGTTACGTGACAGGCAACCAGTCAGAGGATGCGGCTGGCGGAATTTTTGCCGGCTATCGTGGAAATTCCAACTTCAGTATGACCGGCGGCATCATTGCCAGCAACTTCGCTAACCACGGCGAGGGCGGCGGACTCCGTGTCGGCGGCGGTACCAATGCAATTATTGATGCCTCCTCCGGCGGTAAAATCTATATTACCAACAACAAAACCAATGATACTAAAGACTGGGGCGGCGGCGGAATCTTTATTCAGCAGTATGGTAATCTGAATATTCTTGACGTCTTAGTCACAAATAATGATGCTGGAGGCTTTGGCGGCGGCGTTGCTGGCTGTCCCACTGCAGATGTCTCCAGCAGCGGTAGTGGCATTAACGATAGAGGCGCTGCTATCTTCGGCAATCAGGCGGATGTTGCAGAGGGGCATTTACGTAGACAATTTAATTACAAGGATTTCGACAGAACATTTTGGTACGATTTTGTCCGGCCTCAGCATCTTGATCCGACGAAAACTGCTCAGGATTACTTCTTTACTGGCGAAACCAGCAATATCAGCGATGTGATGCTGGGTGGCGGCCAAGCACAGTGGAAAGATCCCATAGGCGGTACCTCCAAGAGTTGGGAAATGCATTGGAGCGAGACAAGGTCGGATGGCATTACATATAGCGGTACGGCATATGTCGCTGCTTTGACTTCATATTCTGACAGTGATGCAAGAGCCGCTGCAACCAAAGCTGCCCGTGTCTTTATTACCGGCAACTATTCCTACACCAACGGCGGCGGCATTATGAGCAACGGTGTCCTTGATATGGGCAAGCGTGACACTACCACAACTCCTGCTTCCCTCACCTTGAAAGCCACAAAGCGGCTGGATGACACTGACGGTAATGAGCAAACGCTGACGGATAAACAGTTCTCTTTCGTCCTGCTGAACAGGGAACCCCAATGGGATGAAACAAATGGTCAGTTCATCTATGATGACTCCATGGACATCATGGGAGCGGAAAATGAAACGAATGGCAACATTCAATTCCGAGACATGACCTTTATTGTAGCCGGTACCTATACTTATTATCTGATTGAGCAGCCGGTTAACGATACTTCCATCACTCAGGATCCCGTCCTTTACAAGATAGTTGTGACGGTGACGGCAACTGAGACAACAGAAAGCAATGTTCGTAAGACCACTTGTGAAATTTCTAACGTAGAGGTGTCCAAGGACGGCACGGTTATCCAGAGGGACAGCAGTTCTGCAACGACGAAGACAGTGACAATCCTCAAATCCGGCGACACCGCCACCTTCGTCAACCATGTAGTCCCCTCCTACTCCCTCCCCGCCACCGGCGGAGCCGGAACCACCCCGTATACCACCGGAGGCCTGTTGCTGATGGTAAGCGCAAGCGCCCTCCTGTTGTATAACCATCAAAAACGCAGAAAGGAGGCAACCGCATCCTCCTGATGCGCAACTGATTCCAAATCAGAAACCAAAAGAAAATGAAATAATACATTCCCAATCTGCCGGACTATACAGTACCGGCAGACTGGCTTGAATTCTTCCGAGGACGTCCGCGCTTGCGCTTAGGCTGCTGCTCGGTTTCGTCCTTGGGCTTGGGCTTGCGGCCTCTCTTCTTCGGTGCCGGCTTCGGCACTGGCTTTGAAAGGCCGAGTGCTTCGAGCTCGTCGAATACGAGCTGCAGCGTGTGAACCCAGCAACCATCATCGGTCGCCGGCTCCTCCGGAGCATCTGTTCTCCGCCAGGCGGAGGCCAGATCATCCATCAGTTCACCGTAGGACATCTTCTCAAGCAGTCCTGCGTTCTGGGCCTTGCGGATGATCCTGCAGGTGGCAACCGTTGATATGAAATTGATGAATTCACTGCCGATGACAGAGAAATCCCCCTGGACATCGGTGTGATCAAGGCATTCATCGCTCTTGTACCGATTGAAGACCATCTCCAAAAGCCAGCGGTCTTCATAACAGAGGTATGCCGCTTTTGGCTCCAGATCCTGATCAGACTCAAGAACGATCACTCCGAAGGTAGCCTGTTTAGCGGCATATTTCTCAGGGGAGAAGGTTCCTTTCTTCTGAGCATTCGCCAGATATGAGGCCTCTTCGGCAGATGCTTTTCCGGCATCCTTGAAGGCATACAGGTATCGGCCGCCCTTGATCTGCTTCTTCTTGTAGACCACATGGGCATCAATGCCCGACAGTACGCCCTCAAAAGCGAGCATATCGTTGCCTGATATGCGTGTGTCATTGCGCTTGATCGGCGTGAGGAAGTGCAGATCCGGACGTTCCTGCAATTCCTCCTTGATCTTGCTTGGCGGGAATCCCTTGTCGGCGACAATGATCCCTCTGCGGATGTCGTTGTCGCGGATGAACGCCGGATAGCTGCTGGCATCAATGCTGTTTCCGGGGAACACCTCGGCACATACCGGTTCCATCCGTTCGATGTCGTAAGCATACAGGACGGATACCTCGCAGATGCCGCGCACTCTTGCCTTACGGGAGTATGCGGACAGGTCATTGACCTTGCTGTTATCCTGTTTCAGCATTCCGTCGATGGCGATGTGATGGTCGGCTACAGTTGCCTGCATCCGCAACTGGTAGAATTGTCTCCGCCTGGATCCGTTCATTCCGATCCGCTGAAGCAGACTGCCGATGGAATTCCTGGACATGGCTGCGCCGGGATAATCCTTGCATACGAACGTCCTGAGGTAATGCGTACGCGCACGATCCGCTGTAATGGCTGGCTTGATAACCCGTAGGGTGGCCAGAGACATCATTGCATAGACATCGGATGCGTCGTATACCGCAAGCAGATCCTCCTTTACCCGGCAAGCGGTTCTTCCACCAATTCTTCATACCTTGTGTTTCCTGTTGCGGCACCCATTTCCAGAAAATACCATCTCATATCATCCACTCCGGCGATGGGGCTTGTAAGTGCTGCCATGGTTGATATATCTTTCGTTATCGTCTGCGGATGGTACGGATCAACCTTTGCTCTCAATTCAAGCAGGTTCGCTATGCACATATCTGCCATAAACTTCTCATAGGAGTCTTCCATTTCGGTCGTATCATCTCCGTTCTCGCGTGCAATCGCAAGCGCATCCTCATAGGAGTATTTCTCACCGGCATAATCTATTTCATTAACACATTGTCCTATGCCAATATATGCAGAAACCTTTTCCGGATGAGCCAAAACATATCTGCTGCCAAGCATTGTTCCGTATGAATGCCCCATTATGATGACCTTGTCTTTATCAAAGCGGTCATGCAGATAATCAACAAGTGCATCCAGATCCGCGAGCTGTGCGTCAAAAGATAAGGTATCATTGTCGGGATCGACAGCGACGTTGCGGTAGTATGATCTGCCACATCCCCTTTCGTCCCAGCTAACCAACGTGTAATCATCTGTCAGATAATCCTGCCAGCAATAATCGATGAATGTGGTCGGCGCTCCCGGTCCGCCATGAAGAGAGATGATTACCGGATTGTTATCATTTTCTCCGATGATACTGATATATTCCTCCTGATCGGTCAATTTGACATATATCTGTTCATTTACTCCATCCTTGTAGCGGATAAAATGCTTAAGCTGATTTATGTTTCTTCCCGCTATAAAGAATGTGAACGCACCGGATACGATCGCAGCGGTCAATATCGCTACGGTTTTCAGTACTCCGAAAACGATTCGCAACGGAAGCTTTTTCTTCGGCTTAGGTCCGTATACTTCTTTTCGGTGCTGTAGATGAATTCCTATATGGCCTGCTCCAAGTATTACTGCCCCAATGATCATCAGAATATTTCCACCATATATTCCGAGCAGGAAAAACGAAACGACAGGAAGTGTTGCACCTGCAACCGGGATTCCAAAAAGACCCTTGTAGAAGTCCTTCATGGTCTTTGCACTCTTAAAATACCGAACCCAGAATATCTCATAGAGAATCATGCACAGAAATGAAGCAGCGAGTACAACTACCCAGAAATTCCATCCCTTATAGTTAAAATCGGAGAAAAAAAGTGCCACAGGTGTTACTATAAACTGCCCGGCTCTTTCCAGTGCAAGCAACAGTTTATTCTCGTTTGTCGCATATTCTTCATAATCCTGCGGCTTATTCTTCGTCCATATAATATTGGGAACAAACAGCAAAACCAGCCATATCATCCCTATATATGAAAATCCAAAGCTCATATTTCCCAAATCCTTTCTTGCTGATCATCATTTTTCAACATTCATTCCGGCCCAGGTACAGTAGCCCATGCCATTCTCCATTATTCTTCCGGCATATAGGTCCAGCCGTAATCATCGTGGTAAATCATCAGCTTTGTCATCCCGCCATCAATACAAATATTCTCTCCGGTAATGAAACCGGCTTTGTCAGAGCAAAGGAACATCACCATGTTCGCGATATCCATCGGATTACCGACGCGACCGGCTGGCTGCTGCAAGGCATCCGGACCTTCATATACAGTGTAATCCGTATCGATCCATCCAGGGGAAATAGAGTTTACCCGAACCTTCCCCGCGAAGCTGGCGGCCATGGCATGTGTCAGCGCCGCATCAAAGCTCGGCACGGTGCACATTATTGATTATAGCATGGAATAGTGGGCGAATGATAGAAATACGCCAAGGTGGTCAGGCAGACCACCTCTTTTTGGTATGTTTTTGATACTATCTGAGATATAAATTTGAAAACATCGATAATACAAAATCATAATATGTTGTTTTGTAAGTGATTACGGCGGGATGGAATACGGCGGGCAAGTTAAGTGATGATTCCCTTGGAATTGAGTTTAAAGAGAGTGTATCAGGGGGTGCATATGAGAGCTTCTAAATCTTTAAGTTATGTGATAGATGAGGCATCGGCTGAGGCGGTCAGCGGGAGAAAAAAATTTATATCGCAGGAACATATATTTATTGGGATTCTCAAATTGACAGGGAAAACGGCCTCAGACATTATAAGCGGTCGTGAGGATAACACGCAGGCCTTGAGCAGGGAAATCAGCGAACTAAAACAGCTGTTTGAACAGGTATTTGAAATAAGAATCGAGCATATGACAGCAATACTCCGGCTGGAAACTATGCTGAGCAGAAAAGTGGTACCGGTTGATGTGGATGCTCTGCAAAACAGGGCAAAAGAGATCGCAAGGATGCGAGGCAGCTCAATGTGCTGTGCCGTGGATCTGCTCAATGCGATCCTTGAGAATCCTCCTGAGACATTAAGAGCGGCAATGCGGATTGAAAAATGGAAGGATAGAAGCTCCGAATGGCCGCACGGCACCGTTTACGTAGAGGATGAATCCGACGACACAGTATACGAGGAGGGTGAATCCGACGGCACCCTTTACGAGGAAGATGAGTCCGACAGCACCGTTTTCGAAGGGGATGAATCCGACAGCACCGTTTTCGAAGGGGATGAGTCCGACGGCACCGTTTATGAGGAGGATGAGGCCGACGGCACTTTTTGCGAGGGAGATGAATCCGTTGAAGATGTAAATATCAACAGAATCGTTCCGGATCAGTATCGTATTCTTTCAGACGCTATAGAAGGCGGAATGGGTTCTGTGTGGCGTGTACACCATAAGAGCTGGGATGTAGATCTGGCCATGAAACGTCCGAAATCTGCATTTTTTGTGTCTGAAAAACAGAAAGAAGGCTTTATAAGAGAGTGTGATTCATGGATCAGGCTTGGTCTGCATCCGAATATCGTATCCTGCTATTATGTACGTTAGTTCCAGTTGTTTGTCGAAGAGTAGTAATTGAGAATATAGTATATTTTCGTAGACGATACACGTGGAGACGGTAAGATGATGTGAATTCAAAAGTAACGCCTCTGGGCCAATAAGGTCTGGGGGCGTTTTGGTAAGAATGAACTGTTAGTTATTATGTAGGGCATTGACAAGTGACCTTTCGTTCACTATAATAGGTGAACGAAAGGTCACTTAACTGTTACGGGAGGTACTTATGGCGAACGACACGAAAGAGAGAATTCTGGCTGCGGCATTGGAGATGTTTTCAAAAAACGGCTATGCAGGGACAAACATTCGTGAACTGAGCGCATCGCTCGGGCTTGTGAAGTCCGGGGTCTATAAACACTATGAGAGCAAGGAAGCTATCTGGAATGCGCTGCTGAATGAGATGATCACCTATTATGGAGAGCATTTCGGCTCGTCGGAGCACCTTCCGCCTGTGCCGGATTCGCTGGAGGCGTTGACCCGGCTGACCATGCAGATGGTGAACATCACCGTTCAT
>CACYPS010000051.1 GCA_902776305.1 uncultured Lachnospiraceae bacterium | reverse complement strand
CTGTTTTTTTAAAATTCAGCAGGAAAATGTGGGGGAATTTAAAAAATGGAATCTCTGGAAGCCAGTATTTATGCGGCCTAGAGATTCCGAGAGTCTATAATAGTGTAAAGGAGCAATAAAATGGAATCTAATTCAACATCAATGTACTTATGTATTCACGTCCTTCAGGTGGTTCCTGTGAGCTGTATTAACAGAGATGATACGGGGACACCTAAGACCTGCATGTATGGCGGGACATCCCGTATGCGTGTCAGTTCACAATGCTGGAAGCGTGCTGTCAGGATGTATATGAAAGAAAGATATGGAGATACTGGGATCAGGACCAAGTTCATTTCTAAGATGCTCTCTGACAGACTTGTCAGTGAAGAAATCTGCAATGACCAACAGGCAACAGCGTTCGTAAAGAAATGGTTAGGACAGGCCAATATTATTTCAGAGAAGGACACTGCCAAGAATACATCTGCATTCTTTAGTAAAGAACAGATCGATTCTCTTTATGAGGTCCTGAAAAAACGTTTTCAACAGGAGGAGAACAAAGAAAAACTGGAAAACGAAAGGACTTTCAGCAATAAGGTATCGCAAGCAGTCAAGGACAGACCGTCAGTCAGTGAATTACTCTTTGGTCGTATGTTCGCCAGTGATCCAAGCTTGAATTATGATGCAGCCTGCCAAATGGCCCATTCTTTTTCAGTAAATGAAGTCTACGAAGAACCTGACTATTTTACAGTTGTAGGCGATGTGAAACAAGAAGAGGCCCTTGGTGGAAGTGACTATCTCGATACAAAACTATTCAATTCGGGTGTTTTATATCGTTTTGCGGATATTAACTTATCAAAGGGATCAGAGCTCCGTAACGAGGAATACAATGTAGATGCTGCAAAAGCCGCGAGCCAGTTCCTTGAAGCGTTCGTACTATCCATGCCCACCGGAAGTATAAATGCCTATGCGAACATGACCCTTCCGGAGAATGTTGTAGTTGAGCTGAGGGATGATGTCCCTGTCAGTTTTGCGCCTGCTTTTTCAAAAGCAATTGACGGCAAAAACATTTGTCAGGATGCAATGCATGAGATGTCTCAGTACGAGGAGAAGATAAGCCGTCTTTATGGAAGTCCTGTCCGGAAATGGTCATTAGGAGAAGTATCCTTAAAGGATCTTTGTGCGCAGGTAGAAGAAGAAATCAATAGGAGGCTGTAATATGGCAGTGTTAGCACTTAAGCTCTCTGGTCCATTTCAGTCCTGGGGAACAAGCTTAAAGCTAAGAGACCATGAGACAGATACTATGCCATCTAAGAGTGGTGTGCTTGGGATCGTTGCAGCAGCATTTGGGAGAAGACGTAATGCTGATATCTCTGATCTGCGTGCCCTTCGGTTTGGGGTAAGAAGTGATGCTCCGGGAAGTATAATGCGGGACTATCAGACATCCCATATATGGAGCGTGGATAAAAATGGGAAAGTTTATTCCAAGAGAGAAGACTCCTATATCGGGAACAGATACTATCTTCAGGATGCCTGCTTTACTGTGGGTCTGGAAGGAGACAGGGAATTCTTGGAAAGATGTGAAGAGGCATTAAAACACCCGGTCTTTCCTCCTTATCTTGGAAGAAGGAGCTGTGTTCCTGATCCGGGAATGGTCATCGGAATCTTTGACGGAAGTTTAGAGGAAGTATTATCGATGCTGCCTGATCAGTCTGATCGAAGGAACAGCGGATACATGCGAGTATGTGTCGAGACAGAAGGTGCTGGAGATAGAATGCGTCATGATAATCCGATGAGCTATGATTTCCATAACAGGCAGTACTCATATCGTATGGAAAAGGAACTTCAGATTGGAGAAGAGAATGTTCATTAGTAAAATTCAATTAGATCCGATGAAGAGGGAGACGGCAAGAGCACTGCAAAACAGAGGACTTCTCCACGCTGCTTTTGAAAATAGTGTTGAAGGAGTAAGACCACATGTTCTTTGGCGTTTGGAACCAGACTTTAGTATACTTTCAGTAAGCAACGAGATCCCTTATCTGGGAGATATCCAGATACAGTTTGGAAATGATAGGATCAGACCATCCTGCAAACCCTATGATTCTTATTTAGGCACAATCCATGCGGGAGATCTTATGAGATTTCGCATCTCAGTAAACCCAGTCATTAATAAAAGTGATGGAAGCAAGAATGGAAAGGATGTGCCGCTGAACTTAAGGCGAACTAAGAATTATCCATTCTCAGCAGAAGACTGGACCAAAAAGAAATTGGAAGAGAGAGGCGTGTCTATCTGCAACATTCGAGATATCAGCCATGAGACTGTGTATTTTGTAAAGGATGGACGACGGATACCAATATTCATGGTCTCCTATTCGGGACTCTTCAAAGTGACAGATGCTGATCAACTTAGAGATGCCATGCAAAAGGGTATCGGTGGGAAAAGAACATATGGATGTGGACTTCTAACGGCAGTTAAAGTACTGAATGATATGCTCTGATATATGATTCATAAAGATGATATGCTGCTTTAGTGCTGATTAGTGGTGCAGGAGGTGCAATTGCGCATTAGAATTTCGATGTGGTATCTTGGCACTAAGTAAACGAAAGTGAATAAAAAGTGTGTTTTTGAAAGCAGAGAATGTTGAATTTACGGGCTTTTTTTACTGTATTCCCCGCGTGTGCGGGGGTGAGCCCAGTACGACGCTTACTATCGGACTCCGAGAAAGGTATTCCCCGCGTGTGCGGGGGTGAGCCCCGACGCCATCAACATGCTGAGCTGCTGCATCCGTATTCCCCGCGTGTGCGGGGGTGAGCCTGTAAGATCTGCTGACCGTCTATATACCCATTCGTATTCCCCGCGTGTGCGGGGGTGAGCCTACTCACCTTCCGGGATATCTTCGCCCGCTTTGGTATTCCCCGCGTGTGCGGGGGTGAGCCTGGTAATCAGCGACACTCTTGTAAGTTCCCTTCGTATTCCCCGCGTGTGCGGGGGTGAGCCCGGGAGCGACATATTTGAAAGTCTCGCCCATGAGTATTCCCCGCGTGTGCGGGGGTGAGCCCACATCAGAAGTGACTCCAAGATCCCGCTCAGCGTATTCCCCGCGTGTGCGGGGGTGAGCCTGGATTAAAAGGTCTTGGAACGGCATTTGGACAGTATTCCCCGCGTGTGCGGGGGTGAGCCTACAACTTCATAACTGGAGGCGATAGCTGTGTGGTATTCCCCGCGTGTGCGGGGGTGAGCCTACGATGTCACCATCCGGGATAAAGTCGAGCTCGTATTCCCCGCGTGTGCGGGGGTGAGCCTACAAGTGCCACGTAAACGGTACGCCGTCCGAAGTATTCCCCGCGTGTGCGGGGGTGAGCCCGGATATGCAAATGTTTATCTGGTAAGCGATGAGTATTCCCCGCGTGTGCGGGGGTGAGCCTAAGAACGCCATCAAGGACGAGGCAGCCTATAAGTATTCCCCGCGTGTGCGGGGGTGAGCCCATGTACGGCTACTGCAAGGCTCACAAAGGGATGTATTCCCCGCGTGTGCGAGGGTGAGCCTCTATAGGAAGGTCCTGAGATACGGACGCCTTTGTATTCCCCGCGTGTGCGGGGGTGAGCCTCTATAGAAAGGTCCTGTGGAGGAAACCACAGGACCTTTTGATGTGTCACAGACAAAATAAATCCCCCTGCTATGCAGGGGGTGGGAAGATCTTTAGATATAAGAAACCTCCCGTGATAAGATATATGTGGGTCTGCAAAACCACAAAATAAAATCACGGGAGGTGTACCGATGGGTACAGAAAACAGTTTAGCTCACACAAAATGGGAATGCAAGTATCACATAGGTGCGACCTGACGGTCGTCATCTGAAGTGCGCATTATGCGCTGTCGTATCCATTCGCGACATCCCTACCACGAAATGCCAAGTAAGCGATGAACGGTGTGAAGCAGTGGGACAACGAGGGTAAGTGGTAGCCACATCCACCCAACCGCCAGGGACTATGCACAGGGCTAATGTAATGTGAACCATAATAAGGATCGTGATACTTTAAGCGGTGAAAGTGGATGATACACCGTGACCAAAACGGTAAGAAGGCAAGGACACAGCGGTTTCTATGTGCGCTGTGCCGAATGGACACATAGCACTTCCGGTCTAAAGATGGAGCCTAAATGCATGTAACGATTCAGATGACGGAACTGGGAAACCCTCATGCGCTCCCAATCCGGTTGGGTAGGTCGATCGCAAGAAAGACACAATGCGCAGGAGGAGAAGGATGCCAGAAAAAGCGAAGGCTGTTGTGTAACGCAACAGATAGAGATTCAAGATTTGTCTCGTTCGAAAGAAAGCTGACGTCTGGCGCGTATCTAATCACAAGAAAGAATTGGAACTTATGAATGCACAAGGTTCAACGGCGCGTAATGCGAGGACAATGCAGACAAAGAGAAGAATCAGCTGGAAGGAAATCGACTGGATAGCTGCTGAATCCTACGTTAATAGGCTACAAGTCAGGATTGTGAAGGCTGTACAAGCAGGCAAATGGAGACTGGTAAAAAGACTTCAGACGCTTTTATGCAATTCATTCTATGCTAAGGCACTGGCGGTTAGGCGAGTGACTACGAACAAAGGGAAAAAGACCCCGGGGGTTGACGGGGTCATTTGGAAAACACCTCAGGAAAAAATGGAGGCTGTCCGTGACCTAAACACACTGACTTATCATGCCCTGCCACTGAAAAGAGTCTATATTGAAAAGTATGGCAAGAAGGAGAAGCGCCCCCTCGGGATACCAACGATGCACGACAGGGCGATGCAGGGGTTACAACTTCTGGCATTGGAACCCGTTGAAGAAGCAACAGCGGACAAGAGTTCATTCGGATTCCGTAAGGGAAGAAGCGCACAGGATGCAATGGAATATATCTTCAAACTTCTGTCGCGGAAGAGATCTCCTCAATGGATTCTGGAGGGCGACATCAAAGGATGCTTTGACAACATAAGCCACAAATGGATGTTGAACAATATCACTATGGACAAAAGAATTATGAGGCAGTTCCTGAAATGTGGGTATATCGATAGGAAAAAGCTGTTCCCTACAGAGGAAGGAAGCCCGCAGGGAGGGCTTATCAGTCCAACATATGCCAATCTTACTTTAGATGGACTTGAAGACCTATTACAGAAGGAATACAGCACCAGTAGCACTGGTCATTACAATGCTAATTACAACAAGCACAAAGTCCATCTGTGCAGATATGCTGACGATTTTATCATAACATCCGATAGTGAAGAAGTGTTAAGGGAAGTCAAAATACTTGTAGAATCGTTCATGGAAACAAGAGGTCTTAAGCTCTCTGAGGAGAAGACGGTCATTACAAACATAAATGCAGGATTCGACTTCCTCGGATGGAATTTCAGAAAGTTCAAAGGGAAGCTCTTAATTCAACCATCTGTAAAATCCAAGAAGAAGGTCACGCAAAAACTGAGCCTGACAATTAAAACGTACTGCCAGGCTGAACAGGATTTGCTGATACACAAGCTGAACGAAATTACCAAAGGGTGGGCAGAGTACCATCATTGTGTCTGCGCAAAGAGCACATTCGCACTTATTGACCACAGAATGTGGGAAATGCTTTGGAAATGGGCAAAGAGAAGACATCCTAGGAAACCGCATAAATGGATCAAACGGAGGTACTGGCGTTCTAAAGCTAACAGGCAGTGGATCTTCAGGACAGATAAACAGGTGCTGTTTCAGATGAGCGATATGCCCATCGTCAGAATTTCCTCACTTGACAGAACAAAAAACCCTTACATCGACCCGGAATATTTCTTGAAACGTAGATATAAGCATAAGGAATTGCGAAAGAGGGTATATGCCAGAAGTGCAGCTGCGTGTGGTCGATACTACGCGTTATAGATGCGTGAGCGGAATGCGGTGAAAGCCGCACGTTCCGTTCTTTGGGGAGGGATGTGCAGCAATGTCCATCCCTTACCCGACTGTTTGCGCCAAAGTACAGACGGCAGGTGATATACAAGCAGATTAAGGCAGACGTAGGCCAGATACTTGGAACGTTATGCCGTAGAAAGGGGATAGAAATTATTGAGGCAGAGGCCTGCCCAGATCACATCCACATGCTTGTAAGGATCCCGCCTAAATATTCGGTATCAGAGATAATGGGGTATCTGAAGGGAAAAAGTTCGCTGATGATATTCGAAAAACATGCAAATCTGAAGTATAAGTACGGGAACAGACATTTCTGGTGCAGAGGGTATTATGTTGATACTGTAGGGAAGAACACTGCTGCGATAAAGAAGTACATCCAGAACCAGCTTAAAGAAGACTTAGAGTATGACCAGATGTCATTGGTAGAGTATATTGACCCGTTTACGGGTGAGCCGGTGAGGAAAAACAAGAAGTGAACCACTTGGAGTGGTAGTAGGAAATCAAAGCAAACCAGCAAGCCCCTTATGGGGCTTTGCCGGTGGAAGGAAGCACTGATAGAGCCCCTTTAGGGGTAGCTGAGAATGTTACGCAGCTGGCAGACCCTCAGTGCGCCTTCCGGGCGCAAGCGGGAATCAACCCCTTATAGGGGTGGAGCAGGCCACCGGCTACGCCGGTGGTCCTGACTTGCCTTATTTAAAGCTGAAGGCTTTTTTCTTTACTGTACTCTTTAATTCGTTGATTCATCCGAAAAGAAAATCTGTCTTCTGGATGAGAGACATATTGTGGATGAGAAGTCACTTTTTGATTCTCGCAAGCAGCTCCGCCTTCTTGACCTCAAACTCTTCGTCCGTCAGAATCCCGTTATCTCTGAGCTCCGACAACCTTTTGAGAGCCTCGTGCACATCATTTTCAAGCACTTTCTGAGCTGTCTGATCCGAGTAGAGCCTCGGTCTCACATAGAAAACGCCTTCAGGGAGATCATCCGCCATCACCGCCGAGTAGGATTCTTTCTCGTTGTGGAGCGGGATGTAGGAGGGACCGGATTCCTCGTCATCTTTCTCAGGCTTTTGATTAGAATCGACTGCGGCCGACCCGGAAGCATCATTGTTCTCGAAGTCATCATCATTCTCGAAGGAATCATCGTTCTCAAGGGCATCATCGCTCTCGATGGTATCATCATAATAGAAGGGATTAACATCTTTGAAATCGTCTTCGTCCTCGAACGCATCCTGAGTTGCTTCTGCGGCACCGGACTGGCCGGATTCATAAGCCGCGATCGTAGCTTCTTCTCTGGCCTTGCCCTCGTTGATCTCGTTCTCAATGACCTTCCTGATTTCCACATGCGCCTCGGACGGAGGTACGAAATCCTCATCATCTATTTCTCTGGACTCTCCGCTATAACCCTGACGTTTCTTGAAAGCCCCGCGCCGCTTTGCCGCTTTGGCAAGGGCTTTCTCTTCAATTCGGGCGTCGATCTTACGCTGTTTGATGGCCCCGCTTATTCTGACGATCATACGTACCACAAGCAGAATAATCAGTGAAAACGCGCTGAGACAGATGATCTCGTATCCGTTCTGCAGCCTTCCCATGAAACCGCCCGCCATGGCGAACAATACATTGGCAAGTATCACGACTTTTCGAATCAATGAGCCGATCCGCCCCGGAACGATAAGCGCAAGTAAAAATATCATAACGCCTGCAACGGAGACGATCAGGTGCTCTGTGAACATTTCTATGATGAACCCCGGCATTTTGAGCAGGGTGCTGAGTACTCTATCCATAATACCTCCTTTACTCTTAGATAAATATTACAAATTTGTTACGTAGAAGTCAAGAGATATAATATAAAAACAGGTGGGTATGGACATAAACAACGGAGCTGCTATATAAAAACAGGCGTGTATGGACATAAACAACGGAGCTGCTATATAAAAACAGGTGAGTATGGACATAAACAACGGAACTGCTATATAAAAACAGGCGGGTATGAACATAAACAGCGGAGCTGCGCGCATAACAGCGCTTAACACTGCGGCAAATTGCATGAAAAAGCGATATTATACGGCAACCATACAGGTAGAAAAAATTGCAACTTAATTATTGCTATGGTAAGATAATGCTTGAGTCAGAAATAGCGCAGGATCATGAATTCGTTTAGATTAAGATTATCTGCGCAAGAGGAGGTTATGAGAAATGGCTGTAAACGAAACAGACGGCAACGAGAAGAAAGAGGTCGTTTCCAGAAATTTTATTGAATATATAATTGATCAGGACCTTGCGGAGGGGAAGTACGATAAGATCTGTACGAGATTTCCTCCTGAGCCCAACGGATATCTGCATATCGGGCACGCAAAGTCGATCCTTTTGAACTACGGACTTGCGAAAGAGTATAACGGACAGTTTAATCTCCGGTTTGATGATACCAATCCGACGAAAGAGAAGACGGAGTTCGTGGAATCCATCAAGGCTGACGTTGAGTGGCTCGGTGCTGATTTCGGAGAGCACCTGTATTTTGCATCGGACTATTTTGAGATCATGTATGAAAAAGCTGTTCTTCTTATAAAGAAGGGACTTGCTTTTGTGTGCGATCTCACTGCGGAGGAAATCCGTGAATATCGCGGCACCTTGAAAGAGCCCGGAAAGAACAGCCCCTACAGGGACCGCAGTATTGAGGAGAATCTGAGACTCTTTGAGGAAATGCGGGAAGGAAAATACCCGGACGGATCCAAAGTTCTTCGCGCTAAGATTGATATGGCTTCCCCGAACATCAACATGAGGGACCCGGTCATTTACAGAATCGCGAGACTGTCTCATCACAACACGGGCGACAAATGGTGCATATATCCCATGTATGACTTTGCGCATCCGATCGAAGATGCGATCGAGGGAATTACGCATTCTATCTGCACGCTTGAATTTGAAGACCACAGACCTCTGTATGAGTGGGTAGTGGAGCATACAGACTGGGAGCATCCGCCGAAGCAGATCGAATTTGCAAAGATGTACCTGACAAATGTCGTTACCGGCAAGCGCTATATCAAAAAGCTTGTTGAGGAAGGCATCGTGGACGGCTGGGATGACCCGCGTCTGGTAACGATCGCAGCGCTGCGCCGCCGTGGCTTTACACCGGAATCGATCCAGAAATTCGTCGAGCTCGTCGGTGTCGCCAAGGGTGATTCTTCTGTGGATTATGCGATGCTCGAGTATTGCATCCGCGAAGATCTGAAGATGAAAGTTCCGCGCATGATGGCGATTCTTGATCCGATCAAGCTCGTCATTGACAATTATCCGGAAGGACAGACGGAACTTCTCGATGCGGATAATAACCTTGAGAACCCGGAACTCGGCAAGAGGCAGATCCCGTTCGGGCGAGAACTTTATATTGAGCGAGATGACTTTATGGAGACGCCGGTTCCGAAGTACAAGAGATTGTATCCGGGCAACGAAGTGCGTCTTATGCATGCTTACTTTGTAAAAGCTGTGAGCTGCGAGAAGGATGAGGACGGAAAAGTCACGGTTGTACACTGCACGTATGATCCGGAGACGAAGGTCGGCAGCGGCTTTACAGGAAGAAAAGTCAAGGGGACGATCCACTGGGTACCGGCCAATGAGGCTGTAACAGCTACCGTCCGTCTGTATGAGAATCTCGTTGACGAGGAAAAGGGCGTTTATAATAAGGAAGACGGTTCCCTCAACCTGAATCCGAATTCCCTCACAGTGATTGAGCATGCGAAGCTTGAGCCGGCACTCCTTCATGTGAAACCGTACGACAGCTTCCAGTTTGTCCGCTCGGGATATTTTACCGTCGATTCGCATGACTCGAAAGAGGGCGCTCCGGTATTTAACCGTATCGTGAGCCTGAAGAGTTCGTTCAAACTTCCGAAGAAGTAAAAAGCGGGGGATGTTATGATAAAAGCGTGTATTTTTGATCTTGACGGAACAATCCTGGACACATTGGAATCGGTCGCAAAGGCCGGCAATCAGATGTTGACTGAACTGGGTTTTCCGGCTCAGCCGGTGAGTGATTATCGCTATTATTGCGGTGACGGTGCCAACAAGCTTGTCGAGAGGACTCTGATCAAAGTCGGTGGTTACACAAGAGAGAACTATGAGACAGGCTGCATGCTGAACAGAAAATTTCTTGCGAAGGATCCGTCATATAAGGTCAGACCGTATGCCGGAATCACACGCAGTATTATGATCCTGAAACAGGATGGCGTAAAATGCGCCGTGTTCTCCAATAAGCCCGATGAGGCGTGCGTATCAGCCGTTGAGGGGGCTTTCGGGAAAGGATTTTTTGACTGCATACGCGGTCAGAGAAAAGGATATCCTCTGAAGCCGGATCCTGCGGGAGCAATCGAAGTCGCAAGGGAACTTGGGGCCGAACCGGATGAATGTCTCTATTTCGGCGATACCTGGACAGACATGCAGACCGGCAATAATGCAGGCATGGTCACTGTGGGTGTACTCTGGGGATTCAGGGACAGAAAAGAACTTGAGGAAAACGGTGCGCAGTATATCATCGAACATCCCGATGAATTTATCGATCTGTACGAAAAGCTGAACTGACAGCGGAAAGGAGCCGATTATGGCAGAATACTCGGAAGAGTGCCTGAATACTTTCCTTGATCTGCAGGAGAAACTTTTTGATTCTCCGGTGGCAGAGACCTTGGATGAAGCGGAGGATTTTCTTGAAGAATGTATGGCGGACGTCGTCGATACGATAGACGATGTGCGCGATTATCTCGAGGATATGGGGATGGATACGCATGGAATGACCGATGAGGAACTTGAAAATGCATCGGAGATATTCCCGCTTCCGTCCGGAAAATATCTGATTGTCAGTGCATGACACGCTTTCACAGGAAGTGCGGGAGGTGCGAGTATGGAATTTCGAGAATTTTATGATACCGGACAGAGCCGGGACGGAGAACTGAGGCATGAAGTACTGCATGCATGTCTGAACGCGGTCACAGAGAATAAGGAAGATATACTTTCCTATCTGGCTCTTGACCTGAAAGAAAGAAAACCGGAATGCTTATTGTACTATTGCTCTCTGATTGAGCGGCCGCTCAATATCGCGGCGGGGATGGCGGGATCTACGCTCAGGCCATCCTGGGAAGTTCCGAAAGCACCTTACATCCTCTCGATGGGACGCACGTATCATGAACCGCACGGACTGGTGCTGATCGATCCGGACAGGCATATGCCCTATCTGCATTCATTCGGGGTATATGTCCTTTCTCTGGCGCTCGGCAATTGCACGGTACTTCGGTTCAGAGGACGTGAAACGTCCACAGCATCTTTTCTGACAGACATAATCAATAAATGTGTGCCGGAAGGCTTCGGGGAAATCATATTTGCAGGAGAAGAGTGCCGTATGACGGATCCCGATCTTGTAATAGGAGGAATGGATTTTACGGCAGAATCGGCCGGAATGACAACGGGTAGAGCCGTAGCGGTGTTCGATGCTACAGCGGAGCTTGACAAGAATGCGGAAAAGGTGGTCAAGGCGTGGAAACTCAGGGCGGATCTCACGGAAATAGCGCCGGAGCTTGTCCTGGTTCCTGCATGCCTCAGAGATTCGTTTGTCAAATATTTTAATAAGTGGCACAGACGGAAGAACGGTATGGAAGCGCCCGAAAAGCTCCCTGTCATTGCATATAATGATGATGAGGAACTGAAACGTCTCCTTGGCAGGGAAAAGAATCCCGCAGCGCTATATATTTTCTCTAAGGACGCCATTATGAAGGAAAGGCTCATATCCGATATTCCGTTCCTTACAGGCTGTATCAACGGGACATCTCTCAGACCTCCGGATCTGAGGATCATGAAGGCTAATCTTTTAAAAGAAAAAACACTTACAATGAAATAAAGTTGGGGTATATGGCAAGTTTAAAAAGACAAAGGCAGACATCCCGCCTTAGAACACGAAAAAAATCGCGGGCTGCGCTTGCGAAGAGAAACAGAACACTCTGGTTCCTCGGAGCGGCTGCAGCTCTTATTCTGTGCGCAGCTGTTATTGTGCATATCGGAATTTCCAACAAGAGGAGTCCGAAGAAGTATTCTTCCATGGTGAAGAACTATAAGCCGTTAATTGAACAATATGCAGAAGAAGCCGGAATTCCGGAGTATGTGGATTATCTTATGGCGATCATGCAGGTCGAATCCGGAGGACGGGGAAAAGATGTGATGCAGTCCTCTGAATCCCTGGGCCTGCCGAGGAACACACTCGATACGGAAGAATCCATACAGCAGGGCTGTGCTTATCTTGCGGAGTGCCTTGAAAGCTGCCAAAGACAGGGGTGTGACACACTCACTGCAGTCCAGGCTTACAATTACGGTGTGGACTATGTAGACTTCGTTGCAGTCCGGGGAGGCGTCGAGACGATCGAAATAGCAGAGGAATTCGCAGCGGCGAGATCTAACGGCGAGACAGTCTCTTACAGCAACAGGATAGCAAGGGAATATAACGGCGGCTACCGATACAAGTACGGAAATATGTTTTATGCCGAGCTTGTGAACAGAATAGTACAATCGGAAAAGAAGTAGATATGATAGCACTCACTAAAGGTGAGTGCTAATTTTTTCTTGACAATTCTGTCCGATAGACTTATTATGTCTATTGCATGAGAAAGAATATCAGATTCCAGTGCAAAGCCATTCCTGCGGAGAAGTTATTTTCCTGCGGGAATATGTAATCTATTTAGAAGAGGTGACACTTATGGCAAAGACAGGCAAATTATCAATCAACAGTGAAAATATGCTGCCGATTATCAAGAAATGGCTTTATTCAGACCACGATATATTTGTACGTGAGCAGGTGGCAAATGCATGTGATGCCATCACAAAACTGAAAAAGCTTGAAGGCGTCGGAGAATTCAGACCGGAAGGCGAGTACGAGTATCAGGTACATGTTGAAGTCAATCCGGACGACAAGACATTGAAGTTCATCGACAACGGTATCGGTATGACATATGACGAGGTGGAGAAGTACATCACACAGATTGCTTTCTCGGGTGCCAGTGAATTCCTGAAGAAATATGAGGGCAAGACCGATCAGGATCAGATAATCGGACATTTCGGCCTCGGTTTTTATTCCGCGTTCATGGTTGCCGACGAGGTTCATATCGACACGCTGAGCTATCTTGACGGTGAGAAACCTGTTCACTGGGAGAGTGACGGCCAGTCCGATTACACGATCGAGGAAGGCACAAAGTCCGGAATCGGTACGGAAATCACCCTTTATCTGAATGAAGATTCCTATGAGTTCTGCAATGAATTCCGTGTTCGTGAGATTCTGCAGAAATACTGCTCCTTTATGCCTATTCCGATCTTCCTTGAGGATGTGAGCGAGGGTGCCAGAAAGCGTGAGGCGGACGAGGACGCAAGACGTGAGGAGAGAAATGCCAAGGCCAAAGCCGAGGCCGAGGAAAAAGGCGAGGAAGCTCCTGTTCCGGAAGTGAAACCTGAGAAATCTCCGATCAACGACACCAATCCGCTGTGGACGAAGATGGCCAGCGAGTGCAAGGATGAGGAATATAAGGAGTTCTACCGCAAAGTTTTCAATGATTACAAGGAGCCGTTATTCTGGATACATCTGAGAACAGAGTATCCGTTCAATCTTCGCGGTATTCTTTACTTCCCGAAGATCAACACGGAGTATGACGCTCTTGAGTCTCAGATCAAACTTTACAATAATCAGGTCTTTATCGCCGACAACATTAAGGAAGTTATTCCGGAGTTCCTGATGACGCTGAAGGGCGTAATTGACTGCCCGGATCTTCCGCTTAATGTATCCCGCTCCGCACTGCAGAACGATGGTACCGTTAAGAAAATCTGTGACTACATCAGCAAAAAGGTCGCTGACAAGCTTGCGGGTATGTGCAAGACACAGAGAGAAGAGTACGAGAAGTACTGGGATGATATTTCCCCGTTCATCAAGTACGGCTGCGTGAGAGACGTGAAATTTGCCGACAAGATGATGGACTACATGCTCTTTAAAGATCTTGACGATAAATATTTAACTCTCAAAGAGTATGTCGAGAAGAATAAGCTTGCCGCCGAGGAGAAGTCCGAAGAGGAGAAGACCGGTGAGGAGAACACTGCAGAGACTGCAGAAGAGACTGAACAGGATGTTGTCGATACGGCGACCGGAGAGAAGATTGACGAGAAAGAACCGGAAGAGCCGGAGAAATCTACCGTCTTCTATGTCACGGATGAAGTGCAGCAGGCACAGTATATCGGTATGTTCAGAAAGAACGGTAAGGATGCTGTTATTCTGAAGCACAATATTGATCAGCCGTTCATTACACAGCTCGAGCAGAGGAACGAGAAGCTGAAATTTGCCCGTATCGATTCCGAAGTGGCAGATGATTTCATCGATGATGAAGAGGTAAAGAAGGAGGATGTTGATTCTCTGACTGCAACATTCCGCAAACATCTCGGAAATGATAAGCTTGACATCAAAGTTCAGAACATGAAGGATGACGATGTGGCAGCTGTTATGACGCTGTCCGAGGAGAACCGCCGTATGCAGGATATGATGAAGATGTACGGTATGGGTAATGATCCGTCCATGTTCGGAAGCCAGGAGACGCTGGTACTGAATGCAAATCATCCGCTGGTGAAGTTCGTCCTTGAGCATAAGAAGGCACAGAGCGTACCGGTCATCTGCAAGCAGCTTTATGATCTTGCAATGATCTCGCATAAGCCGCTTACACAGGATGAGATGACTGCATTTGTAAAGAGATCCAACGACATCATGATGCTTCTTACGAAGTGATTTGAGACTTGGCGTACAGAGAGATATCCGCTCGAAAAAAAGTCGGTACATATGTGACAACGTTTTGACAGCGGATATATGAATATGCAAGGAACAGAGTAAAAACGGGGCTGCCGCAACAGGTTATGCCGCCGCAATATAGCAGATATTGTCTGATGCTGTCTGCTATATTGCGGCCGTATACCTTATTGCGACAGCCCGTGTGTTTTTAATCGCGTTCGTTTACAGTGTTTCACTCCGCCGTCTCCGCAGCGACGCCGCATTTTCTCAGGAAGCCCTGAACGTAGACGTCCCAGGCGGTGTCGACCGAGCGATCCAGTGTGAATGTTCGGAGCGCTGTGCCGGTGGTCAGAAGGAGCTTTTTATTTCGGAACTGTATGTTGAGAAAAAGCCCGCCGATTTCATCGGGATCTGTTGTGAGACCGTTCGAACTGAGGAATTCGGGCAGCATTTCATCGGGAAGGACAAAAACGAATTTGAAGGCCAGAGGCGTGTGCTTTCCTCTGATGATAGAGAAACAATGCTCGCGGAGAAGGCTCCACGGCGTTAGGTTCTTGTCATAGAGAACATTCTCTGCGTCGGGATCGTAAAAGTCGCGCTGCCAGGTGCCATCGATGCTGAACGTACAAAAGGTCGTGACGGAACCTTCCGAAAGATTGAATCGGTCAAATGTTTTTGAGAGCAGAAAATGCTTCATAAATTCCTTCGTATCGAGGATGTGAAGGGCTATCATTCTTGTTTCCTCCCGAACTGCATGCTAAGATATAGTTTAGCATACAAAAAGAGGTATGAAAATATGAAAAAGACACTGATGATCGCGGTGCTTGCGTGTGTCCTGGTACTCGCGGGCTGCGGAAAAGGAAAAGGAACTCAATCTCCAAAGAGCGATGAGAGTGTGGCCGCAGAAGCAGTACAAAACAAAGGTATCGATAAGCGAGAGACAGATGAAAGCGAAACGGAGTCTATTCCGACAAAAGAAAGAGTCAGCCGCAATGCAGTATCCGGTGCGAACCTGACCCGCGAGGACGGAAGCGTTTCGTTCGTATATATCATGGCCGATGATTCGGTCGTTTCGGAAAACGGAGAGAACTTCGGTGTAATCCGGCGGGAAGATAATGCGATGGTGACCGGTGACGGAACGTACCTGGGCTCTCTCAGTCCGGTAGAGTTGTCGCCTTATCGAAATTCCAAGGTGGCGGTCTCTCTTGCGGAGAGAATGGATTCCCGAGTCGGCGTCATGTATCGGTCGATGGTATCGTACATGGTCGGCACGCAGGGGTTTGCGGCAGAAAATATCCACATGAACGACTGCGGCCTCGATCCGGATGTGCAGATAGAACAGATTGAAGTTCTTCTCGGCAATAAACCCGATGTCATTATTGTAGCCCCCTGTGATGTCAACAATGTTTCGGAAATCACGGATATGTGCAGCAAAAAAGGCGTTCCGGTCGTGTATATCATGAGTGAGCCCGATGAGGCGGAAGAGATACGATGGAAGTCCGAGAAGATCCGTGCCTGCTATGCCGGACCGGACGGTATACGATCCGGTTCGGATCAGGGTGCTATTGTAGCGACACTGCATAATAAAGGAGACATTAACGAGGATGGCGTTGTAAAATACATTATGCTCCAGGGAGATCCGAATGATCCTACGGGTTGTGCCAGATCGGAATATTCCGTACGTTCGCTCAATGAAAACGGCGTAAAAACAGAAATGCTTTTGCTGCAGAAAGCTGACTGGGAACGCAAAAAGGCAAAGAAGGTGATTTCTGACGCCCTTGAAAAATTCGGTGATGATGCGGAAGTGATCTTCTGCGGCAATGATGAGATGGCGCTCGGAGCAGCTGAGGCAGTCGAGCAGGCAGGACGTAAGTGCGGTAAGGATATTTTCATTGTGGGTGCTGTCGGAAGCGTGGAGGCAATGCGCGCTATTCTGGACGGAAAAATAACCGGAACAGTCTTCGATGATTATAAAGCACAGGCCGAGTGGGCAGGTAACCGGGCAGCATCTATGCTGGACGGCGACGATACAGAAACGGTGTTCTACACCAACCCTACTAAGATTACTGCCGGAAACGCCGCTGAGATGATAGAATACTGCGAAAAATAAGTTGTTTGCCGCTTAATTGTGCACAAATAGGTTCTGCTTGTGAATAGAATGCAGTTATGCTACAATTGGAATGGTTTTAAAAACTATATAGATGCATTTTGTGCAGATTGTGTAGTTCGAGAAAGACAGATTCAGAACAACGAATGTGTTACTGTTTGACAATAAAGTACGTGGAGAAATAGTATGAAGTTCAGAGTCGCTATGGACAGTGCAGGTGAACTGCAGGAAGCATTCAAAGGAAAAGATGAATACAGGATAGTACCTCTTACGCTTATGATCGGCGATGAGGAAATCATTGATGACGGAACAATCGACCAGAAAGTACTCATAAAGAAGATTGCCGATTCTCCGACGTGTGCAAAGACTGCATGTCCGTCACCTGAAGCATATTTCAGAGAGTACGACTGCGGGGCGGAGCATGTATACGGAGTCACAATTTCGGCAGAACTGTCCGGCTCCTTTCAGAGTGCTGTGATTGCCAGAGATATGTATCTTGATAAATATCCGGATGCAAAGATCCATGTATTCAACTCCAGATCGACATCCGTCGGTGAGACAATGATTGTTCACATGATCACTCAGATGGAAGCAGAGGGCGTACCGTTCGAGGAGATTGTCGAGACAATTGAAGCGTGGAACGATGAGAAACTCACTTATTTTACGCTCGATAATCTTGAGACCCTTCGCAAGAACGGCCGTCTCAGCAGATTGAAGGCGTTAGCCGCAACTGTGCTTAAGATCAAGCCTATCTGCATCGGGAATCACGAAGGTATTATTGAACAGATCGATCAGGCTCGCGGATCCAACAAGGCGCTCATAAAGATGGTGGATCATATCGTCGAGGGAACTGCCAATCCGGAGAAAAAACTCCTCGGAATAAGCCACTGTAACTGCTATGAGCGGGCTGTCATGGTGCGCGATGCCATCCTGAAACGAATGCATGTTAAGGAGGTCATCCTTCAGGAGACGGGCGGGCTTTCAACGGTTTATGCAAATGATGGCGGAATCATTGTTGTCATTTGAATTTCTTCGTGGTATAGTAGGGCTTGTGGCAATTCGCGCCGCATCTGTTCCGCAAGGGTGGAACACAGAACTGTACTATTGTAAAGGAAGGTCAGATCCATGAGCCAGAAAAAGGTCGACGCATATAAAGACTATAAGAAGAACAAAAAAGAGATCCTGAAGAAAGAGAAGAGAGTTGCGAAGATTGAAAAAGGTATTGTCGCAGCCATCCTCGTTGTTTTTATCGCCTGGTTCGGTGTTTCGGCGTATCAGACGGCAACGAGACCGAAGGAAGGCGAAGAGACAGCTGTGACTACTACAGAGGTCAATATGACTGACTATATAGATTACGTCAACGGACTCTCCTACGGATATTAATGAATTGAATATGAATTGAAAAGAAGACCGCTGCACTCAGACCTGACTGAATGTAACGGTCTTCTTTTTCTTCATCGCGAGATTGTGCTCACGATGAAAGCAGATTTCACTTTGCACGCGTATCATATACTCTCGTCGGCGTTCTTGACGCGACATGCGCGGCGCGTAAGCGCCTTCCACTGCGCATGTCTGCGATCCGCCGGAGGCTTTTATTCTTCATCGCGAGATTGTACTCACGACTGAAGTCACGAGTATTACGCGATGAAGAATAAAAAAGGAACCGCCATATGGCGATTCCTGAAACATCCGATTATAACTTCACTACGTTTGCAGCCTGCAATCCACGATTGCCCTGCTGAAGATCAAATGTTACTGCCTGGCCTTCATCAAGTGACTTGAATCCTTCTGCCTGAATTGCGGAAAAATGTACGAACACATCTTTTCCGTCTTCTCCTGTAATGAATCCATAGCCCTTTTCAGCATTGAACCATTTCACAGTACCCTTGTTCATCAGTATTCCCTCCATTTATAAATAATAAAATTGCAGATCAGATTTTATGAAAAACAAAATTCACCGACCACCGGATTTATATGGCTGCCATATAAGCTCGGCTTGTCAGTGAACTCATCGTTTATTCCATATATCTTAACCAAAATGCATTATAAACTTGAGCAACTTAAACGTCAAGGGAAAATGCCGATTTTTATTTAATTTATCGGCATTTTCGGCATTTTGGGATGCTTGTTCAAATGTCTTTTCACCGATATCTCAAATATCAGTAAGACAGCTCCTGAAAGAGTGATAGGAGACTGCTCATTTGTCCCGATTCGGCATGCGCGAGCAGCCGGTCCCCTTGAATTAGCGGAACCTTTCGTGTATTATATGAAAAAGCATCTTAGCGGCCTGCGGCTTTGCAGACTGCATGCTGCGACTATGATACCAGCAGAATATCGGGAGAACAATATGATAGGAAAACTGATCACAAACATTAAAAAGACACAGGCGCCCATAGTAGTCGGCTTGGATCCGATGCTCGGATTTGTTCCGGAGTACATCCGGAAAGCAGTGATAAGGGAACAGGGTGAAACACTGGAGGCAGCCGGAGAAATCATATATCGTTTCAATGAAGGAATTGTGGAGGCGGTCAGCGATCTTATCCCCGCTGTAAAACCACAGATAGCAATGTATGAACAGTTCGGTATTCCGGGTCTTATCGCTTTTAAGCGGACAGTGGATCTCTGCAGAGCCAAAGGGCTGGTCGTAATCGGTGATGTGAAGCGCGGAGATATCGGTTCCACATCGGCAGCCTATGCTACTGCGCATCTCGGCAAAATAAAAATCGGGGACACAGAGATCGCTCCGTTCGATGAGGATTTCGCGACTGTTAATCCCTACCTGGGAAGCGACGGTGTAAATCCTTTCCTTGATGTGTGCAGGGCAAATGACCGAGGAATTTTTGTACTGGTCAAGACTTCCAACCCATCCAGCGGAGAGTTCCAGGATAAGGAATCAGATGGCAAGCCAATGTACGAGATCGTCGGTGAGAAGGTAAACGAATGGGCTGAGTCCTGCATGGATGCATCCGAGGAAGCCTGCGGATATTCAGAAGTCGGTGCGGTCGTCGGCGCGACATACCCGGAGATGGGAAAGAGACTCAGAACAATTATGCCGAAGTCATATATACTGGTGCCGGGTTACGGCGCACAGGGAGGTAAGGGCAAGGACCTTGTCCACTTCTTTAACGATGACGGACTCGGAGCCATCGTCAATTCTTCCAGAGGCATCATTGCTGCATGGAAACAGGAAAAATATGCTTCCTACGGTGAGACCGGATACGCAGATGCTGCCAGAGAGGCTGTCCTTGACATGAAGGCAGATATAGCTGAGGCTCTTGGCTGAAGTCGACAACTTTAAATAAACGGGCAGATACCCGAAAGAAAGGAACTTAAATGATAAAGGAATTGGCTACTGTGCTTTCTCAGGAGAGCATTGCGGCAGGCATTTACAGTCTGGTGCTGAAAGTTTCCTTTGCGG
The DNA here is from genome assembly GCA_902776305.1 of uncultured Lachnospiraceae bacterium. Classification (GTDB taxonomy): domain Bacteria; phylum Bacillota; class Clostridia; order Lachnospirales; family Lachnospiraceae; genus Chordicoccus. The sequence continues at coordinate 16,466 of CACYPS010000051.1, read as the reverse complement.
AAGACGTTATCCCGGGGCAATTCGTCTCACTCTATTCGAAAGATGCTTCAAGACTTCTTCCGAGACCGATCTCGATCTGCGAATCGTCTGCGGAGGAAGGAACCATTCGTCTGGTTTACCGGATCGCAGGAGCAGGCACGTCGGAGTTCTCAAAGCTTATCGCCGGCGAGAAGATCGAAGTGCTCGGACCGCTCGGGAACGGTTTTCCCGTGAAGGAATATGCAGAAAGCCGTGTCCTTCTCGTGGGCGGCGGAATCGGCATTCCACCGCTCCTTTCGTGTGCACGGAAACTGACTGAAAAAACATTTGCGGTGGGTTACAGATCGGAGACGTACCTGCTCGCGGACCTTGAATCGGAGGCGACTGTTCATGTTGCGACAGAGGACGGTTCGCTCGGGACGCCGGGCAATGTTCTGGATGCCATAAAGGCGGATGGTGTGAAGGCCGATGTGATATTTTCCTGCGGCCCAAAGCCTATGCTGAGAGCGCTCAAGGCGTACGCGGCTGAGGTCGGAATCCCGTGTTATGTTTCCATGGAGGAGCGCATGGCCTGCGGAATCGGTGCGTGCCTTGCCTGCGTGTGCAAGACAACGGGAATCGACGGACACTCACATGTCCACAATACAAGAATATGCAAAGACGGACCGGTCTTTCTTGCCGAGGAGGTGGATCTCACATGACTCATACAGAAGTAACACTTGCGGGAGTCACCCTTAAAAACCCGGTCATGACAGCTTCCGGGACATTCGGGTCCGGCATGGAGTACGGGGAGTTCGTTGACCTTTCCGCGCTCGGTGCTGTAGTCACCAAGGGAGTTGCGGACCGCCCATGGCCCGGAAATCCTACGCCGCGTATTGTCGAGACCGCGTCCGGAATGATGAATGCGATCGGGCTCCAGAATCCCGGAATAGATGTCTTTACAAGTCGGGATCTTCCCTTCCTTCAGAAATATGATACGAAGATTATCGTCAACGTCTGCGGACACTCTACAGAGGAATATCTGAATGTGGTGGATCGTCTCGCAGAGGAAAAGGTCGATATGCTGGAAATCAATATTTCCTGCCCGAACGTGAAAGAGGGCGGCATTGCGTTCGGAACGAATCCGGGATCGATTGAGAAGATCACATCTGAGGTGAAAAAACACGCGAAGCAGCCCGTCATTATGAAGCTTTCGCCGAATGTCACGGATATAAAGGAGTGCGCTAAGGCTGCCGAGAGCGGAGGCGCGGACGTGATTTCTCTTATCAATACGCTTACGGGCATGAAAATTGATATTGAGAGAAGAACATTTGCACTTGCAAATAGGACCGGTGGCCTCTCAGGTCCCGCCATCAAACCTGTAGCGCTCCGAATGGTCTACGAAGCGGCGCATGCTGTCAGGATCCCGGTCATAGGAATGGGTGGGATTGCCTGTGCGTCAGACGCAATAGAGTTCCTGATGGCAGGGGCGTCGGCAGTTTCGGTCGGAACCGCCAATTTTCATAACCCGTATGCGTCTGTAGAGATTGCGAACGGTATCCGTGAGTTCCTTGAGAGTCACGGCATTTCAGACATACACGATATAATCGGCTGCGTAGAGTAATGCAGCGGTTCAATGGAAGGAGAACAGCATGGAGAGATATAAAGAAGAGTTCATTGAGTTCATGGTGGACTGCGGCGTCCTGAAGTTCGGCGATTTCGTCACAAAGAGCGGACGCAAGACACCGTTCTTCATTAATACCGGTTTTTACCGTGATGGCGGTCAGATGTCCCGCCTCGGCGGCTACTATGCCAAAGCGATCGAGCAGAATTTCGGTCTGGACTTTGACGTCCTTTTCGGACCGGCCTATAAGGGAATTCCTCTCACGGTAGCAGCTACCATGGAAATCAGCAGAGAATTCGGAAAAGATATCAGATACTGCTCGAACCGCAAGGAAGTCAAGGACCACGGCGATAAGGGTATCCTGCTCGGAAGCCCGATCAGTGACGGCGACAAGGTCGTCATCATCGAGGATGTGACGACAGCCGGAACATCTATCCGTGAAACTGTCCCGATTCTTCGCGCGCAGGGAGATGTGGATGTGATCGGTCTGGTCGTCTCCGTTGACAGAATGGAGAGAGGCACAGGTACAAAGAGCGCACTCAGGGAGATCGAGGAGAGCTTCGGTCTTAAGACCTGTGCGATCGTCACAATGGCTGAAGTCATCGAGCATCTTTACAATAAAGAATATAAAGGTCGTGTTGTGATAGACGATACGATCAAGGCAGCGATTGACGCCTACTATGAACAGTACGGTGCCGAGGCATAAGAGGTAGAGTATGGCAGATAACAGAAAATACCGTTTTGTGGGCAAGGACTACTCGGAAGGCGGCCGCGCGTCTGTAATTATGGCGGCCATATCATTTGCCCTGTTTCTCGTAGATGCCATCATATCATTTGCAGCGGAAGGAAACGCAGGGAGTATTGTCGGTCTGATCGCGATTGGAGCTACTTTGCTTTCGGTCTACGGCTTTTATGTAGGCATGAAATCATTTGCCGATAAGGATGTTTCGCAGAAACTGTCTGTTATCGGATCTATCAGCTGCGGAGTTATTATGATCGGTTGGCTTACACTGCTTCTGAGAGGGCTTCGCTGATGAATGAAAGAATGGAACTGGCTCTGGGCAGAATTGCCGAGATACCCGGTGAGACCTGCGTGCCGGAGCCGTACAGGGAGTATTTCCGCCGCGTCGCAGAATTTCTGCTCTCGGTAAGGAAAGAAACCGACAACTATGATTTATACAGAGATATTCTGCCTGAGAACTACGGCACATCCTATGCCAACCCCGACTATGCGGTCAGGAAGATGGGAAGTCCCATGGGACAGCTGCTCTCGGCGGTTTACGCCGAACTCAGGGGCGTCATACCCGCTGTATTTGAGGATGATGAAGAAGGAATATGTGTCCTGTACGAACTTTTCCTTGAGATTTACGGCGATTTTCAGGATGATGAGCTTCCTGAATATGAGGGCGTGAAGTCCATTTTCAGATCTTATCTGGAAGACTACATGCCGGATTTTATTGCCGACAGAATCAGGCGCCAGGTAGATCCCGAGACGGACTTCTGCAGGGAAATCATTAAAAATGCAGACTTCTCAAGCACGGATTACCTGTATGCGTTCGGAGAGTACATAACAGATGATGTGATCGCGTGCGCCGCATACCAGAATTCCCTGCCGGAAACGAAGATCAAAAGTATGGCCGATACGTTCACGGAAGGTTACCGGATCGGTTTTGAACATGCGCGCAAGAGTCTCAAGAATAAAAAGACTGTCCAGATTGTGTACTGTCTCGGATTTGAGCGCATGATGCGTTATGCCATCGAGAACTTTGAAAAGATGGGTCTCTCGACTACAATCGTGCGAGCGCCTTATCGGCTGGTCACGAAAACAGCCAACCGCAAAAACGGATACACCGGAGCGATTCCGAATATGCAGTTCGACTACGATCATCAGGATGATCTGGGGCTTATCATGGATGATGAATACGTGACGAGACGTCTCAGAGCCCTCCGTGAAGGTTACGAGGAAGTCAAAGAGCTTGCTCACGGACATGCAGGTCCGGCTGTTCTTGAGACGTTCGGAGAGGAGCCTTTCATGCCGGAAGACTGCCCTGCCCGCATAACACTCAGTCCTTCTCAGAAGGAGAAAAGTGTGCGCATGAGGAATGAAGGCATTCAGATCACGCAGCGCTATATTAAGCAGGATGAACGGTCCTTTACGATCATATCCTTCCCGGTACCTTCGATTGGAAAGGACTTCCGTGAGATTTTCGATGAGGTGATTCGAATCAACACGCTTGAAAATGCAAAATACGAAAGAATTCAGCAGTGCTTGATCGATGCGCTCGACAGGGGTTATGCAGCCCATGTGAAGGGGAGCGGTGCAAATGTTACGGATCTCATAGTGCGTTTTCACCCTCTTGAAGATGGGGGTACGCAGACGGGATTTGAAAACTGCGTGGCGGATGTGAACATTCCCGTCGGGGAAGTCTTTACCTCGCCGCAGCTCGAGGGGACAGACGGAACCCTCTTCGTGTCGCGGGTCTTTCTGAACGGATATGAATTCAAAGATCTGTCAATCACGCTGAAAGACGGCATGATCACAGATTATTCGTGCGGGAATTTTGATGACCCGGAAAAGGGGCGGGAGTACATAGAGAGCAATATCCTGTTCCACAACAAAACGCTTCCTATCGGGGAGTTCGCGATCGGCACGAACACATATGCCTATGTCATGGGCAGGAAGTACGGAGTTGAGGGCCTGCTTCCGATATTGATCGCCGAGAAGACCGGACCGCATTTCGCGATGGGAGATACCTGCTACAGTTGGGAGGAGGACAACCCTGTTTATAATCCCGACGGCAAGGAAATCATTGCGAGGGAGAATTCGGTGTCATGCCTCAGGCGGACGGATCCGGGAAAGGCCTATTTCGGTTGTCATACGGATATCACGATTCCCTACGAAGAGCTTGACAGCATAAAGGTGCTGATTCCGGGCGGAGATGAGATTCCGCTCATAGAAAACGGACGATTTGTTCTTCCGGGCACGGAAGAGTTGAATATCCCGCTTGATAATTTCAGCAAAGTATAGGAAAATGAGGGTTGCTGATTGAAGGAAACAAAGCGCTGTTTAAGGGCCGCGAGCCCGAAATCAGTGCGGAAAGAGGATTACATGGCAAAAATAGGAATTTTGATGGGGTCTGACTCGGATATGCCGGTCATGGCCAAAGCGGCAGCAGTTCTTGACGAGCTCGGTATTTCTTACGAGATGCATATTATCTCTGCACACCGTGAGGTGGATGAATTTTTCGAATACGCGAAGACGGCGGAGGAGAGAGGTCTTAAGGTAATTATCGCCGGAGCCGGAATGGCGGCGCATCTGCCGGGAATGTGCGCGGCAATCTTCCCGCTTCCGGTCATCGGAATCCCGATGCATACGACTTCTCTGGGAGGCCGCGACAGCCTTTACTCCATAGTGCAGATGCCGAGCGGAATCCCGGTCGCAACGGTTGCAATCAACGGCGGGGCAAATGCCGCTCTGCTCGCGGCAAAGATCCTTGCAACATCGGACGCAGAGCTGCTTGAGAAACTGAAGGCTTATTCTGCTACTCAGAAGGCCGGCGTTATGGCGAAGGATGCAAAGCTTCAGAAAGTCGGATATAAGAACTATACAAAATAAGGCAGCGGTGCTTCGATTAGGAATTTGTCAGCTGACACTGAACCTGAGTCCCGCGCCGTTTCTTGCGGGCGAAACTTGAGTGTTTGAAGCAGATAGAAAGGACTTATATGGATTATAAAAGTGCAGGAGTAGATATTGAGGCAGGTTACAAGTCGGTAGAGCTCATGAAAGAGCATGTCAGAAAGACAATGCGTCCGGAAGTTCTCACGAACCTCGGAGGTTTCTCGGGAGCATTTTCCATGGAGAAATTCAAGGACATGGAGAAGCCTACGCTCGTTTCGGGAACAGACGGCGTCGGCACAAAACTGAAACTGGCTTTTCTGCTGGATAAGCATAATACTGTCGGAATTGACTGTGTTGCAATGTGTGTAAATGATATCGCATGCGCGGGTGGGGAGCCGCTGTTCTTCCTCGATTACATTGCATGCGGTAAGAACTATCCGGAAAAGATCGCAGAAATCGTAAGCGGCGTCGCTGAAGGCTGTATTCAGTCTGATGCGGCCCTGATCGGCGGCGAAACGGCAGAGATGCCGGGTTTCTATCCGGAAGATGAGTATGATCTGGCAGGCTTCGCGGTCGGCGTGGTAGATGAAAAGGATATTATATCCGGAAAGGATCTTGCGGAAGGTGATGTTCTTATCGGAATTGCCTCTTCAGGCGTGCACAGCAACGGTTTCTCCCTCGTCAGAAAAGTATTCCCGATGACACAGGAAGCGCTGAATACATATTATGATGAATTGGGTAAGACTCTGGGTGAAGCACTTATCGCTCCGACTAAGATTTATGTGAAGGCCCTTCGCAGTGTGAAGGAATCCGGCGTGACGATCAAGGCATGCAGTCATATTACAGGCGGCGGTTTCTATGAAAATGTTCCGCGTATGCTGAAAGAGGGAACGCGCGCTGTTATCAGTAAGGACAGCTATGAGATTCCGGCAATTTTCAAACTCCTTCAGAAGACCGGTTCCATCGAAGACCATATGATGTATAACACATACAATATGGGCATCGGTATGGTCCTTGCTGTGAAGCCGCAGGATAAGGAAAAGACGATGGCGGCTATTGAGGCAGCCGGTGAAAAAGCTTATGAAATCGGCAGGATCGTCGCCGGAGATAAGGGCGTTGATCTGGTCTGATCAAATGCCTGCTGCGTGAGCAGATAAAGAGAACAGGTTTTCGCAGGGAAGATCTGGTCTGACCATATGTCTGCCGCATGAGCAGATACAGAGAACAGGTTTTCACAGGGAAGATCTGGTCTGACCATATGTCTGCTGCATGAGCAGATACAGAAAAGGTTTTCACAGGGAAGATTTAGCATATAACGAAAGCATCAGATGCTTTCCCGGAGGGAAAAATGGCAAAAACACTTCGCATGGCCGTACTCGTCTCGGGCGGCGGAACGAATCTTCAGGCTATCATTGACAGCATAGCAGACGGAAGCATAACAAATGCAGAAATCGTAGGCGTGATCAGTAACAACCCCGGCGTTTATTCTCTTGAACGCGCTGCGAAGGCAGGTATTCCCGCCTTTGTCGTTTCACCGAAGAGTTATGACACGCGTGATGCATTCAATGTCGCTCTGAAAGAAAAAATCGATGAACTCGGTGTGGATCTTATTGTACTCGCAGGATGTTTAGTGAAGATCCCGGAGATCCTGATCGATGCGTATCCCAACAAAATCATCAATATCCATCCTGCGCTCATTCCGTCTTTCTGCGGACTGGGCTATTACGGATTGAAGGTTCATGAGGCTGCCCTCGCGAGAGGAGTCAAGCTGTCCGGCGCAACGGTTCATTTTGTTAACAAGGATCTGGATGAGGGACCGATCATTCTTCAGAAGGCAGTGGCAGTGGAAGACGGAGATACCCCGAAGATTCTGCAGCAGAGAATAATGGAACAGGCTGAATGGAAGATCATGCCTGAGGCGATCGATCTGATCGCGAATGATAAAATTGAGGTTGTTGACGGGAAAGTTCGTTTCAAGAATTGACAGGCAGGAGGAGTTATTATGAAGGTTTTAATTGTAGGTTCCGGCGGAAGAGAGCATGCCATTGCCTGGGCTGTCGCAAGAAGCCCGAAGGTGGATAAGATTTACTGTGCACCGGGAAATGCGGGCATCTCCGAGTATGCCGAGTGTGTCTCCATCGGTGCGATGGAATTCGACAGACTTGCTGAATTTGCTGAGGAAAAAGGAATCGACCTCACAATTATCGGCATGGACGATCCGCTTGTCGGAGGCATTGTCGATGTATTTGAAAGCAAGGGCCTCAGGGTCTTCGGTCCGAGAAAAAATGCGGCGATCCTGGAAGGATCAAAGGCGTTTTCCAAGGAGCTGATGCAGAAGTATGGCATTCCGACTGCCGGATATAAGACGGTTCATTCCGCAGAAGAAGCCAGAGAAGCGCTCAAGACAACTTCTTTCCCGGTCGTTCTCAAAGCGGACGGTCTTGCACTCGGCAAGGGCGTTCTGATCTGCAATACGCCGGAAGAGGCAGAGGCCGGTGTTGTAGAAATCATGGAGGACAAGAAGTTTGGTTCGGCGGGAGATCAGATGGTCATCGAAGAGTTCATGACAGGCCGTGAGGTTTCTGTCCTCTCATTCTGTGATGGCAAGACAATCAGACCTATGACGAGCGCTCAGGATCACAAACGTGCGGGTGACGGCGACACGGGACTTAACACAGGCGGCATGGGCACATTTTCTCCGAGTCCGTTCTATACGGAGGAAGTGGACGCTTTCTGCAGGGAACACATTTATCAGAAGACTGTTGATGCGATGAGAGCGGAAGGAAGACCGTTTGTCGGTATCATTTTCTTCGGTCTTATGATCACAGCTGACGGACCGAAGGTGCTCGAGTACAATTGCAGATTCGGCGATCCGGAAGCACAGGTTGTAATCCCCAGAATGAAGAATGATATGATTGAGGTCATGGAAGCGTGTGTGGACGGGAAGCTTGATGAGGTCGAGCTGTCATTCGAGGATAATGCGTGCGTATGCGTCGTACTGGCGTCCGAGGGCTATCCGGTCAGCTACCAGAAGGGCTACCCGATTCGCGGACTTGAGAATTTCAAGGGCTGTGACGATAAGTTCGTATTCCATGCCGGCACAAAATTCGATGCTGAAGGAAATTATGTGACGAACGGCGGACGAGTTCTCGGTGTGACTGCCAAGGGCAAGACGCTCGTTGAGGCGCGTGCAAATGCCTACAAGGCTACAGAACTTGTTCAGTTCGACAATAAGTATATGCGTCATGACATCGGAAAAGCAATCGACGAGGCATGATAACGGCTGATCCTCATCGCGAGATCGTACTCACGATGAAAATTAGTGTCACGTTGCGCTCGCATCATAGACTCACGTCACGAGTATTGCGCGATGAGGAATAAAACGGCAGAAAAACGGCACTGTAATGAGCGGAATCATATATCTACTCATGTACAGTGCCGTATTTTATATTACTTTTCCAGACTATTTATGACTTTATAAAGAAGTGTATAAAGTGTACGCGATTCTTCTTCCGTAAGGGGTACGCATGCCCCGAGCTCTGTCGGAATATTCTTTACTTTATCACGCAGTGCCCAGCCTTTTTCTGTGAGGGAGACGAGCACTATTCTTTCATCATTGCGGCTTCGCTGCCTGGTCAGATAACCTTTCTCCTGCATCTTCTTGAGCAGCGGAGTGAGAGTACCGTTGTCCAGATACAATTTTTTTCCGAGCTCACCTACGCTGATTGAATCCTGATTCCAAAGGACCAGAAAAACAATGTACTGCGTATAGGTTATACCTAACGGTTTAAAAAAAGGTGTATAGAGGTTGATTACATTTCTGGCACAGGCATACAACGGAAAACACAGTTGATTCTCCAGCTGTAATGCCTCATATTCATCGATTTTTGTCATAATGTTCTCCCTGGCAAGGCATGTGATCATACCGATTCCGGAGAGTGACAAGAACGGTCACTTGCAACAGAGCAGTCTGCCGAAAGGTATGTCTCAGCGCATTCTGAAAATACTGTAAATATAATTATAACAGTTTCTCCACACACGCTTCAACATCTTTCATGTTCTCAGTCGGCTCGAATCGTGCAACAACATTACCATTTTTGTCAACTATGAACTTCGTGAAGTTCCATTTAATATCCGGGTTGTTCTTGTAGTCCTTATCAATAGTTTTCAGCATAGCGCTCATCATAAGAGCTTTAGGACCTTTGCCGAATCCCTTAAATCCCTGCTGGCTCTTAAGGTAGGTATAGAGCGGGAGCTCATTTTCACCGTTGACGTCCGACTTCTTCATCTGCGGGAACATCGTATTGTAGTGCAGCTGGCAGAATGTGTGAATTTCTTCGTCTGTTCCGGGCGCTTGATCTCTGAACTGATTGCAGGGAATGTCAACTATTTCAAGACCTCTGTCGTGGTACTTTTCATACATGGATTCAATATCCTTGTACTGCGGAGTGAAACCGCAGCCTGTCGCTGTATTGACGACCATGACGACTTTGCCTTCATACTCACTCATTTTTACTTCGGCACCCTTTGGCGCAGGTACTGTATAATCATAAAATCCCATAATTTCCTCCTTGAATATGGATAGATTATTGTTTTTTACAATTATATTTTACACGATATAAATATCGTGTCAAGTGCTTTTTAAAATTATCCTAACTATTCTGTATCCGGAATTCGGATTACTTCTCGATTCTCTTATATGCGGTGCTGAGTAGTTGCAAAATATAAAAGTTTTATTTCAGGTGTCTTTTTGGAGCATGATAGTGTATAATTCTAACAGGTAAATCTCTGCTTCCGAAGGTCGGGAGATAAGAGTGACTATGCCATTACTTAAAGTATGGAGGTGCATTTATGAAGTATGTATGTGATGTATGCGGCTATGAGTATGATCCTGAAATCGGTGATCCGGATAACGGCATCGAACCGGGAACAGCATGGGAAGATGTACCGGAAGATTGGGTATGTCCGTTCTGTGGCGTAGGAAAAGACGAATTCTCGGAAGTAGAATGAATCTTTGAACTGTGAACAGAACAGGGGGCTGAAAGCAGGTCTTACCGGATGGGCGGTAGGGAACTGCATTCAGCCTTCTTATGCATTTAGGCTGAATAAATCACAAATTTGCATAGATAGCAGCCATTTCGATATCAACGCCGGTAATCGGACAGGATTGTAGTGGAGGCTTAATGAAGATTACTTTGAAGGAGAGACGGACGGTATGAAAAAGAAAGCTATAATACTTATAATGGCTCTGGTGCTTTCTCTTACAGGCTGTGCCTCCGGGAAATCACCGTCTGACGAATCGCATGCGGAATCATCTGCAGAGACGACTCCGCAAACGACTGCAGCTGTTACCGAAAAATTAGAGAAACCTGCGGATGATTCGGTAAGCGATAAGAGTGTTTCGGAAACAAGCACCGAGCAGATGCAGTCCACAATCGTTGATGAGACCCTGACAAGCATGTTGAAACCGCTTGATTCGATCATGGTCGTCGAATTCGTCACGAGTTACGGCTATAATCCGGCAGACCCGGTCGTTTACTGGACAACCATGTATTATTATCTGTGCCTTTACGGACCACGTGCTTCGGGAACATCGTATGACAAGAATGAGGCATATCTTATCGTCGGGGCGGATGTCGTTCGTGAAGTGGGAAGAGTTCTTTACGGTGAGACTGTCGCTATGCCGCCGATTCCGGATACGATTGCGAGAATTTCACTGCACGATGACGGAAATTATTATGTCAAAAATGATCCGAGACCTGACTGTTATCCCGAATTCGTCAGCGCTGTTAAGAATGACGACGGAAGTTACGAGGCGATTGCTCAGTTGACGGATGTGCACGGGAAAATTCTTATAAACCACAGCTTTCATCTGACACCGAAATCCTCCGTCAATAATTTATTGGGACAACAGTATTATTATACTATCAGTTCTGCGGGGGTCGGTTGAAATCTGCAATCATAACTGTTATAGTTACTGTATAACAATGATAACGTATTAGACACGTACAGGATGTCCTGTGTTACAGGTCTACAGAACCGCGGATTTCAGTTGTGACGGAAAGGGGCTCCTTATGATTATTGAGATTGACTTTAATAGTGATGAGGCAATTTATCAGCAGCTGTGCAATCAGATCATTTTGGAGATTGCCACTTCGCATCTGAGAGAAGGCGACAGTCTTCCGTCTGTCAGAGCTCTGGCTGAAGAGGTCGGAGTCAATATGCACACTGTCAACAAGGCCTATACTGTTCTGAAAAATGAGGGGTTTCTTGCTGTGGACAGAAGGCGTGGAGCCATTGTCCTGGTGGATAAGGAGAAAATGAGAGCGCTTCAGGATTTACGAAACGATCTTACAATCGCGCTTGCCAGGGCGAATTGTAAAAATATAACCATCGATGAGGTGCATGCGCTGATCGATGAGATTTGCGAGGAATATAAATGAAACAGGGATTTACCAACGAGGCATTGTCTGCAATCGAAAAGTCAAAAAAGACGGCAGGCTATTGCAGGCAGAATTACGTAGGTACAGAACATCTGTTGGCAGGTCTGCTGAATACTGTTGAGGGAACCGCTTCCATAGTATTGTCTGAGGCAGGTGTAGTTCCCGAAAAGCTTATGAAACTGATCGACCGCCTGATTGCGCCACAGGGCAATGTCGCGGTCATAGATGACCGCGAGTTCTCGCCCCGTGCTCAGGAGATTCTTGATGAATCACAGCGCATTGCAGGAGAATTTGATTCGGATGAAGCGGGGACAGAGCACATATTGCTCGCTCTGCTCGGTGACCCGGATTGTGTTGCGGCAAGACTTCTTCACACCATGGGGATCGATCTGCGCAAGCTCTACGCAGACACACTCGTCGCTATGGGGAGCGAAAACAAGCTCGGAGAACAGGATATATTCAGCGGGAAGATCGGCCCGGATAATGAACGCGGAACGCCGACACTGGATGCTTACAGCCGGGATCTGACTAAGATCGCTTCCGAGAACGGACTTGATCCGGTCGTGGGCAGAGAGACGGAGATCACGCGGGTCATTCAGATCCTGAGCCGGCGTACGAAGAATAACCCCTGCCTTATTGGGGAACCGGGCGTAGGGAAGACGGCCATCGTGGAAGGGCTGGCACAGAGAATTGCTCTGGGTATTGTTCCTGAATCTGTCCGAAATATGAGAGTTGTAATGCTGGACCTTTCCGGCATGGTAGCGGGGACGAAATACAGGGGCGAATTTGAAGAGAGAATCAAAAATGTTGTCAGCGAAGTGTCTCAGAATCGTAATATCCTTCTTTTTATAGATGAATTGCACACGATCATCGGTGCCGGCGGAGCGGAAGGCGCTTTGGATGCCTCCAATATACTGAAGCCTTCACTGAGCCGCGGCGAGATACAGATGATCGGAGCTACGACGATTGATGAGTATCGGAAGCATATCGAAAAGGATGCAGCGCTTGAGAGAAGATTTCAGCCTGTCATGGTAGAGGAGCCGACTAAGGAGGAAACTTTTGCCATACTGAAGGGCTTAAGACCGTACTATGAGAGACATCACGGAGTTGTGATAGAAGACGACGCCTTGAGGGCGGCCGTAAATCTTTCGGAACGCTATATCAATGACAGATGTCTTCCGGATAAAGCAATTGATCTGATTGATGAGGCTGCAGCCAAGGCCAGACTGGGAGATGTCAGAAGTCTGCAGAAGATGATGGCTGAAGAGCAGAAGCTGCGCACTTTGGCCGAAGAGAAGGAAAAAGCTGTTATTGCCGGCAATATTGAGAAAGCGCGCGAAATACAGCAGGAGCAGGAAAGACTCAGAGAGAAAAATGCGGATGCCCGCAAAAGAATAAGCAGATCCGAAGCTGCTCGGATTCTTTCTGTCAGCGAAAATGATATAGCGGATGTTGTTTCGGACTGGACTAAGATTCCGGTATCGAGACTTGCGGAAGCCGAATCGAAGAGGCTCGTTAAACTTGAGGACAAACTCCACAGGAGAGTTATCGGCCAGGAGGAGGCGGTCCATGCGGTCGCATCCGCGGTAAAGCGTGGACGAGTAGGATTAAAGGACCCCATGCGGCCGACTGGATCCTTCCTGTTCCTCGGCCCGACCGGCGTCGGTAAGACGGAGCTGTCCAAGGCTCTTGCTGAGGCTGTGTTCGGATCGGAAGAGAATATGATCAGAGTGGATATGTCGGAGTATATGGAAAAGTACAGCGTATCCAAACTGATCGGATCTCCGCCGGGGTATGTCGGTTATGATGAGGGAGGTCAGCTTTCCGAGCAGGTCAGAAGACATCCGTACAGCGTGGTTCTTTTCGACGAGATTGAAAAAGCACATCCCGATGTATTCAACATTTTACTGCAGGTGCTCGACGAAGGACACATTACCGATGCGCACGGCAAAAGGTGTGATTTTAAGAATACCTGTATAATCATGACATCCAATGCGGGAGCGCAGGCAATCGTAGATCCGAAGAAGCTCGGTTTCGGAGCGAGAAATGATGCGGCTCAGGATTACGAGCGCATGAAAAGCGGGGTCATGAATGAGGTTAGACGTATCTTTAAGCCCGAATTCCTGAATCGAATTGATGAAATCATTGTATTCCATCCGCTCAATCAGGAAGAGGTCATAAAAATCGTGGGTCTCATGACAAAGGAACTTGTTAATCGGGCAAAAAAGGAGCTTGATATTGATCTGAAGATTACTCCTGCAGTGAAGAAAGAGATTGCCAGAGTGGGATTTTCAGAGAAATACGGGGCGAGACCTCTCAGACGTGCAATTCAGGAAAGAATCGAGAATCCTTTGACAGATCTTGTACTTAGCGGAGATGTCATAAGGGGCGGCAAAGTGACGGTCCGACTTGTGAGGAATGAGATTCGCATAACAGGGGAGGAGGAGCTTCCCGAAAAAGCGGCAGATTGAATGCAGCATTCATATCTCGTTCACGGGATTTGTTGAAGGATTCGGTCAGTGTCAACTGAGATAAATATTGTGTATCTGTGCTTTAAGCACTTTATGGCGCGTGAGCGTTACGTTTAACAAGAGGTGAAATTATGGCGACAATCAAGAATCTGATTCAGACAGAAACAGACGGTAGCATCAGTTTTGGAGATTACGAGCTTCCGGCAAAGAAGAAACTCGCTGATTTTGAGCATCAAGGTGATATCTATAAGGTGAAGACCTATTCTGAGATTACCAGACTTGAGAGAAACGAAATGTTTGTCTATGAATCTGTGCCGGGCACAGCTGTAAGCCATCTCAGATACCTGGATAACGGAATGGAGTTCACTGTCGAAGGACCGAAGGATGCTCAGATAACCGTCGAAGGTGAGAGCGGAACGTATTACAATGTTTACCTGAATAATGTGGAAAGGGCATCGCAGAAGACAAATCTCGGCGGTAAGCTGTCCTTCAGTGTTGAACTCGCAAATGCAGGAGCGGTAAATGTCCGCATTGAAAAAGCATGACAGTGTGGAAAGTGATATATGGCAACAGGTAAAAAGAAAACAGTGTACTTCTGTCAGAACTGCGGTTATGAGTCATCCAAATGGATGGGTCAGTGTCCGGGGTGTCACGAATGGAATACGTTCGTGGAGGAACCTGCGGGAAAGATCGGCCGTGGCAGAAGCAGCAAAACGGGGAACAGGGCGTCAGGACGCCCTGTTCTTATTAAAGATGTTTCCATGGAGGAAAACGAACGCGCGTCAACAGGTATGCCTGAATTTGACCGTGTTCTCGGAGGCGGCATTGTCAAGGGCTCAATGGTATTGATCGGCGGTGACCCGGGAATCGGAAAGTCGACTATACTGTTACAGTCCTGCAGAAATCTTGCTCTGTCAGGACAAAAGGTGCTTTATATATCCGGGGAGGAGAGTCTCGCACAGATAAAAATGAGGGCTCTCCGGATAGGCGGTGCTGATGATAATATGTATCTTCTCTGTGAAACGAATCTCGGGGACATTCGGGAAGTTATCGAGGAGATGAGACCGGACATCTGCGTCATTGACTCCATTCAGACAATGTATAACGAGGAAGTGGCCAGCGCGCCGGGGTCTGTCTCGCAGGTCAGAGAATCGACCGGCGTACTCATGATGCTTGCAAAGGGATTAGGCATCACGATATTTGTAGTCGGACATGTCACAAAGGAGGGTGCTGTTGCCGGTCCGCGTGTCCTTGAACACATGGTAGATACGGTACTCTATTTTGAAGGCGACCGTCATGCTTCCTATCGGATTCTGAGAGCGGTGAAAAACAGATTCGGATCCACAAATGAGATAGGCGTATTCGAGATGAGAGGAAGCGGACTTGTTGAAGTCCCGAATCCTTCGGAGTATATGCTTAGCGGAAGACCGGAAGATTCATCGGGATCGATCGTGACATGCTGTGTGGAAGGAAGCAGACCTCTACTTCTTGAAATTCAGGCGCTTGTGGCGAGAACGAATTTCGGAATGCCACGCAGAACATCTGCCGGAACAGATTATAACAGAGTTAATCTCCTTATAGCGGTTCTGGAAAAACGGTGCGGCGTGGACCTGGGATCCTGTGACGCATACGTCAATGTGGCCGGAGGAATAAGGATCAATGAACCTGCGTTAGATCTGGCTATACTTTTGGCTTTATTTACAAGTTACAAAGACATTTCGGTACCGGACAGCCTGATCGCATTCGGCGAAGTGGGACTCTCCGGGGAGATAAGAGCCGTAAGTCAGGCTGATATTCGGGTGATGGAGGCAAAGAGACTGGGCTTTACCGACGTGATTCTCCCGCGTCCGAACTATAACGCCTGCAAAAAGGTTGAAGGAATTCGCATTATACCGGTCGAGACAGTGCAGGAGGCTATTTTGCAGATCAGAAGCCGGTAAAACGGTCTGACATTAGACGGTCTGTAAAAATGTTTACAGAATTTACTTTATGAAGCTAACGCGGGATAGTGTTTTTAATGATACATGTTTAAACATTATCCCGGATTTTTAGCTGACAAAGGCAAAAAACGAGAAAAAAATAAGAAAATCCAAAAAAAAATAGAAAAAAACACTTGCCAAACATTGGGATGTTTGTTATTATTCTATTCGCGCCGCAAAAGAGGCGCAAACAAAAAGCTCATTGATAACTGAACAGCGTAACACATCAAGACTCGAAAATTCTTTACAGTTTCGTAAAACGGAACAAACCAGAACAGTAATGTAAGGAAACGGGACAGAAACTAACTTTTTAGTCAGTTTAGGAGCTGTCCGGAAATGATCTGAGCAGTTCGTGCAGGATGTCCGGCCGGA
>CACYPS010000050.1:27670-30283 GCA_902776305.1 uncultured Lachnospiraceae bacterium | reverse complement strand
ATCTTCCGGATCGTAAATTCCTTCAGATTGTCGACCTTGATGTTTCCAAGGTTAAAACGGATCGATGCATGATTCACATCGATGATATTTTCAGCCATAGAATCTCTCCATTTCTGCCAGTATCCCCCGTCTCCGGTGGTTGACGACCGGCTCTGGCGGTCCTGCGCCTGGTC
Source organism: uncultured Lachnospiraceae bacterium (assembly GCA_902776305.1). Taxonomy (GTDB): domain Bacteria; phylum Bacillota; class Clostridia; order Lachnospirales; family Lachnospiraceae; genus Chordicoccus. The sequence continues at coordinate 30,110 of CACYPS010000050.1, read as the reverse complement.
TTCCGATTCGGTACGGTTCAGATGTGAAGGATAAACTCATCCTTCTTTTTCTGAAAGACATACAATCCCAGCACCAGAGCCGCGAACGCCCACAGCCAGCCCCCGACGACCAGTCTCGGTCCCGGCATCCTGCCGGCAAGCGTAATGTCCCGGAATGCAGCGATGTAATAGTACATCGGGTTGAAGCCCTTGATGATGACCTGAAGCAGGTGCGGCAGGTTTTCGATCGGATAGAACAGCGGCGTCAGGTACATCCATGCCGTGATAAATGCATGGTAGATATACTCCATGTCACGGAAAAACACTTCGAGCGCTGCAAGCAGGAAGGTCAGCCCCAGACTGAAGATGTACACCTGCATGATGATGATGACCAGATACAGCATGGTCCAGTGGAATGCAGAGCGGGTGGCAATCATCACGATGAAGAAGGCGCCCAGCGAGAAGACCGAATCAATCATTGTACTCGTCACCTTCGACAAGGTGAAAATATACTTCGGAATATACGTCTTCTTCAGCAGCGATGCGTTGTTGGTCACAGACTTGAGTCCGTTCTGGGTTGCCATCCGCATGAATTCAAACAGAACACGCCCTGTCAGCAGATAGATCGGATAATTCTCGATGTTCTTCTTGAACATCGCCGAGAACACAACCGTCATGACAACCATAATCAGGAGCGGATTCAGTACGCTCCAGATATACCCAAGGACGCTGCGGCGGTACTTCAGCTTGATGTCACGCTTGACCAGCTCCACCAGCAGATCCCAGTACTTCCGGAACGTCCGGATCCGATTCTTCCACTTGCTGCCCATCTGCAGTTCTCCTTCGCTTCTCTCTTCCAGTCGCCCCGGCATTCCTGCAGCACACCGCCCGGGCACCCTCTCATTCTTGACCGCTCTGTGCGGTCATTACCGCCACAGTATCCTGCTCTTGGCCGGCAACGCATCCCGCCCGCAGATACCGTTGCGGTCATTGCCGTCACCGTATCCTGCTCTTGGCAGCTTCCAGTGCTCTTACTGCTGCCTGTCCTGGCTTTCCAGTACCTTGAGATCCACTGTGATCACCGGGCAGACAGACAGATTCATATCCGTCACATCGTCCCCGTACATCATCACCGTCCCTGATTTGGACTGATAGACAGCCGAAGACAGATCATGTCCGGGTGCTGCCAGCCACATGTCCACCGCCGGCTTTTCAAACACATCGGTATAGGTCTTCAAATCTTCCAGATCAAAAATCCGCACCTTATCGGTGAGTGGTTCAGAAGGCGCAGAGACCCCATAAAAATCATTGCCGGACGGCGTATAGGTCATGTCCACAAGCGCTGCCTGCTCCAGCTCTGTAAACTCCCCCTGCAGCGCCCCGCCATTCAAAAACGCTCTGAGCGAGCTGTCCGCCCAGGAGACATCCTTCCGGACGTTATGAAACTGGACGCTCCGGAAGACACTGTCTGCCGATGGCGCTCTGCAGATCATCAGGAGCTTCTTATGGCTTCTCCGAAGGACCAGCCAGTCCTGCCCCGCATAGGACACAGTATCACCCTTCTTTGCTTCCGGGAGTGCCTTGCGTTCCGCTGCCTCTCTCTTCCGCAGATACAGCTGCCTGTACTTCTCCGCCTGCTCTCTGCTGTCCAGCAGATTCCCGAGCTTTGAAAAACGACTGTACGCCGACTGGTACTGTCCGCCGATGCCTTCAAGCCTAGCAGCCATATAGTTCATATAGCCGCCCTTGTAGCTTCTGGCAATCAGTACCACCAGTGCCACAATCACCAGAAGAACCGCAGCCCGCGTGATCTGGAACCTCCGATTCAGCGCCTTCGCCCGCTTCCGCGCAAAGGCCTGTTTTTCATCGGCATCCCGGTATCCCTGAAGATTTGCAAACTCTCCGGCCGCCTTGCCGAATTCGTGCTCCTCCTTCGCCTCCGCCAGATGACGGCAGGCCCTCTGATAGTCCGCCTCTTTCTTCTGTACTTTTGCCTCCGACAGCTGCTTTTTGCAGGAATCATAGAGCGTCTCCGCTCCCGGATAGCCCTTCACATCCGCCAGAAGCGCCTCCGCTGATTCCAGATTCTTCACCCGGTAAGCCGGGGACACAACCATCGAATCGACACTCAGCTTCAGCTTCGCCCGCTGAACCAGCGCTTCATCCGACTCATAGTTCCTGGCCTTGCGCTGTTTTGATTTCAGATAGTCCCCGAAATTGATCTTTGCCATATACGTCCTGTTTCCCCGTATGATTTACCAGGCAGAAGCCCGGTCCGCCTGCTCACGAGTCCTTACTGCACCGATCGGAGGATCTCCACCGTATGCCGCAGTCCTGTCTCCATGTCAAACCGCGCCTTCCAGCCCAGGTCTTCCAGCTTCCTGCTGTCAAGAAGCGCCTTGGTCGCCCTCGAATATCCGGCCGCTTCCACCTGGTCCGGAATCTCAAAGACCACCTTCGT
>CACYPS010000050.1:0-27649 GCA_902776305.1 uncultured Lachnospiraceae bacterium | reverse complement strand
GGTGATATCGCAGCTTCGCGTCGCAATGTTGTAGGCTTCCCCACAGTCTCCAAGCAGCAGAACTGTCAGCAAGCCAGAAACCGCATCGCAGACATAGGTATAGGAATAATTCTGGGTCCCCTCGCTCTTGAGCACGATGTCTTCCCGCTCTACACCCTTCCGGATAAACTGGGAAATCGCCTTCGTGTCACTCATCAGCATGGACGGGCCGAACGACCTGGTGAACCTCGGAACCACGACATCCAGCCCCTTCTGCCGGATGTAAGCCTGGCAGAGCGCCTCGCCCGCCCGCTTGCTTTCCGGATAGCCAGCGCGCATCGTATTGCAGTCGATGTAGCCGCAGTACTTCTCATCAAACAGCTCCACATCGCCCCGGTTCTCCCCGTAGATTTCATTGGAGGAGGCAAATGCAAACCGCTTCGCCCCGGTCTTCGCTGCAAAATCCAGAAGGTTGTTCAGACCGATGATGTTCGTCACAACCGTCCCGATCGGATCCGTCGCGTAGGCTACCGGGTGCGTATTGGAGGCCGCGTGAAAGACATAGTCCACCTGACTAAGTCCCGCCGCACGGAGCGATTCCCTCAGATTATCCCCATCATCGATATCACACTGGATAAACGTAAACAGCGGATCACCCCAGTACTCCTCGAACCTGGACTTTCCTTTCTGTGCATTTCTCCCAAGCGCGAGGAGATGGCAGCCCAGGCCATCCTCGCGGTTTTTCTTCATCAGCACGTGGATCAGCGTGCTCCCAATCATCCCGGTCGCACCCGAAATCATGAAGGATGCACCCTGGAGCTTCTCCCACGGAAGCGCCAGCGCGGTCACCCCGCTCAGATCCTGCTGAAACAGTTCACTCTCCAGAAGTCTCATCATCAAAATACCCTTACTTCAGCCAGTTGTCCTTGTCCATCTTCAGATACGCCTTGAACAGCTCCAGGTCGTCCTTCGTGGTCAGCTTGATGTTCTTGTCGGAACCCGCCGCAAAGTACAGCCGCTCCCCCAGCTCCACCATCATGGTGTTCGTGTACGAGGAGCCCTTGATCCCGATTCCCTCCGCGAATGCCTTGTGATACGCCCAGTCCAGCTTCCCGAACTTGTACGCCTGCGGCGTCTGTACCCGTCTCAGCGTCTCACGCGGGATATACTTCACCGTCGAGATCTCGTCATCCTTGACGAAAATCTGCTCATTGTAGGGCATGGAGGTGACGCCATTTCCATACTTCCGGCACGTCTCAATTACGTCCGAGAGCACAGAAGCATCCACCAGCGGACGAATGCCATCGTGAATAATGACAATATCATCCTCCGCACACTTGTCCTCCAGGCCGTAGACACCATTCCGGATCGATTCCTGCCCGGAATTGCCGCCCGGCACAATCCATTTCAGCTTGTCGATACCGAACTGCTTTGCATACGCCCAGACCACATCGTGCCATCCGTCGATACAGACCAGCTCGATCGCATCGATCAGCGGATGTTTCTGAAATCCCTCCAGTGTATAGATCAGCACCGGCTTGTCATACACATTGATAAACTGCTTCGGAATATCCTGTCCCATGCGGTGGCCGGAGCCACCCGCGATAATCAGCGCAACGTTCATATATCCATCCTCATAAAAAATGTATCATAGACGTCCACCATACCACAAAGTGAAAAATCGGGCAATCTTACGCATCTACAGGACCGGAAGTCTCCCCGTCTTCCCCGAAGCAGTGGGCTCTGATCCTCTCTGCAATGCGCGCGGTCGACTGCCCATCGCAGGCAGACAGGTACTGTTTCAGGAATGCTTCCCGCTTCTCTTCCAGGTCTGTCGTCCAGCCTGATACCTGCCCTTCAGTATCTGATCCCCGTGTCCCGGTCTCCGCTTTTCTCTCGCCGGTATTGAATTCAGGTGTTCCTTCTCCTGTCGCCTGCATAGCCACATCTGCATGGCAAGACTCTTTGCGGCTTCTGATTCGGAGACCTTCATCTCCTGCAGCCCGTCTGACCGCATCCGCCAGCCTGTCAGCATCCTTCACAATCTCTCCCGGAATCTCATGGATATCCATGTAGGTTCCACGCTGCGCCATATAGGTATCGAGATCCGGAACATATAGCACCAGGCCCCCATGCAGCACCACGCTGCCATGCATGCCCAGGTAACCATGTGGATCCTGCTGATTTTGAATCTGCGCTGCCAGCAGGTACTCATAGATCAGAGACGAATAATCCGCGATCAGCACATCCACAACCGGATAGAGCTGCTCCGTCGGAATCGGGCAGTGATTCTTCACCGCCTTCCGGGCCTCCTTCATATGCGGGTGCACCCGTGTCAGGACAAGGTACTCTTTCCCGAGCTGTCTCTGAAGCTTCTCTGTATCCAGATCCATCAGGCCCGGCTGCCCCGCATTCCCGCGAAATGTCGGCGCCCAGAGCACAACCTTCCGGCGTTTTCTCAGGCTGCCTGTCTTTCTGACGCCCCTGGCTCCTGTCTCCCTTCCGCTTCCAGCTCCTGCCTCTCCGCCGCTTCCTGCATCTGACTCTCTGCCGCTTCCAGCACCAGTTTCCTCGTAGACATCCGGGTACAGCTCCCGGAACGCCTCAATACACCTGTATCTCCATTTCCTCGAGAAATACAGATCCGTCCGGCTGACGCCAATCGCCTGCACCTCCCCATGCGTCCGGTGCATCGCGGACGAAAATGGTTCCACCGCCGCTTCCGCGCTGACGGTGACCAGGCTCAGGTTCCGGTACACATCTCCACGATACCCCTCCGGAATATCGTCCTTCGCATCATACCCGAACTTCTTATAGCAGCCGCAGGCATGCCACAGCTGGACAACCATCGTATCCCTCTTCTTCCGGCAGGAAGCAACCGGCAGGAAATTGTCGCTGACAACGACCACGGAAGCTCTGGCATACAGCTTCATGAACCGCGTCGAGTATTCCATGACCTCCGCCTTATCCAGATACATCTCTACGATATGGTAAGCCGGCTGAACACGGCTCTGTTTCAGTCGCCGGTACAGCAGCTCCATCGCCTCCGGCCTGCCGTCATGGTGGGCATCCGCGAAGACAATCAGATTCCGCTCCACCCTGCAGCAGCGGTGAAGGTCATACACCGCCGGCAGATATACATTCTGAGAAAACATCTTGGCCTGCTGCTTCAGCTGAAATTCTGCTCCCACAAGTGTCTCCCTTCCAGTCCATCATTGCAAGGTCACGCCGCCTCATCCGCATCCTCATCTTCGGCAGGTTCCATCCCGGCGCTCCCGCTGTTCCTGCTGCTTTCCGGTGCCCTCTGACCGACTGTTCCAGTCTCATCCCCCGCGCTGGTTTTCCCATTCGTATTCTTCAAGACAGGAACTGCGCTTTGATTCATCTGCTTCACCAGATCAAGGCCAGCCACCATCCCATTCTCATACCGGACTTTATACAGCTGCCCGTCCGAAATCTGATCCGGCATGACGTTCATAACGAATACGGTCTCCAGATTCTCCGCCAGATATTCATCCGCCGCATACAGCCAGATATACTGATAATTGCCCTCTGCGAGAATCTGCGGCAGATTCTCCAGCTTCGGCGTATCATACTCCTGAATCCGGATCTCACAGCCGTTCTCCGTGAAGCGCCACGGATCACTCAGGTAATTGCTGGACTGCCTGCCAAGATGGTAGAACGCAATGTTCTGCGGATACTCATTATCGGTGCGCTGATTCAGGAAGTAAACCCTCTCTCCTTGCACCGCCTTGCTGACTTTCCTGACTTCCGCATTGGCCTCCGTGATGTCCTCGCTCCCGCTGATCTGATAATCATTGAATGCCGTCGCAGACGACAGGAACTTGTCATTGATTCCCCAGGAAAAGAACAGAAGAAGTCCCAGTGCGCCTGCCTGAACAATCCTGCGCCTCGTCGTCATTCTGGAAAGAAGGAGCGTCTCACCTCCCTCTTCTGTGGTACTTTCTCCTGCGGAAAACCACAGCGTCAGCACGATCACCAAGTCATAGATCATGAGGATGCTGAAATACCGCTTGATACCTCTGACAATGACTGCCTCCTCATAATTGAACAGACAGATATAGGAAGCTGCCAGGAACACAAGAAACAGAACCGCTGTTGCAATGAGGTACCCGATCCTTGCTTTCGCTGCATTCATCCTCCCAGTCAGCCAGCCAAGCCCAATCAGCAGGACGAAGAACAGCAGCATGAACATAAATGGATAAAGTTCGAGCCTGGACGCTCCGCCGAGCTTCTTCCCGAAGAACGCATTGCCAAGCGCCCCCATCACCCTTACAGCCTTTTGAATAGAAGGCTCCCCCGCATTCAGCAGCTTCTTTGCAGATGCAGGGAAAATCCCGGGGACATAGCCCTTGCAGATCAGGAGGAGAAATGCTCCTGCACCTGCTGCGACAAGGAACAGAAGAGCGGCTGCCACAGCACCTGTCTTCACGCGAAACTTTCTATCACTGAATCTTTTGTCTTCGATAATCCTCTCTGTAAGCAAAAACAACGCAAGGATCAGCGCCATCAGAGCGCCCACATAGGACTTCAGAAATACTAGCGTAAGAAGACCTGACGCCAGAACGATCGTCTCCTGCTTCCTGCGCTCCTCTTTCCTGTTCAGCCACCAACCTGCAAGCCCGCCTGCCCAGGCTGCCACCGGGAGATCTGTGTACAATGTTTTATAAGGATACAGATAAAGCGAATAAAGCGACACAAACAGAATCATACTGTATAGAAGAACAGACTTCCATTCTTTCTTACCCTTGTAAGACCAGGGCAATAGCAGCCCAATCCACAGCATCAGAAAGGAAGCCGCATACATTCCCTGTTCACTGTATCTGGTCAGCTTCTGGAAGAAAAGCTGGAAGAATGATGCCTCATAAAACTGCCCTGCGATTCCGATCTCCGTCCAGTCGACCAGGCGATCCTGTTTCTCCATATACCGAACTGTTGCTCCCCACAGATGAAATTCATCGATGTGCTGAAGCGGTGCATGCCAGAACATAACCATTCCATAGAGCAATACCAGCACAAGTATCCAGAATACCGGTACATTCCATGCACTCCCGATATCCCGTCCCCGGATTTCAGCGATCAGATTCCAAAAGAGACCAACGACACCCAGCACTACCAAAATCGCTTGTCCATAGAAAAGGGTTCCAGTCTTTCCACTTAGAAAAAGGAGCCCCACCACAACCGAAACCGCCAGAAACATTCCCTCGCCAAACCTGACTCGCAGTAAACGCATCAGGAAAACCGCTATTCCTGACAGAATGAAAAATCCCGGGATCATCATCAGTATGTTCATATCGCTTCCGATCCTTTCACTTGACACAAAACAAAAATCGGCGCAACCACACTGATCTCAACGGGCTGCGCCAGAATTATCTACTTACTCTGCATCTTCCTGCTCCGCGGCAATCCCGTACAGGTACTGTCCATACTGCGTCTTCTCAAGAGACTTCGCCTGTTCCAGCAGATTGTCGATTGTAATCCAGCGCTTTTTCAGCGCAACTTCCTCTATGCAGCCAATCATCTTCCCGCTCCGCTGCGCCTTCCGGATCTCTCCCGCAGCATCATACAGGCTGTCTGCCGTCCCTGCATCGAACCAGGAATATTCATCACCGAGTGTCACGACATTCAGCTCACCCCGCTCCAGATACGCATTGTTTACGGATGTAATCTCCAGCTCACCTCTCGCGGATGGCTTTACCTGCCGGGCAATGTCTACAACCCTGTTATCGTAAAAATAGAGCCCTGGAACAATATAGTTGGACTTCGGGTGCTTCGGCTTCTCCTCAATTGAAATCGCCTTCCCATCCTGGTCAAACTCCACAACGCCAAACGCCCTCGGGTCCGGGACATAGTATCCGAATATCGTCGCACCCTTTCCGTTATCCAGCTTCGCTGCCGTCTTCAGTTTCCGGTTAAATACCGGCCCGAAGAAGATATTGTCACCAAGCGCCAGACATACGGAATCGTCTCCGATAAAATCCGCTCCGATCAGAAATGCATCCGCAATGCCCCGCTGAACCTTCTGCTCTTTGTATTCAATCCGAATTCCAAGCTGTGAGCCATCCCCAAGCAAATCCTGAAATGGCTGCACATCATCCGGCGGAACAATTACTAGGATGTCCCGGATTCCCGCCTGCATCAACACTGAGAGTGGATAATAGATCATCGGTTTGTCATACACCGGAAGCAGCGGTTTGCAGATCGGAAGTGTGATTGGATACAGCCGGGTTCCCTTTCCCGCAGCCAGAATAATACCTTTCATACTCTATCCTCCATTTCTGATTCACCAGTCAGGCCAACCCGCCGAATACTCACTCGGCAAGCACTTTCCTGCTGAACTGCAGCGACGATGCTATGACCTTATCCATATCATAATACCTGTATTCTCCAAGCCTCCCGCCGAACAATACCCTGTCCTCCCGATCAGCAAGTGTGCGGTACCGTTTATACAGGTTTTCATTCTTCTCATCATTGACTGGATAGTACGGCTCATCGCCCGGCTTCCACTCAGAAGAGAACTCACGAGAGATTACTGTCTTCGGAAGGTCATTCCCCTCCGAATCCTTTCCAAACTCAAACCACTTGTGTTCAATAATCCTTGTCCAAGGGGTCTCCCTGTCCGTGTAATTGACCGCTGCATTTCCCTGGAAGTTCGGGGTATCAAGAAGCTCCGTCTCAAAGCGAACGCTTCGGTATTCCAACGTTCCAAGACGATAGTCATAATATGCATCAATCGGTCCTGTGAAGACGACTTTCTCCGCAATCTGATTCCAGTGTTCTCTGTCCTTCAGATAGTCCTCATTCAGCCGGACCTCAATGCCTTCCAGCATCCTTTCGACCATCCGGGTGTATCCACCCACCGGAATTCCCTGGTACAGTGCGTTGAAATAATTGTTATCAAAGGTCAGACGCACCGGCAATCGGCGGATGATGAATGCAGGAAGCTCCGTGCATGGTCTCCCCCACTGTTTTTCCGTATAGCCCTTGATCAGCTTCTCGTAGATATCTGTCCCGATCAGAGAAATCGCCTGTTCCTCCAGGTTCTTCGGCTCGAATGGCACATCTGCAGACAGTCCCCTTTCCTGCTGTTTCCTGGCTATATAGTCCTTCTTCTGCTCTTCAATCTTTGCAGCTGCTTCCTGTGGTGTCACAACGCCCCACATCTTGTTGAACGTATACATGTTAAACGGAAGCGAATACAGTTCCCCATGATAATTTGCAACAGGTGAATTTGTAAAGCGGTTGAAAACAGCAAACCGATTCACATAGTCCCACACGTCCTTGTCATTCGTGTGAAAAATATGCGCTCCATAGCGGTGGACATGGATTCCTTCCACGTCCTCCGTATATACATTGCCGGCTATATTGGGCCGTTTGTCAATCACAAGAACCGACTTGCCTGCAGCCTTCGCCTCATGCGCAAAAGTCGCGCCAAACAGGCCAGAACCTACTACCAGATAATCGTACATTGGCATAGCTCTTCTCTCCTTCCTATCATTCCTTCTTACTTGATTTAAAGGCCCAATACTTATTAATTACAAAATTCAAGGGCACACTGATCAGCAGATTCAAGATTGGTGCGATGAATTCTGATATATGAAGAACTTTGACCCAGAAGATCAGCAAAATGCTACTGAGAAATAGCCCTGTAAATGAATACGATGCATAAGTCTTAATCAACGACTTCCAGAAGGATCTCTTTTCATCCGTTCCAAGTCTGAAAACGTACCTGTTGTTCCAATAATAAGACCATAGCACGCTCAGCACAAACTGAATCACCTGCGCCACCAGGTAATCGTATCCCTTTAGTATGCCAAGTCCCCGAAACAACAGGAGAGAAACCGAGTAAAGGATATAGCTGATCACCGTGTTGGACAATCCAACAATACAGAACTTCACAAACTGAACAAAGCTCGTCTTCCTTCCATCATCCAATTTCCTCCTAGTGATCTTCTCGATCAGATTCAGAACAACCAACGCAAGCGGTTCCGCCACATGCCAACCGTGTTTTTCCAAAGCGTTCCCCGCTGTCATCTTCTTATCTTTCGTTTTATCCATACGTATTATATGCTGCCTTGTAAAAGTGCATGATGATCCGAACAACCCATCCCGGCCAGAACTTGCGGAACATATAGGTATCATCTTTCTCGCGCTTGTGGTCTACAATAAACTCTTTACTGGTTGCACCGTCGTGAACTCTGTAGTATGTGAGCGGCTTATCCGTATACGCAAACGCTCCGTCAATGTCCGCCAATTTCAGAAACGTATCCCAATCTATGTTGTACTTGAGTTCCGACGTGAAAAAAGAATCTCCTAGAACCGACTTATGATAGGTGACCGCAGGACAGCATATACTATTTCCAAGTGACAGAACCGCCCTTTTCCAGAAACGTGTAGAAGCCAGCCGATTATTCTTCAAAGGCTGTCTTAAAAACCTCCTGATCTTAGAGTTGGAGTCCCGGGGTCCGATCTTGCCATTTTTTATCGGAATATAGTCTGTCACATACGCAATCGGTTTCTTCACCGTGCGCAATTTTCTGACCATCTCTTCTACGTAATGAGGGTTATATACATCATCCTGATGTGCAATCGTAACCCACTCCGTCGATGCTGTATTATATGCAAAATTCCAGTCGTCGCGGATATCACTCTTTCCATCCCTTACAAACAATGGAATCCCATACTTGTCAGCAATCCCCTTAATATAGGAATTCGGTGTAGAGGTCGCCATGATAATATTCGTCCTCACCGTCTGTTCCAAAAGAGATTTCACACACTCTTCCAGATATTCAGATTCCTTATATGCGCATACTGCAAATGTATGGCTGATCTGATCCTTATCCATCTTCATACACCCACTGCCTTATTTATTTCAGCCGCTTTCGGATCACTTATCAGTTCTCAGAAACCTTATCCTCTGTATTTTCAGGGATTCCTGTATCTTCCCATGTTCTCTCACTGATAATGTAGCGAGGACGGTGCTTTGTCTCCATATAAGTTTTTCCGACATATGTACCGATAACGCCCAAGCTGAGCAGCTGCACCCCGCCAAGAAACGCTACGACACAGATCATCGACGCCCACCCTGCAATCGTATACCCCATCAGCGCCCTGATAATCACCCAGATAATTCCGATGAATCGATGAACAGGCCGGCTCCCGCAATCATCTGAATCGGTTTAATCGACAGACTGGTAATCCCGTCGAATGCAAGGTGCAGCATCTTTGACAGCGGATAATGGCTCTTTCCAGCGACCCGCTCTTCACGCTTGTAGTAAACACAAGTACTGCGAAAACCTACCAGCGGGAACATTCCCCGGAGGAACAGATTCACCTCATGAAAGTCCGCAAAATAATGAAGCACCTTCGAACTGACCAGCCGGTAGTCTGCATGGTTATACACGACCTCGACATCCATCCGATTCAGCAATTTATAATAAGACTGTGCTGTTGTCCGTTTAAACCAGGAGTCCGTATCCCTGTTGTTCCTGACCCCGTAGACAATGTCGCTACCTTCATGGTACTGTTTCACCATCTCTTCCATCGCATGGATATCATCCTGACCGTCACAGTCGATGGAAATTGTGATATCACAGTGATCCATCGCCTCCATCAACCCCGCCAGGACAGCATTCTGATGCCCCCTGTTCCGGCTTTGTGCAATCCCGATGTAATGCTTGTCCTGCTTTGAAAAATTCTCGATGAGTTTCCAGGTATCATCGCTGGATCCATCATTGACGAACAGAATCCGGCTTTCATCTGAGATTTGTCCCTCTGCTACCATATGATTCAGCTGTGCCAAAAACATCGGCGCTGTCTTCGGCAGAACGACCTCCTCGTTATAACAGGGGATCACCATCCATAAAACAGTATTGCTTTTCATTGTAAGCCCTCATTTTATTATTACATCGAATCAATCGTTTATTAATTATCTCATTATTAGTCCAAACAATGTTCATACCACAAATATCTTTCAAATACTGCGTTTCTCAACACTACTTTTCCAACTTTTCAATTGAAAAGCTAATTTCTTTATGATTCTGGAAATCGCCTCTTCTATCGTTTTTATAATAAAAGCAAACAATAAGCTGATAATGAATATTATTGCAGTTGCAACAAATGTATATATCAAATCAATCAATAATAGCTTTGAAAAATACATATTCAATATCTTCAATAATTCAGAAAAAACACCTAATTGAAAAAGCTTGATCCTAACCGCATAATGTATAAGATAAATATAAAACGTATAAGATGCCAGTTTATTGATTACATAACAATATCTAATATGAATATTAAGAAAAATCACAAATAGAAATATTGTCACTACCGGGGCAAGGCAGTGATCATATGCAATAAAAGAACTATTAGAACTATCAATCTCGAATAATGCGTCCTGCAAAATGTATCGCAGCATTACTAAAGCAATAAACCCAACCAACGCCCCTGTCGCCCACCGCCTTCCTTGGTATTTGTCTCTATACCTATACATCAAATAACCGATCAATACCTCAACAGCCGCCATTGGAAGTATGTGATATATTTGAATATCATAGCTTCTATCTGGTAAAAATGCAGTTGCATCGCTAAGTGCCATTAAAATAATGGATGCTAGAACGATAAACATCGCTGTCCTATCATGTCTTCCATCGCACACTGCTCTCAGTAATGGATATAGAAACACAAGACCTGCAAATTCGAAGACATACCAATATGGTCCGCAAGCCTCTCCCCAATAATAATAGCAATCTCTTGTAAGGAATCCAGCCAAATATTTTGTAATATCCGGCTTGATTACTGAAGGCCAAATAGAGTGACTGAAAATATACGGGGTAAACACCATTATCATCAGAGCTATTGCCGATGATGGGATAAATATCGTCCTGATAAACTTCCAAGTTGTCTTCGCCCATCCGTTTTGGTGCGAAAACCAAAAACAGCCTGTGATTGCGAAGAACACAGCTACACTGTCCGTTGCTGTGACTGCCGCAATAACCAAGGCATTCCGATCAACACCATCCGATGTGACTGGAACAGGTCTGATATGTATCACAATAACACCGATGCAAGCTATTAATCTCAGGAATTCAATATTGGATTCTCGTTCTCCTCTCATCCTATAAACATACTCTTTCTTCGTAATACTCTCATTATCTAATATACAATAATATTAACCGTATCTCCTTCAAAAAAAATCTGCTGTTCAGGGTCAAATTTATACCAATCCGTTGTTTTGGCTTTATCACGGACATATTTAGAAACATCACATAGCTGAAGATTCCGATTGCTTAAATAGTTTATCAGACGATAATTCGAGTAATGCGTCGCCATAATTCTCTTTCCCAATTCACCATCACGATATTTGCTTAACTCGTCATAGGCTGTTTCATTCTTATCTCCAATTGTTGCGATTTTCTTTATCTCCACCTTATTTGTAGATTCGTATTCTTCAATTCGATTAACAATTTCTTCCGCCTCTGTTCTGTCCAGTGTATAAGTTACCATCTGATTCGAGGCCATGTCCTGCTGGACTATTACATTTGTAATAATAAAGAATATTACAAGTGTTTCTGTAAAATACGATATAATTTTGTTTCTGTTTCTATTTGTTCTCAGATTCTGGATATAATAAAAAGCACAAACACTGAACACTGAAAAAACGCTCCACACAGCACAGGTAGAACGAGCATTTAGCACAATATTACCTTCTACAATATGTGGCGCATACGCCAGTCCGATGCATCCCAAGAGTGATAAGCAAAATACTAACTTTTGTAGAACACCTTTAATTGTGATGATGGTTGTTATTATACCTAAAATTATTGCTATTATCACGGGCATCATCAGTTTTCCAGATATCAACCCATTAGCATTCTTGATAAATCCCAAAAAGTATCTACTAACAGCGATGACATTGCGCTTGATAATGTTGTTTGAGAGTTCTGCGCCTCTACCTGTATTTCCAATTATTTCTTTCCTACGTAAATAAGATACAATCCATACATTAAATACTGACGCGCCTGCACCATAAACCAGCACTACCACAATCCACTTTAATTGTGCTATGCCATCATTCTTTTTATAAACCAATATCAATACAATTATTGCTGATACAAGAATCCCTAAATATTCTTGGTATGTTCCTATGACAATAAGAAACATTAACGTACAGATAATTGAGTCAGCTATCCTTTTTCTGATCTTCTCCTCTTGCATAAATTCAGAGAACGAGAAAATCGCACAACACCCACTAACATTAGCTACCGTTAACGGTGAAGCCATCTCCGGAAAAAGAATTAATTCCATCATAAATGGATTCACCATTCCGATTGCAATAATCGCAATAATCAGGATTAACGTCCTTACTCCTGATTGCTTCATACAATCTGCAATTTTTAGCGATAATCCCAATATAAAAAAAATTAATGAGAGGCACCACATGAAGATTAGTGGTTGTTGTTGCATTGTCTGATTTATATGGAATATATCTGACAATATCAAATTTACCCCACTATTAATGTATCTCCCAATACTCAACGCAAAAAAGGGGGCTATATCATAATACTCATTGAAAGAATCAACCGAAAAATGCTTGGTTATAATAAGGCATCCATATCCCAGAAAAACAATGCTTCCTGCTAATAATCCTGAATAAAGCAGCGTCAACGTCGAATGAAGTCGAAGTTCCCTCCAAACTATATAAATTGAGTAAGCACAAACCAAAACAACAGCTAAAGCTGTAATTACAACCAACCATTCTGATGCCACTGCAGTGTTCATTATTCAACTCCATTGTCTGTGGTAACATTTTTTCATTATTCGTATCACCACAATAGAAATACAATCTGCACATGAAAAGCAGGCTGTTATTTATTCCGCACGGACAGCTTAACGTAAAGGCCATCCAACACTTCTCTCCGCTTTGTCCCAATAGGCATTACTGTGTTAATGACTTTCAAATGCAGGCTCTCATCTTTTCGGGGTGTGGTGTGTGGTGCCGCATGATCAATCATTCTTTGGGCCATATTGTATACCAGAACTTCGTAAAATGGAGTCCTTCTTGCTGTATCCCAGAATGCCTGCCCGTAATCTTCCGTCGGACAATACCATGGTTTCATGAAGCCTGCATAATGGATGATTTTAGGCGTCGCGCGTGCTGATTGATATTCCTTTTGCACATCGTCTGGAGCAAAGGCAATAACATTCCGAACTCTCTCATGGTTACAGTCTGTAATCATGTTCCATTCCATTCCTATATACTTGACCCTGCCCTCACAGTAAAGGTTTAAAACATCCTGATCATTATACTGATATGGATGAGATGCATATGTAAGCCACTCATCAATTGAATGAGCCCGTCTCATCTCCTTCTCATTAAACAGAAGGATGCCCGCCTGAAAATAATGATATGGATTCTTCATGTGGAATGTATCCATACAATATTTGCGGGTATATTTGTTTGCCCCATTAATCTGTCCAAGGAAATCCGGATCCCTCGCAGCCGCAAGCATGTACCCATCAACGTCTGTGTCGTATAAGTCTGCAACATCCGCATTGATGATCGTGTCGCAGTCCAGATACAGCACCTTGTCATAATCCGGAAGAATACTCTGTATTAAAAACCGGTAATATGTCTCAACACTAATATGCGCATTCGCTTTCAAATCATACCCATGAATCAGCCTTCCGGGGTCATAAAAGCGCAAGGACACATTGTCAATGCCATGCATCATTGAAAGAAGCTTCCTCTTATTATCCTTCGTAAGGTTTGACTCTATCAGTACCACGTCGTAACGATACTGACTGTTTACATGGTCAAGCAAGGAACGAAAACAGGTTGCAAAAACAGGTGCGAATGCATCATTCGCCGCAAAGACGACAGGAATAGAATTCTTCTGAAATGCCGGTTTCAATTCAATTTCCTGTGGATCCGTATTTAGAATTGCAACACACTGCACTTCTTTTACTCTCAACTCCGGGTGTTTTTTTAGCAGATCAATCAAATAGATATTAAATAGTCTTTCCGACAGATGACCCGGGGTCCGAAGAGCCTCTGTGCTATAACGCTTCATATCCGTCCGTTTGCAAAACTCATCCAGAACGGCGAACATCCATTCACAGTATTTGAAGAACAAGTCTTTCCTGAGAATATACATATTACAAAAACAGGAAACACTGCCCTCTGCAAACTGGTGGGCAGCATCGCTGTACTGAGGATATTTCTCATCAATAATCTGAAGCATCAGATCATAATCTTTCATATGAAGTTTCGGTGCATTTTGGTAATGCTGCCTGGTCGACGTATAATGCTCCGGCATGTTCCTGAGGTCTTTCCTCTCTGTCACGATGACATCATACTGTTTAACCAGCTCCCTGACCCTGTTGTCATTGAGGCAATACTTCTGAGTTGTCTGGTCATCCAGATAAGATTCCAAAATATTCCCATATGAATCTTCCGTATATTCCTTCTGCGACAGATTGAAATATCTCCGATAATGACAAAATCCGTAGTAGTCAAGGTCCAAGTTTTTCCATGCCCAATACTGTGCTGTCAACTCACAGTACATAGGATTTTTTGCGGAGATGTTTTCTCCCTCATTATCATGAAGCATATCAGGAAACAACTCATGCTTCCCGGAACAGCCGACTTGGATTGGCTGGAAGACTTCTGTTCTCAACACATCAGATGGTTTATGACATGAGATCAATATTTTCACATTATTTTGAGTCATAACTACCTCCACATTTCTATATTTGTCTGGAACTTTTTACATTTCCTCAGCAAATCCCCTGACCAATCGACAAAAGACTACTTCTCCAAGAATCAGTACAATGACAGCTTCAACCAGAGGCACCATTAAGTTCACAGAATAGGGGACTCTATGCCAATATAAAATATCCTGATATGATACAATGATTGGTGTCATTGGATTTAACGTCAAAAGTCTTCTGTATACTCCACTGATTGCATCCAGATTGTACATTACTGGCGTTCCCCAGATCCACGCCATCAGAATTACATTCACGATATACTCCATATCTCTCAAATATACCGTTATGGAACTGACCAGCAGAGCGCATCCAAGTGCAAAAATATATTCGATAAACAGAATAACAGGGAGAAAAACGATATGCCATGTAAACTCTACCCCAGAAAAAACAATAAAGAGTGCCATTACAATCATTGACAGAAGCAAGTTGATCAGCTTCGCGTTCACCTCTGCAATGACAAGTACATCCCTTGGAAAGTATATTTTTTTTACCATCTCAGAATTCGATATGATAGCGACTGCTCCCTGTGAGAAAGAATCCGCAAAGAAGGTCCATGGTAATAGACCTGTCATCAGGTAAATATAATAATGATCCATAGAATTCTTGAATATAACAGAAAATACAAACGTATAAACAAGAATTTGAAATAACGGGTTTAAAAACGACCAGAGAAATCCCAATACAGACTTTGCATATTTTCCCCTCAACTCCCTTTTCGTCAGACTGTGGATCATGTCTTTATACGCAAAGACTTCTTTGATATGCCCTTTCATGATGCGCAATAACTCCATTCTTAGATTACGATATGTATTGTTTTATTATAGAGAACAGGTCCGTAAAAAGCAATAAACTTATCAATCCCGTTACAATTCCGTAATATCTGCAGTATTGCTCCTGAATCGTTGTATTTGAGAACAAAGTCGTGTTGTGATAGAATACCTTATTACTGTTATGTGTGTATTATTGATTACATCTTTCATATAAGGGAATGTTATGAACAATATCTCAAATACAGTGTCTGATAGTCATTCGGCCCCTACGATTGAAGTCATCGATGTCTGCAAATCGTTCAAGGTTTACAATGATAAAAGTCATACACTCAAAGACAGGGTTTTATCCCATGAGCGAAATCGCTACACATTGAATCATGTTCTTGACCATATCAGTTTTCATGTCCATCACGGTGAAGCTTTGGGACTCATAGGTCATAATGGCTGCGGAAAAAGCACAACACTGAAACTTCTGAATCGTATTTTGTACCCGGACAGCGGAGAGATCCGGATGCATGGCAAAATCTCCAGCCTGATCGAGTTAGGCGCTGGTTTTCATCCTGACATGACAGGTCGAGAGAATATATATATCAACGCGACAATATTTGGCCTTAAAAAGAAAGAGATTGATAAACGACTTGATGACATCATCCGCTTCTCGGAGCTTGAAGAATATATCGACAACCCTGTCAGAACTTATTCCTCTGGAATGTACATGCGTCTCGCATTCTCTATTGCGATTAACGTGGATGCGGATATTCTCCTGATCGACGAAATTCTTGCTGTCGGAGACGCAAATTTTCAAAAAAAATGTTTTGATAAGCTGCAGGAGATAAAAAACGAGGGTACCACCATCGTGATCGTATCGCATTCTATGGATCAAATCCGCAGCATCTGTAATCGTGTCATCTGGCTGGAGAATGGCAAAATCAAAGAGGATGGTATTCCGCAAAAAGTATGCCCAGACTATATGGTTGCAATGGATGAGCGTGCAGCGACCCGTCAGAAGAAGGAACTGAAAGAAAGCGGTGACAAGGTGTTGTCAGAAATTATTTCCAAATATCCTCCTTCTGAAGTCAACCAACATTGCAGCATGAATGCAAATCGTTTTGGAAATATGTCTACTCGATATGAACAGATTCATCTCTGTACTGCTGAGCTGTGCGAAAGTACCGCATTCCACCATTCTGAGCGCATAATTCTAAAAGGAAGTCTGGTGTCCGAACTTCCCGATGTAGCCGTGAATCTGATCATCAAGATCTTTAATCGGTTTGGCGGCCATGCCTCAACACTTGAAAGCAAGTGGCTGAAGGACGAGCTTATTCCTGTCTCAGACAGACTGAACTTTCAGCTAACGCTGGATGACATTCATCTGCTTCCAGGCGATTATTATATCGAATGTGCCATCAGGAACCAGAAGGGTGAGTTGACAGACAACCTGACCCATTTTCTCTCCTTCTCAATCGTTCCAAAGTATAATGATGAGCGTGATAATTTAGGCGTCGTTTACATTGACAGCAAGTGGTCATTTTTCTGATAGGGAGTGTAGTTTGATGTCAAAACATTATGTCATCTCCGAACTGAATCGCTGTACAGGATGTACTGCCTGCCAAACTGCCTGTGCCTCAGAAGCCATCTCGATGATAGAGGACCCCGATCAAAGATATGGGTATGTCGCTGTCATAGATGAGGATAAATGCATAGGTTGTGGTAAATGCGGCCGTATCTGCCCTGTCCTGTCCCCTTCCGAAAACCAGAACTCCTCCTCGCCTGATACCTTCGTTCTCTCAGCTGATGCAGATACCCTACGTGAAAGTGCCTCAGGTGGAGCATTCTCGCTTCTTGCTAGATATATCTTACGAAACGGCGGAGCTGTCGTCGGTGCCGCTTATCGCCACGGCTTCAGGGTTTCTCATATCATGATCCACACTGAAGAAGAATTGGGCTTGCTTCGAAGAAGTAAATATGTTCAGTCCGATATGGGGACGATCATCAGAATCATTCAGCAAGAACTGCCTGCAAGAAAGGTACTCTTTGTTGGAACGCCCTGCCAGGTCGCAGGTGTAAAAGCCTGCTGTCGGAATTCTTCCAACCTGTACACCGTTGACCTGTATTGTGGTCACTGTCCATCAAACCATTTATTTCAGCAGTATTTAACTCAAAGTATCGGGATCGAACAGATCGACCAGTACCAGTTCCGGACAAAACAATATGGTTGGAACTCCGATACAATCACCATTCAATATAAAGATCAACAGTCTCGCATCCTGCGTGGCAACGAGGATGATTATCAGCTGTGTTATCACTCCCGTCTTTCGATGCGTGAAGTCTGCGAACACTGCAGTTTTTCCTCCTTTCCTCGTCAGGGTGATTTATCCATAGGCGATTTCTGGTGGATTGAAGAGAGCCATCCCGGATACTATAACCCCATGGGAACCAGTGCAGTTCTTGTCAATAATCATCACGGGCAGGAACTTTTTGATCATATCAATATGGATCAGATCTCCTGCCACCAGGTTGATTTATCGGATATGCAAAAGAACCGTCCGGCAGATGTTCCTGCACATCCTTTTAGGAACCGTTTTTATGATCTGCTCAACATACGTAGTTTTCATGATGCCGCTGTATATTCATATCACAACAGATTTGATGTCGTCCTTTGGGGCAATTGGTCAGAGAAAAATTATGGTTCCGAATTGACGTACTATGCTCTCTATTTGATTCTATCCAGAATGGGAAAACTGACCCTTATGGTTGAACGTCCTCAGAACGCGGATTGGGCGCCTAACTGTTCACCAGCCCTTTTCAAAAAGATCCCTTATCCTTCCTATTCTTTATGGGTACCAAAAGCAAAGGAAGAGATGGGTAAATTAAACGAAATGGCTGACACCTTTATGGTTGGGTCTGATCAAATTTGGCATCATGATCTCTATGACTGCTTTGGGAAAGTCTGCTATCTTGAATTTGCCCACAGTGAAAAAAAGAAAATTGCCTACTCTTCATCCTTTGGCCGTGAATACTGGAATGGCTCTGAACACGACATTCGGCTTACTTCAGCTTTATTAAAACGCTTTCATGCGATATCTGTCCGCGAGCCAAGCGCTGTGCAATTATGCCGTGATCTTTTTCATGTGAAGGCTGAGTGGGTCCTGGACCCAGTGTTTTTACTGAAAAAAGAAGACTTGGAAAAACTGGCGAAGGTATCCAGCTCGTCTGGCACCAATTATATTGGAGTCTATGTACTGGATCGATTCGGCGATTTTGAACAATCACTGACAAAGATAGAATCGGCACTCGGCTGTTCTTCACGCATCATTCTGGATGCGTTTGTCGAACAGCGAAAGGATTATATTCATTCCATATGCAAAGACGCTTCTCTGGAAGACTGGATTGCCAATTTGGCCAATGCAAAATATGTCATCACAGACTCCTTCCATGGGATGTGCCTTTCCATCATATTTCATAAGCCTTTTGCAGCCATCAGCAATGAGTCCCGCGGGGCAACACGTTTCCTGGAACTTCTTCGTTTTCTTCACCTTGAAAACAGACTGATTACAGAAGTAATACATCCGGAGGAAATCATCCGTATACTGAATACTCCAATTGACTACAGCAAGGTTGATACACTTATCAATACCAAACGTATATCGTCATTGCAATGGCTTCAGAACGCGCTTAACGATACGTCTGACAATAGCAAATATACCGAATCTGATTTGCTTTATGATGAACTGATCGATACCAGAAATAGTTTATATCGGTATGCCAGCGAATTACAGAAAATAGATGACTGGCATACTGGGCGTCTGGATTATCACGACAAAATTGAAAACTGGCACACCGAGCGACTCGATTATCACGATAAGATAGAGCAATGGCATACAGATCGGTTAGATGGTCTTGAGCAGTCGCAGCAATCCAATTTCAGTCAGATCGAATCACTCACAGCGCAGCTGAAAGAAATAAAATCACTGTTGAATGAACTTCCAGAGGCTCGCGTGATCAACTATATGCGTAGTAAAAAGAGCAACCACAGATCCCCCCAAAAATAGTGCCTCCGCCTTCCCTATGTTGTAGCCCGATGAACGAGCTTCAACATAGGGGCCAAGACCTTCCTGGCTGCCGCCTTCTGTTCCGGTTCTGTATGCGAAAACACAACACTCTGAAGCTCTTTGACCTTATATCTTCCATTTTTGCTGATTCTGGTGAAATATACCCCCCACAAGCGCTCCGCGATATGCCCTGGCGTACGCAGTTCCTGGTCGGTATACTGACTCATGTCCGTCCTCTCACAGAATTCCTTCAGAATCGGAAAGAGCCACTCACAGTATTCATGAAATATATCTGCCCGACAGACGAACATATTGCAATAATATGCTGTTCTTCCGTTTAGATACTCCATTGCGTCCTGGTAATATTCTGGTGACCGTTCCTTTATAATCTCCAGCGTACGGAGAAGATCCTCCTCCTTTAAGTACGGTGCAGCCGCATACTGTTCTCTGACTGTATACGGCTGAACTGCCTTCAAAGTCTTGGTCCGAATACCATTCTCCGCACCAACCACTCTTCTCTTCACAGTCACGATATCGTACTTCATCATCACATGTTGAATGTTTTGATCCGTCCAACCGTACCTGCTCATGATCTGATGAGTGAAGTGCTGATTGTCCAGAAGAAATGGTTCATATACATTACCATATCTGTCTTCCGGATAACTTTTCTCAGAGAAACTCAAATACCTTCTGTAGTGAAAAAAGCCGTAATAATCAGCCTTTAGATTTTTCCAGGCCCAATATTGTGCTGTCAGTTCACAGTAGGCCTTATTCAGATAAGATATCTGATCCCCCTCATCGTCATGAAGCATATCTGCATATTTCTGTTCACTGAACACTGCTCCTACCTGAATCGGCTGCAGAACAGCTGAACGAATGGCAGCTGACGACTTATGGCAGCTGATCAGGATTTTTACATTTGGTCGTTTTTTTGCCTTCTCCTGTTTAGCAGCCTCACTGTAAAGCCCAATATACTGCTCTGCAACTTTTTGAATATCATACCGTTTTGCCGCCTTCTGTGTCGCTATGCACATTCTTTGATATCGTTTGGGATCTTCCGCAATTCGGACAATTACCTTTGCCAGCTTTCTGACAGGAACGGCGCCCTTTTCCGTCAGTGGAAATATGTAACCTGCGACTCCTGATTCTGTTTTAACCATCTCCGGGATCTCTCCCAAAGCTGATGCCAGCACAGGTTTTCCGCACATAAAACTGTCAATCAATGATAGTGGAAAGCTCTCGCCCGCGTATTTGGAGGGAAGGAATCCCATATCCGATGCCATCAGATACTGCCTGGTGTTATTCTGTGCTCCAACACAATGTATGTGTGAATCCTTGATATTTTTCAATCCATCATACGCCTCACCATCCCCGACAAGAATCAGATGGATCGGCACTGTTGACCATTGGTTCGCCAATCTTACGGCCTCAACTGCTTCTTTCCAACCCTTTTCCCAGATTGCACGGCTGACAAGACATAGAACAAAATCATCCGCCTCTATTCCCAGCTTCTGCCGCTCCACAGCCATACCCCCGCCAGATGGAAGACCATTGGGGATCTTCGTAAAGCGTTTGTCAATCTGTATTCCCGCCTCTTCAAACGGCACCAGATTTTTATCCGCAATATAGGCAAAACAGTCCGTATTCGGAAAAACAGATTTCACCAGCATTCTTCTTCTCGGAGCATCTAGCGCCTCATACATCCCATGAAGCGTGATAACCAGGCCTGCGTCCATCCTGCCGGTTTCGATTGCCCGCGCAGCCGCCAGGTCGATCATTGCGTGGTGGCTGTGAATAACCTTGATATTATAATCATTCATCACCTGCGAAAGCTGCGTATAACTGTCAAGTGAAAGACATGGAACATCTGGATTCACCAAGGATCTGATTCTCGGATCCTCCTTTTGCACACCGCAGCTGATCAGTATAACCGGAACCCCTATCTTCCAGAGACAGTTTGCCAGATTAATCGGGAATATTTCCCCACCGCCTATCGCAAAGCTGTGAAGAGCGATTCCGACAGACGGATATTTTCCATCTGCAGATCGCTTTCTGAACACATCAAAAGCCTTCTTGTCATTTTCTTTGACGGTCAGCCAATTGCAGGCAGTACTACCATGTTCAATGTTCTCAGAATCAACAGCACGCTTGATGTCATCAATCCATTTTTCCGCCACTATTTTTTCCAGTTCCCGTCCCAGCAAACCAGTGTGACTGACAAGAACATTCTTCAGATTATAGATGCTTTGTGAAATATCTCTTCCACCCATACTGAACACCAATGATTACCTTCCGCTGCGCAGATATTGCAGGTACACTTCTGCCGCGTCTCTCGTCCGCTCAAGACGAAATTTCATCTGAGATATACTTGTATAATATGTATGCCTGGTCGCCGCTCCGCTTTCATGAAGAGCCTTTAATTGAGGTACATATCGGATCAGATAACCCAGTCTCTGACACCTTAACGCAAGAATATATTCCTCATAAAAGAACATCGTTTCTGGCCGAAATGCTTCTTTCTGTTCCGCAACAAAGGCTGGTGTCAAGATCAGACAAGCCCCAAACGGGACAATATTCTCACATGGTTCTGTTTGTTTTTTCTGAATGGTGCACCGTTCCGTCTCCCTACGCTCCCATCTTCTCAGATAAGGGTATGACAGTGGAAAAAGTGCCAATGCTGCACGATTCAGTCGAATCGTATGCATCGCTTCCTTTTCTGTCCGAATCCGTGTATCAAGAGGATTCTGATGTTGCTGCGTATGAGCTTTCACAATATCCGGAGCCAGCACATGACACTTCTTTTTCTGATATTCACAAGCCAATATTTGGAGAAAATCCTTCTGTGGAAACACAATATCATTGTTCAACATGAGGATAAAACCACAACCCTCATCCCGTGCGTACGTATATCCAAGATTATTGGCCTCGGAAAACCCACCTTTGCCATTGTTCTTTAAGACTATGATGTTTGATTGTGTTTCGAAACGTCTCCGGGTGCTCTCCCGTTCTTCCACACTTCTTTGGACCTCATTGTCCACAATCACAATCAGTGTCTGCTCCCATCCTTCCATACGAAGAATCGATTGTACGCATTTATCCGTGACCGTCATGTCACCATAGTGCAGTATCACAAAGCCGACCCTTTCATCCATACATCTCTCCGCATATCTTCAAAAGCTTCTATGTCTTCTTTAACTGATATTGCCCTTCATATCATGCTGAGGAGATCTGCCACGGGGTAAATGAATCTTGTATAGATCAGCATGCTCATAACAGAAACCGCCATCTTCTGGACAAACGGAATATCCAGACTCGAGCGCAGATCCATTTTCGAGTTTCTCATATAGTCCGGCAGATACGTTTCAACGATTCGAACAGTGTACTTCGCAAGCTTTCGAAGCATCTTTCTGTCCGCCCCTCTCGCAAGGTCAAAAAAGCATGTACCAAGAATCCGCATCACAAATAGTTCAAAGAACTCCCGGTCATTTACAATTCCAATCTTTTCCGCCTTCTTGATGGACTCTTCCAGCGACCGGAGCGGCAGATTCCAGGTTTTCAGTCCGCGGAATTTTCCCATCGCCGAATCCGCATGTTGAACATATGCATATCCCGCAAACGGAAGGACCTCGATCTTCCTGCACATTGCGCTGAAAAAAAGAGCAACTGGCATATCCTCACCGCGCTCTCCAACCGCGAATCGGACATGATACTTTTCCCAGATCTGTCTCCGGTAAAAATGGGAGCAGGCTGCTGAAATCCGGAATGTCCACTCTTCATGGACGCCCCTCTGGTAGTAATCCGGAACGATCCTCTTCAGAATTCTTCCGTTTTCTCCTACATAACACAGCCCACAGATGACCATGTCCGCCTCTGTACTCTCGCATCTCTTCTGAAGTCGCTCAACATAATCTCTGGCGATATAATCGTCTGAATCTACGAATGTCAGATATTCCCCTGTTGCTTCCTCCAGGCCATAATTTCTCGCCGAAGATGTTCCTCTGTTTTCCTCACACAGAAGCCTTATTCGGTGATCTCTTCCGGCAATCCCCCGGATGATTCCGGCTGTTCCGTCTGTACTGCCATCATCCACAACAATCACTTCCAGATTCTGATATGTTTGCCTCAGAATCGAATTCAAGCACTTCTCTATGTATTTCTCTGAATTGAAAGCCGGGACAATGATTGTTACCAGGCCTCTCTGAACTGTACTCTGATTCATAATTTTCCATTGATCTCATTCGATTTTTCAGCAGACTGATAGAAATGTTCAATGATTCCTGCGATCCATACAGGCCAGAACTTTCGATACATGTACAAATCCTCGACTCTCCGCTGATCTTTCTCAAGCAGCTGTGATGTTGTCGAATCCCTATGAATCCTGTGCAGCATCAGAGCAGATGGAATATAGGCAAATTCACCTTTCTCATGGGACAATTTTTCCCACGCTTGCCAATCGATGTTGCTTTTCATATTATTCTCAAAGACGGGAAGACTGACATTCTTTTTTACAATTGTCACTGACGGGCAGCAAATAGCAGACCCCATCGAAAGAATTCTGCGCCTAACCCAGATGCTTTTCCAGCATGCTTTTATCTTCAGAGGACTCAGCATCAGGCGCTTAACTCGCAGCAGTCGATTGCCACGTACAATCTTCCCATCGCGCAGCTCGTCATAATCTGTAAACAGGATCAACGGATGACTGCAAAAACTGGCTGCTTGCAAAACTGCTTCCAAGTAGTGCCTGCCATAGATATCATCCTGATGGGCGATTGTGACAAGCGGAGTTTTCGCTGTCTCGATCGCAAAATTCCAGTCGCCTGCAATGCCGGCTTCACCATGGTTGCATATAAGAGGTATCTGATACTTATCAGCAGTCTTTCGGATAAATGTATTCGGAGTTGAGGTAACAATTATCACTGAGGAACAGACGGTCTGACCTGTGACTGAACGGATACAGTCCTCCAGATAAGGGCTTTCCTTATATGCACATATCACAAAAGTGTGATCCTCGTTCCCGTATCTCATACGATCACCTGTGTTTCCGATGATGTCATCAGGACTTGTGAGGCTGATCATTCTCTGAAACAGCTGTTTCCGTACTCTTCGCATCCATGTTCTGAATCTGCTGCTCTTCCTCTTTACTGACCTGCTCATCCGCATGTGAACGAAGCGCAACCTCTGCCGACAGCACCGTCACCTTATCCTCTAGCTGCGAAGTAATAATAGACAAGGTAAACACTTTCTCAATCAGAAGAAAGATGATAATCAGAAAAATCAGATTCGCCGGAGACTGCATCTGGAATACGCCTGTCAGCCAGTATGTAAATTCAGGGCAAATGCCCATAATCAACAGAATTGCTGCAAAGCATACCCAGAATATGGCATCTTCCATTTTCACCTTGCATTTTCGTATTTTCAGAAGAATCCACCATGCTGAGAACACCGCTGCAATCAGAAGCATGATACGCAAAACTCCAGACATCGTCTACTTTCCTCCGTCAAAAACATGGCATTAAGCCTCGTTTTTCTTTCTGACCCATTGAAATAAAAAGATAGAAAACATCATCTGCAGCATATACCTTGCAGAAGCCAGCGGACTTTTATAGATACTGGTTCCTGCCGTTCGTTCGCACATCTGCACCTGAATCTCTTCAATATGGAATCCGCAGTTTAAAAGATATGCCAACGTGTCAGGTTCCGGACTGTAATGAATGTCATAACCGAACCGTTTGATCATCCGCTTATCGAACAGCCTCATTCCACTTGTGACGTCCTGGATTTTCCTGCCTGTTGTCACATGGATTGCGCCACTGATGATTCTGCTTCCCAACATCCGAAGGCCGCCCGGCTTTTTTTCATTCTTGAACCTTGATCCAATTACGATATCGCACCCAGTTTCTTCCATCAGCTCGGCCATTGAAGCGATATATTTCGGATCATGCTGACCATCGCCATCAATCTGGACAACATAGTCATACCCGTAATAGTTCGCATATCGCATTCCAGCTTTGATTGCGCCTGACAGTCCCACATTTACGGGAAGGTCAAGGAAATTATATCCCCGACGCGCACAAATCTTTCGCGTATCATCAGACGAACCATCATTAATGACTACATAATCATACTGCGAATAGTTTTTGATCAGGTCATCTACGACGTGTTCGATATTCTCCGCTTCATTATAAGCCGGTATGATAATTAAGATCCGCTCTTCGCCCATTCCGTGCTGATTCCTACTGTCTTATCTGTTGATCTTCTCATGGCAAACTTTCAGCAAGTTTATCACGAACCACTTTAAAAAGCAAAAGAACTGCATCCGCTGGCATATATCTGTCTATTTTTGTATCACGATCCGTATCTGTCTCCTGTAAACCTCCATTAGTCCCAAATACGCCAGATAGACTATGAAGCCAATGCCAAACGTCCCTGCCGTCCACATCAATAATGACAGTACAAATCTTCCGGGATGATAAGCTAGCAGTGTCACCCAGTCTTTCGTATTCCATATACTGTAGAAGAACCCATTATCATGGATCAGATATACCATGAATGTGGATGACCCGATAAAATTGATTACCCGGTTGGAAGGGATGTGAATCCGTCGGAATAATTCAAACACAGGGGTGGAAAGGATCATAATCACAATGCTGAAATCAGGATAACCGTTCATGCTCTGAATAAAACGCCCTTTTGATCCTCCCCTGATATAGTCCTCAATACTCTGAGCAACCGAATTATAGTCCGTAATAAATATCAATACATAGGTAAGGCCAATGGCAAGGATCAATGCCCATGGTTTTATTTTTTTGAATGGCTGATACCTTTTTATAAAACCGCCAAAACAATACAGAAAAATTCCGGTAGACAGCGTCCTGCTCCCGGATGCCAACGCATCTGCCAGCCCACCCGACCATCCAAACTGGGTAAACGCAAAGACCACAATCAGAAACGCTCCATATTGCTTTCTGTCCAACCGCAGGAGGAATTGATTCAGAAACAGTCTGGCTGAGAGGACTACAAGGAAATAGTAGCCTACAAACCAAGACATACTGTTGAACCAATCAATCCCCATAAGTCCAATATAGACGCTACGGTGCACCCAGAAGAGTCGGTAACAAGCTGTTGAAGCAATGGTCAAAATGACAGCTGCAAAACCCTGCTGTAATAGAAGTTTTTTGGATGTTTTTGCAATATTCAGCTTGTTCCCTTTTTCTACGCCAAAATACCCTGCTATCAAGAGAAAAATAGCATTTCCCGTTATTCCAAATGGCATGATCGCATGAAGAATCCAGACTTTTTTGAAAAATACCGGATGGTTGAAGAACGCATTGTGCATCCTCGCCATGGAATTCTCATCTGTAAGCTGAACATTCACGCAATGGCATACGATATGATATCCAACAATCATCAGCATCGCAAAGATTCGAAGCAGTTCAATATTGGATGCCCTCGGGTGTGCTTTTTCACACTGCTCTTTCTTAGTTGTATTCTGATCGTTTTCAGGCATCTAAATTATCCCTTCATTATTACTGCTCATCATCACTCACACTACATCCAATTCATCCAGATATGACACCTTCATAATCGCCTTCTGCACCTTCTCCAGTGTTCATTCACAAATTCCAGGCATGTGAGCATCCTTCAGATAGAGGGCCAGAGCATCTTCATGATTTCAGCAAGTTTCGTTTGAATCGTTCATATATCAGTTCTCGTTCTTCTCAGACTCTTGTCTACTCAGTTCCCGCAGGTCATATTTCCCCTCCAGCCTGCTTCCATCCTCATTCCTGTTCATTCTGATATGATGGTGCTCGAATCTGAGGGCTTCGCCCAGGTTAATGTAGATGACGTTTCGATCCCACTCGTCTTTTTTATAATCTACCTGATAATGCCCCAAAACCGGCTTCTGCGCGTAAGGAGATGTCAGGTCCGGAAGGGCTGAGAATTTCTCTTCTTCGAATGTTGTGTATACAATGACCTTTTTAATTTGAATATCAAGAACAGCCGCAATCGCAAGAGCATTTAAATATGATGCTCTTGTTTTTTTCTTGATATCTT
>CACYPS010000049.1 GCA_902776305.1 uncultured Lachnospiraceae bacterium | reverse complement strand
AAGCCGTCTCTAACAACGGGGGACTTTTGGCCGTAAAACCTGGCCCTGCGTGGCCGGAGAATACGACCCTGATGGCCGGCGAACCCGGCCATCTGCACCATATCGTGTGACTATAAAACGAGTTTTAGGATATTAAACCACTTAATAATTACCGAATAAATAGTTAGCCCACCTGCAGCAGCTAGGCCGCTGAAAACGGACTGCTCACGCCGTTCGGGTGAAATCTGCAGCTAGGTACATCCGGAGAGACGGAATGGCACCCAGTGTATGGCGATCATCAGGCTCTGTCCGCACGGACAAATGCAACGCCAAGAATCCTAACGGCCTTTTCTCGCCGACTTCTTGATCTCCTCGTGGTAGAAGAAGTTGACGATGACAGGCGGAGCGTCAAAGGGCCTTTTCATGCTGTCGTCGTTTACAACGTACGCGAGCCCAACAACAGCGGCGTACTCACGCATGGATCTGTCGAGCTCCTCCCAGTAGCGGCGGCTCTTCCTGCTGTAAATCTCATCATAGAGGGGCACAAGCTCGGGATGTCTGTCCCTGATGTAGTCCATGATGACAGCCTTATAGCTCCAGCGGAGGTTCATGTTCTCGAGCCAAATGAGGCTGCACTGATCGCGCACACGGTCAATTATCGCGGGAACGTCAGTAATCCCGGGGAATTGAAGCAGGTGGTCCTTATCCCCGCGTCATGAATCTTCTTCATGGCCTCAAGGCGCCTCTCAATGCTCACGGCCAGGGTCCATGTCCCTGCGGAATGACTCGCTGCCAACGAGTTCCTTAAGAAGAGCCCTGGTTCTCCGGTATTTTTCCTCCTCCGGATTGTAGGGATCGGTCACCGAGCCTAAGAAGAGCTCCTTCCCTGCATATTTCCCTGGGTTTTTGATCGGAGGCCAGCGCTTCAAGTCGAAGGAACTCTCCCCAGGGCTCCGGGTGGTTCGAGAACCTCTTCATGAAGCTCGCATAGCAGTACTTGCAGGCATGGGTGCAGCCTACATAGGGGTACACCGAGTAGTCGCTCACCGGAAGGTCTGACTTCGTGAGGACATTTCCGGTCTCAATCTCGTTTATTATCAAATCATCCCGAAATTCGGAGAACGTTGAAGTCTACAAGTTTGATAGCGTGGTTTGCATCTGTATCTCAATACTTCGGCTTACAAGCTCTTAATGATTCGCAACTAATCAATTATCAAAGCCAAAATCGTCAACTTTCAATGTTTTGCAGTTCTCAGAAACTGTCCTGACCACATCTGAAGAAATTCCATTAGGAGCGTCAACATTAACCTCCAGTGTTATCTCCACTTTGCTTTTATCAACATTTTGGAGATGATTAATTATTTCACGTACAAGTTTATCAACATCACGATTAATACGCGTTGTATCAAGCTTTGCACTCATGAAGAAATGTGTATTAATTGGCTTTGGTACAACGGGCTGATCGCCTCCACCTGCAACTCCAACTGGTACAGGTCCAATCGTTCCTTTTCCATCTGTAGAGCCACCATTCCCATTATTGTTAGAACCAGTGTCTGTTACGCTAACTGGTTGGTTACCACCTATATCAGGCTGGCGCCTTTCATTCTCTGCAGCAATCTGCTTTAAGGCTACCACAGGCTTAACAAGGTAATCTGACATATTTACTGAGAAAATTGCCTTGTTGAATTTCAAATCAACATAGCGATCCTTCTCAAATGCCGCTGCAATACCAAAAAACTCATCAGAAGCGGCACCTTTCAGAATAGCATCTTCCAGTACGCTGTAATTAGCCAGCCGCGGCAGATAGCAATACGTTGTCAGGTACTCCCATAGTTTCTTGATCTGGATTTCGTTACTATCTTTCCAAAGCAGATCATCCAAACTCATCTGCAACAGAGCAGGAGCCCAGTTTGTGATGATCTGCTCACTCTGAATCATTTTCTTGCCGGCTTTGGATACTATGCTGTCATCTCCGCCGCCAATGCTGTTAATCTCCCACTGAATTGCTTTCATATCCACAAATTGATCAATGAAAGGAACCATCAGCCACGAATACGTTTCTTTTACTCTAAGTTCAACAGTCTGATTGCTGCGCTGCAGATTATTGTTTGCTTCCCGAGTCTGAACGCTATCCAAATTTAAATCGTCCTTATCGTTGATGATGGATTTCCAAGCAATATATCTTGCAACTTCAGTCCTGAGAGAATTCAGACTGTCTGAATCTGGAGCGATGAAAGCCAATGTATTCCTGTATATTCTAGGCGATGAACCGCGACTATTCAGGATATCTGTTGCTTCCTTCAGTGCTTCAGATTTTGTGGATCCATTCTTATAAATAGCACTTGGACCAAGAATAACCAGCCTTGCAGCCTGTTCATCTGGTACATCCAATGATGAGGCCGGGCATATATGTACACCAGCGAACGGATTTTCTTTTCGTATTTTTTTAAGTCTTGCCTCAATTTCAGCGTCTATCTCAGCAAGATTGACCTGAGATGCCCTGTCTTCTGCTGTCTTTCTAAGAGTGGGCCTTGTGTCATACCAAAACCTTGTACCATTCGAATCTGTGTAAAGGTAGGATAACGAACCATGCAAGGTTGTCAGAGCGTCATTGAAAGAGGCAATGTTTTCCCCTGGCTGTACAACACCAAGCCTTATCCGTGATGTTTCAAGGCCACGAACTGCCTGAGCACGAACAGTTGGTGCACTGCCAAGCATGATTGTTCTGGCCACACGCCTGGCTGCCAGCATGCTTCCATACCTAAGATTGTCTTTATCTTTCTTATAGGGGATCGAATCCTTGCCATCAACTTCACGATCAATAATACTGTTCCATGTATCAGGAAGATGGCGTACAAGCTCATCCCTCACATTTGGCATGTCGAGTGGCAATGATCCTGGCATAATCATCGCGCTTGCATCATTTGCCATCCACAGCTCATGGATAACTGCGGCCATAAGCCTCAGAACACCTCTTGTTCTCTGGAAACGCTCAAGTGTTGCCCAGTCTTCATAGAGTCTGTCGAAGAACTCCGGATGAATTGGGTAGCAGGCTTTCAGACGCTCGCGGTATTCAACTTCTTTAGCCTCTGACGGAAAATCTGCAGAGTTGTCGAGATACATCTGGCTGAAAGCATTGCAGACTTCATCTCTGGACGCAGGATCCTTGCAATCCAGGAACAAGCGACGGCGCACTACTTCAAATCCCTCTGTTGCCGCAACAGGCTTCCAGATTGACTCCATTCGCCCGAAGGTATGTTCGATAGTCTCCAGAGCTTTCTTACCCGCATCTCCCCCGATCTCTATATCAGATTCCGGGATAGAGGCAACGACTATGCTA
This sequence comes from uncultured Lachnospiraceae bacterium, assembly GCA_902776305.1. Classification (GTDB taxonomy): domain Bacteria; phylum Bacillota; class Clostridia; order Lachnospirales; family Lachnospiraceae; genus Chordicoccus. The sequence goes on along the minus strand of CACYPS010000049.1, from coordinate 16,091 downwards.
TTCTTGCTTGCTCTAGCGGCCTCTGTAATCTCCTGGATGAAAGTAATGAAATTATCATAGGATCCTGCCGGGAGGCCGTCGACACCATAGATCTTCTTGGCATAAGCCACGAGCTCATCCATCAATACCAGGCATGGTCCACATTCATCGAACAGCTGCTTTAATGCGGCGGACCCCGGTGATACGCCTTTTCTGTCAGAATCAGCAATGAGCGAGTAAAGGTCAGGTCTTCCAGTAGCAGTCACCAGCTGATAAGCCATTTCTCCCCATATTGTGCTGACTGTATACTTTGGGAGATTGGCAGGATTCTTTTTTCTGGTTGGATCCAAGGCTGTACCAACCAGGACAGCGACATGTGCTTTAGGAAGCTCTGTGATTTCTGCTTTTTCAAAAACTTTTTTAAGGTTTGGCGCCTGCTGAAGTGTAAATCCGCCCTTAACAATGTGATAAAGAGCCAGCATGCTATGTGTTTTACCGCCACCAAAAGCAGTCTTAAGCTGAATAACAGGTTCACCGCCCTGTCCGGTAATTCTTTTCAAGGACTCTACAAGAAGCCCCTGCATTCCTTCAGTCACATAGGTTCGGGCAAAGAATTCTACCGGATCTCTATACTCAAATGCCGCCTCTCCCCTTGCTACCTGCGCCAAATCAGCAGCAAATTCAGCTGCGTTATATCTACCTTCCGCTACATCCGGATGAGGCTGCATCACATCACGCCAGCTGGGTAAATTATGACCGACAGACTCCTGGAGTACGCCGTCACTGGTTTTACCTTTCTTGGTTACTGTGGGCTGGGCATTTTCCTTAATAGTGGTTGAGGCTGCTGCAGTGCCGTACCTAAGCGTTCGGTAGAGGGCACGGAGCTGTTCTGTACTATCCTGATTGGCAAATCCTTCTGACAGCCGAACCATTGTATCCAGTGCACGTTCAGCATCTCTTTCATCCATATCCTCTTGGCCGAGATGCGCAATTCTATTGCGGACGCCCATAAGCTCTTTTGCCCAAGTTCTGTAATCAATGGAAAGCTTCTCACGGAAAACTGAACCCCACTCACGATCAAGCAAGCGGATGCAATTAGCGATATCCAATGAATTAACCTGCTGAGCGTAATCATCTGTATCGGGAAGGTCTCTGCTTTGGTCACTCAGAGTGGAGAGCACTTCCTCCCACCACCTGCTGTGATAAACCCTGCACATTTCTTTGACAATGTAATCTGTCATAATTGGTAGCAGGATTCGAAAACCATTTTGAACGAGAGCATAATTCTCTTGCATAATTATTCCCCTTCCCCTTGTTTTCTAAAATGCAGCTAGTCAGTGCATCATTTTAGCAAAGCTGTTATACAGCCGGAGGGGATTCTTGCTGAAAATGCAGGAGAAGACACAATGTTTCTGTTTGTAGGCTAATATTCAAATAGAGCTACAGAAATGCATGTGGTTAAGATTCAGCTACCAAAAATAATTGGACACACTTGTCGTATCAGTACCAGCGCCTGATGAACTGTCATCACAGAACCATCAGCATTGAGCACTTTGTCGAATTCTGAAAAACTGTTTAGTCCAGCCCCAACTGCAACGAAACTTTTATCTTCTTCGTCGACATCTTCGAAGCGGACAAACAGTTTCTCATTCATATCACGCCTAAGTGTATTGATAAAAGTTCTTCTTGTAATTTTCCTGCGTTGCCGATTTGGTTTTCTGATAACAGTTAAGATACGAACCGAACCATTTGCTTTATCCGCTTTCTCAGTTCTTATTGGCCATATAGCTGTGACTTCAAAACCAGCATTCAGTATATTTCCAATAAAATCCTCAAAAGCTGAATATTCGTTTTCAAGATCATCTGAAATTACCTTATCGTCAGCTTTACTGTATTGAAAAAAAATCAATGACGGGTACTCCGTCGATGCCTTGGGATAAAAACGATAAAACAGTTCATGCAATCCCCTGCCGTACTCCTGTCTGGCTCTTTTCAGATCGCCATCATAGTGCTCAGGAATTGTAGACAGTTCTTCTTTTGAGGAAACCACCTTCTCAAATAAGGAAGGATATGTATTTTTCAAACACTTACGCAGCCAAATATAGAAATAATCGGACAGATCAGCATACCCGACATTATCGAGATACGGCAATTCCGTAAATAGCATGGAATTATCAGGGAATTCGCACTTTAATGCATCTCCCTGATAAACATTCACACATGCATTTGCCGATAAATTTTTAATTGCCTCTACAACTTCTTGAAGAGCAGACTGAAAATTACCAGTCGCATTTCCAAATGGATTTTCTTCAGCAAATACCCATGTCATTGGAATCGCTTGCCTGGTAAAAGTAGCCCTAACATTGCCATTTCGGTTATCCCAGGTGCATACCTCAGAATTAAAATTCACAAGCTTTCCCATCACTAAGGATAAATAAGTGATGATCATTTCGCTATATGCGTAGGCGCCTGTTCCGCCAGAGTCTAACCCTTGCTTATCGGAAACCATTCCGGCATCCTGTGCGTCAGTCTCGATCTGTTTCCTGATTCCTTGAATGAGATCTGACATGGCATCGAAAAACATGAGCTGCCTGTCTGTAAATAAATTTGCGTACTCTGTAATTCCAAAACTTGGAGTACTGAACCATCTTGGAATATGAGGAATCTCACCTACCGGCAAATCACCGATATATTTCACAAAAGCAGCATCAAGCTGTTCCTTGTCTGGAGTGAAAAAGATACGTTCTCTATCAGATTCTAAAGCAACAGCCATAAGTCTTTTACCCAACTTATGTGCTTGTCCCATTGACTTAATGTGCTCTTCTCTATTCAGTTCTCCGCAGAAGGGACAGACAAACCTCGCTCCTTGTGTACCAACCTTGTTTACTTCTCTGTCTGATGGGCATTTGCCTTTATGTACAAGAAATTTAAGTCTGTCATTCTCTAAGATTGGTTCCGCCCAGTATTCAGCATTCTTTTTCTTCGAAAGGACATAACTGCTTGATAAAGGCACTTCCCGTTTGCAGGCAGGATTCGCGCATTCTACTGTCCTGACCCATATCCAGGAATACACTTCCTGACAATTGTAAAGAGGATAAATTTCCGATAGTTTAGCCTTTAAGCGCTCGCATAACATGCCGCCGTAATACTGGACATCGGAAGCAATCCCTTGTGCGCCTATTATTACCCCCCTTATAACACCAGGGTTAACAGCAGCAGTATCCCTAAACCAAGACGTAAATTCTGTTGCAGCTTTTGTGAGCAATGTAGCCACCGAATTCAGATCTACTGCTTTAGTTTTTAAACCAAGCTGCTGGCTGGCAATAGCAAGACCTCCAAATCCAGAAAATGGATCCAAGACAACCGGATAATCATCATGTTGAATCTGACAGGACTGACCGTTGGCTATTTCTGAAATTTTCTCTTTGTCTTTGTTTTCAGAATCTTCCGGTATATCGGTTAATGCAGAATACAGTATGGCCTTTGAGGAGACAATTGGACTACGATGCCACCATAAATGCAAACATCCAGGGTGACCTGTTTTAACACTATCTGCTATCGAGGATAAATTCAGGTTGTGCAAAGGTAGAGATTGCTCAACTATCTTCTTCACTAAACTCTACCTTTGTTATTGGTTATTATTGAATTCTAGACTCAACTGTTTCGGAACTGCAGCCTTAATGGCTGCTGCTCTTGATTGAATATCTGGCCAAGCAACGACTAATGAATTATATGCGTAAGCTTCCTGTGTCCAGTTTTTCTGCTCAGCGATCGTGTAAAGGCGATATGCCAACTCTTTTGCACGTTCAGCATTCGAACCATACATTGGAGCAATGATTTCTGCACATTTCTCTATTCCTCCAGTTGCCATAGCCTGCGTTAATTGTTGTGTTAAAAGCCAAATATTTGTTTCACCATGATCAACTTCCACAGGAAGTTCGTTTCTCTCGATAAGATGGACTGTTCCAGCCTTCGCATATAAAACACCATGCGAAGCCATCATTGGAATAGATGTTCCCTTGGCATTTGCTAAAACTTCTGCTTCGCCATACTTTATTTTGTCGTATGCAGTTTGCGTATATAAATCAATACAGAATCTACTAGCTGAATCAAGATCTCCTACCTGTTCATTAAAATAAAGATCAATTTCTTCATTAATCGTTTTCAATGCGCTTCGCACCGACATTTCACTTCCATCAGCCTCCAAGACTCGCTTGAAGCTGGAAAATATGCCCATCCCTGGTCCAATAGCCGATTGTGCTAAATCTACAGGAGCAATATTACTCTGCTGTAATTTTCTGAGCGCTGGTCTTAACTCTCTATGTAAAAGATTTACAAAATTTCTTCTCGTAGTAGAAGGAGCATCAATTGCCCTCTTCCTACATACCAAAACTATCGACGATGCTAGTGCATTAGTGCCACTTGCAATTTGACGATTTGCCATTTCTGTCCGAACTGGCCATGTTCCTGTAATTGAGAAACCTGATTTGACGATAGATGTCAGCATTGTTTCCCAACCTGACGAAGCCCCCTTTTCTTCATCAGCCTCCACATCGCTTTGCTTATATGCATAGTAAACAGTGAGCGGTATATCATCTCTTACATATTTATAAATTTGCTTACAAGCACATAGCATACCTTTTTCAAAATGTTGTTTCGCCTCAAAAGAGCCACCTTGAAATCTACTAGAAATAGCAGTTAATTCTTCACTTTTAGGTACTAAGACTGTTGAAAGTAAATCAGGATAGATATCTCTCAGAGGTTTTCTCAACCAAATATAAAAAAAATCAGACAAGTCAGCGTATGCAATATTATCGTAATACGGAGGATCCATAGAAACCATAATGTCTCTCAAACCACAATCACTTTGTGCATCTAGCTGCTCAGCCTCACCTGACACCTCATTGTGAAAATTCTCGAGTACTCGAATAATACTACCTAAGCTAACAGTGTAATCTCCTGCTGCACATGCAAATGGATTATTTTCCGCGAAATCCCAAATCATAGGAATAGCTTGTCTACTAAACAACGTCAGGGATTGCTCCCTGCTACTTTCCCATCTGCACATAGCATTGAAAATATTAGTTAACCGACTCAGCCCAAACGTTAAGTACATACAGACTGCTTGACTATACGCCAATGCTCCAGAGCCACCTCGGTTCAGGCCGATATGGTCATCAGCAAACCCAGCATTAACAGCTTGCTTTTCAATTTTAGGCTGAATATTTTGAATCAGATCGCTCAATGTTGTTAACGTTGTTAACTGTCTTTTTGTGAACAGCTCATTCCATTTTGTAATGCCATAACCTCTTCCGCTCACCAAATCTGGGGTATTTGGATTCATATCTTCCATTGGCATCCATGCTGGTTCCGGCCGACTGGCAGCAAGTATCTGCTCTTCTGTAGGAGTGACAAATACTCTCCTGTTTTTTGTTGTGGCAACAGTAGCCATCATTCCATAACTAACACGTTTATTAATAAATTCGTCGTGGATATATTGTTTATCAGCAACGGCACCACAGAAGCAACAACGAAACGAAGCTCCTTTACCGACTTTTACTGTTTCCTTTTCCTTCGGGCATTTTCCATAATGCACTTTAAATCTTAAATTTTTATTTTCATTTACTGGTTCTGCCCAAGCCTCATACCCCTTTTTCTTAGATAACACAAAGCTACTAGCTAATGGCATCTCACAACCACATGCAGGGTTTTGGCACTTAATGGTTCTTACCCAAATCCATGCTATAGGAGTTGAAGCAGTGCCTCCCATTGATTGGGGTAATTCTACTGGTGGATAATATTCTCCGACTTTCTTTTTTAGTTCCTCTTGTAGTACATTACCATAATACTGAACATCTTTTGCCATTCCATTAAGGTAATTATACACATCTATATTTTCCAAAAGTCTATTGTCATTTGGATTAACTGAACGTTTCCCCATAAATCTAGGGGGAATTTCGAGCATTGCTTTATTTATCAGTACTGCAACTGGATTTAAATCATGCGCATTTGCTTTTAAACCAAGCCTCTGAGCTTCATACGGTATAGTTCCACCACCAGCAAAAGGATCTAAAAATGCAGGCCAATTTGAACCTATACTTCTTGTAATTTCTTTTCTAGCTTCATTGAGAACATTTTCATCATTGGCGTTTTCCCATGTTACAAGACTCCCCAAAATATTAAACAAACGGTTTCTTTCTTTATTTTGTTCTTCCTCGGAAGGAAATACATCAGGATGTGAAGAAGGGTCATCAACTAATGATGCCCAAATAACTGCTCTAGCTGCTGCTAATGGACGACGAGCCCACCACAGATGCAATGTAGAAGGATGCCCAAATCGAATAGACTTTTCTCGACCTGATTCAGAATTGATTTTATCTAGGGGCAATGCCACTTCAATTAGTTTTTTGTTAAACATCCTTTCCTCATTGCTTATATAGAACTAAAGCTTCTTTAACAAGATCTTGTATATCGTAATTCACACTTGTAGCTGTAAAATCTGGTGCATTTTTAAAAGGATGCTTCAAATAAATCGTCTGAGTCTGCGATTCGTCCACTTCGACGATCGCGAGGATAAATTCTTCAGGCTTATTAAGCGCTGTCAGAATTTCATTCTTACTAACGGTTACTGTTGTAGAACCTTTATGCCGTCCTTTTACCTCAATGAACCTCAGCGAGTATTCCTGGAGTTTTTCAGACATGTTATTTGGGACTCTTGATTCGATGTCGTATCCAATCTTTGCCCCGCTGACGTCTCGCGGAATATTTCCAAATCCCTTCTCAATATCCATAACAGCTTTCATGGCTGCGTACTCGATTTTCTGACGATCAGTTATTCCAAAAAGATTGTAACCGTCTGCCACAACGCCCCCCATAAGGTTATGAAGCAGTCCTTTAGGTATGATCAGTGCTCCGCCAGTAATAATCGGCGGCATAGGAGAAATTCTTCTTTCCTTTTCAATTTCTGCCAGCCTGTTTTGAAGTCTTGTCTCGAGATCTTCCGCACGCCGACTTGCAAGATTTGAGTTAAGCTTCGCATTTACTTTGCCAGCAGCTTCTTTATCCTGAAGTTCCGATGCTCTGTAGTCCCAATACTGAATTTCTTCAGTAAGACGGCTTTTTACAGCTTTTTCCGTCCTATCCAGCATCATCTGCTTGCGACGTTTGACAGAGGCAAAATGCTCAGGGATCAGATTTGTTACTGCATATCCTTTTGCCAGTTCTTCTACTCCGGAACTGAGCCACTGCTGTGTTTTAGCCCAAGCAAGAATTTTGCTTTTTTCATCGTCCGATGCTGATCTGTAATCCAGATACGGAGCATACCCAGCTCCAGATGCTGTTCCATCTTCATTCAACTCAACAAAATGGATGTGTTTAGAGATGGTTCTTTTGCTTCCATCGGAAAGTGTTGTACCATCCTGCACAGCGTCTTCTATATAAAAGAGCAGCCTGGCGTTAGTTCCAAAGTCGTTGTCATCAATGAAGGCTGCGCCTCGTTTCATAACATCGGCATTCCTTTCACGGACAAGAGCAATTGTTGCTTCGAGAAGCGGATGTCCGGGGCATACCAAATCTGCGACAGGCTCTCCCTGAATATTGCAAAATTTCTTGTCAAAGCAGATTCGCTCGTACTTAGTTAAAATAGGCCGTCCAAATCCAATCTGCATATCTATGCTTCGGATTGCATACGGGACAAGCGTGACTTCGTATCTTCCTTTTTCTCTAGGGCGCAGTTTCCCCCCAAGCGTCTTAAATGCCTCAATGAAAAACTCTTCTATGAAGTGAGGCTGGAGTTTATGAGCTTCAATTCGCTCCATCTCATCACGAATTTCCTGAACATCACTGGAATCCAGAACGTCGTGAGTAAGAGCTCTCTCTTCCAGTAATTTTCTGAATTTTTCGGGATCCATCGAATGATCGACTACCTGATAGAGCCTTGCTCTGACTTTAGGATCATTGCCATAGCGGACTGCTTCTATCAAGAGCTCCTTCAGAGACTTATTTTCAAATGTCACCTTGCCAAGCACATCGAAAACCTTCCCGCCAAGAGCTTTTCTTTCCTCTTCCAGTTTCGAAAAAAGTCTCTGAAAGACGAAGCCTTCTCTTGTTTCTTCAGCAACCATGTTCCACAGATGACATACTTCTGTTTGACCAATACGATGAATTCGGCCGAATCTCTGCTCCAGTCTGTTCGGATTCCAGGGTAAATCATAATTAATCATCAGGTGGGCACGCTGAAGATTAATGCCCTCACCAGCAGCATCAGTTGCGATTAAAATTTGAACATTTTTATCCTGTTTAAAAAGCTGCTCTACATTGCGCCTCTCATCTCGCCGCATACCGCCATGAATGGTTACTACAGTTTCATCGCTTCCAAGCAGCGATCTGATTTTCTGAGTCAGGTAATTAAGGGTATCTTTATGTTCAGTAAAAATAATGAGCTTTTCTCTTTCACCGCTCGGAACATATATGGCTTTATTGTCCTGAAGAAGCTTGGAAAGTTCCTCCCATTTGCGGTCAACGCCGCTCATACGGACATCATTAGCCATCTTTTCAAGAAGTTTTAACTCTGCAATTTCAGCTTCCAGTTCTTTAATTGTTTCTGCCGCAGAAGAATGATCCACAACCTGATCTTCAAACTGTTCTTCTTCACCAGGAACAAGATCATCCTCATCCCAGTCAGCCAGGTTGATGAGTATATCGTTGCTTTTTTTGCCAAGCTTTTCTTCTTTAAGACGTCTTTCAAGCCTCTCCCTTCTTCTATTGAGTGACTGATAAATAGCTTCAGGCGACGAAGCTAACCTTCTCTGCAGGATAGTAAGAGCAAAGCCTACTGTTGTCTTCCTATCGTTGTTTAATTTATCTGCACGATTGAATTCTTCCCGAACATAGTCAGTCACAGCCTGATAAAGCTTTGCCTCAATTGGTGACAAAGCATAATTAACCGTATAAACCCTGCGCTCCGGAAAAAGCGGCGTTCCGTCAAATTTTACGAGCTCCTCCTTCACCAAACGTCGCATGACATCGCTAACATCAATACGCTGATGAGAATTTGCATGAATCCCTTCAAACCGGTCAGGGTCAATGAGAGACAAAAAAAGCTGAAAATCCTCATCCTTGCCATTGTGAGGAGTTGCAGTCAAAAGAAGAAAATTCCTGGCTATTTTCGAAAGAAGTCTACCTAGCTGAAACCGCTTGGTGTATTTGATCTCTCCGCCCCAGACAGTTGCAGACATCTTGTGCGCCTCATCACACACAATGAGATCCCAGTCCGTAACCTTTAGTTTTTCCTGCAGGATGTCATTTCTAGCCAGTTTATCCAGCCTGCATATGCAAAAATTCACTTCTTGGAATACATTTCCAGTAGCAGCTGACTCGATTCTTTCATTTGTAAGAATCTCAAAATAAACATTAAATTTCTGAGACAGTTCATCCTGCCATTGCTCGACAAGGCTACCTGGAGAAACAATCAAGCATCGTTTCAGATCACCCCTAACGATCAATTCCTTGATATAAAGGCCAGTCATTATGGTTTTTCCAGCACCAGGATCATCTGCCAGAATGTATCTCAACGGCACTCTAGGCAGCATTTCCTTATAAACTGCAGTGATCTGATGCGGCAGAGGCTCGACAGATGATGTATGGACAGCAAGATATGGATCAAAAAGGTGGGCAAGACTGATTCTATACGCTTCAGACGCAAGTCTCATCCGGTTCGCATCTGCATCAAAACTCCAAGGAAGACTACTCTCCTGAACTTTGAGAGATGGTTCATTTTCACGGTAAACTAGCTGGTTACCGACATGGCCTTTATTGTTCTTATAGGTAATCTCGATTACATTGGTTCCATACCATTGGACTGCAACAATGGAAACAGCTCCTGCTCCTTCGATACCAAGAACGCTGCTGCCAACAGTAATGTCCTCTAACCTGGCCATAACAAATCTCCGATGCGGTCCGTACGCCAATTACTCGCAAAAAAAGGCAATACCTGCTGCAGCCCATCCTAATTCTCATAATTTAAGCTGCTCACATCGGCGCGATGTATATTTTAAATCAACTTCCTCCAAATCTCACTAAAAACAGAGATTTGAGCCAGCAATCAGGGGAGATGAATTCCGCCGCCTTCGGTCTAAAATGCTGCACAGAAGAAGTACCGACCTGGCCGGCGCTGATAAAAAGACCTATGCATAATACTACGCCCCTGCCCTCAGGCTTGAACCACGCTGCCTGATAGCAGTGCTGCCTGGACAGAATAAGGAAGGATCTTTCTCTGGATAAAATGGGGTCTTGGGAATGGAGCCAGAGCACGGTTACACGGACTCCCGCAGTCATGAAGCCGTCAGGAATGAAATGTTCCCGCGACGATACAGCTGCAGGCCTGCCATGGCGCCTTCCCGTCAGGAAATCCCGATTGGACCGTCAGGCCGTGAATGTGGAGCACTGACGGGATGTCAGCGGTCCCACACCCGCCACTCATCAGATCCGAGGATCTGCTGTGACTTCTCCTTCAGCATCCAGAGGAAATTACTGCTGTTCTCAAAATTCCCGGTCAGGCATCCGGCGGTGAACTGATGGCAGTTGTCCAGGATTACGTTGTAGTCCCTGTGTCTCCCGATCATTTCCCTCGCCCTTCTGGCCGCGGCCCTGCTTCCCACGGCATGGCCGTTGTGGCATGAGACATAGATGCTGATTGCCGTGGTGCCTTCAATAAAGCCCATGGCAGAGCGCGCGACGATGCTGCCGTCCTTCTCCAGGGCCACGATTTCCCCGTCGCCGACATAGATCCCGGAGTGCTCCGCGTACCCGAACAGAAGATCGCAGTAGACGACGGAGCCAATCTCAGGCTCAACCTTGTCGCGAATCACGTTGTCGACGAATGAATCAACAAAGTTATCCAAAGGTCCCCAGAGATTAAGTATGCTCATAGAATCAGGCCTCAGTTAAGCATCAGGAAAATGAAATAAGGGCAGGCAGTCCGCCTTCTTATTTCAAGTTCAGCTGATTTCTTGAAATAGCATAACAGACATTTATACTTCAGGTTTCCCCATTTTAAGGCATTTCCCGTAATCAGCAGCTGAGGCACTGCTCTCCAGCATCCCAAAGCAGCCGCCTGTAGATATCCATCAGCCGTTTCCCGGGCGCTCTCCCCGCCCGCAGGACGAGTTATTTCCCATCCGCGCTCATGCCCTTCAGCTTCAGATACTGCCGGTAGAGGACATGCTGCGTATTGCCCGGCCTGTCCGGGAACATCTGCGCTGGCGCCTCGCTCTCCGGCACCCACTCGGCCCTGTCCACCTCTTTGGAAAGCCTGAGCTCCTTCTCCCTGGTAAACCCGATATAGGCGTGCATCAGCTGCTCCCTGTCCCCAAACCAGTGGGTGCCGCCGTATTGGAGCCTGTCAAGCCTGATCCCGAGCTCCTCCTGAACCTCACGGACGCGGTTTCCTCCGCTGTCTCTCCCGGTTTGATAAAGCCTGACACAAAGGTCTTGTACTCCGTGGAAAGATAATTCTGAGTGAGGAGAGCGATCTCCCCTTCGCCGTTTACCACCATGACAATGACGCAGGAGGAGAAGCTATCGAACCAGTATTTCCCGCAGCCCTCGCAGTACGGCACCGCCCCGTCATCCCCGGCTTCCTTCTCTGTCAGTTTCCTGCCGCATTCCGGGCAATAGATATAGCGCATCTCTTCCTCTTCACTTTCCACTTCCGGGGTATCCGGCGGAGCCGTCCGCACCTCACCAGAATCCTGAGCAGCAGGCAGACAGCCTTCCCTCTCTCTCCTGCGCCGGATCCCGTCAGCTCACGAGGTGTAAGGACGGCTCCCGGCCTCTCTCACTGCTTCCCCTCAGCCATTCCTGTGCCGAGCCCCGGCAGGAGCGGCCCGTAGAAATAGCCTGCCGTCGCACCTCCGTCGATGAGGAAGGCTGATCCGGTAATGAACTGTGCCCTCCCGCTCATCATGAGCTCAGCGATATCTGCCACCTCATCCGCGGTGCCGGTGCGTCCCGCGGGGCACCTCGCAAACATGTTCTTATAGAAGTCTCCGCGGATGCCGTTGAACTCATCTATAGCGAGCGGATTAACGATGATTCCGGGCGCGATGGCGTTGATCCTCGCCCCGCGCCTGCCCCAGCGCACTGCCTCGTACATGACGCGCTTCCCGTTGCATCTCTTCGCGAGCTGGTAAGCCCTCAGAGTGTTCTCAATTTTCTCCGTCTGCAGGAAATCAAGCTTCAGCAGATCCTCCGCAGGCGTCCATGCAGGAGTGGCATCAGCTCTCTGCGTCACGCCAGGGCTCTGTGCAACGGTCTTTCCTCCCGCACTTTAAGCGTTTACCGCTTTATTGTATTAGCAGCATTGTCAGAAAACGGAGACGCATCAAAGGATTTCAGAAATTCTGCCAAGGCTTCCAGGAATCTGTAACGCAGACGTCCGGAGAAGGTAAATGCCTTATTCTCCTCTCTCTCTGGTGAGCTCATGCGTGGAGGCACTGCCCTCTTCAAGCTGCTTTCTCGACTCCAGGAGCCAGTCATAGTTCGCTTCACTGCCCAGGACATGGAGGTTTTCCATCAGATTGTTATAGGACTCCTCTGAAAGCACGACGACATTCTTATTGTTTTCCATGGCAACAGTCACAGTCTCACACTCGTCTGAGACCTTGTCCATGAAGAGCTCCAGGTTATCCCTGAAACAGGCATATCCAATGGCTGTCATGAATTTTCCCTCATCTGAAGTACAGCAGCGTCCGGTATTCACTGTTGCGTGCTGAGCACCATACATCCGATTTTATAAATAAACTGCCTGCAGGATCAAAGCCCTGAGACATCGGAGGTCCTGATGCGGAACTTCCTCCAAATCTCACTTAAAAACAGAGATTTGGAGGAAGTTCATAAAATACTGCATGGAAGGCAAGGAGTATCGCCTGCAGGCCCCGGACATTGTCTGATGCCGGTTCTCTGGCTCTGTGGCTATTGACGTGCGCCCAGCCGTCAGGAATTACATGAGGATGGAGCCTGTACTTCCGCAAGTGTCATGTCAGGAAACCGGCATTTTGCTGCTATATGGAACAATATATCATGTTCAGGAAACTTTCCATGCCGGAGAAAAACAGGCATCAATGGTATTTTCGTCTGACTAAAATATATTCAGGAAAGGTCTGAAAGTTAAAAGAAACGCGTTCAGCAATCTCTCAACGATTATGCCGCCTCCAACCCTGGACATAATCCAGTGTTTTACCCACATGCATTTTTTTACTCTCCATCTTAATGTCCGCTTCCACGGTTTTCTGTGACCGGTAAAATGAAACAGGATTCCTTTTTTTATCTCATCGGGGTCGTTGGACTGAGTATTGAATGAAACATCATAAAGGGTTTTCTGATCGCTGCCTAAAATCATATTAATGATGTCCTGATCAAAATAGTCTAATTCTCCAGCCCGCTCTGCGGCCAGATCCAACGCCTTCTGCATAAATCCGAATTCATGAAGAGCTTTCAGATTGAGCAGAAGCACTCCTGAGTTTATGTAATGCTCTCTCATATCTGACATATATTCAGCATCGCTGTCTAAAACTCCACCCAGCAGTTTTTCTGTCTTCAGGCTTTCAAAAACCGGCTCCAGCGGCTTGTTTGCAACGATGTCAATGTCCAGATAAAGGACTCTGCTGACGTTTCGTCTGACGTAAAGAATTTCAGTTAAAAACAATCTTGTGTAAGCATCAAATGATCCGGCAACTGGTGTAAATTTTTTATCCTTTTCCACTTTCCGCAATTCGTTTTCGGTATCGAATTCAATAAATTCAATGGTATTCTCAGGATTAATGCTTATATTGTCTTTTATGCGTGATTTTTGATCTTCAGTAATACTTGAATAAACAACATAAAAAGCAATAGCTTTTTTAGTGTAAAATGATATTGAATGAAACAGGACAGGTATGTATTTTGCGTAGTTTGAATTTGTGCATACAACTATATTGCAATCACTGTCACGCATACGTATGTAGTTATTCCTTTGTAAAAGGTTGAAACAGGCCTGGAATATATGCAAATACAAGTCTGATTTGAGCCATTGCCCGATCTGCAGCAGTCCTGTTCAGTTCCTTACGATTCATTAAAAAAAGCAGGACAGAATGTGCCAATTCTGATTGTAAAAAAAAAAATAATCTTGTCAAGAAATTATTTGCCGCAGCAGGCAGATATGACTGTTCCTTCACACTTTTCAGCAAAGGTGCAGGTGAAGATCAGGACTGACGCCCAATATGATCCGGTTCCTTACCGACAGCATCCGGACAGCATCCGGACAGCATCCGGAATCTCTTTCTGGTCTCCGGGATAAGGGAAGGCTTCCCAATAAACTGCGGCACGGTCTTCATAGGAAACACTGCTGAAACCCAGGATTGGACCGCAACTGACATACTATCGAGGAACCATGGAATCAAGCGCTTCACCGGTCACCTCAGGAAGCAAAGCCCGAGACTGAGACCGAGCCAGCTGCCGGCCATGGTGTGTGACTGTTCCTGACGTGGCGTAGAAGAATCATATGATGCCCGGCAACGCTGGGATTAAGGAGCTCACAGTCTGCAAAATCGCAGCCTGGTTCGTGAACCTGGACCAGACCAATGACTGCGCGCTGCCGCAAATGCTGCGTGATGAGCAGGCTGCAGCGCTCATTCTGAATGAGAGTCGCTATAAGGACGCCATGTGCTCAGAACCCAAGACAGGACCGGAGCTTCCCCGGGGAATTCCGCCGCTCTGAACGGGAATCCGGCATTATGAGTCTGTGCAGCCTGAACCAGGCTGTCTGGGCTGGTGTGACTTTATGTATTCGACAGCATCACGGACAGTGGCAATTCTGGCATTACCAGCAATCTGGGCCCACAATGAAGGAAACGTGATGCCGAGCTTCTTTCCAAGATCCAGGAGCAGAAGACTCGGCTCATCATATCCAAGGCCAATGACAACAGATGCTGATCTTCCTTTGTGGCAGAGCTCCTTTAATGAGTCATCAGGCTTTATATCCTCCGGCCTGAGTCCCGGGGCATATTCCGCAATTAATTCCCTGACCTTCTGGAAAACCACGTCATCGGGAGACTCGTTTCCGTCCTCCTGGGATGAGCTGCCGGTGCCAGACGGACTGTTCTGAGCCTTTCTGGTGTCCTCTTTGCCTGTGTTCCCATGATTTTCAGGATCAAAGCCATGATCCAGAGGCTCTGCTGCCGATGAGACAAGACCAAGCGCCAAAGAGATGCTGTCTACCGCGTAGTCGGCAAACTCCTTCCAGAAGTTTTTGTCTGCAGCCAGGGTATTTTTCAGCCCGGCCGCATAGCGCAGGTATTCCGCGTCGCTTTCGTCAGCTGCAAGACGGCAGAGCTCCCTGCCGTATCCGCCTTCGGCAATGGCTTTCATAACAGGCTTTACGGCTGGGAACTCATCGAAAGCCTTATAGTCAGCCAGGAATGCCATAACGCGTTTGTCCTCGATAATGCTCATGCCATACCGCCTTATGACTTTCCGCAATGCATCCTGAAGCTTCATATACTGCTGTCTCCGCATGTACTCATGGCAAAAGCGACATGCCATGCTGAAAATAAATTGTCCTTCCACCTAAAAATGGCAGTCCAAACTACAAAACAAACACAAAACAGTGTTATTGAGTGACTGCTGTCAAGATCCGCGATTTGGAGGAAGTTCAGAACTCAGCCTCCAGAAAAATGAAATAAGAGCAGACAATCCGCTTTCTTATTTCAAGTTCAGCCATTTTTTTGAAATAACGAGAATATAATAGACTTGCATACTTCAAGTTTCCTGAAGGGAGCCTACGCTTATGAATAACCGTGCTGGCCGTTATAAAACAAATTTATCGGGCGAAATGGCCTACAGGTCTTTTGTCCCGAATCCTCTGCCTCCGGCTCCTCCTGTTGAGCTGACAGAAGATACTGTAGCTTTGCTGGTGAAGGCAAATTCCCAGCTTGCCGTTCTGGAGAGCGTCGCTGCCCGCATTCCAAATGTCGGATTGTTCGTATCCATGTATGTGCGCAAAGAGGCCCTGATGTCCTCTCAGATTGAAGGTACACAGGCAACATTGGAAGATGTGCTCGACCCGATGCTGGATG
>CACYPS010000048.1 GCA_902776305.1 uncultured Lachnospiraceae bacterium | reverse complement strand
CTCAAGCATCCTGTTTGCCGCTTCGTAATCTTCCCGGCTGATGATCGGCTCGTGATGGTCTTCCATATAGAACTGATCCCGTTCGCCGTGATTCGCCCTGCGTTTAAAGCGGAAGTCCGTGTAGGTCTTCTGGAAGAGGCAGTCCCCGATGTACTTCTCATTCATGATGATTCCCCGTACAGTTGTCAGCGTCCAGTGATTTCCCCTCTTGGCAGGGACCTGCTTCTCATTCAGTTCTTCCGCGATCTGGTTGCTGCTCTTCCCGGCCAATGTCTCTGCGAAGATGTACCGGACCCACTTTGCCTCGTCCTCCTTGATGGAGAACACGCCGTCCGTCACGGTATAGCCGAACGGTGCATACCCGATCTTGAAGGTTCCGTTCTCGAACCGCTTTTGGATACTCCACTTCTCATTCTCGGAGATAGAAACCGACTCGCTTTCTGCAAGGCTGCTCATGATGGAAAGCAAAAGCTCGGATTCCATCGCTCCGGTATCGAGGTTCTCCTTTTCGAAGTAGACCGCGACGCCCAGGTCGAGAAGCTTCCGGATCAGCTCCAAGCAATCGGTGGTGTTCCTGGCAAATCTTGACAGGGACTTTGTTATGATGTACTCGACGGTCCCATCCTCGCAATCTGTGATGAGCTTCATAAGCGCTGGCCGTATCTCCTTCTTTGTACCGGAGATACCTTCATCATAGTAGAGCCCTGCGAACTCCCAGTCGGGATGCGCTGTGATGTATTCCTCATAATGTGCCTTCTGTGCTTCGAGACTTACGAGCTGGTCCTCCGTCGCAGTAGAGACCCGGCAGTATGCAGCGACGCGGCGCTTCTTCTTTTTCTTTGTTGCTGCTGCGGGTTCAATCTTGGTTATCTTTTTCATGGTCTCGCCTCCTTTCCGGTCAGTAACATAGAGCCATACAAAGTCGCACATAGCAACTCAATTCTCAGATAAGTGGCGATAAAAACGTAGGAAACGTCCGCTTGTTTTCGGCCATGATGAGGTCAAATTCCTCATCGGTAATATGGCCCCTCTCCAGCAGCTTTTTCGTGATACGCTCTGCCTGCATATAGTTAAATTCCATCTGCAGCTCTTCCTGCGTGAACTTATGGGCAGCAGGTATCGTCCCTTGATTGGAAGGCATGATCTTTGTTACTTGCATAGTCTCGTTCTCCCTTCTGAGAGAACATATCCATCCCTCTGCCTTCCTACGCCCAAAAGTCCGCCATTTTTACAAAAAAAAATAATCCTGCTAACAGAAATTGTTAGCAGGATCGGCCTTTACTTATTTTTTCTTTGTAGACGTGTCAGATTATCACGTATCTTTTTTGTGCCAGGATGTTTATCTCCGAAGGTATCCAAATAAACCTTCAAGGCCCTTTGATAGTACTCCAGTGCCTTCTCGTAGTCGCCCTGGTCAGCGTACACGTTTGCCATATTGTTGTACGTCGCTGCCGTATACGGATGCTCTCTGTCTAACACACGCTCGCGGATGGCAAGAGCCTTCCCGTAGTACTCCAGCGCCTTCTCGTAGTCGCCCTGGACATAGTACACGACTGCCAGATTGTTGTACGTCGTTGCCGTATACGGATGCTCTCTGTCTAACACACGCTCGCGGATGGCAAGAGCCTTCCCGTAGTACTCCAGCGCCTTCTCGTAGTCGCCCTGGTCATTGTACACGTTTGCCAGATTGTTGTACGTATCTGCCGTATCCGGATGCTCTCTGCCTAACACACGCTCGCGGACGGCAAGAGCTTTCCCGTGGTACTCCAACGCCTTCTCGTAGTCGCCCTGGTCATTGTACACGTTTGCCAGATTGTTGTACGTCGTTGCCGTATTCGGATGATCTCTGCCTAACACACGCCCTTTGATGGCAAGAGCCTTCCCGTGGTACTCCAGCGCCTTCTCGTAGTCGCCATGCTCATGGTACACGTTTGCCAGATTGTTGTACGTATCTGCCGTATCCGAATGCTCGCTGCCTAACACACGCTCGCGGATAGCAAGAGCCTTCCCGTAGTACTCCAGCGCCTTCTCGTAGTCGCCCTGGTCTTTATACACGTTTGCCAAATTGTTGTACGTCGTCGCTGTATCCGAATGCTCCGTTCCTAACACTCTCTCACGGATGTTCAGTTCCTTCCTGAAGTACTCCAGCGCCTTGCCGTAGTCGCCTTGTTCACAGTATACGCCTGCCAGATTATTCATTAGCCACCCTGCATCGGGGGTCCACTTTTCATCCCTTTCGCTGTTGGCTTGATAAGTCACCCAAAGATATCCGGCGATATCCTCCGCAAGTACAATCCTTTCCCTGACAACTTCATAAGTCTCTGTCACCGACAAATAGCTATCCGTATCAATGAGTTTATCAAGAAGATTTCCATAATCTTCCAATCTTACTTCTCCAACCTGCTTTGACAGCGAATCCTTCACAATCTGGTGGATGACATATCCATCCTTGCCCCGATCAAGCCAGCCCAGTTCTACCAGATTTCTCATGGCTTTCCGGTCAAGACCGGCCCAGTCTCTGACTTTTGAATAAATGACTTTCTCAGGTGTGAAGATTGTAAAGAGTCTCATGATATGCTGCTCGGCTTCTGACAAATTGGATATCGCATACAGCTTTATAATACTCTGCTCGATAGTCCGATATTCCTTATCATGCTCTGATTTCACTTCTTCATCGGAGACCTCAAAGAACCCTTTATCCCGCAATGTATCATAGAACTTAATTAGCGTTCCTCCTTCTTCCCTCGCGGCTTTGGCCAATAGTTCGACGAGAAGAGTGTGGCTGTGAACGAAATCTATGATGCTCCAAGCGATATCCTCATTTTCCGTTTTCCGATCACGCTGATAATACATAAAGAACATGTCGATAGCTGCATCTTTTTCAAGGACATCCAGAGGCACATTCTTAAAGTACTCATATTTAAACCTTGACGTAACCATCACATGGATTGGCAAGCTATTAAGAAGGCTTATTTCATCGTCACTAAGCCTCCGTGTCAGATCATCTATAAAAAGATAGAGCTTTCCAGCAAGTCGATTTTCTATTGCACTTATTACAAGCTCATATGCTTCATCCGCTTTTTCTGTCTTAGAAATTTCGAGCTTGTCACGGAGCAAAAGGAGTCCTTCTTTCAGGCTATTCTCCCATTTAAACCAAGCGACGTAGTGCCCCTCGTCCTT
Source organism: uncultured Lachnospiraceae bacterium (assembly GCA_902776305.1). Taxonomy (GTDB): domain Bacteria; phylum Bacillota; class Clostridia; order Lachnospirales; family Lachnospiraceae; genus Chordicoccus. The sequence continues at coordinate 16,981 of CACYPS010000048.1, read as the reverse complement.
GAGTTTATTGCAGACATACAGCATGACAGCAGTCTTCCCAATACCACCGAGACCGTTTACAAGGGCTGTGCCGTTATTCTTCTCAAGATGTTCCCTGACGGTTTTAACAATGCCGTCGCGGCCAATGAGTCCGACATTCTGGTTAACAGCGGGGATGGGTGTGAGGCATTTGGAAATCTCCGGCTGGCTCTTATCAGTCTTACTTACGGGGATTGCTCTCTGAAACTCTGCCTCAAATACTGTGCGGCTTATTGGCTTTGTATCCTTACTGTTTAACATCAATGTAGCAAAGAGAGATTTGTACAATAGGATGATATCCGAAGCCGTTATTTCTCGAGCTAAGCCAATTCTATCTACATAATTTATCAGCTTACCCTTACAAGCATCTTCCAGATACTCAAACGGAAACTCTTTAACGTCTGGCTTGTTATGAGCGTACTGCTTAATGGATTCCGTGTACTTATCTGTGATTAAGTAAAGATATACTTCTTTGGCATCTGGAGCATCAATCCTGGCTGCATCCAGATAATTTTGCGCGTCACTCTTTTTGAAAGCGTTCACACTAGACTTTACCTGAATAGCAGACAGAATTTCACCATTGCTGTAAAGCTGTATATCTACTTTGTCCTGATCCGTTTTTGGCTCGACTTTGATTTCATCCCAATCATGTCTTTCAAGGCAATCCATCAGAGCAACAATAGCCTGGAAGACGTATCCCCTGCTTCCTACTTCTCCTCCCTTACTCATGGCAGCTCTCCTTCTGATAAGTCAAAACGTCCTATCTTTATCATACTATTTGCTGCCATTTTTTTACAGTAAAACTATGGCTTACAGGCAGAAAGCCTGCAAGCCTATGCCATCACAAGAGCAATTTCTCAAACGTCTCAGGACCGGCAATGCCGTCCACACCTATGTCAAATCTCTTCTGGAACTCCCGCACGCCTTCCTCTGTTACATCCCCGAAGATCGCATCAATCTTAGTATCCCGGATGCCATGCACAAGGAGGCCAGCCTGGAGGATGCTGACGAGCAGTCCCTTGTCTCCCTTTGCGACCAGTCTTTATGCCTCATTCGTCTCTGAGCCGAAAAAACTGACCACAGCTATCTTGCATCTGTAAATCTCTGCAAGACACTTCTGTAAAGCTGCTATAAGGGCTTCCTTCTTCTTCAGTCCATACTGCTTATCATTACAAAACCTTTACGATTTTGCTTATTAACCACGTTTGCGCTGTGACAATCCCAAGTGCACTAAGTGAAGCCAAAGTAACGATTCCGTTTTCCACAAGCTCAGCATCCCTGAAATACTATTTGCGTCATGATATAACATTCCATCATAAAATTATGAATTTCTATATGAATTTGATGTTTGCGAAACAAAAAATGCTGCTGATAAACACTGATACGATCATAGATCTATGGTGCTTAAACAAATCTTTTCACTACTCATCACGCAGCTACCCGCTTCACCGGATAGCTACCCTTTCTGAAAAGTACAAAAAATCCTCCACAGCTCTCTCCCGACCACTCCCCTCCGCCGGCACATTAATCACCTCATTTTCAAACACAAGCGTACTTGATCCCCCTCCATCCATACATTTTCCATACGTGCATCCATGGGCAAGCAGGACATCCCTCACTTCATCATAGGTCATCCCGCCCTTATAATGTCCGGAACCCGCTGTAATGAGGTAATATTCTCCCGGCTCAACCATGCCGATTGCTGTCCTTGGGTATCTGTATTGATTGCTCTGAATTCCGACATTAATGGCTTCACCATCACGGATCAAGAGCGTATCCCCGCAGCTCCAAGTATCCGTCACTCCCTGCATAAGAAGTTCTTCGCCGGAAGTTCCCTCATACGGCGAGAACAACGTCCCGTCCTCCATGAGACAGATCTCCATGCCGTTTGCCGCAGTTCCCTCCATGATCTTTCTGTCTTTAATACAGACGCCCGCATATACCGGTCTGTTCGTCTCCCAGCTGAAGTTGCTTCCGTTCACCCCGACGACCCAGCCGAGCCTCTCAGATGCGTCTGATGGACATTCCCTTTTTCCGCCATAAGTATCATTTGCCAGGGCGCTGTGGATCTGACTTGGATCCTCGATAATGACATGAGTGAGAAGGTACTCAGATTCGTCAGACTGATATTTCCGTATGGTAACAAATATGCTGTCCGAAATATGGGAATACAGGGCTGTCGCCAGTTCTGCCTGGGCATTTTCTACCGCATACGATGCAACTGTTGCCGGGAGCGCCTCAATATAAAAATGGAAATTTTCACCCTTGATGGAAAACCTTATGTCATTTGTGCCGGTGCAGAGCGTCGGAGCAGTTCCTCCCGGGAACTCAACCGTTTCTCCCGAAAATCTTCGGATCAGACCGTCCGAATAGCGTATCTCCATGCTCTTGATTTTCAGCACGGTACCGTCATAAGGCTTCTCATAGAGCTTAACGGATATCTCTTCTTCCGTAACACCTTTCCCTGTCAGACATACAGAGCTATTCAGCGTCCCGGCCTCCGCACGATCAAAAGGTAAAAAAAGAAGCACCGCCGCAATGACTGCAATCAGTGCCCTCGTCGGCACCTGTATAAGGAAATGGATTTTCCTATAGAACTTACTTCTGAACATATTTTTAAGCTTCCTCCTACAACGCAGAATAAAACACAAATAAATTGCAAAATTCAGAGAAAATTATTTGAAAAGTTGCAAGCAGTGCCAATTGATATCATTTTCACTCCGTTCAAATAATCCAATTGGCTGCTTGCGCAGCTGCTTGTCGGGGAGCGCCCCGAACCCTTTAAACCGAACCTTCGGTCCGGAGCTGCGCGTATCTTCCGGATACGCTTGGTCGGACTACGTCCTCCAAAAAATCCAATTCAAATGGATTTTTCATGCTTCGGTTTTTCATTCTCATCTCCCAGGATCATCCTCACATCCTTCTGTGCATTCACATACAGCTTCATATCATCACGGGCTGCCTTCAGGTCTCTCCGTTCTTCTTTCACTTCTGCAAGGATCTCTGCATATTCTGCGTTCAGATCTCTGATCTTCGGGATGTGTCCTTTAGGAAATTGGTCAAATGCTTTCTTAGCACTTTTATGCTTTTCTATATCTTCCCGATGTGCTTCAAAGTATTTCCTGCTGTATCCGGTCTTCCGGTACCCCGCATAGACCTCTTTGGTCTTCGAATAATCGATCAGACTCTTTTTTATGGCAGCTATCTCCTTGAGCCGTCCTTCTTTCATTTTTACGGACTGGGCTAAAGAATCGTAATGATCCACCACCTCTTTCGTCTTTTCTGACAGTTCTTCCAAAGAACGGATATTGTTGTCCTGCAAGAACAGAAGAATCTTGGCCTGCTGCTTATTGTTATAGGCAGTCGCCCAGTACTCATATCCCTTCCCTTTTCCTTCTGCCAGTTTCTTCCGTATGTCAATAAGAAGGTCTATCTGCAGGGGCTGTGCCGCTGATGAAATGGCCGGAACGGAAGCTGTTCTCCTCTGATATTTTGCCTGACGAAGCGGAGGAATTTGCATATCACCCCGCAGGATCTTCTCTATATCTTCCTCGGTAAAACCGTTACCGAGCGATCTGAAACGGATGAAATTTCTTGAGTTAGGCAGCCGGACGGAAACATATTTTCCGCGCTTTATCTCGTAGCCTTTCTTACAGAGTTCCTGCAGGAGATCTTCCATATCAGCCGGGTTTTCTTTTAAAATAAAACTGATATCTTCGCGGATTCTGCTCCGCTTGGATGCATTTGACAGATAGAGAGATGATGGACCTTGCTCCCCCGGTTTCCGAGGAATGATGACTGAGAGGTGGTGCTCAAGACAGATCAGGTCGCTCAGGTGCTGGAGGGCAAGACCTGAAAAATAGAAATTCCGCCACCTGTGACCCGAGTCCAGTGTGACGGAATTAAATATGATGTGGTTATGAATATGTGCTCTGTCGGTGTGCGTCGATACTGTAAAAGCGTGGCGGCCTTTCGTGAACCGCATGGCTGTTTCGTATCCAATCCGGTTCGCTTCCTCCGGAGTTATCTCTCCCGGTTTGAATGACTGTCGGATCTGGTAGGCTATGACCTTGACCTGTCCTTCTCGTCCGACGATCCTCGCGTAATCCTTCTGGGATAAATCGAACTCCTGCCAGGCAGTCTCCGGGTCACATTCGTATGCGGAGACATACTGTTTGCCCTCCGTTTTTTCCGGATTCTGTGAGTAGTCGAGCCGCATTTTCAGGGTAGCGGCTACTGTTTTTCCCTTGTTGATATGGAGCGCTATGAGACGCGTGGCAGCCATTTTCCACCCCCTGTTTCATAATCAGATTGAAAATATTCTTTGTAATCCGAAGCTTCCCGTACATCTTAAGCAAATATGCACATGCTCACCAGGTCGCCCGCTGTCTCTACGAGACCAATCACAAGACCGGAAGCGAGGAAGAACAGGAACAGAAGAACGCTGGATATTGCAAATACAGCGACTGCCGCCCAGTTCTGGCAATAACCAGCATATGCGCCGCAGACTACAAAAAGGGTAAGGACCGGACCGGCCAGATGAGCCAGGATCCATGCAATGCCGTACAGAAGGACGCCGGCGATCCGGATAATGAGCAATACCGGGAGAAGCGGAATCTTTGCAATGAGCTTAATGATCATCATGTTATTTGCCTCCTTCCGAAAATGATTTCTATCAGGAATGCCTTCAGCAAGAACCTGCCTTTCGGCATCCCTTCTTTTCTTTTTATTCACTTTCATTGTATCTTATCCGCTGAATTTGGCAAGGATGGCAGATTTTTCTCATGACAGTCCCTGTAAGCTTCCCAAGATTCTCTTCTCATATTCATATATCCTGTTGAACTTTGCCCGGATGTCCTGCATGTCCTGCTGATGGACATGACCGGATTCATTTGCCCATCTGGCATACTGGTTCAGGTTATTGCCGACGGCATGCATCTGTTTTGTCAATTCGCGCAGGTCCTTCAGGTCAAGACGGATGCAGTATCCGTCGAGGACCATTTTCCGTATATATGCTTCCCTGTTCCGGAAACCCAGCGAATTCATCTTTTCTTCGATCTTCTTCAGTTCATCATCTGAGACCCGAAAAAGAAGCTGGTTCGTTCGCTTGATCATAACGCAAGCCCTGCCTTATCAGAGACTCTCAATTCTTCAGCGGCTAAAGATTTTTCCGGATTCTCTTCAAGCAGGGTCATTGCAGAAAGTTCTCTGTTCTTTTCCAGGGCCTCAAGAACCGAAAACGGCTGAACATCCATACCGAGTTCCTGCATTTTTTCCGTCACGGAATCGATGATCATACCGGAAGTTTCCCGGATGAATTCCATTGAGCTGCGCAGTTCCTTCATATCGCGCCCGGAGGACCAGCCCGAAATATACGGAAATGAATAGTCTGAAGTATCGATTTTAAAGAAATTCAGACATATCCACGCGCAGCTCTCGGCCTCTACCTCTTTTGTCTGACGGTCTTTCACGACCCCCTGCGCATGCATCGTATCCTGATCATGGCAGAGGGAGTGAGCCAGTTCATGGAAAAGAGTCTTCAGTGTCTGTATCTCGCTCATGCCTTTTTTCACGACTATCTCTTTGTCAGTGCTGCTGAAATAGCCTTTTGCACCGCCATCGATATCATCGAATCTCACCGGGACCGGCGCGATGGATATGACGGCCTGCTTCATGACGTCAAAGTTCTTCGCATCGCCTGTAAGCTCATCCGGCCCGAGCTGTGGGAGCGGTTCGCCTTCCGTTTGTTCATAGGCAAATACATGCCCGATCTTGTAATGCTGGATAAGATGTTCTTCCGTCTCCGTCAGGGGATTGCCGTTCGTATCGAAAAGCGGCTGTGCCGTATCCGGATCGAATTTCTGCTTTTCTTCTTTTACTTTGACCGGTGCCGGGACAAGGATCTTGATTCCCTTCTCCCCCTTCCTTACATGCCTGTGAAGCTTTTTCCATGTGCTGAAGCTGGCGACCTGGCTTGCATATGGCGCCTGCAGGGCTATCAGGATGGTATTTCCAATGCTGTAATGGTGAAAACGTGACATCGATCGGAGCCAGTTTGTGTAGTTCTCAGAGGTGAATATCTCCGAGACGCCCTGCTCCAGCTTTTCTGTGAGTTCTGTTAGTTTCTCCTTCATGGTCTTTCCATCCGGCGGAGCAGACCGGGAATGGTGATTTCGTTTTTGCATATGAACTCCTTTCTACAATAACTCAAAAAAAACAGCAGCCTGTGGCTCTGCACAGCTGCTATGTAAAAACGAGTCATAAAAAGTCTGTTCCAACGAAATATCATGACAGAGAGTTCCATGAAATAACCGGTCCCGCCAAATCAGACGGGACCGGACTTACGCATACTTGAAGCCTTATAGACTCATTTCATTCGAATGCCTCTCACCTGTAGTTCCAGACCTCATACCTCCGCCACAGAGATGCTCCCTCCTGTCCTTGAGTTCACCCAGCACGGATTTCCTCTCATTTCCATCGAAAAGGTCCGACATATTCTCCTTCAGGCTGTATTTTTCACCTGTTCCTCCGCCGATAATGATGTGGTCGACAAGCGGTATTTCCATCAGCTTTCCCACTTCAACAAGCCGTTTTGTCATTGCGATATCTTCCCAGCTCGGATTGACCGATCCCGAGGGATGATTATGAAAACAGATCACACGGCTCGCATTTGTCAGGATGGCTGCCTTGAAAACATTTGCGACCGGTACCTGACAGGTGTCTATGCCTCCGATGCTCACGATATTGAAATTGAGAGGCACAAGACGCGTATCGAGATTTACAACACAGATATATTCACGGTCCATTTCTGAAAGCATTTTTGCCAGGACTTCTACGGCGCTGTCCGGGTTGTCCATCGGTCTGTCACCATAGAGCGGCGGACATTCCGACATTTTCAGCCGGACAGCTACCTGCCTGAGCGGATAAACCCCCTGATCAGTCATCTCCCGCACCTTCTTCCGTAAGGCCGAAGCTTGTGCAGAGAGTCAGCATGACATCGTCCGGAAGGGATTTGAGAAGATCAGCGAGGCCTTCCTCATCAACTTCCTCGGGAATGCCTGCCGCCTCATTCTTTGTGTCATTCGTACTCTTCATAGTCTTCCTCTTCGTCGCCATAAAAATCCTCCTCTTCTTCCTCTGTATCGTCCGTTTCCTCCAGATCGTACTCATCATCGTATGCGTCGTCATAATCCATATCAGGATCTGTCTTGACGGCATTAGCGGCTTTTTTCCTGCGTAAGAAAATGACTGCACCTACAGACAGGAGAAGGACTATGATTCCGAGCGGTATGAAGAGCTGGAAACCGTTCAGTTCGAGCTCTCCTATCCTGTACGTCCGCGGGGCATGTTCTGCTTTTTCCTGTTCTGCCCTTGCAGCAGCTTCTTCCCTGGCTTTTTTTGCGGCTTCTTTTTTTGCAGCTTCTTCCGCCAGTCTCTCGGCTTCTTCCTGCCGCGCCTGCTCTATTTCCTCCACATCCTCTTCATCCATCAGTGTCAGGAGATCCCTTTCGTCGACCTTGTTCAGGAAATATACATTATCGTCCTCATTCCCCGATCTGTCGATGATGAGGTAATAGTAGTTGCCATCACGGGAGGTCAGTGTGATGAACTGCTTACCGCTCTCCGTGATGATATCGTCGACCAGACTGAGATTCCCTTCAGGAGTAAGGGGCTTACCGTCAGCACCTATTACCTGATCGGGAACAGATGAACCTGCATTGATGTCTTCACCGAGCCGGCTTGCAGTGACTTCCGTCTCGGTCGAATCGGCCTCAGCAGACGCCGGTACATTTGCAAATGCATGAACCCCTGTTACGCTGCACGCAAGAAAAGCGCTAAGGACCAATGCCGCAAGTTTCGTTCCCTTCATACCTGTTCCTCCTTCGAAGATGAGACCGGCCCCTTTTTGTGCAGGCCGGCCATAAATTCCGCGAGTTGTTCCGGGGTAAAGTCATAGGAATGTACCAGCCCCAGGATCTCGGCATTTTCAGTTTCTGTGTATTCTTTTTCAAGATCCTCGATCTTCCGGTCGAGGCGTTCGCGACGTGCCCGCGCACGTGCAAGTTCTTCCGCTATTTTTTCCCTGTTCCTCATGATCCACCTGTCTTTCTGCATTCATCGGTCTTAACTTCTATCCTCACTCACGAGATCCGGCATAATATGTGTCAGCGTAGTCCGACTTTATTCCGGCGAAACGTACGGTCGGTGTCAGATGGCATTGTTCTATCCGGTCTTGCGTTCAATGTCAGAAGAAATGATTACGACATGACATGCGGCTGGTGTCAGCTGACATATTACGCAGAGATATATCATTCGGCCGTCGCTTTCTACGCGAGAAAACAGAAACGGCCTCATGATTATCCGGGTATTCTTCCGTAAGAGAGAAAATGCTCCTGAAAATACGGCGTCTCACAACTTGCGATCTGGACCGGATGTCCTGCATGGACCATCATACCCTCCCCAAGGTAGATGCCTATATGGGATGCGCCATCTGTGTTATAGGTCCCTTGGAAGAAAATGAGGTCACCGGGCTTTGCCTCCGCAGGCGGGACATACATGCAGGTCTGCCTCCATTCTTCGGCAGTGAGCCTTCCGAAATCCCATCCGTTCCCGCAGTGGTTTATGACATAGCTCACAAAACCGGAACAGTCAAAGCCGCTTTCCGGTGTCTCACCGCCCCAGACATATTCGATGCCCAGATATTTGACGGCTTCATAATACATGGCTGCGAACTGCGCATCGGATAGAGCCGATCCCGGAGGTGCGTAATTGAGCCCACCGTATGCAGCCATGGCATCATAATCAGGGAACAGACCTTCACGGTTGCCCTTCAGCTGAGCCATGAGCTGGTACCTTAAATACAGGTCATCATTCAAGAGCTCCCTGGCCGCATGGTCGATGCCGTAATTCCTCAGGGTCACCTTCAGTGTTGGCTGTGTGTTCGTCACCGTCACGTTGACCGTCTCCGTTCCGTTATCGTCCGCGATGAATGCCTCCCAGTTCTGATGACCGTGGGATTCCGCCACATCGTGGTCATCATAATAGACATCAAATGCAACTCCGTAACGCTCCAACGGACCTGTATCCTCGACAGTATACTCCGTACCGTTCATGACAATCTTTGTCCCCATGGGCACGATCGGATTCCTACTGTCAACTGCGATCGTATGCGCTTCTGTGGGGTAAACGCCGCTGGCAGTAGGACCGCCGGCGTTCGGTCCGCAACATACAGAACAATTACAGTACCCTGATGTCACGACCGTGCCGAGGGACTGCCCAATCCGAACGGTCTTCTGCTCAGATGTCCCGGTAATGTCTTCCGTTGAGATGCCGTATTGTGCATTCAAAATCTTCTGAAGAGATCCCTGTACCTCATTCCGCGTGTAACGCTCATAAAGGACAGTGAGGAGGGCCGTAAGTCTGTAGGGATCATGGCTGATTTCCGTGCTTTGAAGTGAATAGTTGTCATATCCGGGGAAATACCGTTCAGGATCTGACAGTTTTTCCCGGAGTTCCGCCTCCAATGCAAGGTAGTCGGATTCTGCCCCGAGAATATCTTCATCCTCTGCGGAATACGAAGTGGCTGTTATTGCCGATGCTGCTGCCTGCCCAATGACAGCTGTCCCTGCGGATGCGGCCGCGCTGAAGAAAAATACAAAAAGCATCACAAAAATAACAACAACTGCCATGACCGGACGCCGGCGCAGTGCCTGTAATGCTGCAGCGACGCCGCGTTCTGACTCTTTTGCTGCTCTTGCATAAGCACGCCGTTCCCTGATCTTGGATATGATAGGGATATAGACAGACTGCTCATTTGCGGCAGTATATGCCCTGCGGAGCCGCCTTTTCTGTAAAACGGAAGCTGATAAGGTACTTTCCTGTCCTCCCGTTCCGGCTGCATAAAAAGCGCTGCCTGCCCTGCCGCTGTTCATACCTCCTCCCATGCGGCCTGTGGAAAAGTGTGAAACATCCGCACTGCCGCTGTTCCTCACATCGGTGAATCCTCCGGATACAACATGATTCCCGGAGAGATTCCTCCTTCCGGATGTTCCCTCATCCCCGGCGATTTCTCCTGCCTTCCGTTTTCCGGGAACCGTACCGGACCTGTTGGCAGTGCCGGCATATCTCCGGGCAGAATAGTTACTATATTCACTCAATGCCTCATCTTCTGCGGCCTGACCTGCTTTTACTTCATCAGTAAAAAAGTATTGCTTCTTTCCCGCGGAATCGGTCTGTTCTTCTGCAGGTTCAATGCCCGCATGCCCGCCCCTTACATATCTCCTGCTGCGAAGAAGTTCATTCCTCCGGCTCCTATAAAGCAGTCCTTCCTCTGTTTTTTCTGCCTCCCCGGCAGTATCATGAAATGCATTTTTCCTGACACTGTCTGCTGTCTGCCCGAGACTGTTGAAGCTTTTCCTCTGCCGGTTCACGGCATCTTTTTTCTGTCTCTTCTGTCCTTGCTCATGTCCGTTATCCGGACCATCCTCCGGAATCTTTGCTACCGCTTCTCTGCGGGCGGAAAAAACATCTTCCTCCGGTTCAGCGGGATCTGTCTCCGGTTCTAAATCCCGGATTTTTTCAGCATATTCTTTGCTGATCCGTTTCTTCTGCCTGTTCGGTGAGCGGATCCTTATTGCATTCCCTGCAATGAGAGCCTCACGCCCATCAAACTGGGTATTCTCATTTTCCATCAGCCCACCTCTTTACTGTCCTGCAGCCTGCGATTCCTCGGCAGCCTTCCGCTCCGCGATCTCCTTTTTTGACGGCCTGCCGCGCTTCTTTTTGATCGGAGCAGATGCCGGTGTAATTTCTTTCCCTTCACTCTCATGGTCTTCTGCCTCCGGTTCGATATTTTCCTTCTCTGCCCTTACAGCTCCATCCTCAGCCGGCATACCGTCACTTTTCTCTGTCTCTGCCGCAACTGCGGATTCCTCTGCTCTCCGCGCCTCAAGTTCTTTTTTGGACGGGCGTCCTCTCCTACGCTTCGGAGCAGCTTTAGTAGTAGTGCCCTTTTCCTGCTGAAGTGAACCTTCTTCCCGCACTTCCTTTATCATCTGCTCGAACGGGTCTTCTTCCCGAACCTCCTCTTCCATCCGCTCAACCGAATTTTCTTCCTGCACTTCCTTTATCACTCGCTCCGAAGGATCACTTTCCCGAGCAGCACGGTAACTGCCATTTTCAAATGCATCCGTACCGGATGCAGGCTGATCCATTATTGCAATGCTTCCGGAACCGCTCTGCCCTGAAGGCTTCGGTTTTGCGCCAAGCAGTTTCTTTACAGGGGCTGATCCGCTTTCACCTGACGTTTCGGAAAGCTTTGTTGTCATGATCCTGTACATTCGCGTATTTTTGGGGAAATGATCGACAAACGGGACGATGACGCTCCCGTAAAAGATGAGACCCTGACCTTCTCCGACCTTCGTCACAAACTGCAGCTGCTGAGAATTGATCCCCAGATGCTCTGCAAGAATTCTCCTGTCCTCTGCGGCCTGGTTCAGCATGCAGATATATTCGGAATTCTCGAAAATATTCTCGATTTCCTGGCTCCGGAGAAGGTCCTTGATGTTTTGGGTTATGCCTGTCGGAATGCCGCCCCATTTACGGAAGCGCTTCCAGATTTCGACACTGTAAGCCGCGGTCTGCTCTTCGCGGAGAAGCAGGTGGAACTCATCAATGAAGTACCGCGTCGTCTTTTTCTGGTAGCGGTTCACGGTCACACGGTTCCAGACCTGGTCCTGTACAATCAGCATGCCGAGCTTTTTGAGCTGTTTTCCGAGATCCTTGATGTCATAGCAGACCACGCGCTTCGAAACATCTACATTTGTTCTGTGGTTGAACACATTAAGGGAGCCGTTGACATAGAGCTCGAGAGCCGTAGCTACCCGGCGCGCCTCATGCTCGCTCTGAGTGAGCAGTTCGTTGTAAAGATCTTCGAGGATAGGCATTTTTTCTGGAACCGGATCAAGAAAATACCGGTCATAGACAGCGTGGACACAGCGGTCAATGACTGTCTTCTCGATAGGCTGCAGACCGTTCCGGTCTCCGAGTATCAGCTCACAAAAGGAAAGGATAAAGTCAGACTTCAGGGCGATAGGGTTGTCTTCCTCCGAATAGTTCTGATTGATATCCATGGGGTTGATGAACTGGGTACTGGTCGGAGAAATCTTGAGCACCTGGCCCTTCAGGCTCTCTACCAGAGCCGTGTACTCCGATTCGGGATCGCAGACGATAATGTCATCATCTGTGACAAGGTAGACACTGTATATCTCACGCTTGGTCGTGAAGGATTTGCCGGAGCCCGGCGTTCCGAGGATCAGGCCGTTGGGCGTCTTAAGTCTCTTCCGGTCGAGGAAGATCATATTCCCGGACTTTGCGTTCAGGCCGCTGTACACGGCATCCCCGCCCCTCTGAAACAGTTCCTGGGTCGTAAAGGGGACCATGATAGCGGTCGCCGCAGTCGTGAGTGCCTGATCGATCTTGATGAAGTTGTCGGCAATCGGAAGCGAGCTCATCAGGGCATTTTCCTGCTCATAGTCCAGCCGTATCAGATTGCAGCTGTGCTGTTGGGCAATGGATTTTGTCTGCAGAATGTTCGTATCCAGTTCCTGTTTTGTATGACCGGTGATCATAATCAGAAACGTGACCATAAAGAGACGCTGGTCCTGCGTCTGGAGCTGTTCGAGAAGAGACTTTGCATCACGACCGTAGGTGGCAAGATCAGACGGAATGATTTCCATATCGTACCCGGCACGGACCGCCTTTTTCTGTTCTTCGATTTTCGAACTGTCCAGTTCCGTGATCTTATGCTTGACCATCTTGAGCGCCGCATTCTGGTCGAGGGCACGGATATGGATTGTGACGACCTGTCCGCATTCCATGTCCAGGAAATCCTTGAGCATCACATCGGGGAGCTGGGCTGCAACAATGTCAAGGTACGACACTGCGCAGTAGCTGTCCCCCATCTCGAAGTCCCGCTTACCAGTGAAATCAAAGGAAGCCGGTGCAATGAAATCCTTAACACTCATTCCCCTTTCGGCCAAGTCTTTCCAACTGAAGCGGAACGGGACAGGATCTGTCAAATGGAACATGGCATGCATGACGCCAAGCCTTTCCGCGCCTGAGAGGACCCTGGCATTGACCCCGAGCTGACGGAAATTATTAATCAGATCAAGCTGGATGTGCCTGAGCCTGGGTACGGCTGTCTTCAGCGAATCCGAATGAATCCCGAACGTGAGGAATTTTCTTTTTGTCAGGCCGTTATTCCCTTTGCGGACCTGCATGCGGAGCATCCGGTTGTATTCCTTCCGGAGCGAATCGAACCCGTCTCCGGCCATCGGCACACGGATCGACTCCTCAAATTCCTTTTCATCCGTGACCGTATTAAGAAAAGAAAATTCAAATGAGATCGAGCTGTCGAAAAAGTTGAGGAACCCGCTCCAGTCCTCCAGAATGCTCTTCTTTTCCGACAGAGCCGCCAGCTGATAGTTAATGTCCTCATATTCGATCGTTTTGGTGTAATAACCGTCCCGCACACGGATAATGCCGTCCCGGAATGCACGGTCGAACGGGATCGACTGTTGGACTGTCCGGGGAACCCCGTCATCCCTTTTTGCTTCCCGGACGATGCGTTCGACTTCCTTCTTCTCTTTACGGCTGAGTTTCCGTTCGTTCCGTCCCCCTGTTCCTTCCTTTTTTCCGGGTGTTCTGTTTTCTTTCTTTTCCGTGACCTTTTCCGGTCCCTTTTCTTTCATTTTCCTGAACAAGGACAATGCTGTTTACCTCCTCCCGCACATTAGCCGCACGCTCTGCGGCAGCATATACGTTGTCTGTCTGATATACTCTTTTCCTCGGTCTCCTGAACCTGGCGTCGATATAATGCTTCAAAATGACTTCCGCCGGATATCCGTTCTTTTCATACATTGCAAGGAAAAAGAACGGGAGCATGACGGCGATCATGATGAGCGATGCCGGCGTAGTTCCGAGCCTGCTTCTCGAAGCAAAAAAGAGCGGAACGCCGATAAGAACTGCCGTCCCGAAACACAGGAGCTGGCGTGCGGTAAGGTTCAGGAAGACCTTGCTTTTGACCCGCGACAGGTTGCGCGGAACATTTGCATACAGATTTTCCATATAATTCCTTTCTTGGTTTCCATATTTTCAAGTATCAGTGCGCATTGAGAATTCCCTTGCTGAGTGAACCTGTCTTGAACAGGCTGAATGCAAGAAGGATGGTGTAGCCGACCACTTTCCAGAAATCCTTTAGCATATCACCGGACACGGAAAATGACTGTATCAGCAGCGCGTAGATCCCGATACAGACCATCATAAGGAAGCCTTGGAAAGCCAGCGCAAGGATCGACCTGAAAAAGTTCTGCCCGACCATGCTCTGTTCCCTGTTGGCAAGGGTAGCCATGGGTATAGGGGCGAGCGACGTCATCAGATAGATCTCGAGCATACGTCCGTAAACGATGACAAATATGATCGCTGCCAGGATCTTCAGCGCAATCGATAACAGCATGACTTCGATGCACAGACCGAGAAGCGGTCCCAGTTCCATTGCCTCCAGCTCGGTCTTGATGTCTCCTATGGTGCTCGCATCGATAGCCGTTGTACCCTGGATGATTCCTGCGCTTGAACTGACTACATACTGCCCAAGGTCAAAGACAGCCATCACTATGTTGAAAGTGTTGGACACGATCATGGCTGCAATGGCTGTCTTGAAGATCCACTTGAAAAGGATCCAGATGTCGATATTTGCAAGGTTATTGTTATCCGTCACGAGCCTGATAAGCTCATAGCAGGCCACAAATGTCAGGATTATCCCCGCGACCGGCATGATCACCGTTTCTGAGAGATTCTGTATCATGGAGAATATTCCCGGCTGGAAGGAGGCCGGTGATGTACCGACCTCCACAGCAACCTGCCCGACTTGATCATTTACAGAATCGAAGAGACCTGTCAGGGAATGCACCGACGCACTGACGAGAAGCTCCTTCATCCATTCCGTTATTTTTTCAAGTAGTGCCTCCAAAAGATACCTCCTTCATCATCCGAGCAGGCCTGACAGCATAGGTACAAGTGTTGTGCCGATCAGGATGACTCCGCCGCCGGCAGCCATCTGTTTGATTCCCTGGGATTTCGCTCCGGGATTATCCCCGCCATATCCTTCCATAAGATTGATAGCGCCCCATGTCAGCAGGGCTGCGCCGAGTACGATGACAACTGTTCTGAGTAATGTGACTCCTGCATTCCAAAATTCCATATTTTCCTCCCATTTCTTCATTCTGTTTTCCGTATCTGACCTCGAAGAAGTACCTTTAACATCAAGAAGTCGGTGCCCTTATATTCCTTTCATCCCATTCTCCCCGCATAGAAAAAGGCCGCGCAGAAAAGTCTGCCTCTGCAGTCATATCTACGGGCCCTCCGTTTTTGTTCCGTATCAAGTTGTCCTGAAGATCCTCACCGGTTCAGCGGAACGGCATATCTTCATGGCCTAAGTCCTGCGCCTTCTTTTCCGGGTGAGGCTTTGGCGGCTTGGCCGAATCCGCGGCATCCTTGAGCTGTCCCCTTACGGATTCACGATCGCGGGATTTATAAAATTCGACCATGGACTTAAGCTCCGTATTGGTCACGACCTTCGACTCATACCCCCACTGTGTCTTTCCGTCTACAACACCTTTCTTAACGGGACGTGAGACGGTCGTGTGGCCCTCAGCCGGAATCTTGGCCCACATTCCCTTACCGAACTTGTTCTCATGGACATCCTTTGAAGCGAGGACAAATGTCTGCCACGGACGGCTGTCTTTCGGATCACTGTTCGGGATCGAGATCTGGACAAATTCCTTGCCGGACTTGCTCGTGAACGGTTCTCCCACGAGACCTTTTGCAAATTTGATCGTAATCTCCTCCACATGGCGGGGAGCATCCGTGCTGCCGCCATTTTCATAATACTCAGCGACGTCTTTCAGACCTTCATCAAGATCCGGAATAAATGCGTCATTCCTGTCTGCCATATAACTCTCCTTTCTGCGTGTCAGCTAATGATGACTTTGTGTTTCATGAACGAACCATTTAATCTGCTTCTACAACATCGTAACTGTCATCAGGTCTCAGCTTCAGTCTGTGATCAAGAAACTTCTCGATGTTAAAGGTATTCTTCTCGTCAGCATCTGCCGTGAACTGATAATTCGGGTGTTTTGTAATATCATATTTCCTGCTGAAGAACGGCCGTACGCCCCGGAGCTGCAGGATACATTTGCTGCCGTCCATGACGGACAGTTCATCCTGGCTCATGAGTTCCTTGCCGAGCTTCTGATAATTGAGGCTGTGGGATACTTCCTTTCCCCGGCTTTCCCCTGTGTTGAACGTATCGATCGTTTCCTTTCCGAGCTGGGCGCTCAGTTCCTTGAGCGTCGTCGGTTCAATGCCTCCCAGAAAAATGTGGCTGTCACAGTTGCCGATAATGGTATCGCAGTTGTCCTTGTAAATGGACTTGAGCTGGGACTGGGCCTGCAGTACGAGGCATGCAGATATCTCTCGGCTGCGGATCGTGGCGATCAGCTTCTCAAGGTTCGGGATCTGTCCAATATTGGCCATCTCATCGATGAGGCATCGTACGTGCACCGGCAGCCTTCCCCCGTAAACATCGTCCGCTTTTTCGCACAGCAGGTTAAAAAGCTGTGTGTATACGAGGGAGATCAGGAAGTTGAAAGTCGGATCCGTGTCGGACATGATGAGAAAAAGAGCTGTCTTCCGGTCTCCTACTGTATCGAGCGACAGCTCGTCGTAGGAAGTGATCTCACGAAGTTCTTCAATGTCAAATGGCGCAAGCCTCGCACCGCAGCTCACGAGTATACTTTTCAGTGTTTTGCCTGTTGCTAATTGTCAAGGGTTTGTTGTACCACTCTTGGCATTCGCTTCGTGCAGAATCACCCGCTTCAGCCTGTCCTTCACGGTCTGACTGCCT
>CACYPS010000047.1 GCA_902776305.1 uncultured Lachnospiraceae bacterium | reverse complement strand
AAATCCACCGGTTTTGATCAATGAAATCCGGCACGGTCGGATTTCGACCTTGGTTTATTCAGGATTGCGAACTCGCGGAGCGAGTTTCGCAATTACCTAGAATTACTAAATGTCAAAATAGTGCTGACCATCGCCTTTTTAGCAGAGATTCCCTAAGGTATTTGCGATAAATCATATAACAATCACATCTTCATGATTATCATCTTTCTCCGATGTAATCCCAATCACTTTAATATGCTCACAGCAGGTTTGACACAAATCATATATTCGAATATTTCCTTCTTCCTCACCCTGCATCAGTTCAAACAGCTCACCATACAACTTCCGGAATCTATCTTTTGACAGTTCACACTCAAAAACACTATATTGCTTGTGCGTACCATAGTTTTTCAGAAGCTTGAAGATTTTATTTCTGCGTTTTGTCTCGCTGATATCATAGCTGACGACGTACATGACTTATACACCTGCTATCCTAAAGTTAATCGAACATACTTAAATGATAAGGCCGCCAAAAGTCGATTACGGATTGTTTCGTACTTACGCACTCCCGCAATCCGGTCCTATATTCGCATTTCGTGAGGTTCCTTTCCCGCTTCTTGCTCAGATTTTTCGTTACGATTTTGAGTATATGGTACATACTCCTCACCATATTGAATAGCTCTCTTCAATTTAGCCGTCTGCTCACGCAGGCGGCTTCGAAAACTCTTATCTCCTGAAGTCGTATCTGAGCCGTTCATCCACCTCTCGTAAGCGGTGCAAAAATGCCGAAACCCCTCTTCGGTAAGATTCACGACTCCTTCTTCAGGAAACTCAAAATCATATTTTGTTATCATCCCTTTGTTGAAGAGTTTCAATACAAGCCTGTCAATTACCGGCTGTCGAAATTCTTCTACTATATCTAATCCCAGAGATTTTCTCCCATAACGGATTCCATGAAGAAATCCAAGATGTGTTTCAAATGATTCTGCCTCCAATGCTCCCGTTACTTCTTTTGTGAGCAAGGTGTATCCAAGACTGAGAATTACATTGATCGGATTTCTGGGCGGCCTTCTCGTTCTTTTTTCAAACTGAAACTCGCCGGTAAACATCTGTGCATAAGAACGGAAATAAATACTGCTACAGACTCCTTCGATTCCCATAAGAGAATTTGCGCTGTCCTTATCAGACAGCTTTATAAGATGTCTTTCAAGCTCCTTCACATCTGAAGTCCAGTCGTAAGGACTCTTCCAACGATGATTCTCTATCAATGTGATTTGGTTCCGTATCTTATTTGCTACGATTACACGGGCCATATCCATTCTTTTATCGATATCCAGATAAAAGTCATATTGCCTCAGCCTCAAAAAAATATTCTTGGAAGAATCAGCCGCCGAATGCCCTATGTATTTCCCGCTGTAAGAAAAATAGCTGACATCAATTCCATGTTCCAAAAGCATTGAAAGTGCCTGCGAAGTTATCTGGACGTTTCCGAAAAGAGCAACACAGTCAATTCCGGCTATCGGACGTTCCAGAAGTTTACGCCCGCCCTTTACTATAGCAAGCCGTTCCCCACTCTTCGTTATCAACGTTCCCTGTTCTCTAACATAAATCGCTGCCATTGTCATCTGCCTATATTCGTATAGTAAAGGGAATGAAGGGGACTATACCAACGCACATCGTCAGAGTACTGCGCATAAGGTATATCTTCTAATTCGCAGTATTTGCTGAATACATCAAAAACAAAATCCCTGAAACGAACATAATCGGTAACACCCACCGGACCAAGACCGTGCGCAAATATACTGTTATTACGAAGGTAGACCATAGAACGAAGCTTTTTCAGGAAATCCATGTGCCTTCCGTTACGCATCTTACTGATTTCATCCCCCAAGGCGAGAAGCAACATATAGCCATCAAGGAGAGAAATCTGCGTCGGCAGGAACTTATTATATTGTTTTCCGAACATTTCCTCCCGAATAGTATTCAAGTTATCACATATACGCTTTTCATCTACTGTACCTCCCAGATTCACCCGGTCAAAATACATATTGGTATAATCCATCCGTGAAACATATAAATTGTATTCTGCCAGGCGGCGCTGCTCTATCATTTCAAGTAGTCTATAGAGAAGCAACGATGCCATATCATACTTTTCCTGTTTCTCGCGTACTCTTGAATTCTGAAGCATGGTAAACATAAGCGCCGTCATCAGATCTTTATCCTGAAGAATTTCTTTCTGTTTCCGATCTTTAATCAACCCCGGAATACGGCTCAAATCATCAAGCAGTTTTCCCTGCTTTACAAAACGCTCACGTAAGTCCATAAGCAAGAAAGTCTGATGCGTGCGACTATCACGGAGCATGGATTGATTGAGACGAGACATTGCGTCATTAGCTCTTATAAAATCCAGCGAGTCCCATGCTTCATAAGAGGCTGCCAGCATATAAGCAAAATCCAACTGTTGTCTGACATCCGGTTCCGGTACCGTATCTTTCAATCTCACAAGCTTCTCTTTTGCTCCGGCATAATTACACTGTTCAAACAGAGACATTGCTTTTCCTATTTCCAAATCACCAAACACAGCTATTGGATTTTCCACAAATATAAGCTGTTCCGATCCGGGATTCGGTTTTCTGAAATCAACCAGATAATCGTCAGATCCTACATATACTAACTGAACATCTATCAAACCTCCGGCCATAGCTGCTGCTGAAGCCATAGCTTTAGTTCCACCTGTGATATCGATATATATTTTTTCGGGCTTCCCCCATTCAATATAGCTGTCCTTGATTCTCTGGTATAGAGTTAGCGGATCTGTTTCCTGCACCCTTCGCTTTTCATAACTCTTAACGCTTAGATTGCATTGATTGACTACTTTTTCAAGTGTCCATTCAGATCTCTCGGTATAGAGAAAAAGAATTCTGGACGGTTTTAACAAGTTGATATTCAGTACCAGCGGTTCATAAGAGGTTCCAACTGTCATAATCAGAAAGTCCACCTTCTCAAACAGCTTCTTCTTATTACGACGCTGATAGTCTTTATCAATCAAATTCATCAAATTCTTCTCGTAGAAGTCTTCTGCTACTTTACGTTGTTCAATCGTTTTTCTTTCAAGCTGCATCCACTCTTGCGTCATCTTCTTCAAGCTTACATTCATAAAAATCCTCCGATCTAATGTCATAATTGCATGCGCAGGGCATAGTTTGTAACAATATCAATTTTAAATCGGAGACTATCATGAGTCATTTCAAAGTGAGTGCATAAATTTGTTCTGCCACGTTAGGATCTACAAATTCGCAAAAAATCGGCAGTTTTTTGGCTGATACTGCTAATAAAAGAACTCACATATCCACGTAGAGACAGATTAAAGCATCCGTCAAGTATGATGTGCCTGACGATGAATATGCACATGATGAGTATCAGTAATGATCCTCTCTTTCCCGCTTCCAACGCCACATGGATGTAATACTCGGATAATCTACTGAATCCTCATCATCCGGCGTCACAATGCCTTCTTGGACTCCTTGAATAATCTCAGAAGCATAATGCTTGTTCTTCTGAATGCAATCCGGAATCACCGTATGATACTTCCCACATTTTGGACACCTCATACGAAAAATGATTAAGTATTCTTTCTGTCCGCCTTCTCTTCTCAGAGTACGCGTTTTAGAGTCGCGATATACCAGCTCAGTTTGACATTCCGGACATTTGAGCTTGTTTTTTCCGCGATAGTATACACGACTCACACCATTCTGTTCATTCCGCTTAAGTACATACTCTGATATGACTATGACCACGTTTTTCCTCCATATGAAATTTTCTTCTTCCATATGAGTAATCGTGATCTGTGACTTGATTTTTAGTGAATGCTGTTATCTTATAAAGGATTTATCTATTTTTCTATATTTCCTCTGAAATTAGCACATCATGACAAAAAGCCTGCGAAATGCAGAAACATTCCACAGGCTTTTGTATACTTCACTTTTAACAATTGTTATAAAACCCTATCTCGGGCGCACTTCATTTCTACCATGACGTAACATGACGGAACCCACCATCCCGGCGGTGTCAATGCCCTATCTCGGGCGCACTTCATTTCTACTAGGCCGAGCTTCCAGAGTTGGTGCACGCTTTGTAACGTGTCAATGCCCTATCTCGGGCGCACTTCATTTCTACTATGTTGTTTTTGGTTGGTAAGTTCAAACAATTCGATGTGTCAATGCCCTATCTCGGGCGCACTTCATTTCTACGCGTTATGGACGCGGTCGATATGGGAGAATTCAACGTGTCAATGCCCTATCTCGGGCGCACTTCATTTCTACAGCAAGGAAAGAGGAAGCAGATGACTTGGTTATTTTGTGTCAATGCCCTATCTCGGGCGCACTTCATTTCTACAATTTATAAATTCAAATCTGCACTGGAAGCAAAATCTGTGTCAATGCCCTATCTCGGGTGCACTTCATTTCTACATGTATGAAGATCAAAGTAACCGGAGTTGAAAGCAGTGTGTCAATGCCCTATCTCGGGCGCACTTCATTTCTACGAAAACGTGGATTTGACGGAAATAACACTGCCAAATGTGTCAATGCCCTATCTCGGGCGCACTTCATTTCTACATAAACCGGAACAACGATGAGTTTTCACAGGAATGTGTCAATGCCCTATCTCGGGCGCACTTCATTTCTACGACAACGCGACATTCCGTACATGGCAGGACGTACTGTGTCAATGCCCTATCTCGGGCGCACTTCATTTCTACTGGAAATTGAAAGTAATGAAGCTGATGACATCCTGTGTCAATGCCCTATCTCGGGCGCACTTCATTTCTACGACGAATTGACCGTTAACCCCGAGAAAATCAATGTTTTGTGTCAATGCCCTATCTCGGGCGCACTTCATTTCTACATGGTATAATATAAATATAGCCAGTCTGGTCATTGGCTGTGTCAATGCCCTATCTCGGGCGCACTTCATTTCTACAAAAAAGCCATATAGGAAATGGCTGTATTTATCATGTGTCAATGCCCTATCTCGGGCGCACTTCATTTCTACAAAGAAATGAGTAAAATGAATAAGAAAACTAATAATGTGTCAATGCCCTATCTCGGGCGCACTTCATTTCTACCTGTTAATCCAGATGGCATTGAATGGTATCTATGTATACCTGTGTCAATGCCCTATCTCGGGCGCACTTCATTTCTACGTCATCTCAAAGGTAACTATCGGTGAGCTGTCATACGTGTGTCAATGCCCTATCTCGGGCGCACTTCATTTCTACAGCAGTTTTGGGAACTGATGAAAATGCGTATGCCTGTGTCAATGCCCTATCTCGGGCGCACTTCATTTCTACGCACGGATCTGGAAGCGAATCAGAGTATGCAGGATTTGTGTCAATGCCCTATCTCGGGCGCACTTCATTTCTACTGATCTTAACAGGATCATTGGCGTTGATCACTGTGTGTGTCAATGCCCTATCTCGGGCGCACTTCATTTCTACGTATATCTTTTATGACGAAGATGAGGATGAATAATGTGTCAATGCCCTATCTCGGGCGCACTTCATTTCTACCCAGTTATACAATGACGCTGTGTTTGCTCACGGACATGTGTCAATGCCCTATCTCGGGCGCACTTCATTTCTACCCCCACCCCTAAAATTGCTTGATTTTATGCGGCTTTCCAGCCTCGTTTTTGCACATATTTGTCAGAATATTTAGAAATCTTGCTATTTCAGTACTCCTTACTTGGCTTTTAACAATTTGGCCATAATATTCATGATTTAGACATATTTCAAGTAAGACCTATCAGGTTCCAGCACCGCCATCCTTAACAAGAACATAATAATTGTAACACATTCAGCCTCTATCTACCATTAAATTATCTTGCTGTCACTGCATTCTAAAACCTATACCCTCTTAAGCTGTCATAATCAATCATCTTATTTTCTCGAACAAGAACACTTCAGACAGAAATGTAATCCTCAAAACAATCCATTCATTACAGTTTATCTCAGATATATCCTGAAGCGCACAAACTCCGCCACCTTACGTATTCTCCCCCTACCACCTATTCCTCATGTACTACTCGCTGAGAGCAGGTAGCAATAACAATTGCATGTATCGTACATAACGACCTAATCCGTAAAGCAGCTCCCAGATTATTCACAGAATTTTCGCGCTCGGCACGAACGACTGGATACTGACGGGAGACAGCCAGACAGAATACAATGTCAATGATTTCGATGAGGAACTTGATCGTGACAAGATCTCCTACAAAGAGCTCTGGATCAAGGAAAACCTGTCTGGCAGAAAGACCGAATAAAGGCTCACTTCCTGACCTGTTACATAGCACTTATGGTATGCAGAATCCTTGAAAAGAAACTGAAGCAAAGTGTACCTGTACAGACATACTAGAGACTTTGTAGACGATGATGATGTTCCGTCCCGGTGAAAAGCTCTATTACATACCTACATACGCACACTGGCCTGACAGATGCACTTCACGAGACATTCGGATTCAGGACGGATTACGAGATAATCACGGATGTAAATATGAAAAGGTGATCCAGATGACAAAGACCTATCCGAAAAACAGGAAAGGGACAATCAAAAAATTCTATTGTATAACTACAATTTGTATAATTCGAGAACGCCTCGGCGTTCTTGCTGCGACGTGCGCGGCGCGTATGCGCCTTCCACTGCGCACGTCTGCGACCCGCCGTGCCTAAGCATGCGTAACAATGCTCCAGTGGAGCATTGTGTAGCTGAGGCTTTTATTCTTCATCGCGAAATTGTACTCACGATGAAGCCAGATTTTACCTTGCGCGCATATCATAGACTTACGTCGCGAGTATTGCGCGATGAAGAATAAAAAATGCGGGAGAACCCTGTAATTATAGGCTCTTCCGCATTTGTACTGTCAAAGGAGAGAGGATTATACAGCATGAAACATTTTATTAGTAACTATTTTTTGCAACACCTCTACATTTATCACCCCCCTGCCTTACTCACATAGAATGCAATTCCTTCATAATTCCATCCCTCGTACTTCACGATATGGTCACTCTCGCCCTTACTCGTAGTATAATGATGATTCCCGGTACGCTGCTTCGGATGATAATGCCTATAAATTGGCACTTTCTTAGACGGATCCGAATACCACGCTATCCCTTCGTCTTTCCAGCCAAGAGATACCAACCAGTTCCTCTCGCTTATTGATTTCGTGTAGTGATGTTCGTTACCGTTATTGGGATTTGACACTCGATATATCGGTTCGTTCGAAATCTCCGGAGCATACCATGCTATCCCCTCTGACCTCCAATTTTGCTTCATCAGATATTCTTTCCGTTCCTGAACTTTGGCCGTATAGAAGTGCTCCCCAGTCCTGGTATTAAAGAGTCTGTACACAGGAACCAGTTTCGGCGTCGGTGTCTTGGTCGGTTTTGGCGTTGTCGTCGGTTTCGGCGTCGGCGTCTTGGTCGGCTTCGGTGTTACCGTCGGTTTCGGCGTCGGCATCTTGGTCGGTTTTGGCGTTGTCGTCGGTTTCGGCGTCGGTGTCTTGGTCGGCTTCGGCGTTGCCGTCGGTTTCGGCGTCGGTGTCTTGGTCGGCTTTGGAGTTGCCGTCGGTTTCGGCGTCGGTGTCTTGGTCGGCTTTGGAGTTGCCGTCGGTTTCGGCGTCGGTGTCTTGGTCGGCTTTGGAGTTGCCGTCGGTTTTGGCGTCGGTGTCTTGGTCGGTTTTGGAGTTGCCGTCGGCTTAGGCGTCGGCGTTTTGGTCGGCTTCGGCGTTGCCGTCGGCTGTGGTGTTGCCGTTGGAGCAGCTTTCACCGCAACTGTAACAGATGCGCTATTTAACGGAGTCGAGACAGTAAGAACCGCCTTCCCTGCCTTACGCGCATACATCTTTTTTCCAATAATTTCGACAACAGAGGGATTTGAACTGCTCCAGGAGAAATCGCCATTCAGTTCAATCATATTGTCATAGGAAAGGATCTCGGAACTACCGCCATATTTCAGTTTATATTGAAATGTTTGAGGAAACATTTCCGTAGTCGCAATATACTGTTTTACATCAGGCAGTTTCTTCGATGTACCGACAGTCATAGTATCACTGCCCGGCACCTCTATATCCTTCCGCGTAACGAAGTTCTCCATCACATCTACAGTACGAATCTGTTTCCCGTTTATTGCTTCCGTCATGACGATAGAATTGCCGCTCGGTGACTTTGTGCGGAACAGCTGGACCCAATAATCAGTCCTTGCACTCAGACCATATCTCTGATCAAGATTCTTTTCCACATATACATGCGCTGCTGCAAATGCCGTGTAGCCTCTTCCAAGCATAGTCCTTCGATGCCCCTGCCACTCATAATCGAATTGTGTTTCCTTGAGAGACTCGACCGCCTGTGCAGCGGTTTTATTGTTATCTCCATATCCGGCGCACAAGTTCTCACCGTCGGATTTTATCCCGTTTATTGTCAGGGATTGACTTTCTCCCCCATCCGGCAAACTATGAACATTATACAGGGCTATCTGGGCAGCTCTCTGCAATGCAACCTTTTCCAGACCATAGTCATACTTAAGCTTTCCTAATCCCTTGTAGGATGCATAGTCCTTCTTTCCGTTCTCACCATATGCCCAAGCCTCGCTGCCGGTTCGAAAATCGTTTACAAAATCCATCATTTGACGGGCACCCGTCTGATCATAGTTAAGGGCAAAGCTTACCTGTACAATCTTTCCATTTGCAGCGCCCACAATATCTTCGGAGGCTTCTTCCGCAGTCATTTCTCCCGAAGTCTCATCATTATTTTCCATAAACTCGGATTCACCAATCATGTCCTGATCACGGGATTCCTCACCATTCTCTTCAAAAGACAGATCGGCATCCTGCCCGATGACATCGTCTCCGGGGTACGGATCGTCTTCGCCGGTATCCAAAGAAGATGTAGCAAAATCCGACTGTTCCGGACTACTTGATTCCAAATCGCTTTCCGGTTCCTTCTCCCCAGTCAGCTGATTCACGGAATCCTCCGACTGTACTTCAGTCTCGTCAACGCTCTCGGAAGTCTGCTCAACCAGCGAAGCTTCCGGCTCTCTGTCAACTGATTCATCAGCTGCATATGCACAAAAAGCCATGTTAAAAAGTACTGCAAGTGTCAATATTGCTGCCAGAATAAATTTAAAGTTATTTTTTGTTCTCATACAATCGCCTTTCTTTCACTATACCCTGCCTCAAGAACGTCAGGATGCAAAATTGTTTGTCCGGTATGTAACCGCCATTTCAGGCGGAATTTCTGCAATGTTGAGACGCTTTCTTTTTCGTCTTCTCCAAAAATCTGATACCATATTCTTTCTCGACATATTCAACATACATCGGAATTTTTTCCATCGTCTTATTGATTGCCTTGTCATGATGCGACTTAGCATGATCAATTGCATCGTTATAGTCAATGCCGTTTCTGTATAACTCATGTACCCCTCTCTTGAAGGCCTGACTAAACAGATAATACTTCGCGTCGTCAAGTATCATGTAAAACGAATGAATGCCTTTGTCTGTGGTAACGCACTGAATTTTTCCTCTCATTCCTGATTCCTCCATTTATACTTTGGTGGTCGTATCCCTACACTAATATAATCGGCACCTGATTACGTTTTTTTAGCGATTACTGAAAAATTTCAATAAATAAATGAAAAATAGTTTCTATGTATACTTCCTAAAGCGCACAAACTCAAACTCCACCACCTTCCGGCTCTTTCCCCCTTCCATCTGTTCCTCATGTACCACTCGCTGAGAGCAGGCTGCAACAACAGTTGCATGTATTTCTTTTAACCGTTCAATCAATGCAAATGTCAGCGTAAACTCTCCCTGCACCATCACCGTCAAAGTCCCGTCACTCACGCCGTTCCTCAGTATCTCATCCCTATCAGTCTCTCCGACACTCTCCATATACACACCGATAATATCCGCAAGCAGCCGATCCGCCATATCTTTGATTTCATTTTCATCCGCATGTGGATCTACTCCCGGAAAAGCTATATCCATAATCTGACCGTAAGTTTTCGCATTTTCACGCTGCCTGACGCTCCAACTTACAGAAGGATGATTTGAAACATTTATAAAAGTATTCTTGTTCATATTATTTTCTCCTTAACTTTGCACTTAGATCTTTATATTTGTTGCAGCTTTTAGTAATTCCATGCACAATTTACTATTTTCATTCTCTATACATTTATATAATCGTCTCTATATCTGTTTTTTAATAATTTTCATAAAAATCAAGGTCCGTGACACCTTCCTCATATACACAAGCTGCTTCATGCCCTCCAAGTATAAACGTTCCATTAGCCTTTCTGTTCACACGCCTACCGTTCAAAAACACAATCTGTGCTTCATCTTTCCGACAATAATCGCATATGGGCACTTCTGCACTTTCATTGTCGGTATTAAGAAAAGTTATGATTCTATTGCTTTCATATGAGAAACGATTAGCCATTATTCCCTCGGTGCTTGATGATATTAGTGGTTCTACATCTGAAGAAGAAAAATACTTCTTATATTCTTTTAAGACACTGTACTGTTCTCTGATGAGATAAAGAATATCATCTGGGTACCATTCCTTATTTCTGACATCATCACCAATCCACAAGCCTTCTCCGTTAAAAAAGCTTTTATTCAACTCATATCGTTCTCCTGCAATCGGACCATCACAATTAACAATTCGTACAAAACGAATCTCCGGGAAAATGAATCGATATATGTTAAGCGTTGTTCGGGTATCTGACAAAACCATACCAACCATTCCGTTCATTCGGTCCACCGGAGCATACTCCGTCATGAATACCTTTTCCGGAAAAGAATCTGACAGCCTCGTCAGAAACTTCTTTTCAGCATCTATCTGATTGTCAGAAGGTTTATGAAAATGATCTGACCTGCGGCATTCATACTGATTTCCGTTACCGAATTCATCCAGATAAATTCCTTCTACATGCAGCACCTCTGTCACCTTATTTATGAAATCACAGATATTCTCCTGCCAATCTTCAGAATCAAGACAAGGGTGCCACATGTCTCTCCTCCATATTTGCAAGAGTTCCTGGTTTTCATCATATATAGGAAGTCTATTTCCGAAACCTTTGTCCCAGTCACTTCCGTTTTCTACGATATATGGATCGATATATGCAAAAAACAATGTTCCGGACGACTCTTGAATTTCTATCAACTGTCTGTTGAGTTTTTCCAAAATGATGTCATCGAAAACAGATGCATCTGCATTACCACATCTAATATCTCTCCTTGGATCATAAGAATAGTCAAATAAAAGCCCGGCATCACAACCTCCTGTCAGCTCACAATCTTCTTGATATCTTTCTTCTAACTCAATGTCACCATTTCTAAAAACGGCTGATGTCGAATGCTTCTCATAGAAAAAATACCTGCGAACATGGAAGACATTTTTCATAAAATCTGTCATTGGTGCAAGCTTCCCCCTGACATCGTCATACCATGTACGAAATGTCTGTATCATCTGCCGCATTCCTCCTGTAAAATGAAGTTCAGTAAGGGAATTCTTTTCTGTTTCTTCTCTCCACATAAATGATGCAGTAAAGCTAACGTTATTTTTACAGATCCTGACTCCTGCTAAGGTCTCCCCATCTGCAATATACATAGTCCAGTCGTCCCTGTAATTTACTGCTATGAACGGAATCGGCCACATGTAACCATATCTGCAAGAAAAGTCACGTTCTTGATTTGAATAAATAAATTCTCTGCCCGGAAAACAATAGTAAAGATTCTCGCTATTGAATAAAGATAGAGGAAATACTCTCGTAATATATGCGTTTGTCATGTTTATTCTCCTAACATCTGACGCACTGTCTGCACTGCTTCATGCATATTTTCTGAGTTTACATCCATAGCCGTCTGTCTTGCGTTATGGGATGCTTCAATATAACGGACCGGTTCCGAGAGAAGGTCATACATTTTATTCTTCATGTCAACGACATTGCTATATGAAGCAATCCTGCTTGAAAAAGGTACAGAATCCGATCCTAAGACAGGTATACCCTGAATCATGTGTTCGAAAGCAACATATGAAAAAGTTTCCGAAAGTGAGACCTGCATTCCCAGATCAAAATCTCCTTCCTGAACAAAGCAGGAATAGTTATCCGTCTGGGGATGTACAATGACAGGAACATCTCGCATCTGCGTCAGCTTAATCAGATTTTTATATATCGGAGACTTGCTTTGAGTATCAATAAGGTGAAGTTCCACATCAAGGATAGAAGAGAGCATCTCAACAGCAGCAGCCTGCGTAATCATGTTTTTAAATGGACGGTATGCACTAAAGAGACTTATTTTCTTTGTTCTTCGCTCCGCTCTCTCTCTGATTGAACTCTCTAACCGCTCATCATCGCATTTGTAAGAAAAAGTGTTTGGTAAATACAGATATTCATTTCTGAAGAACTCATTGAACCCCACAGTCTCACATAAAGACGGGCATGTAAATCTCAGGTTCCTGTATGTACCGTTTCCATATCGTATCAACCGTTCAAGCGCATCTCCTTCGGTCTGAAGATTGCATAATGTTGAGTGAATGGAAACAACCACGTTATCATGAATTTTGAGAATCCTGTTCAGCGTATCATCCGTGTACGAGAGTGCGTGAAGATTAATGCATGCATAATTACTCCCTGCTATCATTTTCACGAGTTCTATGTCAGAAGAGTAATAGCATACATCTGCAGAGATGCCTGCATTTCTCAAGGTATTCTCAAGATGTCTCACAGACACCACTACCCCGGAATCATATCCTATGTCCTTAACAAATATTCCCAGTTTATTCATGCTATCCTATCCTCCTTCAGGAAAATATACTTATCATAGAATGCCATCATCTCCGGTACCGTATCCTCAAGACCAAGTTCAATAAGCAAGGCGCAGATTTTGGGAGCACTTGTACGAATGCTCTTCGCCTGAGCACACAACTCCTCTATTGCAGTCGCTCTGTCAATCAAGCCATAGCGGACCATGGCTGAAAGCTTGAAGTCGAGCTCCGTATAACCGAGAAATCCAAAATAGAATACATCCTTCAGATCCTCAATGCGGCAGTCAAAATGCCAGCTACGGTCAGTCTTTTCCCAACCAAAACGGTCCCGAACGATTGCTTCGACCTTAAACGGGTCGTTTTCGAAATAATCGTCGAAATCATAAAGCTTATATCTGTATGTGCCTGTTGAAAAATTATTGCCCAGCGTCTCATTATTCTTGTACTTATACTTCTGATCTCTGCGTATTACCGAAAGATTATCTCCCCAGGCAAGAGACGGATACTCTCGAATTACTTCTTCCAGTCCGTCATCAATATCGTGTCTATGTGACTTGCACATAAGCAGTTCTTCCTTAAAAGGTGCCAGTTCCAGATAAGACGCACCGCTAATATATTTCGTAATTCCTTCCTGTTCTCCGAGACGATACAACTGTTCAGTAATTCCGTAACGGCATCCGGCGCAGAGAAGCACCCGAACAGAGGCCGGATCAGGTCTTTTCATAAAACAGCGAAAATTTCTCCGGAAACGTTCAAGGGAAGTGCTTTCGTATACGATGTGCGGCGTCGAATTAAGCACTCGTCCGGCTTTCTTTACATTTTCAAGAGCCACTTCGCTTGATAAACCTTCCTTAAAATATGTAAATGCCTGGACTCTATTCTGACCGAGATAATCTGCAAGAACTCCCCACATCAATATGGAATCCTTACCACCACTCACTGTGATTCCGACCTTTTCTCCCGGATTCAGGTCAAGATCACGCACTAAAGCTTCACCACCTTTGAACGTCTTCGGCGTAAATGAACTGCACATTTCACATCTTCCGTTATCAAATCGCATTGCCTTGTATCCTTTCGGCATAACACAGCAGCCGCATCTCTCACCAATATATTCTTCATAGTTCATCTCTCTCATCTTCATGTTTTTACCTCATTCTCTTATAAGTATTCTTTGCTTCTACATACATAATCGTAAGCAAGAGGATCTTTTTCAGCGAAACGCACATTTTTTCTGTACTTCTTTTGCCTTCATCCTCTGTTTATTTGTGCCTCTAAATACTTAATCGTAAGAGAATCACTCTTTTTCAGAGAAAACGATTTATATTGTGAGTAAACACAAGTTCATCCGATATTTCTGAACTATGTTTTTTATCTGATGTCATAACTTACGTTAACTCTGTTATAATTGAATAAGAGACTTTGAGAATTTGGGAGGATCAACATGAAAATCACAGTAATAGGCCCCGGAGCCATGGGACTCCTGTTCGGAGGAAAACTCGCCGCCTGTGCGGACGTGACACTGATCGGCAGTAACGCCGTAAATCTGAAGGAAATCAACACAAACGGCGTCACCATCAAACGCGGCGACTGCAGTGTCACAAGAAAAATACCCGCATACATGGCGGGCACCTGTAACGAGACAGCAGATGTGATTCTGCTCTTTACTAAAGCGTATCAGATAGCGGATGTTCTGACTGAGAATAAAGGATTAATCGGCCCGGATACGATGCTACTCACACTGCAGAACGGTGCAGGCCACGACCGTGTGATGCGTGAATTTGCGGATTCCGCACATGTGCTCATCGGAACGACAAAACAGGGAAGCTATCGGGAAAGCGCTTCCGTCATCGTTAACAGCGGACTTGGTGAAACTGTCTTCGGCGGCGCCGCTGCCAAGGGAGAGCCGGGTCCGGATAAAGCACGTCTGGAGGAGCTCCGAGAAATATTTGAAAATGCAGGCTTCCCCTGTTCCGTCAGCGAAAACATCCGTTTCGATGTCTGGAATAAGCTGATGATCAATGCTTCATCCAGCGTACTCTCCGGCGTCCTGCAGGTTCCGCAGGGCTATATCGCGGAAGATTCCTACGCATGGTCGATCTGCGAGGATCTGATCCGCGAAATATGTGCGGCTGCGGCGGGAGAAGGAGCAGTATTTTCACCGGAAGAACAGATTCTCAGGGTTCGTGAGCACTTGAGAAATGCACCGGATGGCTACACCAGCATCTATGCGGACATTAAGAACGGCAGAAAAACAGAGGCGGATTTCATCTGCGGCGCTGTGGTGCGTGCCGCAAAGGAACAGGGACTGAGTGTCCCGGTGCAGGAAACAATCCTGCGGCTGGTGCATGCTATGGAAGGAAGATGATCTGGATTAACTGATTCTAAGAACTTGTTTGTAAAGTACTTTACATAGAAGTCCGGTGCCGGAGTGCAAGCAGAAGATATGAAAAACGCACTGAATTGAAGATTAAAAAGCTATGCGGGCACAAGAATGTGACAGCAGTACAGAACTGCAAGGGAATATCCCAAAACGAAAACACAAGGGACCGGCTGACCGGTCCCTTGATATATCTCAGTGTGAGATGCCCCCCCCGCCTCTATAGGCGGTGGACAACAAAATAGTCTCAGTGGCGGGTGTCAATCCCCCACTATCTTTTTGGCAAACTCCGCCGCTGCCTTCATATCGGATTCATCCGGCTTTCCCTTGTGTATGCCCTTGAACTCACCCTTGCAGTGGAACTCACGCTCGTCCATCGGAATACCTACCTTATCCGCTACCGCCTTCACCTTCTTGTAGGTAGAGTTCAGCATGGCAGCCGAGCCAAAGTTGACAATCTTGCCGACCTTATTCTTGTCGAGTCCCTTGACGAAATCCCGTACTTCCGGGTCTATGCTGAAAGCATAATAGGAATTTCCGAGAAACAGAATGTCTACGGGTTCCGTGATGGGAGTGCTGATCGGAAGTGCCTCCACTCCGACTGCATTTCCTATAGACTCTGC
Source organism: uncultured Lachnospiraceae bacterium (assembly GCA_902776305.1). Classification (GTDB taxonomy): domain Bacteria; phylum Bacillota; class Clostridia; order Lachnospirales; family Lachnospiraceae; genus Chordicoccus. The sequence goes on along the minus strand of CACYPS010000047.1, from coordinate 4,992 downwards.
GAGTCTCTTCGTGTTTCCGGTTTTGGTATAGTATCTGACAGCTACTTTCATGATTTGTATTCCCTCCTTATACTCAGTTCAGATATTACGTCAAAAATTGTCGCCTGCTGTTCTGAGTGATTTACTATTTTTACTATTTTAAAACTTTTTACTATTTTTACTATTTTTACTATTTCCGACTCAGGAATGGCTTCCATTCCCATTGCCTTTCATCGTTTTTATCTCTCCGGAGCTGACGGATCTCTTCCTGTAGCAGCTTCTTCTCACTTTCGACATGTTAATACTTTCTGCTCGTCAGGCTCATCCGTGCTCAATAACATGGCTATACGTTACCCTATCTCACCGTCTCCTCGCGGCCGTCTTACGAATCGCCGCCATCGCCATCACCATCACCGCCGCCCACAGCAGCACCTGACTCTCATCCCCCGTAGCGGCACCCTTCGCAGTCTTTGCGGACTTCGCGCTCTTCGTCGTATTTTCCGTCTTTGTAGTCCCGCTCTCGGAAGCAACACTTGTCAGGCTCTTTCTGCTCACAGCCGTTGCAGCGTTACTTCTCGGTGCAATTGTCGGGGAATTGGCGGAACTTCCTGACGTGCTCTTTGAGCCACCCGATGAACTGCCCGATCCATTGCCGGATTTCCCGGAAGAATCCGATTTTGAACCGCCGGACGGATTCTTTCCGTCATCTGTCTTCCCGGAATCATCCTTCCCGTCATCCGTTTTCCCGGAGTCATCCTTGCCGTCGTCCGTCTTCCCGGAATCATCCTTGCCATCGTCCGTCTTCCCGGAGTCATCCGTCCCGTCATCCGTCTTCCCGGAATCGTCGGAATCGTCTTCACCATCCTTTTTAGCGGGAAGCACCGTAAAGGCAGCCTCTGCAGCCCCGTCATCAAAAACAGCCGTGAGCGTATGCTCCCCCTCGGAAAGCGTTTCCAGATACGCGGATGAAAGCCTGATGTTGACGCTGCCGGCTTCCGCCGCATAGTTCGTCTCTGCTACATCTGCGCCGTCAATCTGTATTCCTGTAAAATGCGCAAATGTACTCTCATCATCCACCGAACGGCTGAAAGTGAATTCACTTTCGGTTCCGCTCCCCTTCGTCCACTCGTTTCCGTCACCGGCTGTGCAGCTATACGTTATCTCCTGCGGAAGCGTCGTAAAACTGTATTCCAGACTCAGAGTATTTGACTCCTTATCGTAATGGCAGGAAATCGGTTCGCCGTTCATCAAAATGGTCCCGCTGTAGTCGAAGAAACCATATTCATCCTCTTCTGACAGGAATTCGAGCCCTTCCTCAGTGGGAACGACATTGATTGACATTATGTATTCACCCTCTTCCAGCGGAGAAGACGCATCTCTGTACTCCGGCGTATAAACATTGGCTTCCTGTACCTTGTATCGGACGCCGGCAGGAACCGTCGGGATGCCGGCATTTTCGCCGGCGTGCGGGGCTTCATATGTAAGCGCAACATCCGAAATACACCCTTTCCATCCGGCTGTGAGGGTGATGTCTTCGGTGGCGGTGACATTTTCCCAGGACGCTCCGTCCTTCTGCCACCCCGTAAATCTCCAGATGACCTCGCCGTCCGTCTGGTCCTCAAAGGTGACAGGTTCTAAGACCAGTCCCAGGCGGGAACCCTTTGCGACCTGGACAGGCTCCGGATCCTGTGCGCGGCCGGATGCGTCAAATGAAACCGTCACTCTCTCAGCTTCGCCAAATGCAAATGCGAAAGTGCCGATAACGGTCTGGATGCCGTTTGCAAATGACATCTCAAGCGGACCCACCGGCTCCTCTCCGTTGAGCGTCAGCCGGTAATCCTCCGGCGCAACGTGTCCAAGAGCCTGCAGTTCTACTGTAAGATAATATACCCCGCCTTCCGACAGCACCTCTTCATCTGTATTCCATTCGGAAGATACGCTGAGCCAGTCGTTACCGCGGGAGAGTATGTCTTCAGAGACCTCGAAAGGTGCCGTATAAACCTCATCTCCTGTCTGCGGCTCCGGGATTTTGATATCAATGTCCTCCAGAAGCGGCATTTCTGCCAGAGCCATGAGCCGGGCAATGACCGTATCGAATTGGTGTGAAAAAGCCAAATCCTTTGCTCCCCCAAGAAGGCTTAGTGCTTCCACGTTCAGGAACAGCAGATATTCAGCGGCGCTCTCCGGCAACTCGTCCGGCACAGCTTCCGCATTTATCAGATACGGACCGATAAGCTTCAGAAGCACATAGATATCGACTTCATCAAGCGGAAGCTCAATCCCTGATTCATGTAGAAAACCCGAAAGAGCCGTTGCAGCATCCCAGTAGTAATCCGGCGAGTCATACTTTACTGCCATTACGAGAGGTCCCAGAACCGGAATAAGTTTATTCGGTTCCTCCATGATGGCTTCCATCGATATTCCTCCGAGGTCACCGGACGTTACGAAGGCTACCGCACGGGCAATCGTATCCTGATACACATAATCAATCGGCATTTCGTTGCCTATCGGATCGATTATACAGTCTATGTTCACATCAGAATAGGCCGGCCTTTCCGAAATTCTGTAAACTATAGCGTCAAGAATATTGAAGAGTGCATTTCTGCCCGGCACATAAGAGTCTTCCTTCTCCACTGCATCGCTGCCGATTTGGGCGAGCTTTTCAAATAGGGCGGCATTTGCCTCATCGGTATCAAGCTGATGGTCAACTCCGTAGCGAACCATATCCCACGGCGGTATTTCCGTCACTGCGTCGTCACTGCACACATAATTATGGATGTATCCGAAGTATTCCCCATTGTCCGGTACATATGCACTGTCGACCGTTCTCGGAGCTTCAAATGTATATGCGAAAATATTTCCGGCCGCTCCCGGATCTACTTCCGGCAAATGCGCCGCGACAAGACCCGCAATCGCACCGCCTCTGCTATGACCCATGATCCAGTATGTCGTGTTGCCGTCGCCCAATGACGCAACGTCGCCGAGTATGCTTGAGGCAGCGGCGGAGAGTCCGTAGTGGTCTCCCTGGGCGGAATCGTCGTTGACAATGAAATTTTGAGTCCAGCCGTATTGCTTCTCCGGCTGATCTTCTGCGCGACTCTGTATGATAACAGCTGCAAGGGTTCTGGTCTCTTCGCCCAGTGTGATGGTTTTAGTGGCCCAGGCATAGTTGCAGGCCCATGGGTCTTCATGACCGAGTGTTGAGAATCCGATTGTGTCAAATCCCAGATCACTCAGAAAATCCGCGACCGGCGTATCAACATCAAGAGGTACGGCGGATGCGGTCAGCTGCATGGAGAGGAGCGCGAGGGAATCATTTTGAACAAATGGATCTTCCCCAAACCATTCATCCGTATAATAGAAGCTGTCGGCGAGCAGTTTTCCGGGTGTGTAGGTAGAATAATACTCAGCGGAGCCGAAAATATATCCGCCATCGCTCTCCGCGGCCATAACCGGAGCATAGCTGCTCAGTATAAGAACAGTCGTAAGGAGCAGGGAGAGCAGTTTTCTAAATGTTTTTATCATGTTGATACCTCTTGGGGGATTATGGGATACACACTTCGTGTTGCATACGGGGTGTTACTACCTGGAAAGCCCCATGTCGCAGTTACCTCCGTTTATTTGGTCAGATAATTTTTATTAACATAGCCGAATTTCCCGAGAGTCGGTGCATACACGAACCAGTAGGTGGAATCAGCACTTTCAACATATTCTACCATCTGCCCGTTCTTGAGTTTTCCGATTTCATTGGACGAATCATAGTTTCTGGCTTTTCTGAGGGCAAGATACTGACTTGTTCCTGTTACCTTATATTTAGGATAAGAATTGCCGTAATTTCCGTTGCCGCTGCCGACCTTGATAAGATAATCCCCGTTGACATAACCGAACTTGCCGAGGGTCGGAGCGTACACATAACAGTAGGGACCATTTCCCGCCGCGATGTATTCTACGGGCTGACCATGGTGAATCTTTCCGATTTCGTTGGAAGATTTACTCGACATTTGACTTCGGAGGGCGAGATAATTATTCATTCCTGCCGCAATATACATGTCATCTGCAAAACCATAAAAATCTCCGCCGTATTGATTTACGAGATAGTTCTTATTGACGTAGCCGAATTTGCCGACTGAAGGCGCATAGATAAGCCAATACTGGGAATCATCAAATCTTACAAGAATAGCCGTATCGTTATTATGAAGTTTCCCGATTTCATTGGAAGAGTCACTGGACCTTGAACTTCGGAGTGCAAGATAATTCTTTGTTCCCGCCACTTTGAGCGTATTCCAGGAATCCGAAGAGGCATCACTGCTGTTGGATACCGGAACAAGATAATTCTTGTTGACATAGCCGTCCCCGATCGCAGTGGAAACATACCAGTAGTTTCCCTCCCCGAAATCAAGAAGCCATACCGTATCTCCGTTGTAGAGTTTCCCGATCTCATTTTTCTTTTCATATGCGGGTTTGGTGCGGAGTGCGAGATAGTTTTCCGTTCCGGACACGCGATAGCACTTGGAATAGGATCCGGAGGCGTGGACTGTGGCGGTGAATTTGCCGCAAAACAGGAAGATGAATGCAGCGATGAAGACAGCGGACAGGAGGACTTTGAGACCTGTAACATACCATTTGCTATATTGCTTTTCCATAGACCTTTCTCCTCTCTAAATTGATATACAAAAACATTCGGTACAGTGTGTTTCGAGCCTTTATTTTTCTGAATAATGGCATTCATTGGCTCTTTAGTGCTGACAATAAATATAACTTATTATAACATACTGTATACGGCTGGTCATCTTCCAGATGATGCGGCATGAACTTTCTGCTTCCGGACACTTCCACTGCACCTTTTACCGAAGTGGAGCAGGTTTGGGCTTCTGCTTCGGTATATCTTGCCTGCTTTCAGCCGCTTCCTCTGCACCTTTTACCGAAGTGGAGCAGGTTTGGGCTTCTGCTTCGGTATATCTTGCCTGCTTTCAGCCGCTTCCTCTGTACCTTTTACCGAAGTGGAGCAGGTTT
>CACYPS010000046.1 GCA_902776305.1 uncultured Lachnospiraceae bacterium | reverse complement strand
TTGAGAATGCCGGCCATCTGGGGCTTCCCATTCCGGACCAGCTGCGGCTCGTCTTAGAACAGCTCCACGATAGAGATAATAAATGATACACCAGGCATCTGCTTCATATCGAGGCAGGTGCCTTTTATATAGGAAAGGAGACAATATGACAGAGAGAGAATGGATCGAGAAAATGGCGCCTTGTGCAGTGAAAGCGCAGCAGAGGTTTGGTTACATCGCCAGCGTCTTGATCGCTCAGGCCTGCCTTGAGAACGGACAACAACGTCCTCGGTATGAAGCGTGAGCTTCTGAACTCCACATGGGAGAGTAGCTATTGGCACGGTGCGTTCATCACCAAGAGAACGCCGGAGTGGGATGGCGGCATGCATTACATTACGGACGACTTCCGGAAGTATGACAGCCTTCAGGACTGCTTCTACGACTACTGCCAGTTCATGCGGGATGCGAGGTATAGCCGCGGAGGATCCTATAAGTACCGGGACGTCCTCTCCATCACTGATCCGGAGACATTGATCCGGACGGTGGCAGGAAGGGGATACTGCACAGACCCGGAGTATCCGGAGAGCGTGATGCGCATTATCCGGGAGCATGGCCTCACGCAGTATGATAAGAAGGTTACGGTCATAAAGTCCGTGCGATCCATGATGGCAGGATTCGGTAAGACACTGGTCGATCTTGTCGCGGCCAACCGGGATGAGGTGCCGGAGCATAATGCAAACAGCCACAAATATCTCGCCATCCATTACCTTGGCGTAGACAACGCGGATAATCCCTATCTCTACGGGGGCGGATACGGCGGGCATTTCTACGTGCCCATCGACGGTAGGAAAGCGTACCAGGCAGCGCTCGTCACGGATAAGATCTGGCACGTTGCCGCGAACAGCAGGAACGGGTACCGATATATCCATGATGACGCGAGGAACAGTAACACGATCGGCATCGAGATTGGTACCTTCCGAGATTCGCAGGGTGCGTGGATGTTTACGGAGAGTGCGCAGGAGACGGCAGCCCAGCTTGCCGCATCCATCCTGACAGTCTACAATATCCCGATCACGAATCTCCTTCGGCACGGTGATGTGACGACAAAGTGCTGCCCGATGCCTCTTATGCCTACATCTCGGGGCGGATATGAGGGTCAGGGAAGCAACTGGACCTGGGAGAAGTTCAGGAGCCGTGTGGCAGAGCTTATGGGAAGTTCCATATCTACCGTTAGCGATGTTCTGCAGAAAGGAAGCCAGGGAGAAGAAGTGAAGCAGCTGCAGGAAGATCTGATTGCACTTGGCTATTCCTGTGGAAAAGCAGGAGCAGACGGCTATTTCGGTGATGATACACATGCTGCCGTTGTGGCATTCCAGAGGGCATGCGGTCTCATGCAGGACGGCATCGTCGGTACGGATACGAGGAAGGCTATGGGAGTTGCTACTGTGCAGGTATGGCTGAATCGGCTGATCAATGCGGCGCTCGTCGTTGACGGGCAGTACGGTCCGAAGACGAAGAAGGCACTCGTCATGGCATTGCAGAAGTGCCTGCTCGAGGTCTACGGATGCAGGATTTCCATGGACGGCTCGTTCGGTCCGGAGACAAAGAGTGCATGCAGAATTATTGAAAAGGGAGACAAGGGGCTCCTCGTTAGCATTCTCCAGGCTGGCCTCCTCGTGCACGGTATCCAGGATACCAAGATCGATGCGATCTTCGGAGCTGGTACGGAGGAAGGTGTGCGGGAATTTCAGAAAGAAACCGGCATTGGTGTTGACGGCATTGCTGGACCGCAGACGTTTGAGAAGCTATGTTCTTAACATCTTTTACTACACGCATGATTCTTATATTCATTGAGAATTGTGCGTGTGGTTATGATATAATGTTTCAAATACCAATTTATCTAAGGAGGGGAAGATGAAAAATGTGTTCAGAAAAATCGCTATCGTAGTTGCGGCAATACTTATCATTGGATGCAGTTGCATAGTGACAATGGCCCAGGATACTTCGGATAATGAGTATCAAGCAGATATCTATATCAAATATGAAAAATATGGTGCTGTTGATTATGATATCAAGTTCCTTATTGATGATGTAGAGCAGGGAGTTATGAAATGCGGAAAAAAATATGATTTCCATATTAAGCTTAAGTCTGGAAAACATGAGCTTCGTTTTGAAAAAAATGAGGATTCGAATGTACAGAGAGCTACGACATTAAATGTCATAAGAGATCTGGAATGCTCTTATGAAATTCACGGTACAGTTGAGTATGTATCAGTTACTGAGAATTATGTAGAGTACAAGGAGAAGCTTCCAGAAGGAATGATTCAGACCACAAAGTCTTCCTCTGATTTCAAATATGAAAATTATAAGACGGTTGTTTCGGAACTGAAGAAGATGGGGTTTACTAAGGTCAGCAAGAAAGCTATTGAGAAAGGATTTTTCGATGACGAAGGAGAGGTAGATTCAATTAGTATTAATGGTAAAAAAGGTTTTAAACGTGGCGAAGTTTTTGATAGTCATTCAAAAGTAGTCGTAACTTATTTTTCAAAAAATGCAAAACCGGAAGTGACTCCTAAACCTACCTTGCCTCCCTACGAAACTGTAAAGCTTGGAAATTATGGAGGAGAAAGTCTCGAATGGCGTGTTTTAGATAAGAAAGATAATGCTACTCTGCTGATCACTAAGAATATTATCGATTATAAAGACTTTAATGAGTCTACTCAAGCTGAAGCTACTGACTGGAAAAATAGTTCATTAAGACATTGGCTGAATGAAGATTTTTATCAAAACGCATTCTCAAATGAAGAAAGAAATGCAATCAAGACAACTACTGTACAGGACTTTAAAGAAGATCATAAAGCAGGAGAACAAACACAAGATCACATATTCGTTTTAAGTGTCGATCAGGCGTTCAGTTATTTTGAAAGCGATGAAGACCGGATTGCACATGCAACGGAATATGCGAAACAACAGAAAAAATATCCGCAAGATTCTTACTGGTTGATTGATTCTTATAGTAGCGATCTTTACAAGTATTTGGTAAGTCCAAAGGGAATTCTTGATAATAAACCTCGTGTAAACGAGAGTGAAGGTATAAGACCTGCGATGTGGGTATCAAACAACGTTTTGAATTAAAAAATCCTCAAACTGCGGATCACCAAAGGCGGTGATTCGCAGTATTTTTTTGAACCTATCACCCAACTTTTGCAATATCAACGGGGGTTTGACTTGCTATTATTTGACATTAGAGATAACATGTGACACTACGACGAGGAGGTAAGGCACGTGGAAGTAACCGTTATAGAGGCAAAGAAAAAGATAAAGGAGCAACTTAAGGTTGCTGCTTATTGCCGCGTATCTTCTGAGAGCGAGGAGCAGGAATCCTCGATCGAAAACCAGCGAGAATACTACGAGGAGCTTATCCAAAGTAATCCCAACTATGAGTATGCCGGGATTTACTTTGATCAAGGAATTTCTGGTTTTAAGGAAAAGCGTCCAGGCTTCCAGCAGATGATGAAGGATGCAAGGGCAGGAAAGATAAACCTGATTATTACAAAGTCCATAACAAGGTTTGCACGAAACACCGATACTATCTTGAAAGCTACGAGAGAGCTGAAGGATTTAGGTATCGGTGTTTTCTTTGAATTGCAGAACATCAACACGCTTACACAAGATGGAGAACTTCTGATGACAGTGTATGCTGCTTTTGCCCAGGGCGAGAGTGATACGTACCGGGAACTTGCTCGCATGTCCAGGCGCCGGCAGTTTGAGGAAGGTAGGCCGATGTACCGGCTCCATAAAGCTTTAGGGTATCGCAAGGGTGAGAAGGAAGGAACATTTGAGATTGTTCCAGAAGAAGCAGCCATGATTAAACAAATTTATAAGTGGATCCGGGATGAGTATACGGTGACAACCATCTTAAAAATGGCCAAGGAAGCCGGATTTCATAACCGAGATGGGAAGGACCTGCGATTTGAACAGATTTACAAGATCGTTCAAAGCGAGATTTATAAGGGCGATTATATCATGCAAAAGCATTTCATCGATGAAGATCGCAGGCATCGGATTAACCGCGGCGAGCTGCCTTGCTGGTATATCGAAGATGATCATCCGGCAATTGTCACGAGAAAGCTTTGGGAAGAAGCGAACGCAGTCATAGAAAAGCGTGCAAAGGAAAAGACGGAACATCTCGATCTTTTGCCTATGACGGTGGAGAATTACCCGTACAAGAATAAGCTGTTCTGCGGATACTGCGGGCAGAGGCTTTATGCGGTGAAAACGAAATCAGGTGCACAGTATTCCTTCTACTGCCATAAAAGAAACAAAGGAGTTGGTGTCTGCTGTCCTGGAATTACAGTGCCACAGAAGGTGGTTGAATCCTGGGGAGCCATTACAGAGAACATCTATATCACGATGGATCCGGATAAACCGATCCCAAAACAATACAGCATCACAAAGGAAAGTACCTGGAAGAAGCGACATAAGAAGAAAGAATACGCAGCAGAAATGAAGCCATACAACAAAGAAAACTACCATTATTATAAGCGGATATTCTGCGAGAAGTGTGGGTGGCCTCTTTACCGTCAGCGCCGAGACGATGGAAGGGTCCAATTTATTTGCGGTGGTAAGTCCATCTACCGCAGTGCGTTTTGCAGCGGCATTATCGTTCCGGAGGAGGTTATGGACAGGCTTCCGGATAAAGATGGATATTTCATTTTAAGAGAGGAGAAGGAAAATGGCGAGAAGCATTACAGTTATTCCTGCACAAAGGAGAAGCCAGAGAGGAAGAAGAAGTGAGACGGGATCAAAGAAGATTAGAGTAGCAGCCTATTGCCGCGTTTCCACAGACCAGGAAGAGCAGTTAAATTCCTTTGAAAACCAGGTTGAGTATTACACCAAATATATCAATGAAAAGGCAGAGTACCAATTAGTCGATATTTACGCAGACGAAGGTATTAGCGGTACCAACACAAAAAAGCGTGAAGGATTTAACCGAATGATCGCGGATTGTGAGGCGGGGAAGATCGACCTGGTGATCACGAAATCTATATCAAGATTTGCCAGGAATACGCAGGACTGCCTTACCTACTCTCGGAAACTGAAAGGCCTGGGAATCGGGATCATCTTCGAAAAGGAAAACATCAGCACAATGGATGCGAGCGGTGAGCTGCTTTTCACGATTCTTAGTTCCCTGGCTCAGGAAGAGTCACGGAACATTTCTGAGAACTGCAAATGGGCACTTCGGCACAACTACAAACAGGGCATTGTTCATGTAAACACAAAAGGATTCATGGGTTACGATGCGGATAAGGATGGAAACCTTATTATTAATCCGGAGCAGGCCAAGATCGTACGCAGAGTCTTCCGGGAGTTTGAAGAGGGCTGGACGCCTAACGAGATCGCGAATCACCTCAATGAGGATAAGGTGAAAGGTGTGAAAGGGCGTGTCGCTTGGAACGGCGCTACAATTCGGGGTATGCTGAGAAATGAGAAGTACCAGGGTGACGCCAGGCTGCAGAAAACCTATACAACAGACTATCTCAGTAAGAAACGAGTGAAGAATGAGGGCCAGGTCGAACAATACTACGTCGAGAATTCTCATAAGCCTATCATTGCAAGAGACGAGTGGGAAGCGGTCCAGATGGAGCTTGAAAGAAGAGAAGGTTTTTGTAAAGAAGTAAGGATCGCCCATTTTGGCAATGCCTCTATTAAAAGCGGCTTTACATCAAAACTTGTCTGCGGCAGATGCGGGAATGCTTATGAAAGAAAATGCTGGTCTAATCGAGGAGAGTTTTTCTGGGCTTGTCGAATGAAGCGGCCAGTGAACGGAAAAACCTGTAATGCTGATAATGTAAAAGACGAGACCATCCGTAGGGCTTTTGTTATCGCTTGGAATGCTGTGGTAAAGGACAGAGATTCGCTGCTTCCGACATGGGAGGCTATGAAGGAAGCTGGGAATCCGCTTGAGAAGATGCGTGCCAAGCAGATGATTGATTTGACGGGTCAGGGGTCGCTTGCATGTGAAGTACACGAGCATACCCGAATGGTCTTAGAGAGGATTGTGATCCACAGCAAAACGCACTTTACAGTCCGGTTCCTTGATGGGACGACAAAAGAAGTATGTATAACAGAATAAAACACAGTTTTTCCGGCACCTTTCTTCGTGAGAGGTGCCGCTTTTTTTATGTATCTGAATAGAAGTTGTTGTATAATTATTAAAGCATACTATTTGGTTCAATATATGAAAAGACTCCTACAACGTTTTGAGGAAAAATATATTACTTATGATGGAAAGGACAGAAGAATGACTCAAGGATATGATGTTCAAGCGATCATGAATTTACTGAGGGGTAAATCAGAGATGAATCCCGATGAGCATGATGGCTGCTATGAATTAATGAGGGAAACGATAGAAGCATATTCTAAACTGAAGGATTTTTCTGTATTGGATTACAAAGACCTCAATTTAGTTTATTTGACCACTGTCGGAACCTGGAGACAGGGGATTGAAGCAAAAAAGAATACGATCAAGGAGAGCCATCTTCTTTCAGATGATAAAGAGTATTTAACTCTGCTGTTAGATGAAATTTGGGAGAAGGCTTCCAGAGGAGAGTACACAAGCAATCAGACTGGTGTCGATGCAGATATTTCTATCGGATTGTTTGGTACAGGATTCTTTTCTTTTGGAACTATGACTACCCCTCAGCATGTCCAAGATTTTATTCGAATGTGCTGCGATTTACTTCCGATGACAGATGACTATGAAATGTATGATAGAGCAGCAAAAGTACTTACAAAATCCTTTCAAGGTATGCGCGCTGCTTCTGCATCCATGGTTTTACATTGCTTACATCCTTATACATTCCCAGTAATGAACGCAAATATGGGGAATAAAAATATTTTCGAGGTATTGGGAGTTAAACTTTACAAGCGAGACAACATCGAGACTTATATTGAAAATTGCAGAATAATCAAAGAGTTCAGAGATAGATCGTTTTTATATAAAAATTATCGAATTTTTGACATCGCTGCTTGGCAGATCGAAGATTATGCTAAGGAACACGAACATGGTGTTTTTGGGGCTTGGGAAGTTGTTAGTGAGGTAGTAGCAAGAACTGAGTACAATGACTCGCTCATATATGATCATTGTGTTGACATTCCGAAAGAGATTCTATGGTTCTTTAGAATATCCGGAATTGGTAAGGGGGCAATGCAGAGTCTTGTACTTACGTACCAGGGCATTTCGTATGACGGGTATATTAGGAGAGATTTTGAGAATGCGATGCAAATTCGTCTCGGTTGGCGTGATGCACTTGCCGATGAATTTGAAAAAACAATACAGGATGACGCAGAGCATTATCTCGTTTTTAAAAGAGTTGAAGATTTTAATTACGAAATTAGCGTTATTGAGTTGCCAAAGGAAGCTTCTACCGAGAGCGATCGAGTTTGGCTGATCGCATGGAATCAGAAAAACTGGGATTGGGAGAATTTTTCCGAAGTATGTGAATCTACGAAAAACGGTAAAACGTTTGTGGACAACTGGGCTTGTTCTAATACAAAGCCGCAAATCGGTGAAGAAGTATTCCTTATTAAACTTGGAGATGAGCCAAGAGGAATTATTGGTCATGGTACCGTAATACGCCCAAGCTATGAGAAGGAACATTATAATGCCGCGAAAGCAGCGGAGGGAAAGAAACAGAAGACGATCGACGTAAGATTTGACAGCCTGATCGATTATACTAAGGATAAGTTTATACCCCAAGATGAATTAAATGCGAAATGTGCGGGGCAGCAATGGAGTCCACAAAGTTCGGGTATTGAAATTAAACCCACAGTATTACCGGGACTGAGAAAATTATGGGAAGCAGTCACAGCGAATCATAAGATGTACGGCTTTTCTGAGATGGTTTCATTCTTAGCAGATTATACTGGAGAGAAATATTCACTTCCAGAAAATGCTGGTGATCGTGCCGAATATATGGCCGAACTGGGAAGGAGAGGGAAGGATGCTCGTAAAAAGTTTGTAGCATTCATTAAAGATATAGCGGATCAACTTCCAGGCCTCGAATATGTCTCTTGTTCGAATTGGGTTAATCAGGGGCAAGTCGTCGAACGTTATATTTGGGCGGAGCTTAAGAAGAGAGAATGGAAACAGTATCCACAAAGTGTTTCCATTTCCATATCTACACATGATAATGAGGTTCCGGGGGATGGACAGTATATTTCAATTCGTGCGGAGACACGCGATGGAACTAGTAAACCGGAAGATTATCGGAAACAGCTTCGCCTAAAGGATTGCGCTCTTCCGCAGGGTATGGTGTATCTGGTTACCTATACGAATGGAGTATACGAGTATTTAGGAACCGACACAGAGAAGGTAAAACAACTGTGTGAAGATGGCGCGCTTAAGAAAATGCAGATTCTTAAAGCGATAGATGATCTACCGGAGAAAGACGAAGCTGGAACGATCGCAGGAGAGGTGCTTCAGGCAGCAGAGATAATACAAAAATTATATGAGTATGTTATGAATGAAGACGATGTGCCTGCCCAAGAGGAATGGTGGCCAAGTCTATCCGAATATGATCCAGGTATAACCGCTGAAGAATACTATGATCTGTTTCTTGATACAAGCGTAACCAGAAAAGAATGGCTTGAAGCATTATATGACTTGTATCAGATGCCGGAACACTTAGGAACTTGTGCAGATTTGGAAAGCCGGTTTAATAAACCATATGCTCGCTATAATCGGTATTTGACGTCATTGGCACGAAGAATACGAGAAAAAACAGATTGTCCTGTCATAGAGGATCAGGAATCTTCATCCTATTGGCCTGTTTTGTTCCAAGGAAAAGACGTTCAAAACGATGATACTCATAAAGGGATATATTGCTGGAAAATGCGTGAACCTGTTGTTAAAGCTGTGGAAATGCTTAGAAATGAAGGAGTCTTTGAAAAAGTGCAAATGAATGATACGGTTTATCAGTTTGATCATAATTTGATTTTATACGGTCCTCCCGGTACAGGCAAAACATATAATTCAGCTATATATGCAGTCGCAATTTGTGAGGAGAGAGATGTCGAAGAGGTGATGAAGGACTCTTATCAAGACGTTTTACAAAGGTATAAAGAACTACAAGAAGAAGGAAGAATTGTGTTTACTACATTTCATCAGTCATATGGGTATGAGGAATTCATTGAAGGGATTAAGCCTAAACTGGACGACGACAGTGAATCACTCGGTTATACAATCGAGGATGGAGTATTTAAGGATTTCTGCAAACATGCAAATGCTGTCAATATTCAAGCAAAGGGAGGGACGAGAATAAAGGATCATCCAAGACTTTGGATAATGATTCTTGGTGGTCCTGAAATGACTCCTCTGAAGCAGGAATGCTTTAACAAGAATGAGGTACGCATCGGGTGGCCAGAAATTGAAGATGCCAAATTGCAAGATGATGAAGATCTCTCGTGGCGTGCAAAACAGATGTTGCATGCATTTACATATGAAATGGAACCAGGGGATGTTGTTTTCATTGAAAAGAATTCTCAAAGCGTTGATGCAATCGGTGTGATTGCTGGAGAATATGAATATGATAAATCATTAGGAGAGTACCCAAGAAAACGAAAAGTTGAGTGGATTGCAAAAAACATCGATATGGACATGGTCCAGTATCTTCCGAGAGGGAAAAAGCAATTAGCTCGATTTACCATTTATTCAATTGATTATTTGGGAACTGAGGTTCTGTCCGAGATTTTAAAGAATTATATTGATGAAGATGATATTAGTTCAGACACAGGTGCAAAGCCTTATGTATTTGTCATCGATGAAATTAATCGAGGGAATATATCTAAAATTTTTGGTGAACTGATCACCCTCATAGAGGATACAAAACGGGCAGGAGCACCGGAGGCAATGGAAGCGATTTTACCCTATTCCGGAGAATCGTTTTCTGTCCCGAAAAATGTTTATATCATAGGGACTATGAATACCGCAGATCGTTCTATTGCATTAATGGATACAGCTCTTCGGAGAAGATTTGAATTCAAGGAGATGATGCCGAATTCTGAAGTCTTGCAAAGTTTAGGCATTGGAACGATTGAAGTAGATGGAGAGAAACTGAACGTAGCCAGAATGCTGGACATAATTAATAAGAGAATCGAATACTTATTTGATCGGGAGCATACAATTGGTCATGCTTTCTTTAAGAAGTTGGCAGACGATGCTTCTCTTGAAACACTCGCGGGAATTTTTGAGAAGAATGTTATTCCACTCCTTCAGGAGTACTTTTACGAGGATTACGAGAAGATTCAGCTGGTTCTGGGTGATAACAGTAAAGAGGATGAGTATAAATTCATACTGGATCATACCGTAAAAGTGAAAGATATCTTCAATGGAAATCCAGACATCGATCTTCCGGAAAAGGGGTATAGCGTGCAGCATGAAGCGTTCCAGAAACTGGAAAGCTATAAACAGATAGGCAAGGGCCTGTAATATGAAAAAACTGCTGGAAGTAAGGGAATTTGATAAGATTTCCTGTAACCCGGATTTCAAAACAGAATATGCATACCTTCCAGAGCCGGTTTTTCGAGATTTGGAGGAATTCATTCACGCATTTGCCGGTGATGAGGAATATGCAGACGCACTGGAATTCTTGAAGATTGGCTTCCGAAGGAATGTAGGCGACATTATTTCGGCAAACAATTATGTTGGACTGATCCAGATGCAAAATGGGTATCAGATACAGGTCCTTCCTAAGATTGACTTTGGCAGCGATCCGGACATCAAAAATGAAGAGACAAAGAGAGTATTCCTCCGCATGCTTCGCACGATGAAGGACTTTCCAAGTAAAGTCTTCAATGATGCAAATCTAAAGATGGACCGTATGACTCTTTACGAGATTTTCATCAACATGTATTTACAGGAAGTGCGTAATCTTGTGAAGCATGGAATAAAATCTTCCTATATTAGTAGGGAAGATAATCTGGGCTTTTATAAAGGGAAGTTAGTGGTGAATGAGCATCTTAAGCGGAATGCTGCCCACGGAGAGAGATTCTATGTCCAATACGATGAATATCTTGTCGACAGAGCGGAGAATCGACTGGTGAAGGCTACGTTGCTAAAGTTACAGAGCATTACAAGTAGCGCGGAAAACCATAAAGAAATTCGGCAGCTGCTCACCGCATTTGAAATGGTAAGACCTTCTATAAACCATCAGAAAAACTTCTCACGAGTGGTGATTGACCGTAACACAAAGGATTATGATATGCTGATGCGCTGGTCCAGAGTGTTTTTACTGAATAAGAGCTTTACTACGTTTTCCGGTGGGACTAATGCAAGAGCTCTGTTATTTCCAATGGAGAAGGTATTCGAGTCTTATGTGGCTAAACAGCTAAAAAAGACCTTTGCAGATCTGGACTGGGATATATCGTGTCAGGATAAGGGATATTACTTGTTTGACTCTCCGCGGCAGTTTGCTTTGCGGCCGGACATTGTGATTACCAGGGAAGATGGATCAAAGATCATTCTGGATACGAAGTGGAAGATCCTCGTTGATAAGCCGCGCATAAACTACGGAATTGCACAAGCGGATATGTACCAGATGTACGCGTATGCAAAAAAATATGATACTTCGGAAATATGGCTGCTCTATCCAGTAAATCCGGAGATGCGGGACCATCAGGATATTACGTTTGATAGTGACGATGGCGTTCATGTTAGGGTTTTCTTTGTTGATGTTGCAAATATTGAAGAGAGCCTCTCAGACCTTCGAGTAAGGTTATTATGAAAGATATTTGATAAAAGAAGTAAATGGAGGAATGAAATATATGGCATTTAAACCTCCTTTTGAAGTAGGAGCAGTCGTATCTAATGCGGTTATGACAGAAGCCTTTAAGGTCGGGAATATGGGCGGGATGCGTCGTTCAAAGACCACAGGCACCTTGGTGCTGATCAGCGATAATACAAAAGGCTTGTATAGCGACAAGTGGAATGACGGAGTATTGCATTATACCGGTATGGGGAAAATTGGTGATCAAGCTTTAGATAAGACGCAAAATAAAACCTTGGCAGAATCAAAGAACAATGGTGTAGAAGTCCATCTCTTCGAAGTAAATGAGCCTGGGAAATATACATATTCCGGTGTTGTGGAGCTGGCCGGACAACCATATCAGGAAACTCAACCTGACGATAATGGAAATCCACGAAAGGTATGGATGTTCCCAATTAAGAAGGTAACTGAGGTTACAGTTGTTCCGGAGAAAAAAACTGCAGCGGAGACCACACCGATTGTGGAGATAAAGACGGAACCAGAAAAACACTTTGATGAAAATGCAATGATCGAGCAATCCACCGTTCGGCACAGCAGGTATGGTACCGGAACGGTTAGGAAAATTGAAGACGGGAATATTTATGTTGAATTCGATTGTGGGCAGAGAATATTCCAGTTTCCAGATGCCTTAGAAAAAGGTTGGCTTACTATCAAAGATTAATCTTGAATAAAGGTTCTAATACATTAAAAAATACTGTAAAATAAGCTCATCATAGATACTAAATAAGCAAAAGAGGTTAATATGGCTGATACAAAATTAAAAATATTTGACCGGCAATATGATTATGTAATAAAGAGTTGGAATGTCACACTAGGTGTCACGTATAAATATGCGGTAGATAATTTTGTGCCGCTTATAGACAAGCTCGATCTTCAAAGAAGTCCTCTACGAGCTGCATTTTATAAAAGGTTAGAAGACGATCTATTACGAGGATGCACAATACCCAATATTACGCTTGCAATTCACGTGAAAGATGATATTGAGGAAAACGAAATAGATGAATCCTTTTTGGAGTGTAATCTGAAAGATGCTTTTGTATTGGATGGCATTCAAAGGCTCAATACAATGAAAAGGATTTGTTCAACTGATGGATTTCCATTCGAGAGGCGACTTCATTGTAACGTTTTAATAGGAAGCTCAATGGATAGATTGTTATATAGAATGATAACACTGAATAATGGGCAAAGACCCATGACTGCAAGACATCAAATTGAGATACTCGCCTCTAATATTATTGACTTTGATGCACTAAGTATTCTTACGGTTACTGAAAAAGAAGCTAAGAAAAAGAAGCCTAAAAATAGCTCAGAAGAAATGAGTAAAGAAGTTATTATAAAAGGCTATTTAGCATTTGTTAGCAATTCAATTAATATTGATAACCAGAAAATTATAGAAGATCGAATGGATGCCCTTATAGCAGATAAAATACTAGATTCAGATCTTCCTAATAACGAAAATGAATATAGCGAAGTAATAGAGTATATTAATGACAAAATGAGTAATGATTATTTGAAGGAGTGGTTTAGAGTTCCTAATAATTTCATAGGGTTTTCTGCGGCAATGTCAACGAATTTCAATGAAATTAAAAATGTTGACGAAGATAGCTTAGTCGATGGTATTAAACTATTTGAAGATGCTTTTTCAGCTATTGATGTGTCAAAAATCAAACTAGGATTAGCACGACGTCGGCTGGTGAAAATGTATTTTGAGAAGTATGATAGTAATGTTAAAAAGAGCGTAAGTGACCTTATAGATGATTTTTCAATGGTGATATAAATATGGCGATAACGAGGGGTATTTATCAATACGATGTTAAATATACATCAAGATATAAAAAGCTGCCATCTATGATGAATGAGAATAGGATTTCCTCTCAAGGTATTTTGATACAACTAGTACTTGGTAAAGTTGATATTAGAGACTTATCAGGAGCTTTATTATATAAACAGAATCAAAACTATACGGTTTTGCCTAGCCGTAATAGCGGCCCTACATCGTATGCTGTACTAACAGATTTTTTTGGAGTAGATATAGAACACAGTAGAGAACGAAATGCATGTGATCAATTCTTATTGAAGGATAGGAGAAACGATTTTGTGTATTCTCAGATTCTAAATGAACTTTCACAGTATTTTGTCCGTAATCAAGTTTCTCACATAGAAGGCTTTCTTCACCTGTATCGCTTGCTTGAATTCATGAGTTTTAGTTTTCCTATGATATTTGCCTCTACTTCAATGAATTATAAAGGATCCTTTGATTCACTACAAAAGTACTTTAAGGGCGATTCTTCGGGAGAGTTAAAGTTCTTCAAGAAATTTATAAAAGCGTTATACGAAGATGATGATTTAACTATGAATTATACTTTTTCGCAGTATATAGATGTCCAAAATATCAGTTCCGTAGAAAGTGATCTTAGAAAAATACTCAATGAAAGCTGGTTTCAATTTTCTGGGAATACTATTGAATTCAGGTTTTGTGATGTGATTGATATTTTTATAACAATAAGAAATCGCTATTTTCATATGCTTTTAGGACAGGGGATGAATAATTTTTATAGCACTTTAGAATATGACATTAATGAATTGTTTCATGGACTTAATCCAGCCTTCCTTAGCTGGCTAGTGCAGATTTTTACAGTTATTGAGCAAGAGGGAGTGAAATTATTTTCGTAGCTGAAAAGAGTATAGGAGGAGAATTAAGCAAAAAATACCCCAGGGGTGCCACTAACCTCTGGGGTATTTAATAGGGGTAAAAACCACAAGATATAGTTAATCACACATACAGCACCGCAAAATACGGTGCTGCGGGCGTAGACATTCCTGAAATTAATACGGTTCTGTTCCTGAGACCGACAGAGTCTCTGACTATTTTTCTTCAGCAGCTTGGTCGCGGTCTTCGTTTGGCAGAGGGCAAGGAGTGCCTGACTGTCTTGGATTTCATCGGTCAAGCAAATAAACGCTACAATTTTGAGGAGAAGTTCCGTGCACTCCTTGCTAATACAAAACATAGTGTCGACTATGAGCTTAAACATGGATTTATATCGGCTCCGAAAGGTTGCTATGTGCAGCTTGAGAAGAAGGCACAGGAGTACATCCTTAATAATATTCGAGCATCTTATTCGGGAAAGAGAGGACTTATTTCTCGAATCGAGAGTTTTGAGGAAGATACCGGAAAGAAACTGACTCTGTCAAATTTCCTGATGCATTATCATATGGATGCGCGGGAAATTTACGCTAAGTTCAGTTTTTCGAGATTGTCCGTGCTGGCAGGGGTTCGCGATGATTTTGACGAAACCGTAGAAGATGTATTGACGAAATCGTTTAGTAGAATCGTGGCAATAGATTCACGCAGGTGGATTGAGTTTTTACTTGAAGTTCTGCCAAAGCTGATGGATGTCAAATATGCTGAGATGTCGGAAGTGCAGATCCGAATGATGCGGATGTTTTACATTACTGTTTGGCAGAAGTATATCGCAGACTTTGATGATGAGGAAGTACTGCAGAATCTGATGGACCTTGCGGATTCGCCGATCATGCTGGCAGAGTTGATAGAACTTCTTCAGTATCTTTACGATCAGATTGATTTTGTAGATGAGTCGATGGACATTGGATTCGACTGCCCGTTAGATGTCCACTGCACATATACGGCGCGGCAGATACTGACAGCATTTGATGATGAAAAGGTTATGGCGTTCCGCGAAGGCGTAAAGTGGCTGCCTGCCAAGAACACGGACGTGTTCTTTATTACGCTGAACAAGTCGGACAAGGACTATTCGCCAACGACCATGTACAACGATTATTCCATCAACGATACCCTGTTCCACTGGCAGTCGCAGAGCACAACTTCGGATAATTCACCGACTGGCCAGCGTTATATCCATCACAAGGAGCGCGGGTCGAATGTAGTGATTTGTGTGAGGGAGTTCAAAAATGACGCGGCGGGGGCGGCACCGTATACGCTGCTGGGACTGTGCGATTTTGTGAAGTATGAGGGGAGTAGGCCGATGAATATTACTTGGAAGCTTGAGAGGGCGATACCGGCGAAGTACTTGAAGAAAACTAATAAGTTGGTGGTGTGAGCAAGTGTGTTAGAACGTAATTTGTAAGGTTTGAATACTTTAATAAGGAAAGATTTATTTGTAAGGTTTATTATTTTATAAATAATGCTATGGAGGCAAACATGGAACAAATAAAGGTGATAATGGATACAGACTGGTTAATGTTTTTTGCGACAATATCGTCTGGAATACTTGCAGCTGAGTATTCCGCTTGAAAAGTGCAACCTTTTCGGTAAAACGTGTCAGGTGTTTCCGGAAAAAGTTACAACTGTTTCCGGAAACTGTGCAGTTGATATAGCAGCCCCTATAATGATACCGGCATGCCATTAGCATGACTATCATTTTAGGAGGTCGATAATCATGGTTGATTACCGAGAAATAATCCGTCTGAAATCAGCGGGTTACAGTAACAGCAGCGTTGCTTCCAGTACCGGAAGCGGCCGGAATAAGGTCGCAGAAGTGTGGAAGCGGGCCAGAGAGAAAAACATCTCCTGGCCTATCCCCGGATCCTTGACAAATGAAGATCTAAAGCTTGTCCTTTATCCGGAGCTTAAAGACAGCAGCCTTCGTATGCTGCCCGATTACGAGCATATCCACGAAGAGTTGGCAAAGCCGGGTGTCACCCTGACGCTTCTGTGGTCCGAGTACTGCCTTACCTGTGAACAGGCTGGAAAGATACCGTATCAGCATACGCAGTTCAACGAACATTATCACATGTTCGCCGCGACGCATAAGGCAACGCTTCGGCTGAAACACAAACCGGGTGATCAGATGCAGGTCGACTGGGTCGGTGATACGTTATCGATCAGTGATCCTGTTACCGGTGGAGCAATGAAAGCATATGTGTTCGTTGCCTGTCTTCCGTGCAGTATGTATGGCTATGCGGAAGCCTTTCCGGACATGAAGACACCCAGCTGGCTGGCCGGCCATATCCATGCATTTGAGTTTTTCGGCGGGGTTCCGAGGATCACTGTCCCTGACAATTGCAAGACGAGTACGATCCGGAATACCCGTGCGGAAGTCATTTTAAATCGCTCTTACCACGAGATGGCAGAATACTACGGAACAACAGTTATCCCCGCAAGGCCTCTTGCGCCGAAGGACAAGGCAGCGATCGAAGGATCTGTACGGGTCATTGAGACCTGGGTCCTTGCTTCTTTGCGGAACCGAACCTTTTTCTCCTTCCACGATCTCAACATCGCTATAAAGGAAAAGATGACGGAATTCAACGAACGTCCTTTCCAGAAAAGAAAGGGAAGCAGGCTCTCGGCTTTTGAAGAGGAAGAAAAGCCTTATCTCCAGCCGTTGCCTGCCACCCCGTATGAGTCGGCTGTCTGGTCAAAAGCCACCATACAACCCGATTATCTCATAACGGTCGGGAATGTCAAATATTCTGTCTCGCACGACCTGATCGGCAAAGAAGTCGATATCCGTGCCACCGATAAAACCGTTGAAGTGTTTTATCACAACAGCCGCGTCGCATCCCATGTGCGGAAGAATTCATCGCCGGATCCGGTATATATACCGGAACACATGCCTGAGAACCACCGCAAGTACATGCAGTATAATGCGGAGTATTATCTCGACTGGGCAGAGACAGTCGGCCCTTCCGTCAGGATCGTAGCTCATGGGTTCCTGACTTCTCACAAAGTGGAACAGCAGGGATATAAGCCATGTGCAGGATTGATGAAGCTGGCGGATAAATATACGCCTGACCGTCTGGAGCATGCCTGTGAAAGCGCCCTTTCCTACACACCTGAACCGAGTCTGAAGAACATCACAGTGATTCTGCAGAACGGACAGGATAAGCGCAGCCACGAAAAACCGACTTCCAAAAGCGGCAGCAAGTACGGTATTACGCGCGGTGTCTCTTACTATGGAGGAGGTGACCGGTCATGATCAAACAGACGACGATTGATAAGCTTCATGATCTGCGTCTGTCTCCCATGGCCGACGCTTTTGAAGAACAGTGCAGGGATGATACCTATGTCGGGCTCTCTTTTGAAGACCGCTTTGGGATGCTCGTTGACCGGCAATGGGAAAGCATGAGGAACAACAAGCTGGCAAAGCTCCGCAGACAAGCTGCTTTCCGCTATCCGAATGCCTGTATGGAGGACATCGAGTATCTTCCGGACAGGAAGCTTGATAAATCGCTTCTTCTGGAGCTCTCGACGAACCGATATATAACGGAGGATCACCATGTGATCTTAAAATGAGCTGCCGGCAGTGGAAAAACATATCTGTCCAATGCCCTTGGCATGGCGGCATGTCGAAGCTATCTCAGTGTAAGATATGTCCGGCTTCCTGATCTGCTTGGGGAACTTGCGATTGCCCATGGGGAGGGGACCTTTGAGAAAACGATACGCGCTTACCACAAAGTGCGCCTTCTCATACTGGACGAATTCCTGCTTGCACCCCTGAATAGTGAACAGTGCCGTGACCTTCTTGAAATCATCGAATCCAGAAGCATCAAAGGTTCCGTAATCTTCTGCACGCAGTTCGAGACAGAAGGATGGCTGGATCGTCTGGGAACCGGAGAGGACGCAACGGTTGCTGAAGCGATCATTGACCGGATTCGCCCGAATGCATATGAGATCTTCATAGACGGAAAAGTCTCCATGCGGGAACGTCATGGTCTGAAAGCCTCCAGGGGAGGTGATCAGGCATGAGAATCACTGATGAAGCTGTCAAAGAACATCATTTATACAAATCTCTGGAGGAAAGCATAGAGGAAGCCAGCGACTATATATCATACCTTTCTTCCAGCAACGAATGGCTGACTGCGGAGATGAAATACCTGCAGGATTTCATCAGCTATAAGAAACTGGATGATGAATACCTCTATTTTAGGGACCACGCTCACCTGCAAGAGGAGATTGACCTTCCGTTTCCGCCATATGTACTTTAGTTGTTACTCATAAACACACTGCACTCTGTTCCGGAAAGGGATGCTTCTTTTTCCGGAATGGGGTGTAACGAAACACCGAAAAGGTTGCACTTTTCAAGCGGAATACTCACGATTTTCTGTCGATCATTGAATCGAGGGATCTGAAGGATGGGGAAATCGTCTCTGACCTGATTATGACCAATGATAAATATGGGAATGATAAAGAAGCCATTGCTGTGTACGGCGAAATCGGATTCCCCCAGAACCTATATATAGTGGGTACGGTAAACATGGATGAAACGACATTCCCATTCAGCCGCAAAGTGCTGGACCGTGCCAACACCATCGAATTTAACTACGTTGATCTTGGTCTCCAATTTACGGAGTCATTAGATGCTGTTAAGCCATATGAGGCTGAGAACAGTTTTCTGATGAGTGAGTACCTGGTGCTGGGTAGAGACTGCCAGAAGTATTTTGATGTGATAGGTCTCATTTGCTCTCAGCTCGAAAGTATAAATAAGATTCTGCAGAAGGCAAATGCCCACGTCGGTTACCGTGTGCGAGATGAGATTGTATTTTATCTGATTAACAATAATAATGCCGGTTTGCTTACGGAGGAGGAAGCATTTGACAACTGCATAATGCAGAAGATTCTTCCGCGCATTCAGGGCAGCTCCGCTTCCATAAAGACAATGCTGTGTCAACTTTTCGAGTCGCTTGCCGGTCAGAAGATTGATGCAAATGCCGCCGATATCAGCACAACCTCTGCCATGCAGAAGATACTTGACGGAGGAAATGTCACATATCCGAAGAGTACGGCCAAAATAAAATTCATGGTGCAGCGATTCGAGGAAGACGGATTCACATCTTATTGGTTATAATGTTCAAAGAGATACTTGTGAGGGGCATGTCTCATGGAACTGGGCAGGACTGAGAACAGCGAGATCATTTTCATACATACGGACGACCTGGAAGTCACGATCAAGGGTGGAGCGAGCGGAGATCCGCCTCCATTTGTTATGCATGATCAGATGGAGTCGAGCGTTGCTGTTACGTGCAATGCCGGCTTCACTCCGTCTGTCAGGGGGAGGGCGAAGGTCGCGAGTGACGCGGTATTTGCAGGCAAATGCACCGCGATCATCTCCTGCGACCCTCTGTTCTTCGAGCAGACCAGCTATACGCTCATCGCGCAGGCAAATGAAGGCCACAAGCTGGAGTTCGACCACGAAAATGCGAACCTCAGAAAGAGCATTACACGTTTCGGACGGAAGGACCACGTCCTTTCGGGCATCCTGAACTTCAGGAACGAGATAGGGATGTCGGACCTCATTTTCAAATTGGACGGGCAGGAGTACCTGCGCATTACGATCGAAGTCTTTCCGTCCAAGATCAGTTACAAGAAGGATTATCAGGAAATCATAGCGGATGTGACGGCGGAGGTGTACAACCTGGCATTTGATGCGTTCCGCCGCACATACGATTCTTATTCCCTCAGCGGGAAGACCGGGAATTCTCCCATCGAATATTTCACGATCATACGGAAAATATATAAGGATTTTACGATAGCGGCGGACATGATCATTGCCCGGCCGCATCATGTGCTGCAGTCGGACCATGTGATGCTGCCGCAGCATAAGGTGCGCAGGGCGGACAACGAGACGCTCCGCTGGATCGAGAAGCATCCGGAGCATGTGGTGCGGAGGGAAAATGCATTTGCCGTCGACCGTGCGCTCGCGGTGCGGAAGCATGTGACATTTTACACACTTTTAATACGATGCACCGGTACAGGGATGCTATCGTCTATGATATGAACAGGAATGCCGCGGCATTGAATGATGCTTTGCGGAATACGATGGATGCGGGCGCCGGTGCCGGGAATGGGATCCCGGGCCCATTTGACCGGACCATGTTCGGCGCGTATGTCCTGTTCCCATATTCGGACGAGGAAAAGTATAAGCAGCATGATTTTTATAAGAGCATCGAGACGGTCAATATCGGCGGATTCCCGTTCCTTCCGTCCGCGACAAATATGGTCAGAAATTTTCTTGAGGAGCTGATATCGGATACGGCGGAGTCGGCATTTGAGAGAGCAACGCTGCCGAGGGGAATCGAGGAGAAGCTGGCCAGGGTGGACTGGGCGAAGAGGGACGTGCTGATTGTGAATGTGCCGGATGAGGCGATGTTCACTGCATGTCTTGATGAACTGTCGTGCGCGGTGAAGTGTGATGAGATATCGGAGGAACATTTGCCCATACATTATGTTGCAATCTACCGGCCGGGGATCGGGATCGAGCACTACGGGACGGTGCTGTACACGCAGAAGGATGAGGCTAGCAATTATGTTTTTAAGGTCAAGTTGTGGCGGCAGCTGCCGCAGCTGATCGCGGCAAGCGAGTTCGGCGTGGCGAGCATCGCGTATACGAATATGTTCCTGCTGGAGAACAGCACCGCGTATCCGGAGCTGCATCTGCGGTCGGAGGCGGAGTTCAGGTTCTACGCGGAGCTGAAGAGACGGGTGAAGGACGTGGATTATAAGAGTGAGGATGTGTCCGGGTTCGAGTTCGCGGGGAAGAAGATCGTGTTCGAGGGCGGTGAGATCCGGCTGATGGACGGGAAGAGGAATCCGGTGACGATAAAGGTGAGGGAGTTTGAGAGGATAATTAACAAGAAATGTTTTTCGGGCACGGTATAAAAAAAGACCCGTTTTCACGAGTCTGCCTGAAAAATATTTCCTTTGGACCAAGTCGACGCCCGTCCGGAGCCGGTCTGCTGCGCTATAGAGAAAGTTTTTTAAACATAGGATTAATCATTTTTCAGAACGCTTTGTCTGCGCCTTGAATAACTGATGCTGAAAGAAATCTGTGGTAAGAAAGGTGATTTTTCGCATGACGAATAAACCTCCCGCAGGAAGCACATTGAACTGCATTCACTTGTCTTTGCGTCAGGCGGCTCGGATCATTCGGGCGACGCTGATCCTGCTCATTCGCGGATATATTTCGAGAGCTCCGTGACACTTTTCGCAAATGCCCACGTCCTTGTGATAGAAGTAACGAATCAGTTCCCTGGCATTCATCGACTTTACAGGGCTTTCCTCATATGTACTGCCAAGCAGAGAATGTATCAGCTCCAGGTATTTCTTCCGGACACAGCCCGCAAGAAATCCGGCAGACCGTATCCGTGTGAAGCCGGCAGGAAGGATGTGCATCAGGAACCGGCGAATAAATTCATCTGCATTAAGATCCATGGGTTTCCATTTGTAGGCGGTCCCATCGTAATCCTTATAACGGAATCGGATGCCATGGTCATCAAAACATTCGATCCTGCTGTCTGATATTGCAGTACGGTTTGTATACCTGGCAAAGTATGAGATGGCATTGTCCGTGCTTTCACCATTCGGGTCTTGTGGGCCGTTAACAGGCGCGAGATATTTGATCTCCACGTTCCAGTCCGTACTGTAACAGGTATTAAGAAGCTCTTTCCAGGTATAGGAGTTCCGGTATCTTTGCGCTTCGTTGAAGTAACTAAGGCGGCCATCTTCCCTCAACTGCTTCAGGCCATCCATGAACTTGCCCCTGTAGACCCGCTTTATGGCTTTTACGGGAAGGAAAAAGTGGTTTGAAAGACAGCGTTTGAATTCCTGCTTATCTTCTG
Organism: uncultured Lachnospiraceae bacterium; assembly: GCA_902776305.1. Taxonomy (GTDB): domain Bacteria; phylum Bacillota; class Clostridia; order Lachnospirales; family Lachnospiraceae; genus Chordicoccus. The sequence continues at coordinate 1,815 of CACYPS010000046.1, read as the reverse complement.
TCAAGCCGCCTCCGGAAACCAGCACATGCAGATGATAGTGGAGGGAGAGGTTGGAACCGAACGTATGAAGTACCATCAGGACCCCCGGAACCATCTTCAGCTTATCCCGTGACAGCGTCAGGATTGTATCTTTTACGGAACGGAACAGGAGGTTTAGCGTTTCGCGCTGGTTCTGGTACATGATCTCACAAAGGTCATGCGGCAGTGTAAACACAAGATGGAAGTAGGGGATACCCGGGATCACTTCGGCCTGACGCAGGGCGATCCATCGCTGTTCGTTAAGATATCCGCAGCTCGGACAGTTGCGGTTTCCACAGGCGCAGGCACGCATTTCAATACGTCCGCATTCTTTGCAGCGGATAAGGGTATACCCGAGTTTCCCTGTCTTGCATGCGGTCAGGGAATTCATGACCTTCAGCTTCTCCTCCGGCACTTGATGGGATACACAGTACTGTGGGAAATGGGACGCGAAGAAATCACGGAGGATATGCTGCTTACGGTCATCTTTATGTGAATACTGTTCCAGGAGGCTTTCAGCGTCCTCAGGGGAAAGATCCTCCTCGGCCCACTGGAAGCGGAATGGATCAATATCCGGGGAATGCGGGGTCATCGAAGGGGTTTTCAATGTGTCTCCTTTCCTTGAGCTTCGCGTCCAGCTGTACATAGATCAGAGTGCTTGTGATCGAGCGGTGGCGAAGACGCTGCTGGACCTGGAACAGGTCTGCGCCTGCCTGATAATAATGAAGGGCATGGCCATGCCGAAGGGAGTGGAACGTATAACCCCGGCTTTCCCATCTGAGTTCAGAGATGCGTTTTTTGAACATCTGGGACAGGGACGCTTTGCTGATGTGGGATCCCGGCCTTTGTCCGGGAAAGAGCCAGTCATCCGGCTTTGCCCCACGGCAGCACTCTTCCCAGTACTTGTGGAGGATCTTCTTCAGACGATTGGGAAGTTCAACTTTACCGGCATACCGGCTTTTGCTGACTTCTTCAGAGATCGTAATCGTACCATCGGTAAAGGAGATGTCCCGGAAACGAAGGGTGGTGACTTCACTGAGCCGCAGGGCAGCACCGTAGGCAACGGCAAGTTCCGCCTTATGTTTCAGGTTCTTTGTTCCGAGGATCAGTTGCATGGCTTCTTTTTTTGAGGGAACTTTCGGAAGAGGATGATCCACCTTGCAAAGAGGGAGATCATCGTTTGTAAGAGGTTTGCGAAGAACAAAGCGGAAATATTTCTTGAGGGCACAGTTATAGATGTTGACAGAACGAGGTGCATATCCGAGACCGCCGTCATCTTTGGATCGTATCAGATGGAGAAGAAATGCACGGAGGTGTGAGACATCCGCGTCATTCAGAGAAATGTTGTATTTATCCTGCAGCCAGGTGCAGCATTCGAAGATCGACTGCAGATAGCTGTCGATCGTACGGGGGCGGTAATTGATCAGCTCAAGAACATCGGAAATGCTCTGCAGCTCAGATTTGTAAAGAGTTGAATTTGTGTACTTCATGTCCTTTCCTTTCGAAACAGATTTACGGGAACAATCGAGAAACTATTTCGAAGGAGGAGCACGAGTACACTTGAAGAAAAGCTTTAAATCAAGTATACTCATCTTGCTTGTCAGGTCGTTATACGACCTGTAGAGACCCCATGGATGAGTGTGCTGGTCGGCAAACTAACGACACTCATCTATGGGGATTTTTATTGTCAGGTGCAAAATGAGAGTAAACAAAAAAGACCACCTTGGCAAGAGGTAGTCTTCCGTGTAGACGAGAATTGTGGCAGGCTATCGCCGCAGGGCGGCGATTTGGTTCAAA
>CACYPS010000045.1 GCA_902776305.1 uncultured Lachnospiraceae bacterium | reverse complement strand
TGTTTCTGTATCTACCCAGCTGATTGCTCCTGATTCGGATACCGCAAGATATTTACCTGTCGTCTCGTTCTGGATGGTGAAGGTAAGGGCACCTTCTGCCTCTTCCTGCGTCACACCGCCCGTCACAGTCTTCGTGAACGTCAGCTTTCCGGTCGTGATCTTCTCGTAATCGTCCTCCAGGTCGATCCGGATCGCGCCGCCTGCTGCAAGCGTTTCACTTCCGCTTTCGACAGTTGTTGCTACCTTTTCGAATCCGGGAATTGCACTGTTCGCCTCTGTGATCGTGTACTGGCCTGCTTCTACTTCTTCAAGCACTACCTCGAACAGGAAACCGTTCTCGGCGCTGCCTGTTACAGTGTAGCCTTCGAGTTTTCTCGGTCTCTGCATCGACCCAGCTGATTTCTCCCGCTTCGGATACGGCGAGATACTTTCCTGTTGTATCATTCTTGATTGTGAAGGTAAGGGCACCTTCTGCCTCTTCCTTCGTCACGCCGCCCGTCACGGACTTCGTGAACGTCAGCTTGCCGGTCGTGATCTCCTCATACTCATCGCTCAGATTTATCTGCTCTGTACCGGTAGCAGATAAATCCTTAGTTCCTGTAGTAACCGATGTTGACTTCGTTTCAAATCCGACCACTGCGCTGTTCTTTTCAGTGATTGTGTATGTCCCTGCTTCAATGTCTTCAAGCACGACTTTAAACAGATAGCCATCGTCAACGTTACCTGTTACTGTATATCCGTCAAGTTTAGCAAGCGTACCAAGGGATAGCTCAGTCTCTGCGTCTACCCAGCTCTCCTCTCCGCTATTTGAAACTGCAAGATATTTACCTGTAGTTACATTCTGAATTGTGAAGGTAAGAGCACCCTTCGCTTCCTCTTCAGACACTCCACCCGTAACAGATTTTGCAAATGTAAGTTTGTTTCCGGATTCCTTATATGTATTCACATATTCAAATGTCAAATCGGAAATATCCGATGCATCTGTTGCCGCAGAAGTTGCATCGCCACTTGTATAATTCACTGAAGAAATGACAAGTGAACCATTCTCTTCTGTGACGACCACTGTGAAAGTAATCGGCTCCTCATTATAAGTAATGTCTGTATCGGAAGCGTCCGCAGGAACGCTCTCGGTAATATTGAACACATAGGATCCAGCTTCCTTAAATGTTAAATCCTTAAAAGAAGCCAGTTTATTATTTGCAATGTTTGCAGTTGCTTTTCCGAGTCCGTTGAGACGGTTTCTCAACACATTTGATTCTGCATTTGTCAGATTATATTCAGAAATAATCTGATCGAAATCTGCTATATATGTATCCAGCTCATTGACCGGTATCTCCAGAGTTACTTTGTTTCCCTGGGAAATGCGATATAACACTTTATCTGTCAGATTCGAATCTGTCGCCTCAGTATCGAGCGTTATATTGAACACAAATCCGCCCTGCGGCCACAATGCATTCTCGACCACATGTCTGGAGTTCTTGTAAACAAGCTTCTTACTGATCTTCGGACCATAGACCGGCATTTCCTTATTGTTAAATACCGGTTCCGTTGTCAGCTGATTGTCCGGATTTCCGTCTAATGCGTCTTCAAAATTGTCATAATACTGAACAGTCGCAATAGAATATGTCTCAGTGACATATTTCATCTTGATGCGAGCATAGTAGATTGTGCTGTCCTGAACATATGATCCATCCGTCGAAGCAGCGCCATTTTCTTTGATCCTGTAAATGATCGGCTCGCCGCTCGGATTCTCAATGGAATAGAAAACTGTCTGTCCCTTATTCTTAACTGTCGCAATAGTTTCCCAATTCTGTTCCTGATCCTCTAATACATTATTTTCAACAATGAATCGGTCTACATCAAAGTTGAATACCTCATCTGAAGTCGCACCTTCTCCGTCTATTGACTTATTCAATGTGATGGATGCATTCGATGAAGACGGCATCTCCGAATAAAGTCCATGCCACTCGAAACATGCATCATCACCAAAACCGTTCTCATACAAGAGGCTGTTGTCAGACGTGACCTCACCCGCTGACGCGATCCAGCCTGCTCCTGACTCATATTTGATAGTCAACGTAGAGTGCTTTTTCGGAACCAGGATCATGCCGGCTACACCACCTGTCTGGACCGTGTCAGCATTCGCGCAATTGAAAACTATGTGCTGGGCTATTGTGTCAATCTTTCTGTTTATACCGTCTTCACTGGTGTCCTGCCAGTCAGACTGTGTGGAAATAGGCTCCTGCCAAGTATTATCAGGATTCTTGTACTGTACGACGAAAGTATCCAAATCTACATTTGTAGCAGTATCAAAGTTGAATACAACTACCTGATTCGGATATTTTTTGATTGTGAGCGCTTCTTTCTGTGCAAGATATTTCAGATACCTCTCACCATCAATATAAATGGTTGCATCTTCCGGATACGCTGTCACATCAAGCTCTGTACACGTGATATCAAGTGTCTGGTTAAGAGCTTCTACTACTCCGTACCATTCCTCGATTTCGGGCTCAAAAGTATCTTCGTGACCCAATAATTCCTTAGAAATCGTCTGCATATGATTGATGATAGGATTTACAATCTGATTTGAAATCTGATTCGAATCCTGTTCAACGACATACGCCGGAGGATCGAGCACGTTTTTCAGGTGTGTTACAACTTTTCCTGTATCCGAAGGGTCAACGATAATCGGGATAAGAGGCAAAGATGTATCTTCCTCTATTCGAAGCTTCGTGCCGGGATCAATTGAAGCCACAGCAATTGTTCCGGGTTCACCTGACAGGTTTGGATGAACCCATCCGAAAGCAGTACTGTCGCAAGGATTAAGTCTGTTGGTAGCGAAGTTAGTCTGATTATGACCGTTGGGATTAAAGAAATCCGCTGTAACGCCGTACAGAAGTCCTGGACCCATAATCGCTTTTACATCATAATCATTGGTCGCAGTTGAATCCTTTATAATAAGCTTGTCCGTGATATCCGTGTCCCGGATATCCTCGATCCTTTCTCTTGAATCAAAGACAAATTTAGCTGCTGCTGTATCCTTGAAAAGAGCATTCTCATTGTAGATGTGAAGTCCGTCGTTCTCTCCACCATTCAAGACCGCTATGACATCCGTTATTGCCGGTTCGGAATCTGCCTCTACGATGTAATAACTCAGTGTTTCATTTCCGGTAAAAGGATCAGCGGCTTCGCCATTTTCAAGCACCCATGCATCATTATCAATCAGGCCGGTGTAGGAACCGCCGAGATCAATAGCGTCACTGAGTACAAATGAATCAGCCGTAGAACTATGCACAGCTTTCAGGAAGACATAATAATTCTTTCCTGTATTTGCAAGCTTGTCCGTGCCTTCCACATTGACCATATATTTTTTGTCTGTGGCTTTTTTCAGAGTAATCACGGATTTAACGGGATTATCATCGCCATCCGTCTCCTGCTTGTTGCTGACGAAGTCAAATCCTTCCACATAATCAATACCGTGCTCACGAGCATCATTATAATCTGTCAGCTCTGTTCCCTCAGGAGCCCTGTAAATACGAGTAGAGATAATAAAATCATCCGGATTAAAGCCTATAGTGTCCCCAGCCGACTCACCCGCAGAGTCACATACATTGAAAGCACCGTTTTCAAATATAACAGTTGTCGTCGCAGAATCATCCCAATTTATCTGCTTCAGGGACCATGCCACAACGTCATCCGGGCCGTTTGCCGGTTTGAGATATGCAAGCAGGTAATAATTGTCACCCAGGCCCGGGGATACCGGCTCATCATAATAATCAACAAACTTTATGTCTACCGGATAGTCCTGTCCGGGATTAAGCTCGGTCAGTGTCACGGTCGTACTATGGTCGTCCTGATCAGGCTTTTCTTCCGTATAAGAAACCTTGAAGCCATTGGTCATCTGACCCTCTGTAAGTTCCTGATAATCGCCTACTACGCCGTCTTCTCCCAGGCTCAACTCTCCATCCGCCTTAAGGAGTCTGACATTCACTGTCTTCTCGGTCGTATATGATTCAGGATTATCACTCAGCGCTGTAGTTGTCTCTCCGACCTGGTAACCTTCAGCAGGTATATCATCCCATTTCTGGAGATAAGTAGATGTCGTACCGTCACTGTTCTCCATGGTTGACAGTACATAGTATTTACTCGTGTCGAGTGATGTCTCCTCGTTCTGTTTAATAATAGATGTTCTGGCAAAATATTTCGGCAGCTCAGTCAAAGTAATAGTTACCAGCTTAGCATCATCATCGACAGACACACTCATGGTATATCTCTCACCAACAACACTGCCATCACCGTATATTTCTCCGCTCTGAACTATATCTGCAAGCTCGGACTGATCGGAATTAATAATTACAATCTCGCTGTCGTCAAACCAGGGAGTAGTTCCGGTATCGCCACTCAGAGACAGATTATCGGACGCATAATAGTACCCGCTGTTCGAATCGATATAATTCGAGCGCGCTGCAACTTTCAGATTCAGTCCGGACGGGTCACCGGATGTCGGATCACCCTGAAGTGTTTTCACAACAACTTCATAATTGTAATCCGGTGTCTTTACAAGTTTAATAATTGTTCTGTCACCTTCAGCGCTATTAACATCTTCAACTTTGAACTTTCCTTCAAGATAGGAGCCGAGTGGGAAAAATGTTGCTGAATCTATCTGATACTGATCCGGATTAGAGTACATATTAGGCGACGAAACTATCTCAACAATAACTTCATCCCCCGGTACATAATCGGCGCTCTGCGGTTTATAATACTTATAATTAAACGTCGAAATCACACCCGACTGCGAACCGGATGACAGATTTAACGGCTGAACAAAATACTTCTCCGGATCATTCGCTCTATGAGCAACGACATAATATTGATCTGACAAATCTGCGGAACCGACAGGAGTAACTCCATCTTCATCATATGTCTCCACACTGTACTTATAACCGGAAAGAACGGCTTCAAATACGACTTCATCGGTGCCGTTTAAGTTAACGTTAGAATTGCCGGCCATACGAAGTGTATAGGCACCGATCTTGTCACCCTCATTCATTTCACCGTTTTTGTAATTATTTCCGTTAATTACACTACCATCCGTTCTGAGCAAATAGCAGTTAACGACAGTGTTGGGTGTGGCAGAATTCCCAAATGTTTCAGAGTGAAAACCTGACCAGTAAGCAGCAACAAAATCCCGAATCGTGTTCGGATTAATATTCATATTTACTGTATCAGATCCGGGAGTTATTTCCTGATAAGAAACGTAGTCAGCGTCTATACTTCCCCATCCCAAATCAACCTGTCCGGCAACATATGCCACAAGGTAATAGCGTCCTCCGTCAAGAGATTCAGGAGGTGCCGGATTTCCGCTCTCATCAATGAATTTCACTTTAAAATCAAGATTGAAATTCGGAGCCGATGCAAGAGTTACTGCGTAAACCGAAAATTCCGCAGCGTCAAATTCAATCTGTCCGCCGCCCTGCAGATCAGTCGTCGCAGCGATTACTTCCGCTGTGATGCCGTCCGTCAGTTCCTGTTCAGTATGAGCTGCACCTGACGTTCCTTCAAGAGCATCAACCGTGGTATCGTATGCAGCGACCAAAGATTCATCCAGCGGCAAATGAACGATCTGAATCTCGTCCGGCTCCGCAGCCTTCAGTTCATCAGTCAGCTGATTTTCTTTGAACTGCATGCTGATAGAAACCGATTCTCCTGCCGGTTTAATTTCTACATATTCACCGTCTATTGGATTTCCCTCAGAATCTGCCTTGGGTGCAAGGAAAGAAATGTCGTAAAGAAGAGTATTTTCAGAATTATATGTGCCTTCTATCTGCCCGTTCAGAGCCGTTAGATAAGCATTATAAGCATCGCCGGAAATAATAGGAGTTACGACCAGTTCCGCGTTATCGGGAATGGATTCCGGATCAGTCACCTCAGCGCGGACAGTTACGCTTTCATCATCGTAACTGTACACTCTGGTCTTCTGTGAATCAACATAGTGCAGGAAAATCTCATCTTCAGCGTTTAAGGGAGATATATTTCCCTGTTCATCCGTCCATACAGTTCCCTTTACATCATCATTTGAAAACGTCGCTGCCTTAACGCCGTTCACTGATGTAAAGTCATACTCAAAAGTATGAACGTACTGACGATTCGTCCCTTCCACCGGTACGGCAATCGTCACATCACCGTCATAGATTGATGTACCGAGATCTATAGTTCCCTGAATTTCAGGAACAGAAAGATCTGCATAGCCTTCACCTATAAGTGCATCGGTATCCCCGGTGACGATATCCATCGTCAACTCGCCGCTCTCATTGTTTAAAGCAGCGTCCGGTTCTTGCACTTCTGCAGTTATATCTGCATCGTTGCTTGTACCGATGGCCTCTTCAGTAACGCTTACATCGGGGAATGAATCCGATTGAATTTCGCGTGCAAGAGTAGTTACTCCACTCTGAGAAAAAATCATTATAAAAGTCAAGAGCAGGGAGAGTGCTGATCTGATATTAGAATGTTTTCTCATATTTATCCTCCTGTATATCACTTTTGTTTTTTACGTCTCGTATATCGCGGTTCGTTTTACTTTCCGGTTTAACTATATGGCATAAAGTCTCCTTTCTGTAACGTATCATCTTTAGGCATTATTATACCGAATAATGTAAAAACAAGATAAATTATTATAGCATAAGTAACAATATTATTCATGCTTTTTATACAGTTTTGTGAATATTGTCATAATGACGAATTTCGTTATATGACCTGTACAATCAAAAGAGCGAAAGGCTTATTTCCAAACAATTTGTTGTTTCGATAATCATTTCGTACATAAAGCTGCTTCATATTTAATGATTGATTGAAGACCAAAAACTGCAATATTTGACTAATAGTAAATAGAGACTGATTGGAAACCGAGAGAATTCTTCGCTATAATGTGGCATGGTAAACGATATACATTTTCTGACGTTTTTCAGAGTGAGACGTGGTTTAAAATATGAAAGCACATCGCGATCCGTATTGGGATAATCTAAAGTTCGTTCTGATTTTTCTTGTAGTACTGGGACATTTTCTTATGCCGGCACCCTCTAAGGGGCAGTTCACCAGAGCCCTGTATTACTGGATCTATATTTTTCATATGCAGGCCTTTGTTTTTGTATCCGGATATACATCCAAGAATTATGTTCGAAAAAAGGGGAAACAGGAAAAACTGACGGGTTTTCTGGTTACATTTGTCTTCTTTACAATCTGCATCGAGATCATCGAGTTTATTTTCACGCAGGGGGTCAGACCTAGGATCCTTTACAAGGTCACCGGGGCGCCATGGTATATGCTGGCGATGTTCTTCTGGTACCTGCTGATACCTTTCGTATCACGCATACGTCCTGCAATTTCTATCCCGGTCGCAATTTTGGCGGCTGTGGTGTGCGGAATGTTTCCGGAATGCGGCAGCTTTCTCTCAATGTCCCGGGTGATTGTTTTCTTCCCTGCATTCCTGGCTGGATACTATTTTGACGGTGCATGGATTAAAAAGATCAACCGAAAGAGTAGGTTCTTCTCATGGGCTGTTTTAATAGCCTGCTTTTTCGTCCTGTTCTTTTGGCGAGATGCAGTATCGGATTTTCTTAAAATAATATACGCAAAAAGCTCCTATGATGCTCTGGACATTTCCGACATGACCGGATGCATTTATCGATTGCTTTGGTACGGAATTTCGGCGCTCATGACATTTTCGCTCATGAATATCATCCCGAAAAAGCGATTGCTCATCACATATGTCGGAGAACGGACTCTAAGCATATACATCGTGCACCGTTTGATCAGAGACGTATTCAAATACCTTGATTTATACCGTTATCTGGGAAGCGGTATCCGGATGCTTGCACTGTGTGTGTTGATTTCATGCGTCGTCGTTTATGTTGCATCTGTAACACCGATATTTAATTTTGTGAACTCGATTTTCCGATTCAACACAATTTTCCGCAGAAACTCGCAGGCTGTGCGAGGGTGAACATTTCCGATCCGACATGCTGCTTTTCCTTAATCTGTCGGACATGCGAAACAAACACCTCTGATACAGAATGCTGTATCGGCGATTTCCTCAAGTCATGCGGCTCTAAACACTTGCAGGCAGAATTAATAGACTATGTGAGCATAGATATGATAAAATAAAGCATAACGCTTGTGGAGGTTCCTTTATGCATAAATATATCAAGAAATTCATGCTCACTCTCCTCAGTGCCGCAGTCTGCACGGCAGGCATGCCGGCGCTCACAGTACAGGCTGCCCAGACAGCGCCTGTCTACGTAGACAGTGAACAGTCCGACTTACTTCCCTTATCTGACATAGAAATAACCGGGGTCATTCCGCCGACAGCAGGCGAGGCATTTGATACGACCGCGGAAGCAAGAGCGTCAGACGGGACGACCTGGACTGTCTCCGTATTCTGGCTGGGAACACAGGAGATCACGGACAGCAGTATTGAACCGACCGATACCGCACATCCTCTGGTCGCCTCTGACGGTACGATCTGGCAATTCTCTGCATATCAGAACGAAACAGAGGGGGAAGACACGTCCGTATCCGCCTCTTTCACGGTCACGACAAAGAACGGAAGGTCCCACACTCTTCCGATCTATCCGATTCAGTCTCCAGGTGAGCAAGCGAATACGGCAGAAGATGATATGCTTTATATTCCGTTATTGGTATTCTATCTTCCGGATGGATATACCTGTGACGGTCAGGTCAAACCGGGCGGATCTCTGTCAGGAATTTACTATATGACCGGGGGGACCATTTCAATCTTCGATGTGGAATCCGGTATCACTTACATTACAGGCAAGATTGAGTTCGATGAGAACCAGGGCGAAGCAACAGGTGAGAGCGTGCAGAATGATCTGGTCGAAGTCATGAATCCTCTTGAATTAAAACCGGAAAGCATACCGCCCCTTGAACCGACCAGCATTCCCACTTTATCTTCCATCATTAATCCTTAAAAACGTATCCGATACATCGCTTACTCCAAAGGACACTGTGCCGGCAGAGTCGGAGGACATTATGAGTAGACATATAGTTGTTGCCAAATTTGGCGGTACATCCATCGCAGATGCCGCACAGTTCCGCAAAATAAGTAAAATCGTCCACGAAAATCCGGAAAGAAGGTTCATAGTTGTTTCTGCACCCGGAAAACGATTCCCCGAGGACAGGAAGGTAACGGATCTCCTTCTCGACTCTTACGAAAAAGCTCTTGCCGGAAAACCTTTCTCCGCAGAAGTGGATGAGATAAAGAACAGATTCCGGGAAATATTAGCTGATCTGAATATTGACTTTCCGATAGAAGAGGAAATCAGACATTTGACAAAATCGCTGTCCTCTAATCCTAAGAGGGATTATACAGCCAGCAGAGGAGAATATCTCACAGCAGAGATTTTGGCCAGATACCTCGGATATACATTTGTTGACCCGGCATGGTGTATATGTTTTGATGAAAATGGCCGGTTGAACATGGCCATGACGATCCGCACGATCCGCGCTTCTCTCCTGCCTCTGAAACATGCAGTCATAGCAGGCTTCTACGGGGCTGATATGTCGGGGAAGATTCACACATTTGAAAGAGGCGGATCAGATATCACAGGAAGTCTTGTCGCCTGCGCGTTAGGCGCGGATCTCTATGAGAACTGGACGGACGTATCCGGTCTTTATGCCGCAGATCCCAGAATAGTCGATCATCCCGAAACAGTTTCTCATATGAGCTACCGGGAACTCAGGACCCTTTCCTATATGGGGGCATCCGTCCTGCACTCGGATGCCGTACTTTCGGCTTCCGAAATGGAGATTCCCATTAATATTCGCAATACGAACAGGCCGGATGATCCCGGCACCATGATTGTGCGTCATCTTCCGGCGGGCGTCGTTAAGAATCCGGTGACAGGTGTCTCCGGAAGAAAAGGAATGTCCGTCATCCAGATTGAGAAAGTCATGGTCTCTGACGGATCCGGATTCAGCGCTCTTATGCTGGATATCCTTAAAAAGCGCGCTCTCCCCTTCGAGTATTGTCTGACCGGAATTGATTCCATCACACTGGTGATTCGAAGCGACCTGCTGGACAGCTGTAAAGATGATCTGTTCGAAGAGATACGTGAAACGCTGAATCCCGATTTCATCGGCCTTCGCGAAAAACAATCCCTCATAGCAGTGACGGGTGAGAAGGCGACAGAGGCCAGCGACGCGAACGTACAGGTGCTGGAGAGGTTGACAAAGGAAGATATCGAGATCAGTACCATCAATCAAGGTGCGGGGAAACTCAATCTTCTGATCGGTGTGCCGGAAGAGCGATATGAAGATGCCATACGGGCAATCTACGATTTGAGACAGAATATGACAAGAAAGATCTGATTATTCAGAGAAACTATAAAGCGGCTGCCGCATGAACCTTTGCAACAGCGAGATATGGATATGCCATGTGCATATTACGACCATATCTCGTTGTTCAAGCTTTCATACGACAGCCGCTTCGTCTCATTGAGAGATATACGTGTCATGATAAAAACTATAGAGAAGCTGCGCCGCCATGACAACCCAGATAAGCGGCTCACAGGCAATAACTGCGCTGTAGCCGAAGCGTGGAATCAGGAAAAGCGTAAACAGGATCTTTCCGATAAGCTCAATCACACTGGAAATGATCGGTATGACCTTGGAACCCATACTCTGAAGCGAGTTTCTCAGGACCTGAATTTCCAGCAGCGGTACAAAAAAGAGCGTGCAAAAGCGCAGGTAGTTCGATCCGTTCTGCAAAATAGTCTCATTGGAAGACCCTGTAATCAATCCGATCAGAGTTCTTGCGAAGAGCTGCATGGCAATAATCATAACTACCGTCGTTATAAGATTGAATATATGGCTCTTTCTTATTGCCTCGAGAATCCTCTCTCTGTTGTCCGCACCTCTGTTCTGAGATACGAAATTGGCAACAGACGTTGACATCGAAAGACTGAAAGTAAGGAGTATGAAAAAAATCTTCCGGGCTGCCACATGTCCGGCAATCACGACAGGACCCAGACTGTTGATTCCGATTTGCAAAATAATAGACCCGATATTAACGATCGAACCCATACCGGCCATAGCAATTCCCTGGGATGCCAGTTCGGTATAAAGCGCGCGCTCATACCGAAAATGTTTCTTCTCCGGAATGATCAGCGGTACACGGCTCAATATGTAGATGATACACAAAACAGCGGAAATGCCCTGTGCTGCCACTGTCGCGATAGCAGTGCCGACTACGCCCATATGGAAGACGCTGAGCATCACAATATCCAATACGATGTTCATAACGGATGAGAAAATCAGGAAAATCAGCGGCATAACCGAATTTCCGATTGCCCTGAGGATTCCTGAACACAGGTTGTAGATGAACATCACTACGATAAATGTGCAGATTACCCTGATATAGGCATACGATTCTTCAAGAACTTCTTCCGGTGTATGGATTAGAATAAGAAATGACTTCATACCGAACACCATCAGAAGAGTTAAAGCAATGCAGACCATAGAACCAACGACGATGGAACCTGCGACCGCCTGCTTCAGTCTTTCATTATCTCCTTTTCCGAATTCACGCCCGACAACAATAGCCAGTCCAACCCCAAGGCTCTGGGAGAAAAACACCAAAAGCTCAAATATTGATGAGACCGACCCGACAGCTGCAAGTGCGGTCTCGCCCAGATAATTACCTACAAGTGCAGTATCCGCAACATTGTAGAACTGCTGAAATATATTCGATATAAAAACAGGCAACATGAAAACCAGCAGGCTCTTCATGATCGGCCCGTGAAGAAAATCTACGGAACCGGCCGGATTACGATTAGTGTCCATGTATATGTCTTACTCCTCGATCAATAGTGACCCTGCTTTCCGGCTATTTCGCACAAAAAGCGTGGCTTCTCCCTCTGCATATCAGGAACGTTTCTCGTTCCACGCACTTCATCATACCATGTCAGATTTTATTACTCCACTCCTATGACACAAAAAATCACCGGATCTCTCCTTTTGAGAAACCCGGCGTGGGTTTGTGTTCATCGTAAAATACGAGTTTCATTCAATATTATAATGCTGACATCACAGCATTTTTCATCCTCGCCACATAATCACGTATCACCTGTTGAGACTCCCCGCCGTACTGATGAATCAATCGCATAATTGCAGAGCCTACGATAGCCCCGTCCGAAATCCCGGCCATCTTGGCTGCCTGATCCGGCGTGCTGATGCCGAAACCGACTGCACAGGGAATATCCGGATTTGCTTCCCTGATCAGCGAAACCATATCCGCTATTGAGTTATACTGAAAACTGCTTCTGACTCCGGTGACGCCCATGGAAGATACAACGTAAATAAATCCTCTCGCTTCCTTCGCAATTCTTCTTATCCTGTCCTCCGAAGTCGGTGAGATCATAGAGATCAGATCTATGCCGTATTTGTCACAGTAAGGCAGAACTTCACCGTGCTCTTCATACGGGAGATCCGGAATGATCAGTGCAGTGATCCCAACTATGCTGCACTGAGCAAAAAAGGGCTCGTAGTATTCATCCATTCCATTTGTGGAAAATGTCCCATCGCCCGGATATTTGAAAACCGGGTTCAAATACGTCATGAATGCAAGGGGGATATCGCAATTTGCTTCTCTTATTTTTCTGACGACTTCAAATGCCCCCACGACCGTCATACCCGCTTGAAGCGCCCTGCAGTCCGCCTCCTGTATAACAGGTCCTTCCGCCGTAGGATCTGAGAACGGAATTCCAAGCTCGATCAGATCCGCTCCGGCTTCGGCAGCTGCCAATACGAACTTTACCGTGCTCTCTGCGTCCGGATCTCCGACCGTTATGAAAGGAATAAATGCTTTTCCGCCGCTGAAAACTTCTTTTATTTTAGACATATCTTGCTCCTTACCTCATTACTTCAGTATCTGTCCTTATGTATCACTCCGTCAGAGTGCTTGTGTCCCATCATCAGGTCAGCTTACCTCAGGCAGATACTGAAAAGACTGACTATGCATACGGTAATTCCTGCTTTTATCTCACTCATGAATATCATGTCCGCGGTATCTGGCAATGGCTGCTACATCCTTATCTCCTCTCCCCGACAGGCAGATGATCACACTGTCCGTGGGATCCATATCGGGAACGATCTTCAGCGCATGCGCAACAGCATGGGCACTCTCGATTGCACATATGATTCCTTCGGTTTTAGCAAGGTATTCAAATGCACACACCGCCTCCTCATCTGTCACCGGGACATACTGCGCACGCCCTATAGAGGCAAGATAGGCATGCTCCGGTCCGATTCCCGGGTAGTCAAGTCCGGCTGAAATCGAATAGACCGGTGCTATCTGTCCTTCCTCGTTCTGGCAGAAAATGGATTTCATACCGTGAAAAATACCAAGCGTTCCCGTTGCCATCGTTGCGGCCGTGCGGTCTGTATCTACTCCCTCGCCCGCCGCCTCGCAGCCGATCAGGGCAACGCCCTCGTCATTGACAAAGTGATGGAACATACCGATTGCATTTGAACCTCCGCCGACGCAGGCAAGAACTGCTTTCGGGAGCTTTCCTTCCGCTTCAAGTATCTGCTCACGCGCCTCCTTCGAGATGACCGCCTGAAAATCCCTGACTAACGTCGGAAACGGATGCGGTCCCATGACCGAACCAAGACAGTAGTGCGTATCTGCACATCTTGACGACCATTCACGCATGGCTTCATTGACCGCATCTTTGAGGGTTCCGGTGCCGGAATCGACCGGGTGCACTTTCGTGCCGAGCAATTCCATACGGTACACATTGAGTGCCTGTCGCTCTGTGTCAAGTCTTCCCATGTACACATCGCATTCCATTCCGAACAGAGCGGCCGCTGTCGCGGTGGCAACACCGTGCTGACCGGCACCGGTCTCCGCAATAAGTCTTGTTTTTCCCATTCTCTTCGCGAGGAGGGCTTGCCCGAGTACGTTGTTGATTTTGTGGGCGCCCGTGTGGTTCAGATCCTCCCTTTTGAGGTACACTCTGGCGCCGCCTAAATCCTTAGTCATTTTTTCCGCATAGTATAAGAGAGATGGTCTGTTGGCATATTCTCTGTACAGTCTATCCAGTTCGGCAGTGAATTCAGGATCAGCCATAGCTTCGTTGAAAGACTTTTCCAGCTCATAGAGGGCGTTCATCAAAGTCTCACTTATATACTGTCCGCCATATATTCCGAATCTTCCGTTCTTATTCATTGGTCATTCCTTTCCGCGAACCTTATCTATAAAGAGCCGCATTTTGCTATAGTTCTTACCCCCGCCTGTGTTCTCCACACCGCTTGAGACATCAACTCCGATGAAATATGATTTCCGGATGTCTTCGCATGGAAATTGCAAGGCATTTTTTCCGATACACTCAGAACTCCTCTTATACGCAGGACTTTTTTCAGCATGGCGTTCTGCCAGCTGATTCGATAATCCTTCTTCAAAGTATATAGTACTCTGTATCTGCGTCATTGCTTCTTCAACATTATCACAGTTCAGTCCGCCGGCCAGGAGAAAGGGCCTTTCGACGTCTTTTGCCAGCGACCAGTCGAACGTATTCCCGCTCCCGCGGCCTGCATCCAGAAGCAGAAGGTCCGCATGAGGGTATTCGCGCCATTTGTCACGATCTTTCTCGGACCGCATAACAATTGCTTTTATGATCGGTTTTCCCGTCAGCCTGTGTATTCTGCAGATTTCCTCGTCATCCTCATCACCGTGAAGCTGGGCTATGTCAATGATTCCTCTCATCAAAAGGTCGACAACCCTCGCTTCATCTTCATTGACAAATACCCCCACAGCCGGAATTTTGGCATCCAGTAGTTTTCGAAGCTTCTCCGCCTGCCCGGTGGTGACCTGCCTTTTCGTGGGTGCAAATACAAAGCCTACAAAATCGGGCTTAAGCTCATTTGCCCATTCTATTTCCTCCGGGGTTCGGAGGCCGCATATTTTGACTTTCCGTTGTCTGCCGGCCTCCTCAAGGCTGTTTCCGTTTTTCGTTTCATCTGTTTCATCCACGGATTGTTGTTCCGTTTTTTCCGGCAGTTCAATCGCTCTCTCGTCGGAAATTTCGCACATTCTGTCCGTCTTTTGACCGTTTTCATCCGCTACCGCTTCGGAGATTCTTCCGCGCAGTTCACAGAGCTTTCGCTTCTTATCCTTCGCCTTCATCAGGGCCTCCCCTATCAGAACGGCATCCGCGTGCATGCGTTCCGCAGCGATAATATCCTCTCTCTCTTTCACGCCGCTCTCCGAGATAAAGATCGTCCCCGTCGGCACAAGTTCTCTCAGCCGGCCTGAGTTCTCCATATCAACCGAAAAATCCCCAAGATTTCGGTTGTTCACTCCGATTATTCTTGCGCCGCATCGGGCCGCCATAGCAATCTCATCGGCGTCATGCGCCTCGACGACGGCTGAAAGACCGAGCCGGTCGGCCAGCTCCAGATAATCACGCAATTCCTTCTCACAGAGAATACTGCATATCAGCAAAACCGCATCCGCTCCGGCTTCCTTCGCCTGATAAATCATATAGGAATCGACGGTGAAATCTTTGCGAAGTATAGGAATACTGACTTCACGCCGTATCGCTTTCAGGTATTCTATGTCACCTTTGAACCAGTATGGCTCCGTCAAAACCGAAATGGCATCAGCTCCTGCCGCTTCATATTCCCTCGCAATATCGACATACGGAAAGTCAGGAGCTATCAGGCCTTTCGAGGGACTTGCACGCTTGACTTCACATATGAAGCTAAGTTCGCCGCTTCGCAGTGCTTCCTCGAACGGGAAATTGTTCTTTCTGCCGGCTGCTTTCTGTTTCTCTATCATCTCAATGACGCGTGAGGGCAGCCTCGGATCGCGTCGCTTCTCCTCGTCTACTCTCTGTCTGGTTTTTTCGGCAATCTTATCGAGTATTGTCATGGCGTCCTCCTGTTATGCAGAAAGTGCTGTACTCATCTCCCTATACTCGTCAAGCTTGGCAAGCGCTTTTCCGGAATCTATGATCTCCGCTGCGAGCGTGATCCCATCGGCGATCGAATCCGCTTTTCCCGCCAGATAGAGCGCTGCCCCGGAATTCATAAGAACAACATTGCGCTTCGGTCCCTGCTCTTTGCCGGTCAGAATATCCATTGTGATCTGAGCGTTTTCCTCCGGTGATCCTCCTACAAGCTCCTCCTTGCTGCATCTCTCAAAGCCGAAATCTTCCGGACAAATTTCATAATTTCTCACCCATCCGTCCCTGACTTCGCATACAGTTGTCGGCGCGCTCATAGATATCTCATCGAGCTTATCCTGACCGTAAACGACCAGAGCTTTATTGACGCCAAGTTTATGCAGGACCTGTGCAAGCGGCTGGCACAGTGTCTCATCATATACACCCATGACCTCCATGTTGGCGCCTGCAGGGTTCGCGAGCGGGCCGAGGATGTTAAAGATTGTGCGGATCCCGAGTTCTCTGCGGACAGGTCCGACATATTTCATAGAAATATGATAATTCTGGGCAAAGAGGAAAATCAGGTTAATTTTCTTAAGAACTTCCTGCGCTTTCTCGGGCTCGAGTCTGATGTTGACGCCCAACGCCTCGAAACAGTCGGCTGCACCGGACTTGCTCGATGCAGCCCGGTTTCCGTGCTTGGCCACCGGAACACCTGCTGCTGCAATGACAATAGATGAAGTTGTGGAGATATTGAAGGAATTGGATCTGTCACC
Source organism: uncultured Lachnospiraceae bacterium (assembly GCA_902776305.1). GTDB lineage: Bacteria > Bacillota > Clostridia > Lachnospirales > Lachnospiraceae > Chordicoccus. The sequence goes on along the minus strand of CACYPS010000045.1, from coordinate 5,116 downwards.
GCCTGTTCCTACAATCTCCAACACATCCTGATCATTCAGGAACTTCACGCAGTGGCGTCTCATCTCCTTCGCTGATGCCGTAATTTCCTCGATTGTTTCGCCCTTCATTGATAAGGCGGTGAGATAGGCGGCTTTCTGTACTTCCGATGCATCACCGGACATGATCTCGTTCATGACTGCTTCTGCCATTTCATAGCCGATGTCCTCTCCGTTACTTAATTTGATAATTGCTTCTCTGATCATACTGGCTCCTCCTTCATTTTTGTGCGGCCGTATCCTATCTCCCTATGACACAAAAAGTCCCTGACAGATCACTCTGCCAGGGACGAAATATACTTTCCGCGGTGCCACCCTGCTTTGCGGGTATTTTACCCGCACTCTTAAGGATACGAACATATCCCGGAACGATAACGCGTTCCACACGTCACAGAATTTCCTCTGTGCCCTCAACGGCCCATATTGCACGAATTTCCACCGCCCGCTTCCACCGTCCGGGCTCTCTGAAGATGTACCTTTCGCTTTTTTTCCGTTTCATCGGTTTAGCAATTTAAATTGTTGGCTTGTATGGATTATAAATCAACTTACCTGCATTTGCAACAATAAATTTGAAAAAATACAAATTACTCAAATGAAACTGTCATCTGTTCCGTGAAGAACTCCCTCTTATAAACGTCCGTAAGCACTCCCATAAAATCAATCGTTGCAGGAGACAAAGCTTTATCTTCCACCACAAGAAGTTCCGGAGATGTTATCGTCATCTTCCTATCATAAGAATCCGCTTTGCTGTACTGACCCTCATCATCATAATAGTAGAACATAAATTCAAGCGTATCGCCGGTTTCTAACTGCTCCATTCCTTTTCGCATGAACGGATTGGAGTCTCCGTCCTCGTAATACCCGATAATGCGTCCTTTTCCCGGTTTTTCGGAATCCTCCCCTGACATGGGATCCCACTCTATCTGGAGGATAATATCCTTTTTTCCGTTCAACTTAGCCTTCACAGATCCTTTATAGACTGTGCCGGCTTCCGTCTCTACAACATCGCCGGCTTCATAGCAGACAATCCTGTCGTTGATATGGACCCAGCTGTCGCCTATCGAAATAATCGGGTAACCGCTCTCGTCATCGGCTCCCACATAGTCTCTTCCCAGATAAATTCGTCCCTCATCTGTCTCAAGGTAGACAACGACCTTCGAATCCACGATAATTTCCCAGATATTATCGGGAAGATCTATTCTGTAGCCCTCCTCCGATTCAATCAGAGGAATATCGATAAATCTTGGCGTGGAGTCGTAATCCTCAAACCCTTTCACATACCACTCCTGCTGTGTGTAATATGACTGAACGAACTGAGTCACGAATGAGTTCAGGTCGCCCCCATTTTGCAAAGACTCATTCTGCGATACGATGATACTGAGGCATTTGCTGAAAAGGCTTTCTTCCTCATCGTACCCGAATGCCTTGAGCTGTTTATACTCATAACTGTATGTTGAACAATCATCATAAGGAAATGCGATTGAAAGCCCGTTGCAGCCCTCGACAGAATCTCTGTTTCTGCAAACTACACATGCTCTTAAGGCACCAAGAATATCTTCGGCCGTTTCGGCACTTAAAATCTGATCATCAAAATCAGCCTTCTCAAGCTCAGTCACGAAATCAGCCAAATCAACAGACGCATCCGATTCAAAATGATGCGCAGCGCTCCTGGCAGCAGCGATATCGATATAAACAGACGGATTTTCTGTAATCAATTCATCCGCTGCACTATAGATATCCGTAATCTTCTCTGCTACAGGCTTTACATAGGCTAAATCAACGAGGGATAGCGTTGAATTTATATCCGGAACCCCTTCGTTGAAATACCTGAGGCTCTGATCAAACGTGGACACAGCGATTTTGCCGAACTCCTCAGTAGACACGGCAGGGTCTTCCGCCAGCTTTTTGAAAGCTTCCGTATAGAACCACCCGGTTCCGGGTTCCGATTCCTGGCTGGCCAGATAGTAATCCGCATACGGCTCCATTGCATTGGCAGTCTCGATGTCCTGCATAAGACAGGCGTCAAAACCTATGAGATTGAATTTCATTTCCGCATCTTTAATTGCTCCGACGATCTCAGATACTGTCAGGATCGTATCATCTGCATCATTTCCCTCTCTCTCATTCAAATCATCCTGTCCGTAACCGCCGGAGAAGCCGCCTCCATGATCCCAGAACACGAGCATATATCGGTCAGCGGGATAATTCTCTTTGGTCCATCGGATGAAAGCAGCCAGATTTTCAGGCTCGGAAAGGCATGTTGTCTCATCGAGGAGCTCAACCTTTTCTATCTTTCCCTCTTTAATTGTATATCTTCCTACCGTGTTATCTTCGATCTCATCCGCGAACCAGCGCTGACTTCCACCGGCCTGTACTACAAATGTAAGACCGTCGCCTCCTTTTGTAGCATCCCGCATTTGCCACAGGTTGAGCGTTGCCGACCCTGTTCCGTCTTCCAGATTTGATCCGATAACGTATTCCATCACAACGACATTATCTGCATTTTCAGTATTTACGTAATGCTCTCTGCCCCTGTACTGCTCCATAAAAGTGTCATAATCATTCCCAAGCTCGTCCGCGCGATTGATACACTCATCGGAATACTTTACCTGACTTGATGTTTCATACATATCCTTCAGAAGCACGTCCGTTATAAAGCGCATGGGTCTCGTAATCAGAGTAATATAGAAGCAGATCGTTGCAAAGACAAAAACTTCCGCAGCGGATAACAAAACGTATGCAATACCGCGCAGAATAATGACCCACCTTGGCCGCACCTTTCCCTTATCGTAATCCGGTCTCCCCTGGTATTGGCTTTTTCCGAATCCCAGAATAAGCAGGAACAGAGCCGGCATCAGGATAAGTCCTATTCTGAAGAAAAATCCCTTACCGAACTGCTTTCCCAGCTTATAGTAAAGAGGTACAAGCATCAGGTTATAAATTGTTATAGCCACGAAAACAATAATTTTAGCATACGTTGTCTTATGTCCTATATACACTGACAGTCCATACAGGGACAGGACCATAAAACACGTCTTCCAATAGGAAGCCCATCTTCTGAAAAGCTCCTTCGCCAGAACGCACTGCGCTATGAACGGGATGATACCAAAGAGACGGCTCTTTCCCATCTTTTTCATGATCTGAACATAGCCGATCACTTCCATGAGTGCAGGCACCGCCCAGATCAGCGGAATAAAATAGACCAGTAAATACAATAGTTGCATCTCTTTCTCCCTTCATGATGGTTCTCAGCAGACGAACTTCATTAAATGATGAGACTGAAAAGTAATGGTATGTGGGAAGTTTTAGTTACTTATCTTCTGTTACCATTCTGCAAATCATTGTTTCCCCTGCATCCAGTACATAACGCGACAAATAACACTTTCTGATAAAATTCTGGTCCATATTTGATCCCATTAAGGAAACATATGTCTTTTCCCCATCATACCGCTCGATATACACGAGTTTTTTATCATGGTCTGCCAACTCACCCGGAAATGCTATGATTCCGGTTGCTGCCGCACCATTATTTGTTATCTGATACCAGTCTGTTGTTCCCTGACGATCCGATTCAGGGCTTCCCGCATAATCCGATACTTCAAGATTATCAGAATCCCCACATGTGATAAGAAGGTCGCCCTGTTCTATCTGTTTAAACCGCTTTACCGTAAACTTCCCGTCTTCAATATTTTCAAAATATGAAGAGTATCTTGAAGGATCTGCGTTATATTCCGCATAACACTTCAGCGCGAACTGCTCTTCATACGGTGATGAGACCGGTTTATACTCGGAACGCACGAGTGATGCGTCTTTCCAATCGTAGACAGACACAGTTTTCAGCCATGGCATATCGGATAAATCTATGGAACTCAAGGAGTCTGTATCCAGCCCATTGCTATATATGAATACATAAATGCCCGGAATTCGCTCATCAGCAATTAAATCATCAAATGTCTTCACTTCTTTTCCGACCAGATGCTTATACTTCCCCTCGGTATATGCCACTACGATATCCTTGTCATCACAGCTTATATTCTGAAAGGGCGACGCAATCCTTTCGCAAAATTCGTCTTCCAGATAATTATCTGTGCATTGGTCCACGCCGAGATCTATATCCGCATGAACATAGAACGTTTTGCCATCATGCTTCATTTCTACTATGCCGGCCTTGCTCTTCTCCCATATGGGAGTCAGCCAGCTGATTCCATCGTTGCTCACTCTGCCGGCTTTTGCCTTAATATCGTATTTTTCCTTCACATACTCGGTTGCCATTCTTTTAAGTCTGCGTGTTCGCCCCGACGCCCCGCAACCGGGAAGCAGAGTACATCCTGCAATTATAAGAAGCGCTGTGCAGATGATCTTATTCATGAGTCTATTCTCCTCTTATTATCATATCCTGAACTGATCTCTTCGGAACGTAGTGCCTGTCCTCCTCATCGCGATAATACCCGATGTTGCCGTCAACAGCATCCGTCAGGATAATCTCTTCATCCGGCTTTCCGAGCGCTATCACAAGCTGTGGCTTTATATTTTCTTCCAGGTTCAGCACGTCGCGTAAGAGTCCGGCATTGAAGCTTCCGATCATGCAGCCCCCAAGACCCATCTCTACAGCTGCAAGGAGCATAGTTTGAGCAACGATTCCTACGTCCCTCTGATAGCGCGAAATATTCGGATCAATATCAGTATCCTGGCAGATAACAATAAAGGCAGTCGGCTCTTTTCCGGGGTGCGGCAGGGTAAGCTCAGGCAGGCCTTTTGCCCACATAGTTGCCGGCTGAATTCTGCTCGCAATCGGCTCCTCGCAAGCGAGATAGTATTTGAGCGGCTGACCGTTCACACTGGACGGACAGATCCGGGCCGCTTCAACAAGTGACACCAGCTCCTCTTCCCTGATTTTTCTGCTGCGGTCATAACCACGATAGCTTCTGTTTTGTCGTACAAGATCCATTAACATAATAAACTGACCTCCTTACACTATTTGCTAAAACTTCCCACTTCGTGTCTAAGCTGCTGTCGAAACCATAAATAATGCAATCGGAGCGGCGTCGTCGAGCGGCCGGTACTTTAAATTTTCAAGCGT
>CACYPS010000044.1 GCA_902776305.1 uncultured Lachnospiraceae bacterium | reverse complement strand
GAAGACGACGAGGTTGATAGGACAGGGGTGGAAGTGCAGTAATGTATGGAGCTGACTGTTACTAATCGGACGAGGGCTTGACCAAAAGCGGAGAAAGCGTCATGGATGGACGCGGACGCTGCCGTGCTTGCACGGGCAGCGGAAGACGGACATACATGGACATTTGCGGAGCAAATGCACGAAAACGTGAGCGAAGCGAGCGTTGAGTGACCCGCTTTCGAAGCGATCGGAGGAAGGCGGCAGTTATCTGACCGGCTTCCGACTGAAAAGCATTATTGACTCAATAGTCTTTATGCTATATAATGTAAGAAATTGTATGTGCGGTTTTGAGGGTGCGTAGCACTTTTCAAATCTTCCTCGATAGCTCAATGGTAGAGCACTCGGCTGTTAACCGAGTTGTTGTAGGTTCGAGCCCTACTCGGGGAGCTTGTTTAAAAAAATTAAACAAAATATGGCCCCATGGTCAAGTGGTTAAGACATCGCCCTTTCACGGCGGTAACAGCAGTTCGAACCTGCTTGGGGTCACTCTGGCGACATAGCCAAGCGGTAAGGCGCGGGTCTGCAAAACCTTTATCCCCGGTTCGATTCCGGGTGTCGCCTTCAACTCCGAATCATAAGATTCGGAGTTTTTCTTTTTCAGCATTTAACTCCGAATCATGTTATTCGGAGTTTTTCTTATATTTAAATTCCGGATCATGTTATCGGAGTTTTTCTTATATTTAAACTCCGGATCATGTTAGGAGTTTTTCTTATATTTAACTCCTGATCATGTTATTCGGTGATTTTCTTATTTCTAAACTCCGAATCATGTTATTCAGAGTTTTTTCTAATCCTTCAGCTCCAGATTAAAAGATTTGATAGTTTTCTTAACTTCTTTTATTCGAAGAATTTTCCTCAACGAAAAGTATGAAAATTTTTTGATTTAACTTGTAAAAGCACACGGATATAGTACAATGATATTCTGAATGTTAACATGTGTTAAATATTAACTTTGTGAAATATTCCGGAGGATATATGGGAACCACATCTCAAAGCGAACATGTTTTATCGGAATTCTTTATAACGGCATCCAAGGTTTCGGAGGTCGCTGCGCGCGGGCTGCAGGACGCTCTAAAGGATGCGCCTAAATGTCATTTTCAGATTCTGCAGAAGCTGCAGTGCATCGTTTCAAAAAACGGCGATACACGGGAAGTCGCAGTATCTGATTTTGTCCGTTACACGGGACTTTCACCGCAAGCAGTATCGCGGCTCCTTCGCGTACTTGAGAAGGAGGGACTCATAGAACGTAAAGCAGATATAAATGACCATAGGAAGACTTTGATTTCGATCACTGATGACGGTGAGACTAAACGGCGCGTATGTCAAAGCATGTCAGCTGATTATTTATATGAAGTCATTGGTGAGTTCGGAATTGAAAATCTGAAGAAGCTAAATGAGTTAAATACTATGCTGCTGATCGCATTTGAGAATGTAGAAAATAGAAAATATCAATCCGGAAAGTAATGCATAGTATTCAAACAGAAGTTATTCTATGCAGATGCCGCTAAAAGGAGAGACTGTTCAAAGCACAGGTTGATCAAAGCAGATACTGCTAAAAGGAGAGACTGCTCAAAGCACAGGTTGATCAAAGCAAAGGCTGCTAAAAGGAGAGACTAATCAAAGCACAGGTTGATCAAAGAAGAGGCTGCTCATAGGATAAAATCTTCAAGGTCGAGATTGCTTAGAGCAGAGCTCGTTCAAAATAGAAATAACTCTGTACAGGTATAGTTTATGGAGAAATACAGTGTAAAAAGACCGTTCACAGTATTGGTCGCGGTCATCGTTGTCATCGTCCTCGGATTTATTTCGGTGACACGTATGTCTATGGATCTGCTACCGCAGATCTCGCTGCCTTATCTGATGATTATAACAACATATCCCGGTGCGAGTCCCGAGAAAGTAGAAGCCGAGATAAGCGAGCCTATGGAGAATGCTCTCGGTACAGTGTCCAATGTATCAAATGTATTGTCGGTAAGCTCAGAGAATTTTTCGCTTGTTCAGCTCGAATTCGAGGACGGTACGGATATGGACAGCGCCATGGTTAAAGTATCGAGCGCTGTCGATCAGGTATCCGGGAATCTTCCCGATACGGCTCAGACACCTACAATCCTTGAAATCAGCATGGACATGATCGCGACTATGTACATTGCGGTCGAGCGCGAAGGATATGATATATATGATCTTTCCGATTATATTGAAAATGATTTCGTGCCATATGTCGAGCGTCAGGACGGCGTTGCTTCAATCACTGAGGTCGGTCTTGTAGAAAAGACTGTTCAGGTCGAACTGAACCAGAGAAAAATCAATGACCTGAATGACAGGATTCTTATCAAGACGAATAATGCTCTTGAGGATGCAAGAAAAGCACTGCGCGATGCACAGAAAAAGGTGGATGACGGGCAGGCCGAACTTGAAAAACAGGAGAAATCTTTTGGGGAAACTCTTGCATCGGGTTTGTTCGGGGCATTTACGGGAAATGCGGACCAACTGGCAGCCTCACTTCAGGATGGCATCGTTGACACATATAATCAGCTCAGTGAGCTGGGCAACATACTGGACCAGATCTCTGCCGAAGTCGATTATGCCATGGCGGAAGCCGGTGCGGACGTAAGGGATGCGTATTTAAACGCTGCTTCGAAAATTGTCTATTCCTACTATGCAGTATTAAATGCGCAAACAATTTATGAGTCTGTTGCAAATGAACTCATTTTCGGATACAACCAGATCCAGCCGGAACTCGCTGAAGAGATTCAGAAAGCACAATTAGCCGTGAATGATTCTTCTGTCGGTCTACAGGAAGCAATCAACGCTTACAATGAGCTTGCAGAAACCTTAAACGCGGCCGGTGATACGGTAACGCCGGAAATGCAGGCAGAACTCGGTCAGGCAATACAGGAAGTCATTGCAGCCGGAACTGATTATGCTAAAGCTCAGCAGGCGTACGTGCAGCTTGTATCCACTTTGATGACTGTAGCAGCCCAGGTGGCACCGGACCTTGCGGATCTCCAGGATGAGTTTAATCAGGCGGTCGCGGACGCTAATCAGGCGGGTGCTGATTTGGGTGCTGCACAGCAGGAGATGCAGGAAGCATTAATCGGCATGGGAATATCCCTGTACAACGGTTCTTCCTATGTAGATGTCAATCATCTCCGGGAGCAGTTAGAGCTGGCACAGTCCGGTCTGGAAGATGCAGCCGGACTGTATGACGGCAGCTCAATTGCAAGCCTTATGTCAGCGGTTTCCCGCGTGGCAGACCTGATTCCTCAGATTTATTCCATTATAGGAGCCATGCCGCAGGTCGATACGACAGGTTCATCCGGAGACGTTATCACGGAAATTCAGAACGGGCTGGTCGGATTGCAGGATGTTGTGGATAACATTCCGGCAATGCTTGAGGGGCTTGAGAGCGCATTTGCTTCCCTGACACAGGGACAGCTCGATGCGGCGGTCGCATTTTCAACGGCTACGACACAGCTGGCAACAGCACAGACGCAGCTTGAAGCGGCAAGGGAACAGTATGAATCTGCCCGTGAGACAGCGCTTAAAAATGCAAATGCAGATGCGCTCCTGAAAGCATCCACGCTCTCACAGATGATTTATGCACAGAATTTCTCGATGCCGGCGGGCTATATCGATGATGCAAATGATGACTCCTGGATGCTTCGTATCGGAGATGAATTTGAGACAAGTGATGAGATCGCAGATGCACTGCTCGTCGACATGGATGAGATCGGCACAGTCCGGCTCAGTGATGTGGCGGATGTTACGGTCGAGGACAATGCGGACGAAAGTTATGCCAAACTGAACGGAGAGCAGGCAGTTGTTCTCAGCATATATAAAGGTTCTGCGGCAGGTACGAATGCCGTCTCCAAGGGGGTCCGTGACGCCATATCGGAGCTGGAGGAGAGAGATGTCGGTCTGCATGTCAGTGTTATGATGGATCAGGGTCAGTATATTACTCTGATCGTAAATGATATTGTAAAGAGCATGGTACTCGGTGCGCTGCTTGCGATTATTATCCTTGCAATCTTCCTCAAAGACGTCAGACCTACGGTCCTGGTCGCAATCAGCATACCGCTGTCTGTACTGTTCGCAATCGTTCTGATGTATTTCTCGAATCTGTCACTGAATATCATGACGCTATCCGGTCTGTCGCTGGGCATAGGTATGCTTGTCGACAACTCGATCGTAGTAATTGAAAACATTTTCAGACTGAGGGGACACGGAATGACCGCTCCCAGAGCCGCTGTTCAGGGAGCAAAACAGGTTGCCGGCGCCATCACGTCGTCTACGGTCACGACGATCTGCGTCTTTTTCCCGATGGTCTTCACATCCGGCACGGTACACGAACTGCTCGTACCGATGGGTATGTCCATCTCGTTCTGCCTCGTGGCGTCTTTGGTTGTGGCTATGACGGTTGTTCCGGCTGCGTCCAGTACACTGCTCCACAAGATGAAGCCGAAAGAGAACAGCACGATCACCAAAATACAGGATATTTACGGTAGAACGCTGACCTGGTGTCTTGAACATAAGCTGCTTTCCCTGGCTACCGCTATTGTGCTGCTGATTCTCTGTGTTATACGTCTGGTAACGATGGGCATTGTTGTACTCCCGGAGATGAACGGAGATGATATACAGGTTTCGATCGTTACACCGGAGGAGGACACCAGAGAGGTATCTCATGAGAAGGCCGGTCAGATCATGGAAGCCATCATGAGCGTGGAAGGCGTGGGAGAAGTCGGCGTCATGGATGCCGCAAGCACAACGGGACTGATCAGTTCATTCTCGGCCAGCTCGGATGTGTACGGCTCCTATGTCTGCTATGTTACTCCGGAGTCAGGTGCATTTTCTTCGTCCATGCAGGAGCTGGTGGAGAGAATTCAGAAGGCCACGGAACATTTTGATTCGGAGATCACGGTCTCGACTGGCGGTATGAGCGATATGTCAGCACTCATGTCGTCAGGATTGACAATTAATATTTACGGCAATGACCTCGATATGCTCAAGGATATCAGCGAAGATGTTATGGGGTATGTAAGGCAGGTCAAAGGCTTTGACAATGTCTCCAACGGAACGGAAGAAAGTGAACAGACACTTCATCTGGTCATTGACAAGGATAAGGCCATGAAGTATGGTCTGACCGTCGCTCAAATCTATGCGGAGATCAGTCAGAGACTTACCACGAGCGTGACATCGACTACGATTACCAATGCAGGTAAAAATCTGGAAGTCGTGATCAAGGATACGACGAAAGAGCTGACTAAGGAAAATATTCTGGATATGGAATTTGATACATCCCAGACAGCTGGTGCCATGGCGGGCTCATCGATGGGCGGCATGGGAGGAGCAGCCGGTATGGGAGGCGCGTCTTCCGGGATGGATGCTTCGGCATTTTCATCCATGTTCGGGGATGATGACGATGATGAGGAGGAAGAAGAGGAGGAAGAGGATACTGTTCATTATCTGCGGGAATTCGCCAGACTTGAGGAGACGACTGCTTTGAGCAGTGTCAGGCGCAAGAATCTTACGCGTTATATTTCTGTGACTGCGGAAACGCAGGAAGGTTACAACACAGAGCTTCTTACTCGTGAGCTCACGAAGAAGATGGGAGGATACAAACCGCCCAACGGTTTCCGTGTGGAGATCGAAGGCGAGAGCACAGAGATCAATAAGATGCTCACACAGATGGTCGAGCTGATGTCTGTTGCACTTCTGTTCATCTACCTTGTTATGGTTGCTCAGTTCCAGAGCCTTCTGTCGCCGTTCATCGTTCTTTTCACGATTCCGCTGGCTTTTACGGGCGGTATGATAGGTCTTATTCTCGCAGGCGAGCAGCTTTCCATGCTGTCTCTCATGGGATTCCTTATCCTTATGGGTACCGTTGTTAATAACGGTATTGTGTTCGTCGATTATGCCAACCAGCTACGTATGGGTGGCCTGGAGAGAAGAGATGCCCTGGTAGCGACCGGTAAAACACGTATGCGGCCGATCCTTATGACGGCTATGACAACGATTCTGGCTATGTCCAACATGATCATCGGAAGCGGTATGGGAAGCCAGATGGGACGAGGTATGGCAATCGTTATAGCGGGCGGTCTGATTTACGCTACGTTCATGACTCTGTATGTCATTCCGATTATGTATGATGTCCTCTTCAGGCGTCCACCGCTTGTCGTTGATGTCGGAGACGATCTTGACGATGCGCCGGATGATGCTGAGGAGTTCCTCAGGGAGCTCGAGAAATCGAGATCTAAAAAAGAATCCGACGTAGAGGATGATTTCGACGATGACGAGTATGAGGATGTTGAGGGTGATATCGATTACGAACCTAAGGAGTGAGAGTATCGCAGCTCATATTCACTGATAGCAGTCGGAGATATCGGATAACTGTTCGAATCGGAGGAGAGAGCACCGGCGGTTCATGTTTAATGAGCGGGCAGAAGCTGACGGATACAGCTTACGAACCGAAAGAGTGAAAAGTTTCGTATCGCAAGTCAATTAGATCACAGAAGATTGTAAAGAATGAGAAATCATAGAGTATGAAAAACGGAGCCGTGCACTGAAGTGCACGGCTCCGCGTGTCAATTGCTTTATCTTTGCAACGTATTATGCAAGAATCGTCTGGCAAGCTGCTGCAAGAGCATCCTTCTCAGCCTGAGCCTCAGCAAGGTCCTTGCCGAGTGTTGTGAAGTATGTCTTGATCTTCGGCTCTGTGCCGGACGGACGAACGACTACGGAAGCGCCATCTTCAAGGCCGTAGATCAGGACGTTAGCCTTCGGCAGACCTGTCTCTTCCGGTTTCGTATAGTCAGTAACTTTGACGACCTTCTTGCCTGCGAATTCCTTCGGCGGCTCTTCACGAAGGCTGTCCATGATGCCCTTCATCTTGTCCATACCGGACAGACCCGGGAACTCATAGCTGTCTACCTTGTTCAGGTAGCGGCCATACTGTGCATAGATCTCTTCAAGACGCTGCTTGATGGAAGATCCGATGCTGCGATAGTAAGCAGCCATCTCGCAGATGAGCATGGAGCCGATAACAGCGTCCTTGTCACGTACATACGGTCCAGCCAGATAGCCGTAGCTCTCTTCGAAACCGAAGATGAAGCGGTCAACTTCGCCGGCTGCCTCGAGCTGTGCGATCTGGTCGCCGATCCACTTGAAGCCTGTCAGAACGTGGCGGAGTTCTACGCCATAGTTCTTGGCAACAGCGTCAGCGAGCGGTGTGGAAACGATGGACATAACAGCTACCGGATTCTTCGGCATTGTGCCCTTCTCGATACGTCCTGCGCAGATGTAGTCGAGAAGAAGAACGCCCATCTCATTGCCGGATACGAGCTCATAGGAGCCATCCGGGCACTTCATAGCGATACCTACACGGTCTGCATCCGGGTCAGTCGCAAGCATAAGGTCTGCACCTTCCTTGATTGCGAGCTCAACACCGTACTTCATTGCCTCGTAAATTTCCGGATTCGGATACGGAGCTGTTGTGAAGTAGCCGTTCGGATATTCCTGTTCCGGAACGATCGTGATGTCTGTGATGCCCATGTCGCCGAGAACCTTGGTTACTGGTACAAGACCTGTGCCGTTCAGCGGAGAGTAGACAAGCTTGAGACCTGCTGTCTTGCAGAGACCCGGGCGTACCTGACGTGCTTCGATTGCTTCATAGAAAGCTTCCTTGCAGTCATCCTCAACATACTTGATGAGACCCTGGTTTACGCCTGTTGCGAAGGATAATTTCTGGATACCCGTAAGGATATCTGTCTTCTGAATTTCATCGTAAACGATTGCTGCGGCATCATCTGTCATCTGGCAGCCATCCGGGCCGTAAGCCTTAAATCCGTTGTACTTGGACGGATTGTGGGAAGCTGTGATCATGATACCTGCATTGCACTTATAATAACGTGTTGCGAAGCTGAGTGCCGGAACCGGCATAAGTGCATCGTAGATACGAACATTGATTCCGTTGCCTGCGAGAACAGAAGCAGCTTCCTTAGCGAAAACATCGCTCTTTAAGCGGCTGTCATATGCGATAGCGACGGTCTGGTTTCCACCCTGAGTCTTTACCCAGTTGGCAACGCCCTGTGTAGCCTGGCGTACTACCCAGATGTTCATACGGTTCGTGCCTGCTCCGAGGGTTCCGCGGAGACCTGCTGTTCCGAACGCAAGAGAAACTGCGAAGCGCTCTTTGATTGCCTCATCATCATCGGCAATCTTAAGGAGCTCCGGCTTAAGATCCGGGTCTTCAAGGTCAGCAGCAAGCCAGCGTTTGTACTCATCCTGATACATTTTACATCCCTCCATTCCGATGCGGCGACTCGAAGCCGCACCTCATATTATTCTGTTTCCTTATGTCGGACCTGTAGCTCACGCAGTCTGCCTGTCAATTCAAGTCTCGCCCGATATATTGACGATACTTTAAATCATTTCAGCTGACATCTGCCGCTTGAATTCCGGTGCAACCGCACAGAGCTCAAATCGGCTTCAGGAAGGCATTTTACTGAATTATGCGTGGTTTTAAGTCGCAAACATTCTTATTAACAATATTAAATGGTTTTGTAAACTTTGTCAATTATAGGGATAAATTAGTTTTATTTTTGGCTAAAATGATGACACATTCTGCTGAGATGTGCGATAATATTAAGAGTAAAAAACCAGTATAGAAAAGAGCATAAATCAGTGTGAGCGTCCCCGCCACTCAGGTCGGTGTGCAACAAAGACGTCTCAGAGGCTAATGAACGCGACTGTTCTTAAGGTAATTAGCGGAAAATGTGAGGAGGACATCAATCTATGCGGATCATAAAATGGAAGTCATTTATACTAAGTATCATGCTTGCTGTGTTCATGGCTGTCGCATGTCTGGCAGGGTGCGGCAAACAGACAGCCACGTCATCGCCGGTGCAGGGCAACGGAGACTTCACAGAGATTTCAGGTACGGAAGACCTCTCTCTGCTGGAGGATTTTACCGAGTACAACGAAGATGAAAGTTCGCAAAGTTCTGTCGAAGCGGACGCAGAAAATCAGGCAGAGGAATCTTCCGGGTACAAAGAGGAGACAAAAGCAGAACCTTCCGGGAATGAGGAAGAATCCAAAGAAGATCTTTACGGGGAAAGCCCCGATGACAGAAAGGCCGCGGCCGCGATCGACAGGGACGGGACCTACACGACAAAGGACGATGTCGCATTGTATATCCATACATACGGCGAACTGCCCGATAATTTTATCACAAAGAAGCAGGCAAAGAAGCTCGGTTGGACCGGAGGGTCTCTCGAATCGTATGCGCCGGGCAAATGCATCGGCGGCGACTATTTCGGCAACTATGAAGGTCTTCTTCCAAAGAAAAAAGGCAGGGAGTACCATGAGTGTGATATTGACACGCTGGGAAAATCCAAGCGCGGTGCCAAGAGGATTATTTTCTCAAATGACGGCCTGATCTACTATACCGGCGATCACTATGAACACTTTGAATTGCTGTACGGGGAGGAATGAGCATGGTTATTTACAGAATAGATATAAGGGACGTAAGGACAAGAGACGAGCTTCATTCGAAAATAGCTGAAGTTCTTCCGCTGCCGGAGTATTACGGCAGAAATCTTGATGCCCTGTTCGATATCCTGACAGAAAGTGCGGAGGAGCGGGTCATCGAGTTCATTACTGAGCCGTCCGTGGAGGAGGCTCTTGGCAAATACTATCGTGCTTTAACTGCAATGTGCCGGGCGGCCGAGGAAGATAACCCTAATCTGGAGATCGTATTCCTCGATGAAGAATGAGAGAGTTGTAAATGGATAATAAGGTAACAAAAAAACGCGTATTTGATATACTCCAGATAGGAAACAGAGAAGATTTTGCAAGCCGCGCATTTGACATAATAATCGCTATTTCAATCGTACTGAATATCACATCGCTTGTGATGAGTACATTTGACGAATTCGAACCGTACTATGATATTCTGAGCGGCATCGAGGCTATTACGATCTGTATCTTCTGTGTGGAATACGCACTACGAATCTGGACTGCGGAGTATCTGTACCCGGATCTTGACAGACGGAAGGCAGTGTTGCGGTTTTTTGTTTCATTTGACGGTATCATCGATCTTCTGACGATCCTGCCTTTCTTCTTCCTGTATGGGTTTGCGGCTTTCCGCATGCTGCGGGTGGTCAGGATTTTCCATCTGTTCCGGCTGAATGCGACGTACGATTCGTTCAACGTTATTACCAAGGTCCTGAACGAGAAAAAGAATCAGATTCTCTCGTCAGTGTTCATCATACTGGTCCTCATTCTCGCGGCCTCCCTGTGTATGTACAGCGTGGAACACACAGCTCAGCCCGACGTATTCAGGAATGCTTTTTCGGGTATCTGGTGGAGTGTGGCGACCATTTTCACGGTTGGCTACGGTGACATCTATCCCGTTACGCTTCTCGGACGGATCATGGCCGTTGTCATAACATTCCTCGGAGTCGGCGCTGTGGCGATCCCGACAGGTATCATCTCCGCCGGTTTTGTTGAACAGTATACGCAGATGCAGAGTGTTCAGAAGAAGACCATAGAGAAGCGTCAGACGATCAGCGTGACCGTGGATAAGAAGAGTCCTTACATCGATCGCGGCATCCGGGAAATCGAATCTGAAGACGGGGTCGACGTTACGGTAATCGTGCGCGACGGGGCAATTCTGCTGGCTTCCGACGAGGTGGTAGTCCGGGAAGGTGACATTATGGTGTTCCAGAAGGAAATGACCATATAAAAAGCGAAAAAAAGCACTTTGTGTTCCGTATGCAGCTTTCGCATGCATGCGGTTGCACAAAGTGCTTTTTATTCTTCACCGAGTAATATTCGCGTCTTTAGAGCCGTGAGATACGCACGCAAGGTGACACTCGTCTCCATTGTGAGTACAATCTCGCGATTCTCAGATCAGGCCGAAATTCTCCATCTCTTTCTTAAGGCGTGCTGCATTTTCCTCTTCCATGTCGGTCAGCGGCATGCGCATCGGGCCTGCTGCAAATCCGATATACTTCAGGGCCGTCTTGACCGGAATCGGGTTCACCTCGCAAAACAGAGCATTGATGAGCGGGATCGCATCATACTGAAGCTTTCTGCAGCCTGCAATATCGCCCTCAAAGAACTTCGCGCACATGTCGTGTGTCTGCCTGGGAGCAATGTTGGAGAGGACGGAGATCACGCCGAGACCGCCGCAGGCAAGGATCGGAAGGACCTGGTCATCATTTCCGGAATAAAGGTCGATACAGCCGTCCGCAAGACGCATCATTTCGATTGTCTGGCTGATGTTTCCCGTGGCGTCCTTGATGCCGACTATGTTCGGCACTTCCCTGCACAGCGTTACAGCCGTGGCCGGGAGAATGTTGCAGCCTGTGCGGCTCGGAACATTGTAGAGAATGATCGGGATACTGACTGAATTTGCAACCGTCGTGTAATGCTTAATAAGGCCTTTCTGTGTTGCTTTATTGTAGTAGGGAGATACGAGCAGAAGACCGTCAGCGCCTGCTTCCTCAGCTTCTTTTGAGAGCATGACAGCGGTCTCTGTGCTGTTGGAGCCTGTTCCGGCGATGACAGGAATTCTCTTTGCGACTTTGTCGATGCAGTATCTGATCACATCGATGTGTTCCTGCTCCGAGAGTGTTGCGGATTCACCTGTGGTGCCGCATACGATGATGGCGTCGGTGCCATTTGCAATCTGGAACTCAATCAGTCTGCCGAACTCATCATAATTGACAGAACCGTCCTCGAAAAACGGAGTTGCGATTGCGACGCCCGCACCTGTGAAAATTGCCATTGTGTTCTCCTTTCAAAATTCCATCATAAAAAAACGCCGTCCAAAAGGAGCGACATCAGATTTTGAATTACAATAGCAGTTTCGATCATTTCTGTCAACCGCAAAACATAAAGAAATAGAATGAAGGCAGGCGCATTATCCCGTTCAGAGATCGTCTCTAAGCGCCCTCGGCGCATTGTCATACTTGTGCAGCTGTTCCGTGTAGAAAACATATTGCTGCACGATCCCGGCAATGTCGCCGAAGCCGGGAAAAGGATCGCACCCGCCGCATTCCTCTGCGATCATCCTCCGGATCCATGTGTCGACCGGAGTTCTGGCGATCCTGCCGTACGCAAAGAGACTCACGCAATTGGCGACCTTAATTCCCACGCCGTGGACTTTCATGAGAGTGGCAACCAGTTCGTCGTCCTCGTATTTTTCAAGCGCAGACAGGTCCAGAGAGCCGCTGTAGACTCTTGCGATCGCATCCTCCACATAAGGCAGACGATAGCCGAGGGAAGCGGAAGACAAGCCTTTTGAGCCGAACCAGGTAAGCTCCTCGGGCGTGGGAAAAGCATGGATCGTTTCAAACGGCGTCCGTATCTCGTGACCGGCATGGTCCGACAGCCATTCCACGGTCTTTCGTATGGATGGAATATTCTTTCTCTGGGATATGATAAAAGTGATGAGCATTTCCCAGGGGTCCTGCCGCAATACCCGAATACCGGCACCTTCACGGACAGCCTTCTGAATGAAGGCGTTATCTGTCATGATGCTCTCGCGGATTTCCTGATAATCTCTGTCGAGGTCAAAATAGACTGCCCAGAATGTATCCCAGGAGTCGGGAGAGCAGATGACATCGTATTCATGCTCGCCGGGGAGGGCTTTTATGTAGCAGACTTCGTCACGGTAGATGAAGCGGCGGTAATCATTGTCCAGATGCTTTACGCGGAAACACTGACCGCTGATGGCAATCTTCCTCAAATCAAAATCGTCTGTTATGATAACTTTCATGGTGAACTCCTTTTCTGTCTGTATGCAGTTTCGGTATCCTAAGCGCGGCTGTGCTTCTGATTCGAATGAACTGCCCGGTCTGTGTGAGAGATGCATGCACCGGAAATGTGTGAATACACCGGCATGCACGTAGTGCGCAGAATGCGCGGAGATACGGAAAATAATGCGCTGCAAGGCAGCGGCATCATTCTGTCTGTCATAAGTATATATCGTGATTCTTTCACGTACAATATAAAAAAAGAACGAAATACTGGCATTAGTTCGGGCTGTCGCAGTATGATAAGAGCAGGAAAAGAAAGGAATGAGATCGATGATTAACCCGGAGCAGTTTATAAGAACACTCATGAAAAAGAGTACATTCGATGCGAAAGACATACCGCCGCTCGAAGCGAACTACCATACGCACACATGGCGATGCCGTCACGCGGAGGGGCTGGAGCGCGATTACGTGGAAAAGGCCATAGAAGGCGATATGAAAGTGCTGGGATTCTCCGACCACACACCGTACCCGTTTCCGAAAGGATACAAGTCCGGTTTTCGCATGGATGTTTCACAACTTGAAGAATACGTTGCGACGATCGAGAGCATCAAGGACGAGTATAAAAATGACATCGATATAAAAATCGGGCTTGAGGTGGAGTATTATCCGGCATATTTCGGAAAACTGACGGAGCTTACCGATCAGTATCCGATCGACTACTTTATTCTCGGGCAGCATTATGTCGGAAATGAGATTGGAGACAGCTACAGCGGAATGCCGTCGCCGAGCGTGCCGAGACTGCACCGGTATGTGATGCAGGTCAGGGAAGCTATGGAGACCGGCCGCTTTGTTTACCTTGCACACCCGGACCTCATCTATTTTCTCGGTTCCGATGAGGATTATGACCGGGAGATGCGTTATCTGTGCAGATGGGCAAAGAAGCTGGATATCCCGCTGGAAATCAATTTTCTGGGACTCTACGAAGGGAGGAGCTATCCGAGGCAGAAGTTCTGGGAAATTGCCGGAGAAGTCGGAAACAAGGTCATCTTCGGATGCGATGCCCACAAACCCGACATGGTCGTCAACCCGTTCGCCATGCAGGAAGCGCTTAAAATGGTGGAAAACTACGGTCTTGAGAGAATCACATATCTCGATATCTGATGAATGAGATACGCTTGTGAACGGATCATTTTTTGAAAATTTCAAAGAGAATGCTTTAGAGAACAAAGTGCATTTTTAAATCTATACTTTGTTCTCTATTTTAATATTAAAATATGTGTGATATAATGCTCTCTATTCGCATGGAATTTTATGCAATTGAACTGCCTGCCCTGAAAACGGATCGACTTGCATGAGCGGCATGCATCAGAAAGCATCGCTGTTACATTTGCATAAGACCTGTGACGGCCGCGTGTGCGGTCAAAAAATCTTTAATGCAAAGGGGAATTATTATGACAGGTGCACAGATTGTAATTATTGTCACAATCATATGTTATCTCGGGGGCATGCTGCTGATCGGCCTGTACTTTAACCGTATGGGCAGCGGAAACAGCTCCAGTGACTTTTATATCGGCGGCCGCTCACTCGGACCGATCGTAACAGCCATGAGTGCTGAGGCATCGGATATGAGTTCTTACCTGCTGATGGGCCTTCCGGGATTGGCATACTTCGCGGGTGTTGCGGAAGTCAGCTGGACAGCGATCGGACTTGCTGTCGGTACATATCTTAACTTCCTTCTTGTCGCACGCAAGCTTCGCCGTTATTCCGATGAGGTCGGTGCTTTTACGATCCCTGACTTTTTCTCGAGAAGATACAATGACAGCAAGCATCATATTTCGATTGTTGCAGCCCTTATCATCTTGATTTTCTTTATTCCGTATACCGCTTCCGGATTTAAAGCGGTCGGTACACTGTTCAACAGCCTGTTCAACATTGAATATCACGTAGCTATGATTTTCGGCGCGGTCATCATTATCAGCTACACTGTCCTCGGCGGATTCCTCGCTGTTTCCACCACGGACCTTGTACAGAGTATCTTTATGTCGATTGCGCTCGTGGTCATCGTTATCTTCGGAATTATTCAGGCCGGAGGTATGGGCTCGGTTATTCAAAATGCAAAGGCTCTCCCGGGTTATCTCAACCTTACACAGGGATATGATGCATCCACAGGGCAGGCGTCAAGTTTCGGTCTGTTCAGTATCGTATCGACACTCGCGTGGGGACTCGGATATTTCGGTATGCCGCATATTCTTCTTCGATTCATGGGTATCCGCAAGGAGGAAGAGCTTGTCACATCCAGAAGAATCGCATCGATCTGGTGTATTCTTTCCATGGGCATTGCAATCTTCATCGGTATCATCGGATACAGTGTATCTGTGGCAGGCAAAATCCCCATACTCACAACGAGCTCCGATTCTGAGACGGTCATTATCAAAATGGCAGACCTTATGAGCCGACACGGCCTGTTCTTCGCTCTGATCGCAGGTATTATTCTTGCAGGTATTCTCGCAGCGACCATGTCAACGGCGGATTCACAGCTCCTCGCAGCTGCTTCCTCCGTTTCTCAGGATATCATGCATGACTTCCTCGGCATCAAGATGAATAATAAGACCAATATGCTTGTTGCGAGAGGAACCGTTGCAGGTATCGCGATTATAGCGCTCATCCTGGCCTGGAATCCGAACAGCTCCGTATTCCGTGTTGTATCCTTTGCATGGGCGGGCTTCGGCGCAACATTCGGACCGACCATGCTCATCGCTCTCTTCTGGAGACGCTCCAACAGACAGGGCGCTCTGGCGGGTATGATCGTCGGCGGCATCATGATCTTCGTATGGAAGTTCGTTATCGCCCCGATGGGCGGCGTTCTTGCCGTATATGAGCTGCTCCCGGCATTCCTGTTCGCGCTGGCAGCCAACATCATTGTAAGTCTTGCAACGGGCGAGCCGGAGAAGAAGGTTGTTGATACGTTTGACCGCGTCAACAAAAAGAGATAAGGCAGGTTCCGTGAACAGGGCCGGGTAATACCGGGATGCCCTATGAAAAAGCGTTCCTGAATTTTCCTGAAAAAGTTCCTGAAAAAAGTTCTGAAAAAATTTGTGGAAAATATAGCCTCCGCTTTAAAAATGCCGTATAAATAGGTGAAGAGCCAGTTATGTACAGATTTGTACATTTTCATACATACACTGAAAATGGAGGTGTCAATATGTCAGAGAAAAGAAATAATGTAGAACTTTATGATGAGAGCCTTGAAAAAGTCGACGGAGGTCTTCAGATCAATAACCTGGTAGCCGACGCCGGCAAGGAAAATCTTGAAGTGAAAAAAATGCCGACAGGCGGAAGGACTTTCACAGTCAAGAGTGCACTCGCTACAGGTGAGACAATCGCTGTTCCGATGGACACTGACGCAAAGGAGAAGAAGACCGGTAAGAGACTTCCGAAAATCGTCTTCAGTAAAGAGGGTACTTCCATCTAAGAGACAAATACTTGAATAAGAATGACAGCACGGGGCTGTCGCAGAGGCGAGTCGCCGTTATATGCAGCAGATGTTATATGCAGACGTCTGCTGCATACAGCGGTGAGGCTGCTCTGCGGCAGCCTTCTTTTTATTCTTGAAAACTCAGCAGACAGAATATGAAAAAACATGCTATAATAAAAGACGATACACTTTGCCATGGAATCGTGTACGATTTCAGGCGCTGATGTTCGGATTTGACAGATGCAGAGGTTATAATGGCGGAAACTCGCAAGTACAGTGGATCATGGGTTTTTTACAAAAAGCCGGATCTATATCAGGGAACACTATATATCGACGATGACTCACATGCAATCAGACTTGAGATCATCATGCCGGAGGATGGAAAAGAGAGGGCGAAAGCACCGTACACAGGAAAAATTCCTTTCATATGCGGAACGCTTTTTACCGGAGCTAAGATTCTCCTTTATGACTGTGCGGTAAAAAAATCAAGGAAAAATTATCTTCCTTACACCAAGATTCTGGTCTATGCATCCTATGCTTTCTGGGGACTTGAAGTGCGACAGGAGCAGGCGCTGCGCTTCCAGAGCGCGGCATTCGAATTCGGAGAGATTATTGAATGGACGGGTCTTTGTAAGTTCAAGTGGCAGAGCGATGAGTACAACGAGTCTGCCGTATGGCTGCACAAAGAGCCTGTAAAGCTGCAGTTCAGAGATGATCTTGTGGTCGAAGTAAAACCGCAGAGTACCTGGAGCGGATATGAGAGCTACGATACAGAGCTGACGCTTAAACAGAGTGTCTGGTTCAACTTCCGCTATAAGAAGAGGGTGTCGTGGGAGACCATCATGGAAGATGTACTTTCCGTAAGATATATGATCGGTCTCGGGATAACCGAGAAACCGGGTATTCGACAAGCCAGATATTCTCATCCTTCACTGAACACGCAGATCAAGGGAGTTGTTCTCGGCTCGGGTCTTCGAATCACCCACTCGGATGTGACGATCGGAATCGAGGAGGAATCACATTATATACAGAAGAAAAAACTTGATTATCTCTACCGGTTCGATGAGATCAGCAGCCCGGACAGGTTCGAGACATGGTGCCAGGTCTATCCCAAACTGAAACCCATTCTCGATTTATACTTTGCCGCGTGCATGAGCGAGAACGAGACGGATGAGATGTTCTTCCTGAATCTTGTACAGGCTCTGGAGACATTCCATGCGAGATTCATTACGAATAAGGTCAAGGAATATTTCCGGCGTGTGGATGAAATGACGGCAGGCTACCCGAAAGAGGAGGCCGAGAAGTGGCATACGTTTCTGGTCGATGCAGGCCAGCAGCGGAATAAGAACGGAATATACCTGAGGAGCCGTCTTGCTGATCTTACATTTGCCGAGGGGGATGTCCTGTATCTGACGCTCGGTGAAGACATCGATCTGGAGGAATTTCTGCAGAAAGTCATTTTTACAAGAAACTATTATACACACTATGACGATACGAAACTTGAGAGATCATTTGTTATGGAAGATATTCCGTACGTCAACCGAATCCTGACGGGTCTGCTTCAATATCATATTCTGAAGCTCCTCGGGATCGGGACAGAGAAGCTGAAAAAGCGTATGTACGGTACAGTCCTGTCTGTAAACATGGATCGGACGATGAGAGAAGGCGTTCACGAGAACTGATTTTTTCACTACAGGAAAGGCGGCGCGTTTTGAAAAAAATCAAACTCTTAAGCAGAATTGTATCGATGATGCTGAGTGTTTCGGTTTTTGTATCCGCTGTAGCCGGATACGGAACACGGACAGTCTATGCTGATACGCGCAGAGAAGGCGATATAGTTTACCTGGACTCCGAAATCACTGATGTGTCGGATGATACAGTCAATGAATGGGCGATGGAAGCCGGGCTGATTGAAGAGCCCGTCGATTCGGAATCGATCTGCACGAAGATGGATCTGATCAGAGTACTCTGGTTCAGGAACTGCAGACCTGAATATAAGGCAGACGCACTCACAACGAAGATAAACGATGTATCAAAAGAAGATATCTATGCGGCCCTCTGGGCATATAAAAAAGGCATCTCCGCCCTCGATGCTCAGAAAAATTTTAAACCTGATACGCAGCTGACGCATGGTGATGTTCTTCAGACGCTTTGGTTCGTAAACGGGAAACCTGTCGTTTCGAATGAAATAACCGGGTTTGTGGATCTGGACACATCCAGCACATATTATCTCGCTGTATTATGGGCGGCGGATCAGAAGCTTCTGATTAAAGATGAGAAAGCTAACTTTGACGGAAACGCGGCATGTCGGATGATAGATGCTCTGAGATATGTCTATTATTTGTATCATGTGCGTTCGACCTTCCCGATCACGAAGGCACAGTTCATAGAGGCCTGTGAGGGAGTAACCGTGCAGGCGAGAGAGGGAAATTATCATTACGGCGATTCCGATGCAACGCCGCCGACAACTGATGGTTTTATCAGCTGCGACCGGCTCGTGGCAAAGGCACTCTGGGATCTCGGTTATACAGATCAGACGCCCGGAGGATTTGCTAACGGTCACGAGGACATGTTCCCCTACCTGTTGGATCATGGATTTGTTCAGAGCTTTGACATAGCGGATGTCGGCTACGGTTCGATCGTCTGCACTTCTTCAGGCCAGTACGGACATACATTTGTATTGGTATCCTGGGATCAGGAAACAGATACCGTCATAAGATATGACGAAGGGTCAGAGGCCAGGATCCACGCCGTCCAACCGCTTCAGGAAGGATGGAACGGCGGGGATTTCCGCTGCGTATTTAATATACCGGATGAATAAAGAAAAATGAATGTGGCAGCCGGTTCTGTTTCAGAGTAAATAAAAAGCCCCCGCTTATAGGCGGGGGTCTTTTCATCGGGATCCGAGTCTCACTCGGGTTACAATTCTATATCATATTTCTCAATGTTGAGGTTCACACATCCATCCGCCGCAAAGGAGATTCCCTGTGCATCGCGCGGCGTGTCGACCACGGAGGTCATGACCTTTTCTCCTCCATTCACGAATATCTCAACGGAATATCTGTCTACGATGACCCTGAGCGTCAGCTCTCTGATATCCGTATCCAGCTGCATCTGTCTGACCGGCAGCATGTCGTCAGGGTATCCCGACTGCGATCTGTCGAATGTACAGGTGCCGCTCGCCATGTCGCATGCGAAAACGGTACGAAACGCCTCATTCTGTGCCAGTCTCATCTCGAATCGGCTGCAGGATGAACCTTCCGGAACCGCAACCCGGACTGTCATATCTATGCATCGGCCCTCGATACCGGGGAAGGCCGCCTCACCTGACAGCGCATAGTCCGCAACGCGGACCGGATTGCGCCGGCATGCTTCAAGTTCTCTGACCGGAACCTGAATCAGACGGTCGTCTTTTACGGTGAGTTCTCTCGGAAGAGTTGTCATACCGACCCATCCGCGGCCGCCGTCTCTTCTCATGGAATGGTTGTTTTCCCATGCCTGCATCCAGGCTATCATGATTCTGCGTCCGTCGGGAGAGAGAAGTGTCTGCGTGGCATAGAAGTCGTAGCCGAAGTCAATGGCGTGTACTTCTTTTCTCTCGAATGTATGCGTCTTTGGATCATACCGCCCGCTGATCAGCATATTCCCGTGTCTGTTCTGGAATTCGCCGCCGTATTGCATCTCCTGCGGAGATGTGAGAATGAATGCAGTGTCCCCGATTTCGAAGAATTCCGGGCATTCCCACATTTTACCGTATTCATTCCGGCATGCATCCAGCACATTCAAAAATTCCCAGTGGATCGCATCCGTGCTCCTGTAGAGAAGGAGCTGTCCCGACCCGTCCGGGGCACGGTTTCCGATTAAAGCCATGAAAGCATTTTCACGATCATCCCACCAGAGTTTCGGATCGCGGAAATCATAGGGACTTGCGCCCTCCGGCAGATCTGCCTGTGAGATTACCGGGTTCCCTTCGTATTTGTCATAGTCGACACCGTCGCCGAATGCCAGACACTGGACTTGAAGAATATGCTCCTCGCCCTCATCTCTGTTCACCGGCATACGGCCTGTGTAGAGAAGCATATGGCGTCCGTCGGGGAACTCTATGGCGCCGCCTGACCAGCAGCCTTCGCGGTCACAGTCGCTGTCCGGAGCGAGTGCGCAGGGGAGATATTCCCAGTGGATGAGGTCTTTGGATTTTACATGTCCCCAATGCATGGGACCCCATATCGTCTCATAGGGATAATATTGATAGAATAAATGGTATTCGCCTTTATAGGTAGAGAAACCGTTAGGGTCATTCATCCAGCCAAGCAGGGGTGAAACGTGAAAAAGAGGTCTGTCATCCGGATTGATCCGGCTGCTTTCTGAATTTTCAAAGCTTCGAACAATGGAAAGAATATCTCCGACCATCGGGCATTTCCTCCTTTTTTCAGTGCGGTACTTTTACGTTTAAGCGGTACAATTCATTTTACCACATATACTATATATCACTCCAACATTTTAGCTTTGAATGCTTCTATTTTTTCCTGGCTGACGCCCCTCTGGAGAAGATAGTTCTGAATCTTTTCCTGAAGAGTAGCTCCATCGAAATTCTGCTTGATATATTCGATCATTTCCTTATAGTATGTTTCGGCGCTGTCCCTTGTTCTCGGTCCGTATATGGAGAACGACGAGAGTTCGTATTCCTTATTGATGTCGCTTTCGGAAACGCCGAGAAGGCCTAACAGAAGGAAGGAGACGGTCCCGGTCCGGTCACAGCCGATGGCACAGTGGAAATAGACCGGTCCGTCGGCGTTGACCATGTCAAATATCTGATTCAGCTGCTCTCCGTTTTCCTCACTGCTGACAAAATCCACATAGAGCTTCAGCGGGATCCGGAGATAGTTGATTGATTCGCTGAGCGAAGAAACTCCGTCCAGCATGATTTCCGTATCCCATCTGAGATCCAGTTCGTTGCGGA
The DNA here is from genome assembly GCA_902776305.1 of uncultured Lachnospiraceae bacterium. Taxonomy (GTDB): domain Bacteria; phylum Bacillota; class Clostridia; order Lachnospirales; family Lachnospiraceae; genus Chordicoccus. The sequence goes on along the minus strand of CACYPS010000044.1, from coordinate 1,418 downwards.
TGCCGAGCCTGTTCAGGAACAGGGATGTGTCGGCATCTGAAACAAGACGTTCACCGCCGCCGTCGAACGCGGATCCTCTGTAAAGAAGTCCGTAACGGACATGTCTTCCGTCGAGAGTGGACCATCCGCCGAGATCCCGAACATTGTGGAGAGACTCTGTCCGAATTCCCCGCATCTCATAGGAACGGATACAGAAACTTTCCGATACCACGAGGCGGGGATTAATGTACTCTGTTCCTTCATCGGTCTGGATCGCGTATTCTTCCGCAAATATCTGGTATCCGCAGAGATCGCCGGGCGTCAGATTATATACTTCAGCCTGTCCGCCGGAAGGAATACCGCGCTGGACAAAGACCGTGTTCCTTTCAAGAGTCGAATAGACCTGAACTTCGTATGTTCTGCCGGGTTCATCGTTCGGAACGGGGATAACGACCGGTGCCGGCGTATCCCAGATCGAACCGTCGGGCGGGATACAGGCAGTGACCATCGTGTAGGAATAGTTGTTATCGTCGTACCCTGCGACCTGATTCAGGAAAGTATACTCCGGAGCGTTCATGATCGAATAAATCGGAATACCGCTGAGTTCGGCGTAGGTGATTTCAGGCGTGACCGTCTCTGTGGAGGTGTTTGCCTGCGGCGCATTGTTATCGGCCTGACTGCCAGCTGTCTGATTGTCAGCACCGGCTGCCTGGTTACCTGTGCCGGGTACCTTGGCGGAGTTCCCAGTGCCTGCGTCGGGAGTTTTTGCCGCATCCTGTCCGGACGGATCGCCCGGAACGATGGCTGCACCCGGGTGATTATTATTGTCTGTGGCGGCATGTTCGCCCTGCCCGGATTGTGCACCGACCTGGACCGCGCCGGCGGGATCGTGTGTGCTCTCGTTATTCGAGAGTGCGTCAAATAGACTGTTCGTAATAGAAGTAACCGGGGCAATCGGTATGCCGAGGATCTGGCTGAATATAGCTACGTCGAACAGGATCAGGCATACAAGTAACAGGATTTCCCCATAAAACTTATATTTTTTCAAGATTTCACCGTTTTTGTACTTAGATAATAGGACAATGATTAAGATGCCCCGAGTATCATTCTCCCACTCGAGCAAGCTCGGCGTCAGAATGATACTTTTGGCACAGTAATCAGACAATTCGTAAACTCTAAAAATGCATTTTACACTTATTATTCGAAGAGGGCAACCTGTTCGGGGGGATTTTCATTTTTCCTACAATTGCGATATAATGGAAGTTGCTTCGGCAACTCCCGATAATATGGATAAAGAACTCAAACTTCCCACATGAAATATCCGAGCTGTCTTACCATTAAACCTTAGATTGACGTAAAAGTAGAACTACATCGGTCTATTCTTAACAACATCTGCGGAAAACCGCAGTTTTTCAACAGAATATTGTGCTTCTGGCATA
>CACYPS010000043.1 GCA_902776305.1 uncultured Lachnospiraceae bacterium | reverse complement strand
AATCCACCGGTTTTGATCAATGAAATCCGGCACGGTCGGATTTCGACCTTGGTTTATTCAGGATTGCGAACTCGCGGAGCGAGTTTCGCAATTACCTAAAAAAACAAATCCATAAGCTTCCTGATACCTCAGGTAATATGTCATATATATTGTACCATGCATGGTTAAAATTTTGAATATAACCTGAATTTTCTTGAACAATCTCAGTGAGCATTACTTTCAGTCCATGCTATAATAGATACGCCCTGATCCAAAAACCATGGCGATTCGAACTGTCTGTAACCGCAGTGCTTACTTCGCTGTGTATCTCAAAGTGCACTATGCTGTCAGGATCTTCGCGCAGTATCCGCTCATATTCTGTGAGATCCTCTTTCGTGAGAATGTACCTGACCGAAGCCTGTCTTCCGGTGCAGGAAACATGAGGGCGGACGATTTCTCCGAGGGAAATGTCGATGACAGCTTTTACATAATCGAATCCACATGTGATTGGCAGCAGATGACTGCCGATAAAGTCGCCGCCCATTCTTGCTCCGACTTCAATGAGCATAATCGTACCGTCCTCATCGATACGGATTTCCGTGTGGGAAGCGCCGTTTGTTACCTTTAGGCTGCATAGAGCGTGCAGCACTATATCCTCTGCTTTCTGACGGATTTCCGGAGGTAGCAGGGCAGGCTCTTTGTGACCGGTCTCTATGAAGTGCGGCATTCCGGTTGTAAATTTCTCGGTGATTTGCAGGAGCGTATGAACGCCTCTGCATGACAGGCATTCTACGCTGTATTCCTTGCCGTGTACGAAAGATTCTATGATGACATCACCCGAGAACCCTTGAATTCGGGCATGCTCAATCGCAGGCAGTAGCTCCGCTTTGTCTGCCACCAAAGTGACGCCGCGGCTTCCGGATCTGTCTACCGGCTTTACAATCACCGGAAAATGCAGTTTCGTAATTTGTTCTCGGAAGGCAGATTCATTAGGATCGTCGCCCTGCCTTATAACGAAGAACTCCGGTGAGGGATCGCCGCATTTGGCAAACGCCTCCCGCATTGACGCCTTGTTTGTAGAAAGCTGTGTGCATTCCGGCGAATTTCCGACCAGTCCCATGGCGTCTGCGACATAATTGACGGTCAGCATTGCGAGATCTGACGCGATGGAGCATATTCCGTGGATGCCAATCTTCCTGCAGACAGATAATATCTGCTCTTTTTCCACGATACTGACAGGATAAAAATAATCAGCCGTTTTCTCGCCGATATCACCTGCTGCCCACGCAAAGACATGTGTCTCAAGCCCCATGCTTTTGGCTTTGAGTATCAGTGGATTCTGAAGTGCCGAGGCACCAATAATTGCTATTTTTTTCATTTTTTTCGCTATCTTTCTGTGAAAATCGATATCATCGAAACCGCTTAGCTGCCACATTAATCATAATTCGGCGTATAAATAATACTATTTTTATCGTGAGTTGCTTTAGACGCTTTCAATAAAGGCATTACGAAGGGCATAGTTATGAAAACACATATTTCAATCATCATTCCGTGTTACCGGTCAGCTGACTATATAGCGGAGACCGTCAGGGAAATCAGAGAGTCATTTGCAAATACGATATACAGATATCAGATTATTTTGGTCAACGACGGATCCCCCGATAACACTTGGGATGTTATCTCCGAACTGTGCGCTGACGACCGTCATATCGTAGGAATCAATCTGGCTGAAAATGCAGGCCAGTCTCAGGCCAAGCAGGCCGCCATTTCTTTTATCCGCGGAAATTATGCGGTTTTTATGGACGACGACGGGCAGCATCCGGCTGATCAGATTTTCCCGATGATTGATATCCTTCATAAAGGATATCATATGGTGTACGCTCAATTTCCGGAAGCGAAAGAATCCGGAATCAGACGCGCGTTCAGTGCTCTTGGCAATATTCCAACCAGCATCCTGATGCGCAAACCGCTCCGTCTGAAAATCACCAGCTTCTTTGTGCTGGACCGTACTGCAATCAGAATTGTGAAAAGCAGTCCGCCCGCCCCCTTTATCGGAGGAACCGTATTTCGTAGGACAAGACGCGTCACCGTTTTCCCTGTGAATCATCGCACAAGAAAATCAGGGAGCAGCAATTACAATTTTAAGCGGCTCTTTAAATTCTGGATAGAGCTGACCCGCAGTATAATATGTCCCGAGGCGGTTGTACAGAGGTGGCGTATTGCCGGGGTGCTTAATCCTCCTCCGAGCTGCTCCGGCTCAAAAGACGACTAAAGTAAGAACCGGCTGCGGAACCTGTTGCCCTGGTCCGTAATGACCGGGGATATTTTATGTGCATCAATCTGGTTAATGACCGGTCTTGACGATGTGCGGAAGAGACCTGTCCCGAAGTAAATCCCATCCAGATTCAGGATGGTTCCGGATACATAATCCTGCACTTTTTTTGGCATTAAATCATCCCGTGACTTCCAGCGAGTTTCAAAAAGTCGCTGATGGATAAAAGGTTGCAGGATCATTTTGTCGATGTTTTCTTTTGCATAGAGCTCTTCCCACTCCTCGGAGCTGACCAGGCATCCGGCGTACACGCTAATGCTCTTGCCGAGGCAATGATGCTTCAGTATGAATTCATCCTTATGTGATCTGGCGTATGAGAAAATATCTTTATCTGTTTCAGGGAGATAGGTTCTTATCGTATGCTGTCTTAAAAAATCGGTTTCAGCGGGTGTTAATGATGCATCTGTGAAGCGCGGTTCATAGAATAACTTGAAAAATCTTTTATCATGGAGCAGAAAGATCGTTCTGAAATCATTAATCATTCCAATATCTGCCAGATAATGCAACGTGTCGGAAGAAAATCTAAGAAGATCGAACTGATTGAGAGCACTGACGACCATATTTCCCTGAAGTTCCGGAAGACGATTTTCGACGTCTTCGGCCTGAATTATCTCTGTCTCTGCCCCAAGTGCATGGTAAAAAGGCACATAGAGCCCGATGGAATCCGATTTATCTGAGCTCGTCAAAACATAAAGCTTTTTTCGACCGGAGAGTTTATCGGCGAAGCGGGTCAGCATTTGCTCAAAATAAGAAATACGATCTGTTACGCCGGCTTTTTCTGCTTTGTGTTTTCCAACCATCTCATTGAAAAAAGACAGGAAGTATCCGTTGGCAAAAAAACGGGCTGTAATCTCACAGATCAGCAGATTTCCGTTCACATCAATAATATAATCCGGCCGGGCAGTACCGGCCTCGAAGGGTCTGTCCTCAACATAGGAGAGGATATCCATTATTTTGTCTTCAAAAGGGATGATTTCCAGATATTCCTTATAATGTTTTGCGTAGTAGTCACATGCTTTTGACAGGACCCGGTTCATTTCTTTGAGCTCTTCATCACGTGACTTTGTGACTACCATAGGCTCGCTGTAAGTCCAGCTTCCGTAATAAGGAATGAGCGGAGAGTGAAGGCGTTCAAGGAGATGTGTGTATGTCTCTCCGTCTTTTTGGCGGATATTCATCTGGACGCTGCTGTCTATAGCCGGTCTCCGGCGTTCCGTTCCCATGTTAAATTGGTTCATGCTTCACCTCGTTTCATGTCGTTTATTAAATACCGGCTTTTGGCGACTTTATCATTTTGTTATTATGTTGTAATCATACAAATATATAGTCAGATCTTCATACTGAAGCTGCTCTTTCGGAATCCCATATGTTTCCGCCGCTTTACCGTGGGCATCGAACAAAGGTACTTCGTTTTCTGTCAGCACGAGGAAAGTCGGTCCGTTATAAAAATCCCCGCTGTAGTACTGCCTGTTTGTAAGCCAGTACTGAGGTTCTATGGCATATTCTTTTACTTCCACGCCGGCCACTGTTACCCTGCCGTCGGACAGAACAGTATTCTTATGAGCATTCCAGTAGCTTGCGTATCCGTGAGTAAGCCCGCGCTCCTCGAGAAAAGCGGTCAGCCCATACGGATCCGGAAGATTCTTCATCTCGGACATATTCACCTTCCAAAATACCAGGTGAGTGAAGACCGCGTAGATGATAATCATTACGGGCAAGTATCTGATGAATAGACATGTAAGCAGTTTGCGGACATCAACCTGATATTCGTCCGCAGCAATCATGGTTTCTGCCGCCTCTTCATCAGCATCATGCTGTGATCCTGCATCCCCTGTATCATCATGCATTGATTCCTTAGCCATTGTACCTGCATGCCCTGTATCATCATGCTCTGATTCCGCATGCCCTGCATCCGCGGGACATACATCTGTAACACATGCCTGCATGATGCCCTCATCACGCAGCAGTGCCCCGAGCACAAAAATATTATTCACAAATATCGGAAGACAGTAACGCGATTCGTCATTTGAAATTATGTCGAGATTAGCGGTCACCCATATGAAAGCCAGAAGAATTGAACTTATATGTGCCGTAAGTATTATGAGCCTTGACCTGTCTTCTTTTATTCTCCCGAAGTTGCGAATCGAATACCAAGGTACACAGACATAAATAAAAACAGCATAAAAGTAATTGACCAGTTTGGATATTCCTCTGACACTGAACATAGGGGCGGAGTCCCGGTTCCCGCATATTGAAAGCAGAGAATTGACGAGTTTCAGCACCCTTTCCATGAAAATATGAGCAGGTGCGAGCGTGACGGGCGTCTGATTTTCAAATGTCCACACGCGGGCACTGGTACCGCGGTAAACGAGAATTGCGCAAAGACTGCCTGCTAAAAAGATACCTGTAAAGGGCAGCACTTTTTTCACCAAACGCGCGAGCACAGATACACGCGATGACTTTTGTGAGAGCAGAGAATCCATTTGCAGCATGAGCGCATACAGGATGATCGCGCCGGTCATCGGGATGTATGTGATGAGCAGATTCCTGATGCCGCAGGAGTTGGAGTAGACGATGACTGCAAACAGAGCTACTGACAGAATTGCAATTCCGGCAGTTCGCTTTCCGGGCGGCATAAAATCGTTGTTCTTTGAAGTTTTTTCATTGACGCCGAGGAGCTCCCATAAGCTGGTGCACAGAATGAGAGCGAGTGCCAGCCATTTAATCTGATTGACGTAACCTGCCTCAAAGAAGTATTCTTCGGTTGCCGAAGAACCCAGATAGGGAACCAGCAGAAGTATACTTACGGCACAGAACGGTGTGTACCTTTTGCATCCGAAAAGAATGAATAGCAGGGCAATAATTATCAGCCATATCGAAAATACGCCGAGAACTCGCGCAAGAAGAAAGTGTTCTCCGAAAAGTGCCAGATACGGAATCATAAAAAGATTCGGCGAAAGTCCCATGACTTGCGTGCCATAGCACATGCCCTCAGGAAAAATCCTGCCGGTCGCGTACTCCCAGTGCGCAAGAAGCGGGAAAAACGCCGAATCTGAGTTAAGATCGTAAGGTATAAATTTCAGGACGAGGGCGAACATGGAAAGAAAGGATACAAGTACAAAAGTGCTCCATATTATCTTTCCATTCTTCATAGTGTCCTCCTTTTAAGTCTCTTCTTTAAAGAGATGCGACTGATATCCGAGACACTGGAAGCCGTTTTCATTGATGATCGGAATCATCTTTCCGTCAATTTTTAACTGCTTTCTTACCCAGTAACAGATACTTGTTGTCATACCGAGAGACTTCGTGTAATTCATCATTTTCTGAATGTTCTCGGTCGAAAGTGCACGATTTGGAGCAGTACGTCCTCTCTGCTTTTTATGGTCTGCGTTTTCAGGCATGATATAGTCTTCGTAGAGAGCTTTCTCCATGGACTTGTCGAAGTATCCGAGCCATTGCCCGAGCATGGCGAGATTCTCCATGCAGGCTGTCAGGAATTCAGGCTTGTAGTTTATGATCCCTGCATCATGGAGTGTGTCAAAGAACTCATGAATATGATCGTCCGTCAGGTACGGAGTGAAGATCGGCTGGATCAGTGCGGAGTTGGCCGGGATGCCGTTTTCCTGACAGAGGCGGACAGCGCCGAGTCTATCCTCAATCGGTGCGGCAAACGGTTCCAGGATGTTGCGGAATTCCGTCGGCATAATAGACACAGAAGTATTGAACTGCATCTTATCTTTTAGTTTTACGAAGAGATCGAGAATCGTTTCGCCCTCATACTCATACAGGAGATGTTTCACGCCGGCCTTGGAGGCAATAAAGAGGCGGGCATTGGAATCCGGATATTCTTCAAAATGAGCAATGAACTCTTTCAGGATTCTGTGAGCGATTCCTGTTTTAAGCGTAGGCTCCTGAAGAGCTTCGGTCTTCGGTGAATAGTAATAGTAATGGTTCCAGTTCTTGCCCCTGCTTATTTTCGTGATTTCCCGCTCAATGTCCTTCTTTTTGGCCGGTTCCTCCTCGATTGCGCGGGCAAGCTCACTGAGGAGTCTGTTCCTTTCGCGGATATCTTCCGGTCTGGACGGACCGTCCGGCGTTCCGTTCATTTCCTTCAGAAGTTTTCGAACATACAGGTGATAGTTCTCGTAGGCTATCAGCTGTTGTTCATGTACGCCGTCTGTGACGAGACAGTATTGACAGCCGACATTGCATCCTTTTACCGGATTGAGCTCAAAGGTGAGTGTCGGACAGCGGCCGGTGTAATTGTGGATTTCGGTTTCAACATTTTCAGGATCGATATCTTCCAGCATCAGGTGCTGAATCGGTATGACGTTGTGCTCTTCCATCCTTTTCATGAAAATGCGCGAACCTGCAATCAACCGTTGAAGCGTCTCTTCTGATGGTTTGACACACACTCCCAACTCATCCAGATAGTGCTGATCGACAATAGCCGGCTTGAAACCTTCCATTGAGTATACGTCTGTTGAATGGGAATAGAAATTTGAAAAATCCATTAATTTGGGCATTTAGACCTCTCCTCATATATTCTTTGGAAGTTCAGCAAGTAACTCCCTATATTATGCAACAACATATATTGTATCTCATATATTAACGGAAAAAGCAAGTCTATTTACAATAAATCCATCTTTTCAAATCATACTACACATCCCTGTTCATACCCGGCATTGTGACAAGAAAAGACGAGAGCATCACAAGGCTTGCCGCAATATAGCAGAAAGCAGTGCCGTATAATCCCCTGCCGGGAACTATTGCGACAGAAAGACCTGCTCCCGTGATCAGTGCGGATATGCATCCGATGACGATAACCCTCTGCCTTCTGAGCACCACAAGAAGCATCATGAAATATTCAGATATCGTGTAGATCAACCCCCCGAGCATCAGCAGCGCAGCAAGTCCCCTGTACCGGGTGAGCGGCACTTGATACATCCATGACAAGATCTGAAGTCCGAGAATCAGCACTCCGGCAGTTATGATCCCCGCAAGAAAGATAAGCACAAGTACATGTCTTATGATCATCCTCCTCAGTTCATTCGTTTCCCTTCGACTCCAGAGATCTCCAATCGATTTGACAGCCGGCTGCATCAGCACATAGTTCATCAGCGTAACGACAAAAACCGGCAGCATGAGATAATTATTTATCGCCTGTTCGGCATCTGTCAGATAAAAGTCTATCAGATACTTAGTCATATTCCCGAGCACATTATGAAGAAACGTGCCGATACAGAGTGCTGCGCCTGCTATGAGCAACGTCGTCTTCATGAACCTTTCTGATTGATTGCTGCCCTTTCCGAAATCTAATGAATAGGAAGCATACCGGTCAGTAAAAGGCAGCAGAATTGCCTCAACCGCTATCGATGTGACGATGCCTGCAAGCAGACTGGCTGCAAGATTTCCGGAAAACGCTTCTGCCAGAAAGATTACTGCCATGATAATTGTCTGTCTGACCGTACCGACCCGCGCACCTATGTCAAGCCGCCCTTTCTGCTGAAGCCTGCCTATGAATACATCCTCAAAAGCATCGATGAGCCTCAGTATTACAAGCTCCATTATTATCATAGCTTTATGTCCGGTGTAGCGATCGGTTAGTACACAGGCGAACAGATACAGCAGGGCAACTGCCGCTGCCATACCGACAGAGATTACCCTGCAAGCAAAATAGTCCCTGAAAGAGTATTGCTCCTCCACGTCCGTTACCTGAAAATTATGTAAACCGTATCTGCCGAGGATCATCAGGGCATTGGCAAACGCAAAACCGATACCTACCATGCCTGCTTCCTCTAAAGATCCGGCTCTCGAAACAGCCAGAAGCATTATTGCCGGCTGAACAGCATTTACTCCGTAAAAAGCTGCGTTCCAAATATAGCTATCTCTCTTTATCGCAGAATTATTGTTTAGATTCCGACTCATGACACAATTTCACTTACAACTAACTTTCGTTTCCCGTTCTTATCAACCGGAATATAGTCTGTCCAATGGAATCGGGTCTGCTTTTCCCCGTTGGTAAAATACATCTGACACCTCTCTCGAAGTACTCTCTCCGTCTCTTCCCGTCCTATACATTTTCCTTTGTTCTCAACCAGATAAAAATCAAGCTCCTCAAATGAAGTCTGTCGAACCTGGCAGTAGAGAACGCCAGGCAGATTCTTTGTGACCCGGTCGATGACAAGCCATGTATAATAACTCCCGTCCGCATTCCGGATCTGATCATTATTTCTGCCGGCAATTCTCTTTATATAAGGAACTCCTTTTGATTCTGCAATTTCTACATAATCGTTGAGCTGATAATTCACGAGCGGAAATGCTCGATGAAAGAGAGGCGTTACCAATATCTGCCCGATTCCGGTCCGCATGGAGTTGCCGTCGTCATCTACAACATTCACCACATGTGTATCATGCCATATCACATAGTGATGCGGGCGATCGACATGCTCGTGTGCGAAATTCCCGACCTCCGTGCTGCCGTACATGTCGAACACTCTACTTTTCCCGAAAGCTTTCTCAATTACTTTTCGCTCCTCATCAGAGAGATCTGCTCCGATGGATGCGACATATTCGGGCTTTTTAATCTTTCGGTCATTTTCAAGAATATAAAGTGCCAGTTCAACAACCGCCGGTTTCATACCGTACAAAAAATCCGGCTTAAACTCGGAAAACGCTTTATACAGCTCTTGTGCGGGTTTCATAGCAAGACATTGCCGTGTCCGGAAAAAACCCAGACGCTGTACAAAAGACCCGGTCTGTGAATCGGAAACCATCATGGCCATAGTCTTTCCCTTGAACAATGGAAATCTTTTATCGGGCTGTGTAAGAACTGTCCTGTATAGATTGGCAATATCCGACGCATTGTCCTCAGGATACTTATAAAAAACCAGCGGTTCCGCAGATGAACCCGATGTGGAGGCTCTTAGATACCGCTTCTCTTCAAAAGAATTCTTCTTCTCCTCTTCTTCAATCCAGTTTCGGTATTCATCCCGTGTAAGCGGAGGAAGTTTCAGGAAATCCTCAGCTGTCACTATATCGTCCGGACCGATTCCGGCCTGCAGGAAGCGCTCTCTGTAAAAAGGTATCTCGTAAATATATCTGACAAAATCAACTATATTTTTCTGCTGTACCCGTTTCCAATAAGCGGGCTTTTTCTCAGCGATGATGCACGTGCGAGTTAACAAGATGAGATCCGAAAATGTTCTGAGATTCACGGGTATCCTGAGATTTTTAATTAATTTCAAGATATCCTTAGGCTTTTTTGATCTCTGTACATCCTTTCGCTCATCAAAACATTTATCGTTATTCCTCATTGCTTGACGGCCTCCTCTATTTTTTCCCTATATCGTCCAAATAAGGAAGTTTTAGTAGATTATAACTTTTCGGATTTACTAATATCAACTAATTACTAAAAAAAACAATAAATACTATTGACATCAGGTGCCCGGCGCAGTATGTTTATTACGACAGACGTACTACGACAGGCGTTGTATCGACAGACGTAACAACGTCAGACGTTGTAAACTGAGAAACCGAAACAGTCTTTTTACAGGAACGGCAAAGCCGTAAACACGAAGGAGGAAGCGATTTGACCGAGATCAGCAGCGATGTGATCCGCGGATACAACGATACGATGATCCTCTTTCTGATTCTCAACAAGGATTCGTACGGATACGAGATCTCCAAAATGATCCGTACCATGTCCGATCAGAAGTACATCATCAAAGAGACCACACTTTATTCGGCATTTTCCAGGATGGAGAAAAACGGATATATCGAGTCTTTTTCACAGATAGCGGAGAACGGAAAGAAGCGGACCTATTATCGGATCACAGGCAAAGGACGCAACTATTACAATGACAAATGCGCGGAGTGGGAACTGACAAAGGACGTCATCGAGCGCTTTATCGTAACAGACGGAGGATATGATGGAAACGCTTAGGATTTATTTAAATAATATGTTTCACAGCCTGCCGGACACGGCAGAAGTGCAGAGGGCAAAAGATGAACTCTGGCAGATGATGGAGGACAAATATACGGACCTGATCTCGGAAGGCATGTCTGAGAATGAAGCCGTCGGTACGGTCATAGCCGAATTCGGGAACCTCGACGATTTCGCCGATCTTCTCAATATCAGAAGCCTTATACCGTATACTCTTCCGAAGGAAAGTAATGCTGCTGAGGACCGTTATGAAAACGCACAATATTCATCTGATATGCAACACGAAAGTATACCGGAAAGCAGGGCGAAATCCTCGAAATACGGATATACCGCAAATCCATGCCGCATCCTGTCAGTAGACGAGACAAGATCTTACCTTAAAGAAATGACCAAAATCAGCCTGATCCGGGCTATCGGTGTCTTTCTGTGCATCACCTGTGTGATCGGCTATATCTTTTTCGGTAGTATCGGAAATAATGTCATCTTCTTTGAAAGAATTTTCGATGTAATCGGCACACTCGTCTTCTGGAGCTTTATCGTATGCGGCGTGCTCCTTTTCATCTGGTCAGGACGTCTCGACGAACGCTGGAAATTCATCCGCAAAGAGCGCTGTGTTCTGGACACGGATGCACTTTCATTCGTGACGAACCGGTACAAAGGCGTTCAAGCCAGCGCAAGGCAGTTTCAGGTGATCGGAATACTTCTCTGTGTATTCTGCTGGCTTCCGGTAGCGATCCTGTCCTCCCTTGGAATTTCGTTCATAACGGGTTCCGTCGGTACGACGATCATGTTCCTCTTCATAGGAGCAGGTGTTGGCCTTCTGGTAGTAACAGCGGGGATTGAAAGTGCCCACAAGAAGCTTCTGAAAAGAGATCAGAAGATCAAGGCAGAGGGACAGGTCTTACAGTAATCAAATATTTCTCTTCTGTTGGAAACAAAGATCATTCCAACGGCATCAATCAGGAGCTGTCGCATCAGGCAGTGTAGTCACAGTATATGGCAGATATTTGCAAAAAACATCTGATATATATTATGACATCATGCCTTAATACGGCAGCTCCTTTAGCCATAAGAGATTTTGCCCTCGATTTTCTTAGCGGAAGGCGTTCTTGCCGCGATGTGCGTGGCGCGTAAGCGCCTTCCACTGCGCACATCTGCGAACCACCGTAGGCTTTTACTCCCACCACTGCCATATCAGCGCCGCTCGCAAAAACACCTCTCTGTCATACCTGTTAAAATAGGAACCTCCGTCGCCAATGTAGTATGTCAGATAATGGTAGATGATGGTAGCGATACATAACAGCGAGAGAATCGGCAAAAGCGTCGCCAGAGTTCGTTCATCCGCCTTTTTGATACAAGAACAAACCACAATCATGCTCGCCATATACATGAACGGAGCAAAGTCGCAGAAATATCTGGGCATGAAGCCGCCGACCATCAGGTTGATAAAGATAATAACGGCACTCACTATAACGCAGGCAAAGAAAATCCCCCTGAGCCATGTATCTTTCGGCTGACGCCTTTTCCGTAATCCGAAAAATATGAACAACGTCAGCGGATTACAGATCATGAACCCTCCGTTGCTGAAATGAGAGAAGAAATCGCCCGTATATGATGATGAAAATGAGTTATTTTCGATAAACGGGAACACTGTAGACATTTTCGGCGGTATGAACAGGTACATAAAGAGACCCGGCACTAATTTTCCCATATCCGCTCTCACCCTTGTGACATCTATCGCGGTGAGATTATACTTTGCCCCGAATTCGAACGGGTTGCCGAACCGGATCTGATTGTAATAAAACAGTAAGCCGAGGATTATTACATAAGGGAGCAATCCGGCTGTCAGATATCGCGCCGTGTCTTTCGGGTTCACTTTCCGTATGCGCACTCCCGTACTCTTCTCCTCCGCAGAACTGCTGCCGCTCGTCTCAACAAAATACCCCATAAAAATCGGAATCGCTATCAGGCTTCCGAATATCAACTGCGGACGGCAGCCCGCCGTGAGCGCCATGCATGTTGATCCGGCTATGAGCCGCGGTATCGAATATTCTTTCCCCTCTTCTTTTGGAGACGTCATCCAGAAATAGAATCCCCACAGGAGCAAAGCGCACCCCATCGTGACGGGAATATCATAAAATGTCACCGCTCTCGACAGCAGTATAGCCTGCACGCCCCCCGTGCTTGCCACAAATAGCAGCAGCCATGTAATATACGGAATCTTCCCTCTCATCCTGTTGCCGAGCTCGATGAAGCACAGGAAGATCCCGAGAATCATGAGTGCGAGCTCGATCCTTCCGGCAGTCAGCACACCCAGATCTTTCTTTGTCACCGCATAATGCGGCAGGTAAAACAGGATCTCAGGCACCACGCCGTAATAGACATAATATTTTCCTTCATAAAATGCGCAATCCCACTCATAAGGAATACCGGATCTGTTATCCGGCACATACGGATCATCCAGTTGAGCAAGACTTTCGTCGACCGTTATCTCTTCATTCAGGTTCACCTTTCCGTCGGCCATAGCGTGCGCCAGAGAATCATACGGATTATCGTGCCAGGTTTTGGCAGCCTGTGTCAGATAGCCTGAAAGTTGGAGGCAGATGTAGAGGATCAAAATGACAGTAATACATGTGACCCATCTCTGCCACCGGATAGACATATCATATGTGGATTTATACAGCTTGGAACCGCTGCGGAGATGATAAGCCGCAAGAAACAGAATAAAGAAAAGAAAAACTCTGCCAAGTGAGAAAAACAGAGGTCTCTTTCTGTTCACTACAATGTTGTCAATGTAAACGAAATCACCGGTTTCGACATTTTTGAATTCAATTCGGAGGTCATTCATCTGCCCCATCGACCTCAGGCTTATGTATTTCGTCTGCTCGATCAGTGCAGAAATTGTCTTTATGCCTCCTCTGTTGTAAAAGCGGTGATGAGATTCATCCGTCATTTTAATAAGAAAATCAGCGGATGTTTCCTGACTTTCGTCAATCCACAATATGTCCTCTAAATCTATATATAAGTCCTTACCGGGTACATTCAAGCCGTCAAGCTCTATATAGACGTCCTCATTGCTGTCCACGCACAGGACGCCCGGCTCCGCTACGGTGAGGTTGTTATATATGATGCCGCTATCCGCACTGTCTTCTATCGCATATACGATCTCATCATTTCCAATGTTCCTGAAGAACAGGTAATTACACACAAAGGTCTCGAACAATATGATGAGGCCGAGCGCCAGAATATATTTGCTGATTAAGGCGCGCAGTATACTTCTGTATGCGCTGTTTTTACTTTTTAAGTCAGAAATGGTCTTCATTCTAATTCCTTCTCAAAGAACGCCGCAGCTATGTACCCTGCATGCAGGAAATACCTGCATCAGAATGCCGCTACAATCGTTCAGGTCCTTGCCCTCAATTATACACAAAATATTTATGAAAAAGCCAAAAACAAAGAATAAAAAAAGAATTAGTCATCGTTAAAAGTGAACTCGTATATCTATGCGGAAATCAAATATAACAAAAAATACACAACAAAATCACAGAAACTATGAACACCATGGAGAGATATACTGACTAAAGACTGCGTCCCCTGTACAAATCAGTACAGGGGACGTAGTTTTTTCTTCATCGCTATACTCGCGACGAAATTCTATGATACGCGCAAGGTGACACTCGTCTTCATTGTGAGTATAATCTCGCTATCAAAAATCCAGGTTGAAATCTCCCAGATCGAAATCCTCCAGATCCAAATCATCAATAGCCGCTGACGATGCCGAATCCAGATATGCGCTCGTTATCTTTTCGGCCTCCTCCTCATAAACATCATAGAGCTCTCCGGCCCATTCTTCATATTCATCATAGTCGCCTGAACCATGGAACATCATAAATGACGCCATCTCACTGGTGCCTTCTGTTGTAATCTCAGCCAGTTTTCCGATCTTTTCAGAGGAAATCTGAGCCAAACCTTCAAGTCCGTTTGTATTCTCTGCAGCCTCAGCCTCATACTCCTCAACAAGTCCGGGAGCAGCATCTCTGATTTTCTGAGCATATGTCTCATAAATCTCCTCGTAGCTGCTATAGGAACTTGTCGCATCTGTTGCGTCCTGCCCGTTTGCTGCTTCAGGAACAGCAGATTCTGTGGATGGCTCCGCTACGACCGGTTCCTCCACCGTCGGTGCTTCTGTCGGTACAGGAGTTGCAGTCGGCGCTTCTGTAGGAACAGGAGTTGCGGTCACCGCTTTTGTAGGTGCAGGAGTTGCGGTCGCCGATGCTGCACTGCTCGAACTGCGTACACGATGACTCGAAGCTCCGCCAAATAAGATGCCGAGCGCTGCCAGAACTATTCCGATTATCACGAGCACATGCTTCTTATCCTTGTTCTTAATGAGATCATATACACCGAGACCAATCGCTATCAGGCCAAAAAGCCTTGATCCCATTCCCAGAATTCCGAGGATTAATACTGCTATCCCTATCTTCGAATTCTTCTTTTTAGGAGGTACCGGCGGCATGCCATATCCCTGGGGCATGTTTGCCTGTTGATACGGAGAGTCCTGTCCGCCGTACTGATTGGTTCCATCATAGCCGGTCTGTTGGAACGGAGGTTCCTGCCCACCGTACTGATTGGTTCCACCATAGCCGGTCTGTTGGAACGGAGGTTCCTGTCCGCCGTATTGATTGGTGCCATCATAGCCGGTCTGCTGAAACGGAGGTTCCTGTCCGCCGTACTGATTGGTGCCATCATAGCCATCATCATCTGCTGCTCCGGAAAATACATTTTCAGCATCAGTGTATGGTTCCTGGCTGACTCCGTCATATGCATAATTTTGTTCTGTTTTGCTCTCATCCGGAATTAATCGCGCACCGCAGTTTTCACAAAATTTGCTGGTTGGTTTGTTCTCAAAATCGCAATATGGGCATTTCATAGTTTTCCCTCCTCCACTAAACATCTTATACATCAGTTCCTGAAAATAGATGCAGCCAATATTTGCTATTCCATGATAAACAAAAATCAAAAGACTTTCAAATCATTCTTTAATCACGCCACGTAAACCGTTCTTATGACATAAATAAGGCATTTTACAACGTTGTTAACCTGTTAGTCAGTATTTTTTGGCTAATATCCATCAAAGCCGCGTCACAGTAATTTCTGTACTTGTTGTGCGATAATATGTCAGGACCTTTTAACTCGTTGCAATGAATTACTTCCGCGCCACAGACCTTTAGCAGCTCCTCTTTTTCGTTAAATTCACCGGTATCCATATTACTATAGTAATACAGCTTTCCCTTGTTTTCCGCCTTCTCAAACCTCTTCCTGTTCAGGAGCCACCACAGATCGATTTCTGAAACATCATAACCGAACCCTAACACATACACATCGCCGAGGATGAAGGCGTCAAGCCAACTTTGAACCTTAAAAATCCCTTTTGAACAATTTGCATCATATGTTTTCCTACGGTCATCCGTCAGATTTTTGTACTTAGTAAGCAGTGAGCCATACCAGTAGTGCCCTACAACGATTGACCTTGGTTTCCTCGCCTCCCCGTGTATATGCCATACGGGAACCCCGTCAGCCTCATTGTAAGTATGAATCATATACTGCGGTTCACACTTTGCGACCTCAGACGTATGCTTTTGCATATCGCGAATCGCACTGTCCGACAATTTCTTCTTTCCCGTCGCCGCTGCTTCAACCTCATAGCTGTAATTTGTCGTAAGTATGTGGTCCGGCTTCATCTCGAAGATTTTTCTGATTCGCCCGGCAAGATCATCTGTCAGAGGATTACCCTTTAATTCATCTTTGTATTCTTTCAGGACACCGTTGACTTCTCCATTCGTTCGAAGAATAATCTGCAGAGTATTCGGCAATGTTTTAGGATTTATCTTGCCCTTATATTTTTCAGCAGTCAGCTTTTCCAGTAATTCAGTCCAGGATGTCGGAGAATCACCGAACGCAAGATTCAGACCATTTCCTAACAGAATAACTTGTGGTTTTCGATTGAGTGTTTCCTGCATACATACCTCCTGCTATGATTTTGTCTGTCACTACTAAAGAGACATTATGACCATGGTTTTACTTCTGATAATAATTGAAAACTACTTTTCTTCTACAATCTTTTCTGCTATAAAGCTTTCAGATGCTATAATCAAATGAGAAAAAATAGCACTACTGTTGAAAGGACGTGAAATGAAAAAGACTATCGAAGAACTGCTTCAATCTCCATACTGGATCATCGACATTTTGCCGGCACAGGTACCAAAAGACAGTCCCGGACAATACTTTGCAATCGAAGACTATTATCTTCAGGAAAAGCAGCTTTCGGAGATTAAGCAAAAACATATCAATATAGTCCTGAAGCTGAACTGCTACATGGACTTATACATATATGATGAAAATGCGCTCAATCCCTCACCGGAGCACATCGCCGATGAGATGCATAAAAGGTATCTCTATATAATAATTAATGAGTCGATGATACTCTCCGAGCCGGACGATACACATATGACAATCTTTAATCCGGATCCGAAGCTTCTGGAGCTGATTAAAGTGCTCGCTTCCGGTGAAGGACTTTTTGTGTGGATGCCCCCGGTCTAGTTCCTATCATCTTCTCCATCCAAATCACATTGTACCATCTACCAAATTTATAGCCACACAGATGGAAATCACCGACCTTTACAAACCCCAAGTGTCGATGAAACTGTTCGCTGTTCCTTGTCAGATATTCATCCTCTTCCACCGGATCTGCTATGCAAGCGTAAACATTCAGTATTCCCATCTTAACTAATTCCGCCTCCAGAGCCTCATAAAGCATCCGGCCATAACCGCGCCCCCTCGAACAGTGGTCCAGATATATCGACATCTCACAGGAATACCTGTATGCCTTTCTCCCGTAAAATGCTCTGGCATACGCATATCCTTGAATAACTCCATCCTCCTCCAGCACAAGATACGGATGAGTCAATAAAATGTTCTCTATACGATTCCTGAACTCAGCGATGGAAGGCACGTCGTATTCAAATGAGATTGCAGTCCTCTCCACATAATACCCGTAAATCTCCAGAAGCCTTTCAGCGTCATCCGGAGTGGCTGTCCTAATGATTCGTGACATCTTATAAAAGACCTCCTATCTGCTATCAATTATATCATATAATGCGGACATACTCAGCCGGAGCCTTCATTTCCTGACACCTGATACGAAAAGTAAACAAAAAAACGATGACAGTAGAATAATAAATGCTATAATGTAGGAAGGTCGGTTTTATTTTTCTAAAACCGTGCAGAAACAATCCAACAAGAAAATGAAAAAATGGAGGAGAGAAAATGATGAAAAAGAGACTGGCAGTACTTGTGGCACTTACCTGTGCAATCTGTATGACAGCTTGCGGCGGCGGTTCTAAGGAAAGTACCCAGGCGACATCAGGTACGGCAGATACAGACTCCGCAAAGCAGGAATTGGCAAATCAAGTCGAATCGACACTGACAGCGGTAGAAGACACGGTTAACGATATGGCGACAGAGATGGCAGGCGCTATTGATGATACCAAAATAATCGATTACGCCACATTTGTTGCAGCTGATATTGATGAGCCGGTTGTTGTTGAAACCTATGTACAGGCAAAACAGATTTGGTGGCAGGGTGCTACTTCCCTTTATACCCAGAACAAGGACGGCGCATACTTTATCTATAATGTTCCGATGACCATGGAAGAGTATGAAAAACTTGTACCGGGAACAAGAATCTTGGTTTCGGGATATAAATCAGAGTGGTCAGGTGAAGTTGAGATCACAGATGCAAAATATGAGATCGTGGAAGGTGAATCCTTTATTGCAGAACCGGTAGATATCACAGACATGCTCGGCTCCGATGATCTGATCAACTATCAGAACCAGTATTTCAGCGTCAAAGATATGCAGGTTGTTGCATCCAAAGATGCAGAGGGTAACGAAGTTGCCTACATCTACAACTGGGACGGATCCGGTACAGAGGGCGATGACCTTTATTTCAATGTCTCCAAGGGCGGCGCAGACGATCCGGTCTACACATTCACTGTCGAGTCCAACCTGTCAGAGCCGGGCTCGGAAGTCTACGAGGCTGTCAAAGCTCTTGAGATCGGTCAGACGGTCGATATGGATGGCTATCTATACTGGTATGAAGGTGCGAATCCGCACGTTGTCTCTGTGACAGTTAAATAATACATATTGAACTGCTTCATAACCTATTACGAAGACATATACGGCCTGAGAACCGGAGGAAATTCCTCTGATTCTCAGGCCTTAATTATTCTTAATTCGTTCTTATCCTTTTATCTCACAATAGAGATGCCTTTACATCTCTGTGATGTACCCGCGGACGACTATGGTCGGCCGGGATTTTTCGCGCCGTTTCGATACTTCCTGTACGACCATATAAGACCTGCCGCAAAAGCCACCCCAGCAAGGATATGCACCCAGACCTGTGCGTTAAACGCTATCATTAAAATGTAGGCAAGCATGCAAATCCACAGTATTGCGATGGCACATGCATACCAAAAGATCCTCGTCTGAGCCTTTTTAATCAGGCTGTCATTATCAAATGCCTTATTTAACTCATCCTCATCAAGAAGATACCTGTACTGTTCACGAATCTTATCATATCGGTCTTCGTAGAATTTCCACTTGGTATAAATTGTGTGCAATGTCGCTATTAAATAAATCAGCGAAGCGATGCAATAGATCAGCACTACTGTTCTAAACTCTTCATTTACAAACTCCGGCGTACCCACCTTTTGCCAATCTATGTTATGAGCCAGCACCTGACTGATCACGACTGTTATAACAGCGATAAAATTCTTTCCGAGATTATCAGACAGGGTGCCGTACAATTCCTGAACCTGCTTTGTGGATTCAAAAATGCTTTTTATGACATCTTTCTTTATTGATATATACTGATCAACAACCTTCTTTGTATATAAACTGTAGCTTGATGATGCCGACTCCTTTATCTCGCTGCCGATACTTAAGATATCTTCTGCGCTCAGACAATGCATTGCCAGTATATCTCTGGTAATCTCAGCCCGTTCAATCGAGCTCTCTCCGGCAAATACCCAATCCGCGAGTGCGTAGATCTCCGGATTACGCTTTATCTTTTCAACAGGCAGCCTGTACTGTTTGCCGCCCTTTTTCAGCTCGATTACTAGGTCTTTATTTTCAAACCATGAAGCCGCAGCAAGATACAGCAGGGAATAGACAGTCTCATAACGTCCGAACAGATCCATCATTTCCTGTCCATGGGATTCGGGGAGCGCGCAGCGGGCTTCATTTGCATGAAAATCTCCCGGAAGAAGGAGGTTCTCCGTTCTCCCCATATAGAGACTGGCTTCATTGTATTGCTTAAGAGCTTCCTTTCTGTTCCTGAAGGTCACAAGATTGTCTGCATTGTGTACAAATGAAATACTCGCCGTCGCGAAGTTTACCTCTTTATCGAGAACATAAAAGTTTATGCCCTCAGGGTATTTTTCAAATAGATTATTAAAATACTCCGGCATAAACCCGGGACTTCTCTTCCATGGAGTTCGGAGAAGGCATTTCGAAAATGCATCCCACTCGTAGACGTTGCAGATTCTGTCCTGCGATACCGCCTTACGGATATCAAGACTGACTCTGATATCATCGCCCGGCGTAAACAGCGTGATGAATTTGTGGTATTTATTCTCATCCGGCTCATCGCATATCCTCAGAAATGATCCGTCAGTCTCTGCCAGAATCAAATTTTCAAGCAGGAACTCATAGGTGTCCCATTCCTTAATTTCCTTTAAAAATGCTCTTATCGCTTCCTCTTCAGGAATCAGCTCCGGTCGCAGTTCAATATGAATATGGTAAGCATCGCCGGTCTCATTCACATCAGCCGCGCCATCTGCCACATATCGCGCCCATTCGGACGGACCGATATTAAAAAGTGCCAATAACTCTTCTCTGATACAAGACATAAAATCAACCTCTCAGGCTCAGCTCAATTCATTGATGGTTTTCTTATCTGTGCATTTGATTCTGATATATATGTTGCCGTTTTCATCCGTATCGGTGCCGATTGCTTGCCTAATATCAACTTCACTGTTGACTTTGAGTTCAATTCCCGGCGCTATTTTGAGGGTCTGCGCTTTTGCAAGAGAAGCGACGTCCCTGGGATCAAGTCTGAACTGCCTGTCGAATCCGCTCTTATCAGGGAGATTAAGCAGTTTCGTCTTCAGTTCGCCCAAAAGCTCTCC
Organism: uncultured Lachnospiraceae bacterium; assembly: GCA_902776305.1. Lineage (GTDB taxonomy): Bacteria > Bacillota > Clostridia > Lachnospirales > Lachnospiraceae > Chordicoccus. The sequence continues at coordinate 17,139 of CACYPS010000043.1, read as the reverse complement.
GAGTTTATCCGACTGAGGTGTGTAGTTATCTATAAGTTCATCGATGAACACATTATAGTCGAAATCTGTCCCTGCGTTCATTTTGTGTACCAGTGTACTCCAGAGAATGAGGTAATCATTCACGGAAATTTTCTCAACTTCTCTCTTTATTGTTCCACTGACTGACTTGTACATAGATGTCGTGTTCAGTGCATCTGTGCGTTTTGCAATGAGTCCGAGAAATCCGTCTGTCCAGTACCTGGCCGGTCGGTCCATATATACGAGCACATCTCCGGTACTAATCGGTTGTTTCGAGATCTGAACCACAGCAGTCTTCCAGATATCCTGATCCTCGATTGAAAAACCCACCTGAAGTTCAAGATTCTTGCCTTCCAGATATTTGGTATGATCAACTTTTGCAAATACAAAGCGAAGCTCGTCTTCGTCATATTGAATCAGAGACAGCACTATACTTCCCGTCTTTACCTTTGTACCGGTTGCGCCCAATTGTCTGTTCGCTTTATTTTCAGCCTCGATCAGACGCTGGACAATTCTTTCCGCCTGGGCATCAAGATCAAGATTCGTCCCGGTTTCAAACGGATTAAGGTATGCCTGCGCATACGAGCAGACTATATCCGCCATCTCTTCGTCTGGGCGAAAATAATAGACGCGCGTCCTGTTGTTATCTACGGTGTGGCTCAGCAGCTTTTGCATGAACATTTGCGCTATTTTTGTCACGTTCTGAAAGACAAACTGATTATTGCCGGGGTCCGTATATCCGATGATCGTATACAAAATCTGCATAATTTGCTCCTATCATATACCGTGCAAATTAAAGTCTTTTCTCATTATTCCTTACTATGTTCTAATTATACTTTCAGCTATAATAAAACGCAATTGAAGTCACAATCTAGAAATCCTGCAATTCATCCCTTTTCGACCGCCCTTCATCCAAAAAGCACACGTTTAACCCAAATGATTATATAATGTAGTCAGAAACAAAACAGGACGAAAGGAGACAGATGATGTACTTTTCGATAGATACGGTTCAATGCGAAAAATCGGAAGCGGTATTTAACAGCATTTCAAACAAAATAAAGGGATGTGCCGACAATGCCTATAATATCGGAATGGACCTGCAATTTAAGAATATTATCTCAGAGATACTCAGTCTGAAAATCAGACGTCACGTAATCAACATAAGAACTCTTGCCGGAGAAGTAGAAAATTACCGCATTTCCCTGAGCGAAATCATTTCGGCATATAAGGAAACTGACAATAACATCACCGAGGTAATGCAGGAATCGGCCAAAGGTGTACAGCGACACGAGAATCTAACGGATAGTTCCGGGGTCTTTGATGGATGGGGAGGTTACGGCGGCGATCAGGGCGATTTGAATAATCAAGCCAAGGTCTCTATTCTTTTCTGGACATTCGGCGGAAATCAGGCACTGTACGACATTGTACGCACTTATCCTCAGTACAGCAATTATTCCGATGATCAGATTAAAAAGCTGTTCAAACAGATCAATAAGGAATCCTGCGGGTATGTTGCGATAGCCAACGCCATCTTCGTCCAATATCACGGTGATTCTGCAGCCTTTGAGCGGGATTTCGGATTTCCGATGCATGACGAGAATGGCGATTATAACTACGACCGGCTCCTGTTAGATATCTATGCGGAAACAGACGACAAGTACTATCTGGACGAAGAACATGGGGGTGTCGCATTAACAGGTCAGATTCTAAAGTCCTATGTCGGGAAGGAAGAAGAATTCAAAAACAAATACGGAGTTCCCCTTTATGATGACGCTCAAAAGACACACTACAGTATAGCTGCTCAGCAGGCAGTCCTTGATCAGTACAGCGGTGAGAATATCGCAACACTGAAATCCGACGGTTTAACCTATCTGACATTTGAAAACCGCATGCAGCATTACTTGAAGAGCCGGGGAGTGCCGGTGAGTTCGTTTATGGAATCATCTCCTTCCCCCGATAGTGTGAAGAGCTATCTCGATCAGGGAAAGAGCGTGAGTATAATCGATAAGGATTTTACTCTTTATAACGAGGACGGAAGCAAGTATCGAAGTGATGTAGGCGGCCACTGGATGACAATCACCGGTGTGACTGACGATGGCAGGTACATCGTGTCTTCCTGGGGCAAGAAGCTATATTTAAAACCGGATGAGCTTGACGGGCATGGTATTGAGGTGACTGATATTTATGTATAATTTCGGAAGAATAAAGAGATCTCTTTACAGTCTGCGCATAGTGGGTACCTGTCTGGGATTTACGGCCTGGATCGCCATGGCAATCGTTTTTACAAGTTGCAGCCAATCAAAAATCCATACAGATATCCCACAGGAGACAATCACAGAAAGTATAGTTCAGGAAGAGAGTGAATCTTCAAATGAGAAAATCGGAGGAGAAGTCGTGAATAGAGAATTCGTAGAGGTCGCGCTGATAGCGGAGGACCATTTCATACTGGAGAATACAAAAGGAGTCTTTTATTGGATAGACAAAAAATATAATAAGAATTATGCAGTGGGCGATCTTCTCTTCCTGGGTTATAAGGATAAAGAGAAAGTGACTGAGGATTGCTGGAAAGTAGAGCCCATTCTGCTTTATGTGAACGACAATCGTGTGGATTTGCCGCAGTTTTAATCTCTGACGCAGAATTCTCATGACTTAAGTCGTGAGATGAATGCGCAAAATGAAACTTGTCTGCGTCAGAGATTAAAAGCCTCCGGCGGATCGCAGCCGCGCATTAAGGAAGGTGCTTCGCACCATGCGCGGCGCGGCAAGAACGCCGAGGCGTTCTTGATTTCCGGTTACAGTTTTCGAGGGGAACCAGGTAAGCAATGTCATCTTCACTTAATGACATTGCCGGTCCGGTTCCCCACACCAAGACTTTGATCCTGTCCTTTACTCATGATCCGGATTGACGTGTATCATCACATGCTTCACTTTGGGGTATTCCTGTTCCACATTTTTGTGTACTCTCTCCGCAATTTCGTGTGCCTGGGCCAGCGATATATCACTCTTAACGGCGATTTCCAGATCGATATAGATTTTATTTCCGAACTGTCTGGTATGCAGAAGGTCGATATGTTCAACTCCAGGCTGTTTGGCAATAAAGCTTCTGATATTCTGCTCCAGGTCCTTCCCGCAGGAAGTGTCCAACATCTTATCGAGTGCATCCTTTAAAATATCATATGCCACCTTCAGAATGACCAGGCAGATGAGCAGACCTGCTATTGGGTCCATGATCGGAAAGCCCATTCTGGCCAGAGCAATACCTGCGAAAGAACCAATCGACGACAGCGCATCTGATCGATGATGCCACGCATCCGCCTTAAATGCAGATGAATCCATCTTCTTTGCGTAATACATCGTATAGCGGAACATGCCTTCCTTGACGGCAATCGACAAAACTGCAGCAAAAAGCGGCAGCATTGTCGGTATCTCCAGTTCTTCACCCGCAAAAAGTTTTTGAATGCCGCTGTAGCCGATACCGAGTCCCGTCCCTGCAAGAAGAAGTCCCAGAATCAATGATGCGACACATTCCATCCTCTCATGTCCGTATGGATGCTCCCTGTCCTCAGGCCGTTTTGACAAAATCACTCCGAAATATGCAATACATGTCGCGAAGACATCAGACAGCGAATGCACCGCATCGGAGACCATGGCGCCAGATTTTCCAAGTATTCCGGCATACAGTTTAAATGCGGACAGCAATATATTCCCTAATATTCCAACGAAAGAAAGTCTTTTTGCGATTCGAGTCATTTCCATATCAGTACCTCCATAAGTTTTGCCATCCATATCGAGGCACTAAAACAGCGCACCTCGGAACATACTACTGTCCCGCAGATGCGCTGACTACTGTCTCTGCTGTCGTATTCACGACCCGGCCACATACCATTCCATGTTTCGAATAGTATTGCCTGCTCAGTTTGTACTGTAGATGACACGTATGTGTTTTGCAGTGCAAAATATTTTGCATATGGTATCATTGCCATATATCATTGTCAACTATTAATACTATGTTATTACCATGTTATTACCATGTAATTGCCCATTCCAGCTCAGTCCTGTGCCGGCTTAACTCCAAACTCAACATACAGGGACTCTCTGTATGCTTCGGTATATCTATCCTGCCATACGTGCCACAGAGAGTGCCAAATACCGAAGTAGAGCAGGAAAAGCCCATTACTTCGGTATATCTATCCTGCCATACGTGCCACAGAGAGTGTCAAATACCGAAGTAGAGCAAGAATAGCCCATAACTTCGGTATAGTCATTCAGCCCTACGTGCCATAGAGAGTGACAAATACCGAAGTAGAGCAAGAATAGCTCATTACTTCGGTATATCTATCCTGCCATACGTGCCATAGAGAGTGCCAAATACCGAAGCAGAGCAAGAATAGCTCATTACTTCGGTATATCTATCCTGCCATACGTGCCACAGAGAGTGCCAAATACCGAAGCAGAGCAAGAATAGCTCATTACTTCGGTAAAGACATATGTTCCCTCCCTAAATATCAAATTCCTCACTTTTAACATTGACCAGGCTTGCTCCCCTTTTCTTCATAAATCGTTTATCCATGCTGCGCAACTGTACCCATTCCAGCTCAATCTTGCGCCGGCTTAACTCCATACTCCACATACAGGGACTCTCTGTATGCTTCGTCTTCTGCCGCGTGTTTTAACTCATCAAAAAGATTTTTATCTATCAAAATTGATGTAAGCTCCTGGTAATTGCGCTGATCAATCCTTATCTGATCACGCTCTGCTGTCGCCTTATCACGCTCCGCTGCCGCCTTATCACGCTCTGCTGTCGCCTTATCACGCTCTGCTGTCGTAATATCAAGCTTTTCTGACACCTTATCACGCTCCGCAACTGTAGCTTTCAGTTGATCTGAAAGCTTGTTTTTTTCTTCTTCCGCCTCGGCCGCTGCCTCTCTGCGTTCACGATCAATAAATTCCTGTAAATCCATATACTTTCTCCGTACAGTCGGATCCTGCTTGATCTTAGCTATGCATGCCTGCATCCTTTCCAGTGATGGGCTGCAGGCGTTTTCGGAAGTGGTCTCGTCCATATACCGAAGAAGATTACGAAGATCGTCCGGGGGATTCCCTTTAGTACCTTTCGTATAAAGGAACAAGGTCGACACTCCGTCATCGTACGGCATCTCTGGCTCCTCAACACATCGACTACGAATCGTATACACCATCCGGTCTTCTGCAAATGGATCAAACGTCGTAATGAAAATTACCCACACCGCCGGCATCTGGAAATACTTTTTTCCTGCTTTCAGCTGATTTTCGTCAATTCTGGCATGATAGTAACGGCACCTTTTGGGCAGCAACGTTTTTTCACCGCTTTTCTTCTCCGGTTCAATATCATAGATATTTCCGAGCTCGACTGCGGCGGCTTCTTCCTCAATGTATGCATCAAGGCGGATTCCGTGAAGATCGGGATTCGTAGGCCAGACAACCTTTTCTGACTGGACATTCTTGATTCTTATCTCCCGATGAAAGATAGTCTCAAGGATTGTACCGGTAATCAGCGGGCCGTATTCTTCATTCGACACAGCAGTTCCGAAAAGAAAATTGTCAACGAGATTCATGTCTTCTAAGTCTTTGTAGTTACTCACAGCAAGCCCTCCTAAAACGTGCGGGAGGGCAGGGGATGCCGGGATTCAGCCGTCATCAGTCTGAACCCTCCACAAATATTAAGTTATAATTCGTATGGGATTCAGTGCTCGACCGAGCCGGAAAAGAATTCCCTGATTAGACTGGTTCCGCGGCAGAACTGCCTTGGGAACTATATTTATAGAATAGTGAGGATAGGGGCGGCTGTCAATAGATTAATGAAAATATAAACACTGTCACGCATACGTGAAACCTTAGAAGCTGTTCACGGGCAAATGTCTCTCAGAAAACGCTCAGAGACCGTTGGGAGAAAAATACTTCTCTTCCAAATCATGCAAGATAAAAAGAGGGAAACCAGTCCAGCCCCCTCTTCTTCATAAATCTTTTGTCCATGCCGCGTAGCAGTATCCATTCCAGCTCAATCCTGTGCCGGCTTAATTCCAAACTTAACATACAGGGATTCTTTGTATGTTTCGTCTTCTGCCGCACGTTTTAACTCATCCGCAAATATCTTTCAGATCTGCTCACCCAGCCGATCATACTTCGCGGAATTGCCTCTCGCCTTTTCGACCGGATACTTTGCCTCATTCTGATCCATCTTGGCATTTACAATTTCATCCTCATCGAGTCCCAGCGTGTCAAGCATGTTCCGGCAATACACAAGTACATCCGCGAGCTCTTCTTTCACGTGCCGGATATCATAATCGGTGTCGCTCCATTGAAAGCATTCGAGTAGTTCGTTTGCCTCGATGGAAATGGACTTGGCGAGGTTGGATGGAGTGTGGAACTGCTGCCAGTCGCGGTCATCTGTGAATTTTCGGATTCTATCTATAGTTTCTTGCTTCATGTCTATCTTGATATCCTATCTCATATAAAAGTGTCTGTACTATTATCTAAATAAGCCCCGCCTCTAACAAAAATCTGCTTTCGAGCTTATCCCCCGAAACTGCAAAATACAAATACTTTCTTGCTCTTGTCATGACCACATATCCTCCACAAAACACGTGATATTTATTCAGAATAATCGCATTTTTCAAATGCTGCTCTATTTCTTTATATCTCAGGTCTGATTAATCATAGACTTAATACGTCCTGACATTTCCATTATCTCTGCTAACTCCCTTTGCCTGTTGGATCCAGATTCAATTTCTATCTTTTCGCTTAAGTTCAAATACTCAAGAGCACTAATATAATTCCCTGCTGCTTCCATAATTTTTGCATAGTTATAATAATCGGAAGCCACATCAGGATGATTTTCTCCACGAGCTTTTATATCCATATTAATTGCTTTTTTCTCCCAGTGGGCGGCTTCTTCCAACCTTCCGGCCTGCAGATAAATCATGCCTAAGTTGTTATAATTGATTGCTAATTTCGGATCCTCATCATTGTTAGATTCGCGTATATCTACAGCCCTCTCCTGGAAATATATAGCTTCTTCTATTCTCCCCAAGTCTCTAAGAATGAAAGAATACAAATTGTACGCAACGGGTAATGCCGGATGATTTGGGTCGTCTTTATACTTTTGTTCTAAAGATTCAATCACATGTTTCTGGTAGCTATACGCCTTTTCCAATTCACCCATCCGTCTGTAAATCATAGCCATATTCCGATAAACATTAAGCATTTTGGCGTCATCACGGGAATAATACTTTTCCCGAAGTCGTTCAGTTCGTTCTTCCCACTCTATTGCATTTTTATTATCACCTAACTGAATGTAAGCGCAGGCAAGATTATGGTATGTCGTGGATAAATCAATGTCATGTATCACGCCTTTATGCTGACGATCTATGTCTAAAGCAAGCTGAGCCCATCGTAAGCACTCTTTATTTCTGTCTCTCATATCTAAACAGATTTCAGACATTGCATTGTATAGTATGTCCTTCAGACGATAGGCTTCTATCGTTTCCTGATCTTTCAGATACTTATTTATTTGCTTACCCCATTCATAAGCTTCTGTGTATTCTCCATTTAGTCTTTTAACATCTACTATTCTTAAATACAACACTAACAATTGATACTGTTCATTGTTTCCATTACGAATAAAGTATTTTGACACTGAAATTACGTACGGCAAATACTCGAAAGCCTTTAAATAATTCAAGCCCTCTTCAATCCGTACTATTTCAGATAAAGCTTCTATTAGCTTCTCACAGTCAAAATATGAAGGATTAGCTTCTCTTTTCACTGTATCGCTAATGATTGGATGCATTAAAAATTCTAATTCAGAAGTTTTCTGAAGCCAACCCCACTCAACCAATTCATGCAATTGATTCATTTCATTATTCAGACCTAACCATGTGATTATATCTTGCTGGTTAGCTCCTAAATATGGGAAAAGTGCCATATTCTTTAAAATATAAATAGCCTCCGGATTTCTACTGATCCTTGTCAAATCAAAAACTATTCCAAAATGTTTTGACAAAGCCTGGTTGATACCGTCACCTTTGTTATCCCAGTTTGAATTAACGACTGTATTTAAGTCGAAGCCTCTTTGATTTAGCAATTCCAGATATTCATTAAGACTTATTCCAAGCTTTTGACCCGTTTTTGCTATCAGTTCAACTGCAAGCGGCAGGTAGCCAGTCTTATGAATAATCTCGTTCATAGATAGATTATCTTCAATTGTATAAAACTGTCTAAATAATTCTTTACAATCCGTCAATGTAAAAAATTTCATCCGGTACCCGACAAATGTGTCAGGATTCACTCGTCTGGATGTAATGATTAAATCACACTGTAACCTCTCAATATCTCCAATGCTATTATCCGGATTATCATAATTATCAATAAATAATAGTAATTGTGATCCAAATTGGTTTAAAAAAATAAGAGCGTTTGCATAATCAGTCCCTAAATCTCCTGTCTTCTCTATATCGTTAAGGCTCCCAACAAGCGACTGCTTGAAATCATCTTGAAACGTTATCCATCCTATATAGCTATATTTACTTTTTAACGATATATATAGTTGCCTGCAGAACTGTGTTTTTCCAATCCCGCCCATTCCGTGTATCCAGACAGTATTCTTTTTTCCAATTTCTTTATTATGTTGAAGAATCGATATAACTGCCTTAATATCGTCATCTCTTCCAAGATAGTGATTAACAGGGTTTTTTGATCCGGTAGTTATATCTTTTGCAAAAACTGTTTTCTTTTCCTCTTTTTCTTGATAAGTGTTCGGATTAACTATTAACTCATACATCTCAGAAAGAACATCGCCCGGTAGAAGGAACTCTGCATAAGAACTTGCTACATCTCTATTATTTTCAAGCATTGTTCTAATATCATCAGCACCGAACACGAGAATGTTTGGAATGATGCTCTTATAGTCTTTAACAAAACTCTCCGCTTTATCCCTTAAGCCATTATCTTCCTTAGGAGTAAGAACCAGATTTGTAAAAAACATATAGGTTGTGGGTATTTTTTCTGACTTATCCAGCCTTGTTTTAAATCCCTCAAGCTCTGATTTTAAGTTTCTTCTTAACCATGTCCACTCGTTTTCTTTTCCATCAGAGTCTTTGAATTTTGCTTGTCCGATTGTATACCCCCATGCTTTGTTCTTCTCATCCAGTGCGAAAGAAGCATTGTGGATAAAAAATTCTCTTAAGCCATCAGGACCATTACCACAAATAATAGTAGATGGCTCAATCCCCTTCATTAGGCTCTGAATTAGTTTTTCGAATTTGTCCGGACCAAGCCTATTTAATTCATACTTCATATCAATTTCACCACTCTGATTTCTCACTTTGCCAAATCATGCATCAACCCAGATGTCCTACACATAAATTCTGCTGACTTTTAGCATCTCTCATTCTTTGCTATTGCACATTAACCTTACAACAACCCACTTAATTTCCTCTGACTGAGCCTTATTCTTCAACACCTTTTCCAGGCCCTACTGAGCCTTTGCTCCGATAATTATATCCATAACCAGTAATACCGAACCTACAACAAGACAGCCGGGAATCATTATTCCGCCTGCCATTCCAAGTCCTCCACTCGCAGGACAGCATACTTATCTCATACACTAAACGGCAGATTAAATTTCGCCGCATACTTATTCACGGCATTTCGTACATCATCCACCCTCTCCGGAGCATTTTCCTTTACCAGCTGAATTGTCCCTTCCGCTGCACTCTTCGCTTTCTCTGCGAGCAAGCCTGCATTTTCAGTACCAAACTCAACAGCTGTTGCATATGCTTCAGATGCAATTGCACATCCAACCATACCACCGACCATTCCTACTCCATAGCCTGCAGCTTTTCCGACAACAATTCCGACAGCAGTACCTGCACCCGGGACAACGGATCCAATCGTGCCTCCGACAACAGCGCCAACATTAGACGCTATTTCTGCACCGGCCATTGCACCTGCAATATGAACTGCACCTTCTCCTAACTCATATGCAAGTTCATAAGAATCAATATTTCCCTGTGCAAAATTTATAACCGAATCATGCGTATCTATACCAAAAGAAATGACGATGCCCGGGACACCTGATGAAGCTACTGACCGGATCAGCTCATGACTGGATGACGACATAAGCGAAGTAACTGCCGTACTGACAAAAGTAGTACCATATGCAGCGGCGCCTGCTGTTCCCGTATCTTTTGCAATATCCAGTACAGCTTCCTGCGCTGTCAACTCATGATTCATAAACTTCTGTACATTATCAACGGTAGATATAGTGGCTGTTAAACCGGCTGCAAATGCCCCACTCTCCACTCCTGCTTGATGTCCGATTTTTACAGCTTGCTTTGTCATCATTTTTCCTACATAAATACGCGGGTGTTCCCTTGCGAACAAAGCTTCTTCAGAAGTCGTATTACTCTGCTCGATCATCTTATCGATTTGATTACACTTCTCTATCTGCTTCCTAATGTTCTCAGCTTTTTGAGGATCAGGATCATCCTTAACATGCTCGAGCTGTCTTTCCAAACCGCGTATTTCATCAGGAATCATTTGTTTGATGTCATCGTAAAATTCTTTGGGGATCTCCACCTTATCGACTTTTCCGTCTTCAAAGTACTTATCATACTTTTTACTTTTCAACTTTGAAAAACACTCTTTCGCATTTTTACCGACAAATTTCGTCTGTATCCTTTCTACAATTTCCCCGGTTTTATTATCTATCCGTATTTTATCAACGTAAGGATCATTTTTTGCATACAAGTCAGGCCTATCGTCCGCGCGGTATGTAGTAACATCTGAGTTGTTTAACTTAGCTTCAAGATTCTCCTTTGCTGTACTTATAATTTCAGCGGCGAATCCAGCCTGCTGTTTTTTATTTGCATACTTGTAATCAGGATTAATCTTCCGTTTGCTCAGCTCTTCGAGACTAAGCGACATACTCCCATCCGGTAATTCATAGCCTCTGAGTATTTCTTTTAACGTATTCATCGCAATGCGGTTCCACAAAGCCATGTCTGCGCCTGCTTCGATATTCATACCATCAAAAAGAGGCGACAGATTTTGCAGCTCAGAGCTATGATACAGACCATGTTCGGGAGGCAAGCTACCATAAACGCTCTCCATATGAATATCCCATCTGCTCTTTCGCGTGATTGGTGTTGAATCAAATGCTCTAGCGTCAAAATTATCAGCTATCATGATTTACCTCCCTGCCCTGTATAAGTTAAAACGAAACAAATGTCTTCAATATTCTGGCGATTACATGTTTTGAGCTTATTTTTAACAAATGACCGAAGCTCATCTGGTGTATTGATTTCATTCTTTATTTTGTCATTTAAGCCAAGGATACTCTGCACTAATGCCTGCAACTTTGGTATCTCATTTTCATCCCAAATCAGTATTCCTCCAAATAAAGTATAATCATCCATTATTGTCACAATTTCTTTTTTATCTGATCTGGGAAGATCAAGTACACTAAGCGAAGATTTCAAAACCTCTTCAGAAATCATCTTTCCACCAAACCAAGGTTGCATAAGCATCCTAATTATGTCGAGTCTGGCAGCTTTAAGCGGACGTATTTTTGTTGGTTCTTGTACTGTATACGGACTCTCCTCCACCTCCGCCTTATCTATCATCGTCAACACCGGACTCACCCAATCATTCTGATAAACGACCGCCACCCCGCTCGGCAGCTTCGCAATCTCGTTCACCTGATCCGCCGACAAGCCGATCGAACGACCGACCGCGTCCCTATCATTTGCCTCCGGGGTACGGAGCACGATCTTCGTGTTTGTATTTTTTATAGCCGAGATGTCAACTGAGGAAGGTGACTGATCAACAATGATAAAGCCCTCGCCGTAGGTCCTGATCTCAGCAATCGTCTGGGTCAGCATCTCGACAGATTTTCCGATAAGCTCGGAAGAACCGCCGCCCGAAGTATTCTTCAGCAGATTGTGGGCCTCCTCCAGAACGGTCACGTGTTTCAACCCGTTGTTGTTCTCAGTCTTGCGGTCAACGCGATACTCATTCAGGATATAGACGATCAGTCCCATAATGAGCGCTTTTGTCTCCGTTGACTTGACGCGACTGATATCCAGTATGCAGTTCTGGTCAAATAGCACCTCATATGGTGTCTGCTCAGATGTGAAAATGAACTTGTTCAGTCCGACCGCCAAAGATTTCACTCTTGTGACCAGAGCACCGCGGTAATTAGACTTAATATCCGATGCATAGTCGGATTCCTCGATTAACTTGTTGAGCTGCTCAACCAAGACCTCAAAATCCGGATACTCCGGTTCTTCTCCGTCAAATGTCGAAGAGCCGAGATCCCAGCCCACCTCCTCGTAGGAACGTAAAATGGCATCCTTGAAAAATGCCGGCATTGCATCATACATAGGCCAGCAAACGCTGAATATCTCGACCAGTCCGTCTACATGCTCGAGCACGTGGATAGACTCCGGAAATTTGAACGGGTTTATGTTTATGAGAGGTGCAATATTTGGATTTGTTGAAAATACATTGACATCGTTCCAGTTGCCGAACACATCCTTGTATTCACCCTTTGCCGGTTCCACAACTAAGAACGGTATGCGGTCCTGATGGAGCTCCGCCAGCATTTGATAAACGGTATTGCTCTTTCCGGAACCGGTCGAACCGGTAATGAACGTATGCATGTTTAAACTTTTGTTGATCAGTTCGACCTTCTTATTCGTAATCTGGCCTAGGTCGAACACCCTTCCGAGTGTGATTCGCTCGTCCGGATTCAACTCTTCCTCTTTAGAAAACAGATGATAAGTTATGACTTCCTTTCCAAATTCAGCATGCTGAATTACCGGAAGTCCGGAAATGGTGGCACGGGGAAGCCCAAGATGCAGCCCAAGCTCTTTACCGCTGATGACTGTAGAAGCATCCGTGTAAACATTATATCCACCGTCGTGTCCATATATGAACTTCGGGTGGGCAAATCTTGAGAGATAGGTCGTAAGATCCGAGTAGTTACCCGGAATAGACTGGTCATTCTGACGCCATGAATTAATTGCGGACACTTCCCTACCGGAATTCTCCCCATTCATGAGCGAGCGATAATTACTGGCTGCGATTTCAGCAGCTGACATATCGTCGGAAATAAAATACCCGGCAACGTTCCAGATGCCGTAACTGTCAAACTCATTTGTGCGCTTCAGAGACTCATCGAGCAGCTGCATCAAATCTGTGACGGTCTTATTCTCCATCGTCGTAGACTTTGATGTCGAGTAGGAATAGCTGACCTGTTCACTCGGTGCAAGAGAATTGATGAAACCGTTGAACTGTCCTGCGATCTGCCCGCCGAGCATGGAGCCGCCGACTGCTCCGATTCCTGCCGCGACCCCGCTTTTGGTTAACCCCAACGCCGCGCCTCCCAGCGAACCCGCAAGAGATGCAACCGCTCCGCCAATCATAGCCGCTTTCTGTTTGCCGTCCATTTCCGCAAATGACTTGCTGCGGGACGTAGAATCTGACCTGCTGTCGGAAGTCTGCACTTTCTGCAGAGGTGACAGTTTCGTATACAGATCCTGATATTCCTTTCTCAGAATCTGAACAGCCTGCGGAGGCTGATTCTCCGCAACGATGAGCGCGATGTACTGCCTGCCCTGCATAGCAAGCGCAAGTTTTTCAAGGCCCTGAGCAAATTGCTCGTTCTGCTGATCTTTATTATTTTTTGCATTTCCGACAACGCTGACGGAAGCCATGTTCTGCTGCCGCCGTATCTTATCGGAGAGAACGGATATCTGACTGCGGTCGACATTTGAAATTTTGACACCCGGAAAATGTCCGATCAGCGCATTTTTCAATGTATCACCCAGCGTAACCGTGGATCGCTTCTTTGCCGGATCTGTCTCGTTATTGCGCACGCCGATATAGAAACTGCTCTTCCTGCCGTCCGAATCCATGACGATGAAAACCGTCGCATTATATGTGGACAGTGTGTTGAAAACCGTTGTGAATTTGTCTGTGACAGACTCACCTTTCCCGTAGACCATTTCCGTGATGTGGTACATACGGACATTGTCGATCAGGTCTTCTTCCAGGGGAAGAAGCTCTCCGACAGGAGCTATCTGCATCTCTGTAAGTCTGCTGAGATACTTCTTCCGAAGACCTTCACCAATGATATCAAGGCGGTTCTCCAGCGTGATTTCCTTCACGGAGACCGCGGTGCTTTCATTTTCCCTGTTAACCCTCAACTCATCCATATCACTTTTCCCCTCATTCCCTCGCTATTGCCTTGACCATATCCGAGAACTTAATCAGCCAGTCATTGTCATTCTGCAGCTGCTGCTCTTCTTCCGAAAGAGACGAGGAGAGCCAGCTTTTGTTCCATTCATTCTCCTCGATCAGCACTTGCAGATGCTCTTTATAGACCGAGCCAAGCTGTTCAAAGTAACTGTTCAGCTTTTCCACACAGATGTTATTAATATTTTGAAGATATGGCTCTGCAATTTTAAGCGCATAAGACCGCCATGCTTTGTAATAATACGTCGTTTCCAGTACAGGCTCTGCCTCTGTATCGGATGCCGGCTTAAAGAATCTCCCAAGAAAATCTTCCTTTGGTGTTACATAGGCCTCTTCCTTTATTTCAAGCAGTTCCTTCTGAAAAGAGGGGATGCTGTCAAATGAATAATCGGGAGCCGCAACCTTCCCCGGTATGAACGTCGTATCCACGCCTGCATGTTCATACCAGTCCCGCATCTGCCCCTGCACGGCATTGGCAGACTTGGTAAGAATGGAATGCATTTTCCTGAGGTAATCCTGGTACAGGTCAAGTACAAAGCTGTCGAACTCGCGGGAAACCCTGACAGCCTCCTCCGGCTGTGTAATCTTGGTCTTATTGGTCCGCCAGGTCACAATCTTGTATTTTACATCATCAACCGCAGACAGAAAATGTACCGAGAAATCTGTCCGGTCTGGGTTAATAAACTTCTCGAGTGATTCCTTGAGACCGGCGCTCTCAGAATCGAGCTTCTCTATCTCGCCGCGCTGCTCCTGATTCTCCGTCTCAGCATCACTCATCTCTGCAGTAAGGCCTTCTCTCATTGCGGTGATGTCGTTTCGGAACAGCTGAATCGTATCATGTATATAATCGGTAAAAGGGAACAGTTCAAAGTATTTTAAGACAGCCGGATCATCCGCGGACTGAACAACCTGCGGATTTATGATTCCAAGGTCCGAAATTTCACGGACGACTTTTTCCTCGCTTAGATTCGGCCTGATACGGAAGAATATCTGATCCTCTGTAACATCGGGTCTCTTACGTAAAGCCCGCAGTTCGTCCCTCATCAGGTCTGCAGAATCCTGGTCGACAACATAAAGGATGGGAATATTATGAAGATTGGTGTCGTTCAGTTCTTCGAGATGGTCAATATTTTCGACAGAAATATGGAGCTTGTCAAACAAGGACATGTCCGTTACCCTGCCGTGCAGAATAACATATTCATAGTATCCGTCTAAGAGATCATAGTTCTCCTTGCGGACATCCTCAATATCATATCTTTGATTGGGATTCTTATCGAGCCAGTTGAGAAGCTGCTCTACTTTCTCGATCTTTACATCTCTCCCATCAAGTTCATTCTTATGGAAAATGTGCACCTGCGCATCACTGACGCCCGCATCTGAAAATGATCTTTTCAGCTCCTCATAGTCCAACTCGGTACCGGAAAATTCCAGTTCAAATCCATAACCGTTCATTTCATCCCTGAAAATGTACGGCAATTTATGGATCCATGTCTGGAGCTTCTTGTCCAGATATTTTTCTACATGGCTGTTTATTCTCGGAGATTGTCCGTTGAACCTGATTTCTGTCTCCTGCAGGTACGGATTATAAGACAATTCTGCTTTGACCATTCTTATCCCCCTCAATGAATCAGTGTCGTCAGCAACTTAAATATGAATTTAGACGTGGTGGCCGTTTAGACCACTTTTTAATTATACGTTTTTGTATGATGAAATGCAATTTTCAGACAGGACATAGTTGGGTCTTTTATAGCGCCACAAAATCAATAGATTCACTCCCTATAAGTTCTTCCCTAAAGGTCGGTAATACTTGTAAACCTACCGCCCTTTCTTATAACTCAGTTCCACTCTCCTCAGCACCTCTCCTATGCTCTCATGGAATACCAGGTCTGCTTTCCCCTCCATCTTTGTCTTACCCTTGTTTATGATCACAAGATATTTTCCATGATACATATGCGCCAGCTGCGCCGCCGATCCCACCTCCAGCGAAGTCCCGCCGATAATCAGGCAGTCCGCATATCGGATGAGAGAGACCGCCTCCTCGTATGCATTCTGCGGAAGGAACTCTCCGTACAGAGTTACATCAGGGCGAACCATTTTTCCACAGTTTGGACATCCGGGAACATCGTCCCTGCTCTCGAAGATAAAATCCGGACCATACTGCGTGTTGCAGCTAACGCAATAACTCCTCAGCGCACTTCCGTGAATCTCGCAGACCTTTCGGCTCCCCGCCTTCTGGTGCAGGCCATCTATATTCTGCGTGATCACGCCATCAAGGTGACCTGTTCTCTCCATTTCAGCCAATTTTATGTGCGCTGCGTTCGGTTCTACATTCCGGCAGTCCAGGTTCTTACGAAAATAGGAGAAGAACACTTCCGGCTTCTTATCCAGACACGAGTAGCTCAGCAGATACTCCGGCTTATACTTATTAAAGCGGCTATCCCTCTTCTTGTACAATCCGTTTTTACTACGGAAGTCAGGGATGCCGCTCTCAGTTGATACTCCGGCACCGCCCAGAAATACGACATGGGAAGATTCCTCAATGATCTCATTCAGGGCGTCATACTTCCGATCACCCTCGAGGGCACGGAAATACTTCTCTTTTGCGCGTATGGAAGGAAAATCCGGAAGCATATTTTACCTCACTCATTCGTTCAGAATAACAAACCTCAATCTATCATAATTCCAGACCCAATCTCTGCGCCACCTTGCAAAACGTTCATCCACGTGAAGCTCACATGGATAAATCCACGTGCTTCCATATGCGGCTCTCGCCGCAGGGCCGCTTTAGGCGGCCGGACTCACGCACCTGCGGATACGCCTCCT
>CACYPS010000042.1 GCA_902776305.1 uncultured Lachnospiraceae bacterium | reverse complement strand
CACCTCATGGATGCTGCCATCAGATGTCCAGCTCTCAATCACTTCGTTTGTCTCATCACCGTTGATATCGACAATCCTTGTGACAGTGAGCTCAGCGCCTGCCAGCTCATTGCCTGCGCCTGCGGCGACCTTGCTGATCTTAACGTCAGCCTTCTTCTGCTGAGCATCCTGCATCGTAACAACGCCGTTCGAAGCATTCTCGCCGTCTACCAGCTTGCCGTCCTGAATTGTGAACTCAATGCTCTCAGCTACTTCGTAGCCATCCGGAGCACTTGTCTCTGTCAGGACATATGTACCGTCCTCAAGACCTGTGATCTCATGCTGCGTACCGTCAGATATCCAGCTGTCGATTGCATCTGTCTCACCCTTCTTTGTTACTGTGAGAGAAGCTCCCTCAAGCTCTGTACCCTGACCGAGTACCTGCTTGCTGATCTTAACTACACTGTACTGCTTGGTATATTTGTTGACCAGTTCGTGGTTCTCGTTATCGCCTCCGGTTATAGTACCTTCTGCCTTAAGTTCACCGTTCTCCTCTGTGACCACAACTGTGATAGTCACAGTTTTATCGGAATAAGCCATTCCGGCGGTCTGTCCTGCAGTCTCAGTAATCTCATAGACATAAGTGCCTTCCTGATCATAGGTGATCTCACCAAACTCAGCTGTGCCGGCACCTTCTACAGAGGCTTCCTTACCTCCGTCAACGAAAGTCTCACCACTTGTATCTTCGCTTATATCGTTAAGTACAAAGTGATACGTTTCAATCGGAACATCCTCGCCTTCAAGAGCTTTCGCAACAGAAGGCGTATATGTTGTTTCCGTGAGGACAGGACCGGGACCATGGCCCGGAATATGGTAATCGTTGCCGACAGCGACCTCATGATGTGTTCCGTTCTCAACATCCTCGGCAGTAATTACAACAGTCACCGGATCGTCCGTTGTCTTCTTTCCGTCTACC
This sequence comes from uncultured Lachnospiraceae bacterium, assembly GCA_902776305.1. Lineage (GTDB taxonomy): Bacteria > Bacillota > Clostridia > Lachnospirales > Lachnospiraceae > Chordicoccus. Next base: position 23,195 of record CACYPS010000042.1, on the reverse strand, counting down.
TTATAGGTTGTCGTGAGCTCATAGCCTTCTAAGTCCTCTGCGTGTTCGGTAATGGTATACGTTCCTTCCTTCAATCTGGAAAGACTATAAATGCCGTCTGCAAACTCGCTGTATGGAACTACTGCGATCTCCTTCTCACCTTCAGCAGTGATTTGCTTTATTTCAAATGTAATATCTTCCTTCTGTTCTTCAGTCAGATCCTCTTCCGATATTTCTCCTGTAATGGCTTTTTTCAGGGTAATTCCGGATGTTTTGGAATTATTTCCTATACGCATCGTATAACCGAGAGGATAGATATAATGCTCCGTATCGACCTTCTTCGGGTCATTAACAAGCGTAAATGTCCAGTTGATCGGGCTCAGTTCATATCCATCAATGGTCTCAATTTCCTTGAGATAATACTTATGATCCTGGTAAAGCACCAGACCGTTGCCGCCCTGCACTGTAGCCATACCATTTTCATCCGTTATAAATACGGCCGGTGTGCCATCATCATACGTCATCGGCTGGTCATCCTTGCCGTCATACAGCTGGAACTTAACATCCTTGAGACGGATTTCCATATGGCCGGTTTCCTGCTTCAGAATTTTGATTGCTACAAAGGAAGCTGTACCGCCTCCGGTATTGCTGAAATCTTTGGATACTTTCTCCTCAGCTTCCTGACCGCTTATCTTTGCGACATTGCTGAGTTCCTGAGGACCTGTTCCGATTATCGTCGCATCATATGTGACGGTTACCGGCGTCGAATCCTTGATGAAGAATGTAGCTACATGTCCCGATACATTGTATGTAGTGACTGCTTCCGGTTTGTCGAAAGAAATCGTATCGTACAGGATATTCAGGTTTTTGGAGAAAGTGTCTGTAGCCTCGACATCTTCACCGCCATTCAGCGTTGCGCCTGCCGGATTCAGCGTAACTTGATAATGAGCCAGTCTGTTATTGCCGCCAACCTCATTTTTATTCAGCATGACCTTGTCAGCCGGCTTGTAGGTATATTCCACGTTAACCTGCTCAGAAGGTGTGCCGCCATAACTTGCGGTATTGCCGATTGTGGTCTTGAAGCCGTTCTCAGCAGCTCTCTGGGCGAGTATCTTAACGGCATCCTGATCCTTGACGATCAGATAATACACAAACTTATAGTAAGGATAATACTCTGTTTTATCCTTCGGAACATTGACTGTAAATGTGGCGCCTGTATCTGTGGCACTGAAGGTAGCCTGTTCGTTTCCTCTCTCCGACTGACTATACTGGCCACCGCCGAAAACATAACGATCTTCCCAATCGTACTGTTTTCCTTCATATACTTTAAGGATATCCGGATCAAATGCATCTTCGATCGTAATAGTATCCTCGCTCACGCCACCGATGAGAACCTCGTATTTGTAGCAGGGATAAGCCACACCGTCGACATTCTCCATACTCTGTGCGGTACATTTCTTTGTCACTGTGGCTTTGACCGGCATGACCTTATCGGAGTCCTTAGCCTCAACACCGTCAACCTTAACTGCAGCATTATTCCAATGCTCTTTATCAATTTTGCCGTCTGTAGCATCATTAAGCCAGTTCTGATCAATGGCCGTAGTAAGCGTGACGGTGATATTTCTATCCTCGTCTGACGCTGCAAGACCCGGGATCGTGCATTCCGGATCTCTATAGAATGTTACGACAAGCCGGCCATCTTCATTACGGATGAGAGAATAACCATCTGTAAGGCCTTCTACCAAAACACTGCCTTCGACAAGTTCATCCAGATACTTAAGCTCCGCGCCGTTATCCCAACGGGAATTCTTCGGATAATCATCTGTGATTTCCACGCTGTTGTAATCACGGCCCTTCGGAATGGTAACATTAAGCTTCCATGTTGTCTCCTGCGTGTTGGAGGATACTACAGATTTATCGATTGAAAGCTCTGTGCCCGTCGGTTTTACTGATGCGCCGCCGGGAATTACCAGTCCGAATGCGTCATTTTTGACCGTATTGCCGATCTTACGTTCCTTAAGTTCTCCTGATGTATCCGATTCCGTCGTATACGTAATCACATACGTGACGTTTCCGTCTGATTCCGGAATCGTATAGGACCAGTCATAGTCTCCGCTGCCGGTCATACCCACACTATCCCAGCCGACAGTCTCTGAAGTTTCTCCGGAGTCATCTATTCTGGTAATTGTAATTCCGTCTCCTGAATAAGAAGTGATGTCTCTTGAATCTTCGTTAATGCTGTCCGTAATTGTCGTACCTGCTGCCGTACCGATTCTATCCTCGTTCAGCTTAATCGTCCAGGTGATAGTCGAACCGTTTTCATCTACAACAGACCCCTTGCTCATATTCATGTAGCGGCTTCCCGGGAAGTTCTTTGAAGCAGGCTCTTCCTCAGGATCTTCATCGCTTCTTACAGTCACCGTATTATTCGTCTCTTCTGCCGTGAGAACGCCATGGTCTTCCGCGGCATTAAGGCGGGAACCGTCAAGCTCAGCAGAATACGTAATTCTGACCGTCTCATTATGATTCATGGACGGCAGGGTAAATACGAATCCGTCATCGCCCGAGCTTACCTCTACAGGCGTGGAAGAATTCCCCTGAAACGCGGCATCTCCCATATATTTCAGTGCAGACCCGGCCATGCTGTCACTGATGACAACATTGTTATTTATACCGGTCGATGTAACCGTAATGGTAAAGACAGCTTTCTTATTGTACATATCCATATAGCCGTCTTTTGATACTTTTACATCGTGTGTATCATCGACCTCGACATGTTTAACAATACCGTTGCCGAAATCAATCTCTTCAGCAGATCCGTTGAACTTACCCTTAAACCTCATTCCGAATTCGGCATTGGTAGCCTGCGTAAGCTTGCTCCAGTTAGGGTCGCTGTCATTCCATATATACGTAATGAGACTTGCCCCTGCATCGATGGAATACGCATTGCCCGCTACTGTAAATGATTGGCCATGATCATCTGTTACCACAATATCCAGAACATCGCTCTGATTATCTGCAGACACACCTTGCGGAAGCTGGTATGTCATGGTCAGATTTCCCTCCGGAAATTGCAGTGCTTCTGTCTCTTCGAAGTGCAGAATAATCTCATACTCCTGACCGGCTACCACAGTGTAGTTACCGGTAGCAGGATCGACATCTGCTCCGGCGATAGTTACATCAGTAATGTAATCCATCAAATTCTGGCTGGAGGCCCCGACAAGAGACTCCTCCTCATATTCTTCTTCAAGCAAATCTTCTGATAGATCTGCTTTGTCTTCCGCTTTAGCCGCCTGCTCAGCCGGCAAAACTTCTTCGGTTTTAGCCGCTTGCTCAGCCGGCGAAACATCCTCCGTTTTAGCCGTCTGTTCAGCCGATGAAAGCGCTTCCCCTACAAGCGCCTCATCCGCAACACTCTCATCAGAAAGTATAGTTTCCTCCTGCGGAACCTCACTCGCCCACAGGGTGACTGACTGCGTTGTAAATACCATGCATATGGTCAACAATACAGCCAAAAATCTCCTAGCTTTCTCCATCACGTTCCCCTTTCCTGCAGCCCCTTATTATGCTTGAAAATGCTGGATATGTTGTTGTGATATGTCTGAATGAGGGAATCGTCAATCTGCCAAACGCCGGCCCGGACAAAGCCGGTTAATATGTTACAGATTGTCAATACCTACAAACAGTTACTGTGAAAAGTGCATAGTTATTCAATCTAAAAACTACACTTTTTAATTCTATCAAATAAGAAACAGAAGGACAACCTCTCAACTCTTAACAAATCTTTTCAAATTATTACAACATTATTTCATTTGCACATTATACACATATCAGCACATATTCTCCGCTGCGCATCCACAAAACTGTTTTTATACCACTGAAAATGATGAAGTTTCCTATGATATAAAATGATAAAAAAACAGCCCGGCAAACGCATCGCTGTGCGCTCGTCGGGCTCAAGATTCACTTTGCGATGATGTCCCATTAAGACAAAACACCACTACATATTATCTAAAGTCACGAGAATTCTGCATCAGATACTAATTTAACCTCCCGCTTTGCAGGCGTAGAATGCAATACCCTCGTATCGCCAACCCTCATACTTTACTATATGTTCGCTTTCCCCCTTGCTCGTTGTATAATGGTGGTTGCCTGTACGCTGGACCGGATGATAATGCCTGTAGATAGGAACCGCTTTATTCGGATCAGAATACCAGGCTATGCCGTCATACTTCCATCCAAGAGCAACGAGCCAGTCTGTTTCAAATTTGGATTTCGTATAATGGTGCTCATATCCATTATTCGGGTTGGATACTCTGTAAATAGGCTCATCTGATGTCTTAGGCGCATACCAGGCTATACCTTCGGCATTCCAGTTTCCGGCATTCAGGTACCTTCTCCTCTCCGATGCTGACACAGTAAAGAAATGTTCCCCGGTTCTCGTGTTGAACAGTCTGTAGATTGGAACGGTCTCCACCTGCTTGGCAACAATTTTAAATGTGCAGGATTTTGTACCCGTATAGTTCCCGATACCGCGGGCTGTGACCGTCGCTGTACCGACATTTTTATTGTTCTTATATGTTAATGTATAGTCCGTATTATTAACGAGTGTCCTCGATCCAACCTTTAAAATCATGGCCGGCTTTCTATATGTACCGGTGTACTCATATGAACTGTATTTTGTCGAGGCAGTTCCCTCACTGATGTCACATGGCATGATATTGAACGTACAGGAAATAGAACCTTTATAATCTCCTTTGCCGCGGGCTGTGACTGTCGCTTTTCCCACATTTATATTGTTCTTGTAGGACAGCGTGTAATCGCTGCCTTTTTTCAGCGTTTTGTTGCCGACTCTGATCACCGGATCCGGTTTATACGCTTCTCCGGTATAAATGAAGCTCCTGACTTTCGTGGAGGCAGTTCCTGTGCTGATATCGGTCACCACCGGTTCCGGCTTCGGACTCGTGTACTCAGCAATAAGTTCAACCGAATAATTCCAGGAGTGATAGTAAATTCCGTCTATTATAAGTGTCCTGTAATAATCTCCCGCTTCATCCTGAACCTCGTCAAAATATGTATAGGTTCGGTCGTCGACTGTTTTTGTGATCTGCGGATAGCCTTCACTCTCGCTGACCACTTTCACGGCATTCTTCCCGGCCCGGCTCTCAGCTTCTTTGGACAGGGCTTCTTTTGCCTCTTCAATCATAGCCTTAACCGTCACATTCGATGGCTCTGTAAAGCTTGAAGCTGTCACTTCGTCGAACACGATCCCTTCATATTTTTCGCCGGTCCTCGTATCAGTGATAACAAGTTTGCCCGCCACCTCACTGGTGCTTCTGTCAACGCTGTTATTAATAGTTCTGGCTTTGTTGTAAAACCACATTGCAGTGACCGTTATGCTTTCATCTACCGTGATAACATCTCCCGGCTTTTTAAGTTCTCCGTTCACAGACCATCTGTAAAAGACGCGCTCGGAATCAGTGTGCTCAAATGCACACTTCGGCAGTTCATACTCTTCGCCGGCATTCACCTCCGCCGGTTCCATTGTGCCTGTTCCCGTACCCGGATCGAAGCTGACCGTACAGGTCTCCGAATTATTTTCTTCAAATACAGCGCATACATACCGCAGCGGCTCGCTGTCTCCCGGCACGACCGTCACGCCCGGCTGATAGGTGAAACTTGTATCCGTAGAAATGACTTCACCCTCATAAGATTTTCCTTCGCCCGGTCCCCATTCGATGTTCACATGGTACCAGCCCACAAACTTATAACCCTCATCCGGCTTCGCATAGACCGTGCATTCATCTCCCTGATAGAATGCAAGAATTTCTCCATAGACAAAGTCCGTGCCGTCTTTGGCAACGATATTAGACCAGTCATCCCAGCTCGGAGTGTACCTGACTGAAACTCTTCCGCCCATGACAGTACTTCCACCGGCGCGTCCGTCTGTGTTGCCGACCCACATCTGAACCTGGTCTCCCGGATGAGTATCGGTCTTTTTCTCGAACACGGCACAGAGATGCGGGTTGTCCATATTGAGAGGCGCATCGAATTCGTATACGCTGTCCGTCGACAGTGCATCACCTGAATATATAAATTCACCCGCCTCCGCATCGGGTTGCCCCTGATACCAGCCGGCAAATCTGTAATTCTCATCGGGTACCGCGGTAATCGTAACATGACCGCCTTCCTCCGTGAAGTTGTTCGTGGCACCGGTCCTCTTGTCGGAACCGAACTCTGAACCCGGGTAATCCAGCGTGTAGCCTCCGCCGCTGTTGACATTGCCCTCGGTGTCAGAGATCAGTACGCCGAAGAATGACGGAGATGCTCCCACCTCAGATGCGAATACTGCCTGCGGTATCTGACACAGGAGCATCGCCAGGATCAAAAATAAAGCACTTATCCTCTGTTTCATTTTCCCACCTTCCTTTCTTTACGCATCTGCTCTTTTTAGAGCAAAGCATACCTGTACAACTTTACACTACCCGGTAAAAGAGTCATTTTACAAGTAAGGTTGAGGGCAGGCGGGTCATTTTCAGGGTAAGTTTTAGGTAAGGTGGGGATTTTCCGGTATTTCAGCCATAATACCGTATCGGAAAATAGTGCTGACTTTATGAGTTCTGCTCTGCCGCATAAAAAGACAGCAGCTTCATCCGGTTTGGACAGTTCGTCTTCTTGAGAAGGTTGTGGATGTGATATTTGACGGTACCGTCAGAGATACAGAGTTCTTCAGCTATTTCCTGATTCGTTTTTTTATTCAGAAGGAATTGAAGAACCTCCCTTTCTCTTGCGGAAAGATTATGGGTATCTGAAAAATGGTCAAAAATCTCCTGTTCACTCTTCTGCTTATTCGGTACCGGGAGATACAAAACAGGGTAAAGCCGGAAAAATACAAGCATAGCTATTATGAACAGCAAAGTGGCAATTCCTACCAGAACCGGATGATACGCGGACAGGCCAAGGCACAGCATTTCCCCGGCAGCATCACCGATGCGCCCGATGAGTATTCCGAAACCGCACAGAGGCAAAAGCCCTTCGCCCTGCGAAATGTCGGAAAAAAGAATAATGCGGAAGACAGAGAAAAAGCCGAACGTAAAGTAGCTGAGCGACCATAGGATACTTCCGGAGACAGAATCGTCCCGGATGCTCAGCATAACGAACGGGATTACCAGCGCAATTGCAGCGCAGACAGCACCATAACGCCGATTCTTATCACTTATGATGCCTGCCGTCAGGAGACCAGCCGCATAGAAAAGGCGGAAGAACTCCACATTGATGCCGCCTTTAAGATCTTCTGACGGGAATCCGAAACCGCTGCCCTTTACCGTGCTGAAGAGGAATATAACCGCTCCGACCATTACGATGCATTGTGTCATGCTCATATCCTGCGGCGGCAGGGGATTCATTGCGGGGGATGCTGCATCTTTCGCAACATCCGATACATAAGAAGTGTCATTTCCCGGAAGAGATTCCATGCGGATAACAAGCACTGCTGCGACGGTAAGCATGAGGCATAAAACCAGCAGACTATTCCTGCTGTGCAGCAGGCTGCCCATGTGTGAAAACAGCCATGAAACAAGGATTGATGTGCTGTAACCAATCCCCAGTATCGTGGCAATACGGGCTTTCTCCGATATGGTTGCAAGGCGGTACAGGTAGTAGCTTGCAATCCATCCGCAAAACAGATTTTGCATACAGCCGAAAGCAGTTTTCTGCGCAAGTGTCGAGCTGAATATGGACATAATAAAAAAGAAAAGGTGCAGACAGAGCGCGGTGTAAATCGTTTTCCGTATCAGCTCTTCGCCGCGGCGCAAAAGCACGGAAAAGAGACCTACGCCGACAGCCTGAAAAAGGTAGGCAGCAACCAGCGTCACTACGTCAGATACCGGAACAGCCGCGAGCTCCACTATATGATATGTCCACGCCATATAGGCAGTGGATGTGAGCAGAAATAATACCGCTATGACAGCCGCACATTGCAGATTCGGCTTTCGAATAGACTTAACCATGTACTACATTACTCCATTACTTTTAAGGGGTTAAACTCCGACCGGTTATGCCGCTCACAGCAAACCCTGTTTCAACAGTCGGAACTGTGTATTCGAAATCATTATACCTGTTTTCAGTACCTGATTAAAGAAGAATACTCCCTTTTGCAAGAGAATCCCGTTTGCATAAAAAACAGCCCGGCAAACGCATCGCTGTGCGCCCACCGAGCCGCTGTAAACATTATTTAATTTTACTGAGAGCCGAAGCTGCATTTGCCATAACTTCTCAGATCGACGGTCTCATCACTTCAGCTGTTCCATACTCATCTGCTCAAGAAGCTCGCTCTTGATCTTGAACAGCTTGTCGGAAAGGTCGACATACATCTGATGAGGATTGACCAGACGCCGAGTCTCGTCCCACATCGTATCCTGCTCGCGCAGGCAACGCTCGCGGATCTCCATCGTTGTGGCCGGATCATTGTAGATGCACTCGCCGTTCTTGAAAACCTGGACCATGATTTCTTTCAGTGTGAATGTCCCGGCGTGGAGCTTGGTCTTCTTCCAGGTTTCGATCGGGTCGAATATGATCATGTCCTCATCCTCAGAGAACGTCTCATCGACAAGGCATATAAGGTCCGCACGGATCTTTCCGGACTCCTTGTCATAAATACGAACGATTTTCTTGTTGCCGGGATTTGTGACCTTCTCGGTATTTTCGGAAAGCTTGATCTTCGGAATGAACTCGCCGGTCTCATTGTTCTTGATGGCTGCCAGTTTGTATACGCCGCCGAATGCGGGGTTGTCCTTGGCAGTAATCAGGTTTGTGCCGACGCCCCAGGAGTTGATCATCGCGCCCTGAGCCTTCAGGTCCGTAATCAGGTACTCATCGAGGTCGGAGGATGCGGAAATGATGGCATCCGGGAAGCCGGCCGCGCAGAGCATCTGGTAAGCCTTTTTAGACAAATATGCAAGGTCGCCCGAATCGATACGGATACCGTATTTGGTCAGCCTGATTCCTTCCTGCTTCATCTCACGGAAGACGCGGATGGCATTCGGAACGCCGGACTCCAGCACGTCGTAGGTGTCGACGAGAAGAGTGCAAGCATTGGGATAAATCTTTGAATACGCCTTGAACGCCTCATATTCACTCGGAAAGCTCATGATCCAGCTGTGAGCGTGGGTTCCGAGAATGGGGACGTCGAACATTTTACCGGTGAGGACATTTGAAGTACCTACACACCCTGCGATGACCGCTGCGCGCGCGCCGTAGATGCCGGCATCCGGACCCTGCGCACGGCGAAGACCGAATTCCATAACGCCGTCACCCTTCGCAGCGTAGCATACGCGGGCTGCTTTCGTCGCGATGAGAGACTGATGGTTGAGCATGTTCAGGACGGCTGTCTCGATGAGCTGTGCCTGCATGATCGGAGCGATGACTTTGAGCATGGGCTCGCGCGGGAAGATGACCGTGCCTTCCGGAATACCCCAGATATCACCGGTAAAATGGAATCCCGCAAGGTAGTCGAGGAAATCATCCTCAAAAATATTGAGACTCTTCAGATACTGAATATCGTCATATGAAAAATGCAGGTTCTTAATATACTCAATGACGTCTGCCAGACCGCAGCTGATTGCGTAGCCGCCGTCGCAGGGATTCCTGCGGTAGAAGGCGTCAAACACGACGATCTGGTCGGAAGGGTTCTTGAAGTAGCCCTGCATCATCGTGAGTTCATATAAATCGGTAAGAAGCGTAAGATTTGTCGCTCTCATTTCTTTTCCTTTCAGGATGTAAGTAGATTAACTGTGCTTGACAACTGTCATTACACCTATATATACACCTTTTAGCGGCGTTCGTCAATCAGAACCCATGCGCTTTCTGCGTCTCGCCAGCGTTTCCTCCACCGTTTTCGGTGCGCCCTGTTTCCTTGGCCGCCGCGCAGCAGGCTTCTTTTCAGCCGGTTCCGTTTCCGCCGGGGTCTCTGCCTTTTTTCTGCGGGTGCGCCGTGCAGGTTTTTTCTCGGGTTCGGCGGGGGCTTCTTCGGGAGCTGCTGGTTCTTCTGCCGGGGCTGCTTCTGCTATAACCTCTTCGACTGCTGCCGGCTCCGCTGCTACGACATCTTCAACCGCTGCCGGCTCCGCCTCAGGAGCTGCTGCTTTTTCAGCATCTGATGCCGGCTCTTCTACCGCGTTCTCTTCTATTACTGCCGTTTCCTCTGCCGCTTCAACTGCTTCAGATTCTGTCTCGGCAGCCGCAGCCTCCGTTATCGTCGGTTCTTCCGCTGCGTTCTCTTCTGTTACTGCCGTTTTCTCTGTCGCTTCAGCTGCTTCAGATTCTGTCTCGGCAGCCACAGACTCCGTTATCGTCGGCTCTTCTACCGCGTTCTCTTCTATTACTGCCGTTTCCTCTGCCGCTTCAACTGCTTCAGATTCTGTCTCTACAACCACAATCTCTGTCGCTGCCGGTTCTTCAGAAGCTTCCGCTTCCTCCACCACTTCCGCCTCCACGATCTCCGGTACCATCTCCTCAATCGCCAGAGCCTGCTCCTCGACCGAAATCGGTTCATCCGAGCCAACACATTCGCGAAGTGCATCCCGCACGATCTCTGTCACAAGACATCTCGCATACCACTTGCTGTCCGCGGGGATTACATACCACGGCGTCTCCGGTGTCGCGGCGGCGATCACTTCCGCGAACTGTTCCAGATACTCCTTCCGCCAACCCTTATCCTTGGGCATCTCGCGCGGTGCTCCGCCCGGCTTGGTCGTGATCACCTCGAGCATGCGCTTCTTCTGGCGGTTCGAGGACACGTGAAGAAAGATTCGAACGACGGAGATGCCGCTGGCTTTTAAGTATTTTTCAAATGCCCGCACCCTCTCGGCGCCGCCCTCCGTCTCCGGAATATCGGCATAGACGGAGCTGTTCATCAGGCAGATATTCCCGTACTTCGGGGTCTTCTTATGCATCTGCCACAGGAAGTCGTGAGAGCACTCCCCTTTCCTGTAGCTGTAAATCTTCACTCCGCCCTTCATTGCCTTCTTCAGATACTGATTCGTCTCCGTTCTCCCCGAATACGGCATTCCCTGAAGGATGACAATAAGACCGCGCTTCTTCGCGGCATGGAATGCTTTCTGCAGACGTCCGATCTCCACGAGATTCGCCTTCGCCTTCGCCTTGAGCTGCTCCCGTATCTGAATCTCCCTGTCGTCGCCTTCATTCCCGGACGCTTCCGTCCCGTCGGCCGGCATCGCCTCATCCGGGACTACCAGTGTGGGCAGCGCCTGAAAGTCGGGCTTCCTGCTGCCGTCATATGTGTATTGTTCCAATACGCTCATTTTTCCCTCCCTGCAGTTTCATTTTACAAACCCATACTTCCCACTTCATGCAGACAATGCAGTCGCAATCATTAAAAATGCAATCGGAGCGGCGTCGTCGATCGGCCGGTACTTTAAATTTTCAAGCGTAAGCGCTGAAAATTTATTAGTACCGCTGCCAGCGAGACCGAGCGAAAGCGTCCCGACGATGCATTTTTTTATGATAAGACTGCTCTGTACTATAACTGGGAAGTATTTTCACTCCTATTTAAAAATCCAATCCAGATCTATAATTAATATCCTATCCATCCTCTCCCCCGGATACCTCCGGTATGCAAACGCCCCCGATTCAAAGAGGCAATACAATCTATCATCATACATATATATTTGCTCCATCATGCGCGGAAAATGCAGCACCCTCAGCGCATTGGATCGTGTAAAATTGTCGTCGGCATCTACATTTTCATTGGAATAAACCTGCAGCTCGGAATCCAGCACCCCGTACGAGGCCGAGAGCACGATCTTATTGTTCGCAGCCGCGACGCCCTGTATCCACTTGGATGTGGTCGCGAGAAAATCCGCCGTCACACTCTCGTGGACCTCGTCATAGTCTGCGATGATCTGCGACTGCAGACCTCCCTTCTCGGTGATATCAAATCGCTGGAGGGTAGACTCCCCGTCCGTGGAGAAATAGCCGATGAGCAGCGACTTATTATTGTATGTCATATAGGAATTGCGGTCGATGGATGCAAGCGTGTAGCTGAAGGTCGCCTTGATCGGTCTGTTGTCGGCGTCCAGATCGTATTCCTCAATCGTTTCCAGAGGGTACGCGACAGCCTTGGCCGCACCGGATGTGCCGCCCGAGACCCAGATATAGCGATGGACCGGGTCGTAGGCCATTCCGCCCACATGTGCGCGGTTCGGAAGCACGATTTCCTTAATAAAGTCGTGCGTGTGGCGGTTCAACATGTAAATCACAGAATTGTGCTTATGCGTATGGCAATATGCGCTTATAAATATATAATCCTCCGTCACCGCCATGCCCTGCGGGGTCATGGATGTGCAGGTCGTGATAGCGTGCAGCTTTCCGACGGTAGTCCTTGTCGACTTCAGGCCGGGAATAATCGCTGTCGAGACGAGGGCGGGTGAGAGATCGGAGAAGCGCCAATGCAAGGATTTCGCGAGACGTCTTTCTGACGGATGGACCGCTGCGTCCGTGTTGGTTTCAATATATTCCGCTTCCGGCTCGGTCTTGTTCGGGATTAGGATGGCGTAAACCGCCCAGCCTCCCGCCGAAACAATTGCAAGGGCTGCTGAAAGGAGGATTGTGAGCAGTTTTTTTGATATGGATTTGTAATTTGCGAGTTTTCTTATAAAAGGCATCTATTTATACTTGATCCATTTGTCAAATTAGAATTGTCATATCCGGAAATATTGCGGCTTACAAAATTCTACAATCATTTTAAAATGATTGAACCTGATGTGCAAGAGATGCATACAAATTTAGATGTTATACTGTTGCCGGACCCGATTTTCGGCATTATACTAATAGTATTATTTCTATTCTTTTATCCCTATATTTCTATCACCGATGGGGCTTCAGCATTAAGATTGCTTTTAGAACGACAGCCCCATTCCCGCCTGTCCTACGGAGGTCTGCATATGAACCCCATCTATCAGAACCTGAAGACCTATTTCGGCTACGACTCCTTCCGCCCCGGTCAGGAAAAAATCATCACCTCGATCCTCTCCGGCCGCGACGCCCTCGGCATCATGCCGACCGGTGCGGGCAAATCCCTCTGCTATCAGATTCCCGCCCTCACATTTCCGGGCCTCACGCTCGTCGTCTCGCCGCTCATCTCGCTGATGGAAGATCAGGTGGCGGCGCTGAAGCGGCGGGGGATCGGGGCTGAATTTATCAATTCAGCTGTAGATATTAATAGGAAGCAACGCATTTTATCGAATATATCCGCACAATACAGCTGTAACCCCCCTGCATACATCCGACGCACATCTTCAAGCTCCTCTTCTGCGTTCCATCGATGCTATAAATCCACCCCCATCAAACTCCTCTACGTCTCCCCCGAGCGGCTATCTGCGCCGGAGTTCCGCGCATTTGCCCAAAAAATCCGGATCTCCCTCCTCTGCGTCGACGAAGCCCACTGCATCTCCCTGTGGGGCCGACAGTTCCGACCGGAATATATGAAGATAGCGGACTTTATCGAATCGCTCCCGGTACGGCCGGTCGTCGCGGCCTTCACCGCGACCGCAAACGCCGAGGTCCGCAGCGACATCATCGACAACTTAAAGCTCCGCGAGCCCTACGTCCTGACAACCGGCTTCGACCGGCCTAATCTCTACTTTGAGGTACAGAAGGTAAAAGACAAATGGCCCGCCCTCTCCTCTCTCCTCACCCGACACAGGGGAGAATGCGGCATCATCTACTGCCTCACACGCCGCACCGTGGAGTCTCTGTCAAGAAAACTCGAGGTGAACGGATTCACCGTCACGCATTATCACGGCGCAATGCCGCTTGAAGAACGCGAAAAAGCCCAGCGCGACTGGCTGGGCGGGAAACGAAATGTGATTGTTGCGACAAATGCCTTCGGTATGGGCATCGACAAGCCCGACGTGCGCTTCGTCATACACTACAACATGCCGGGCAGCATGGAAAACTACTACCAGGAAGCCGGCCGGGCCGGGCGCGACGGCCTCCCGTCCGACTGCATCATTCTCTACAACTACCGCGACGTCGTCATAAACCGGTTCTTCATAAGTTACGCCGGGATCATGCCCGGAGATATGGTCAAAGGCGGCGAGCACCGGAGCGTCTCCATCATCGAGGGCGTCTATGTTGCCATCGACAACGACGTCGATCTCGACGAGCTCCGTGCCCACGAGCGGCGGAAACTTGCGGCGATGCAGCGCTTTGTGGCAGGTGATGTGTGTCTGAGACAGTACATGCTCGGCTATTTCGGCGAACATGCGCCATCCTATTGCGGAAAATGCTCCCGCTGCCTCTCTCTCATCCCCTTCGGTCAGCATCAAACCTCTCTCATTCCCGATGTCGAATCTCCGGACCTCTACAGTGAGCTCCGCGCGCTGCGTCTCCGCCTGTCCCGAAAATATGACATTCTCCCCCACAAGATTTTTCCTGACAAAATCCTGCACGTATTCGCGCGGGCACGCCCGCGCTCGGTGCCCGCAATGCTCCTGATTGAGGGGATCAATTTCGTGAGCGTGTTCCGCTACGGGCGGGAATTTGTGGAGGAGATCCGGCTGTTCGTGGAGACGAACTGAACTCGCAGTCAGGATTCTTCCGTTGTTGTTTGTATCCCATGTCAGAGACAAGTTTCATTTTACGCATTCATCTCACGACTCAAGTCACGAGAATTCTGCGTCAGAGACTGAAGCACTATTTTCCAGATAATCCATAATTCCCTGCGCCGCAGTTTTTGCCTCACGCACCGCATCCACGACCGTCTTGGAGCCATGAACGACATCCCCGGCAGCAAACACCCCGGGCACAGTGGTCATCATAAGCTCATCGATTAAGAATAAAAACGGTTTGTGAAAAAAACCTTTATTTTCTTATGGATTATGCTACAATAAAGCTATAAATAAAAGAATTTCCTGTCACTTTTACACAATAAATAACCGATAAGGGGAGGTGCTCTTATGAAACTGTTAAAGAAAGTTCTCATCACCATCGGCCGCGAATACGGCAGCGGAGGCAAAGCCATCGCCGAGGCGCTCGGGAAAGATCTCGACGTCAAAGTTTATGACAAGAACCTGATCGAAATGATCAGCGAGAGGCATAACATTGACCCGGATGTCCTCGAAGCAACCGACGAGCATATCTCCAACCCGTTCTTCGATCCGTATATCAGCTACGGGATTGATACCGCATCCCGCTCCTCCCGTCTGTTCGCGCTGGAGTCCAACATCATCCGCGAAGCCGCCAATGAAGGTCCCGCCATCTTCGTCGGACGCTGCGCCAAT
Organism: uncultured Lachnospiraceae bacterium; assembly: GCA_902776305.1. Lineage (GTDB taxonomy): Bacteria > Bacillota > Clostridia > Lachnospirales > Lachnospiraceae > Chordicoccus. The sequence goes on along the minus strand of CACYPS010000042.1, from coordinate 7,914 downwards.
GACATCCTCTGGGAATTCCCGGATGTAGTCAACATATTCGTCTACGCTCCGAAAGCCGACCGCGTTGCCCGCATCATGATGAAGGAAGGCATCGCAGAAGACCTCGCGGCCGAGAAAATCATCCGCCGCATGGACAAGGCAAGACGCTCCTACTACCAGTTCTACACGGACAAGAAGTGGGGATCCACCGAAGGCATGGATCTCATGATCAACAGCTCCGCGCTGGGCATTGAAGGCTCCGTCGGTCTCATCGAGGATTTCCTGGCGAGAAAGGGCTACATCGAAAAGTAAAAAACGGTACGAAAATGGGGCTGCCGCAAGGCAGCCCCGTTTTCACGTTCTCATATGTACTATGACCTGGCCTCATTACCCCGTATATAGTAGTATTTCACCAGTTTCCGAATCAGCCTTGTTGCCTCCTCCGCATCATCCCCGAGGAACTCGAGCATCTCCCGGTACTCTCCGATCATCTTCCGATAACACGTCTCCGCTTCTTTTTTTCCCTCATCCGTCAGGCTGACCTGTACCTGTCTCTTGTCTACGATCCCCTGCGACCGCGTAATCAGCTGCTTGGCTTCCAGCACCCGCAAAATGTTCGCGACACGCCCGCTCGTCAGTCCGAGATGTACGGTCAGATCACCGGAGAAGACCGGCTCATTCTGCTGATAAAGATAGAGAAGCATGCTTTCCTCACCGCGCGTGGTGAGCGCCTCTCCCATTGTGCTCATAGCCTTAAAGGAATTAAGGTGTATATCTATGAGTTGATCTGTCAATTTCTGAACTTCCACATCTTCCTCCCAACTCAGGTAAACACCGCAGTTTGGTGGTTCTAACTATGGTTAGTATAAACTTACTTTCTTTAATTTGTCAACCCTCTTCGACCATCTTGATTTTCATTTGGTTTGCAGGTACAATAAACTAGTTAAGGAAGAATGAACAAACGATAGGGTCGCAAAAATCCGTAAACAAGAGAGCCTTGCCATGATCTTTTACATAATGGGGAAATCAGCCTCAGGAAAAGACAAAATATATAAGGGACTTATGAAGACTTTCGGCGCGCGTGACAACGCAGGCGCTAAGACCGCCGCAGTAAGCAGCGCTCCCGACACGAATGAGGGCACTTCCGTAAGCGGCGCTCCCGGCACGAAAGAGAGCGCAGAAGTCAACCTGCACCCCATCATCCTCTACACCACCCGTCCCATCAGGACCGGTGAAAAAGAAGGACGCCAGTATCACTTTACTGACGAGACAGGGCTGAACGCCTTCCGCAAAGCAGGCAAGGTCATCGAGGAGCGCACATACCAGACCATCGCGGGACCGTGGACTTACGCGACCGTCGACAACGGGCTCGACCCGCGGAAAACCAACTACCTTGCGATCGGTACCCTTGTCTCCTACATCAAAGTTCGCGACTACTTCGGATCGGATCTCGTAATCCCGATCTACATCGATGTGAGCGATAAGAACCTCCTCACCCGAGCGATGCACAGGGAGGCAGATCAGGAGAACCCCCGCTATAAGGAAATGTGCCGCCGATTCCTCGCAGACAGCGAAGACTTCGACGAGGAGAAAATCACCGCAGCCGGAATAACCCGCCGGTACGACAATAACGGACCGTTAGACGACTGTGTGGCGGAAATTGCACGCACAATTGCAGAGTATTGTAACGCCTGATTTCAAGTAAACACACAGCAGAAATGATAGTTTGAACCAGTACCATTTGCACGCCGGGTCCCGCACACGGGACTTGGAATCGGATTCGGAACGGTATCATTTTATGACTTCCGCACCGACAAGCGCAAGATTTTGCATGCCATAAGCATGCAAAAAATACTCACGCAGCACCCGGAAAGGACAGCAGCATGGACGAAAGAGGATTTGCCGCAGTAGTAGGACACAACGACATTATCGAACATCTGCAGAATGCCACGAAGAGCGGCAAAATTTCGCATGCCTACCTTTTCACAGGCGAACCCGGATCGGGAAAAAAGCTGATGGCGACACTTTTCGCCACGCTTCTCCAGTGTGAAAAAGGCCGCGCGAACCCCTGCATGAAGTGCGCATCCTGCAAAAAAGCTCTCAGTCAGAACCACCCGGATATCATCATGATCACACATGAAAAGCAGAACGTCATCACCGTCAGCGAAATACGCGAACAGTTGGTGAACACGGTCGATATCAAGCCGTATGAGAGCCGTTACAAAATATATATTGTTAATGAAGCAGAAAAAATGAATCCGCAGGCGCAGAACGCACTTCTCAAGACGATTGAGGAACCGCCGGCCTACGCGATCATCATGCTGCTCGCCAGCAACCCCGACGCACTCCTCTCCACCATTCTCTCACGCTGCGTCCGCCTCAACCTGAAGACGGTCAGCGACAAGGATGTGCGCGAGTATCTTATAAACGAGATGCATTTGCCGGACTACGAGGCGGAAGTGGCGGCGGCATTTGCACAGGGAAACATCGGAAGGGCACAGGAGGCGGCGTCGGGAGACACATTTGCAAATCTCGCCCACCGCACCGTCCAGATCATCAAAGACATTGATAAACTTCAGATCTACGAGATCGTCGAGGTCGTAAAAGAGATCTCCGCGGAGAAAAACAACATCGACGACTTCCTCGACATCCTGCTTCTCTGGTTCCGGGACGTACTGCTCTACAAGGCCACTCGCGAGACGGACAATCTCGTGTTCCGCCGCGAGCTCAGCGAGATCCGGCGCGAGGCGTCGGTCTGCTCGTACGAGGGACTGCAGGAAATTATCGATTCGATCGAGAAGGCGAAGACGAGGCTGCATGCAAATGTCAACTTCGACCTCACACTCGAACTTCTCTTCCTGACAATAGCGGAAAATATGTAATGATTACAGGATTGTGGGAGTGCGTAAGCACGGAACAATCCGTAATCGACTTTTGGCGTATTAATCATGTAATTAAGGAAATAAAATGCAGACAATTATCGGAGTAAAATTCAGAAATACCAGTAAAATATACTACTTTGACCCCAAAGATCTCGACATCCATTACAATGACCATGTCATCGTCGAGACCGTCCGCGGCGTTGAATACGGCACCGTCATTCTCTCGCCGATGCAGCTTGAGGATGAAAAGGTTCCGCAGCCGCTCAAGGATGTCATTCGCATCGCCACGGAGCTCGATTCCGAGCGTGAAGCTGAAAACAGGGTCAAGGAGAAAGAAGCATATAAGATTTGCAAGGCAAAAATCGCAGAGCGCGGCCTGGAAATGAAATTGATTCAGGCGGAGTATACATTTGACAACAGCAAGGTCCTCTTCTACTTCACGGCGGACGGACGCATTGATTTTCGGGATCTTGTGAAGGAGCTTGCGAGCATTTTCCGCACGCGCATCGAGCTGCGGCAGATCGGCGTTCGCGATGAGACGAAAATTCTCGGCGGAATGGGCATATGCGGGCGACCGCTTTGCTGCCACACGTACCTGACGGAGTTCGCACCGGTATCCATCAAGATGGCCAAGGAACAGAACCTGTCCCTCAACCCGACCAAGATTTCCGGGTGCTGCGGCAGACTGATGTGCTGCCTCAAGAACGAAGCCGACACCTACACAGCGCTCAGCAAGGGTCTGCCGGCGAAGGGTGATCAGATGACGACCCCTGACGGCCGTCACGGGGAAGTGCATTCCGTCGACATCCTGCGCCAGCGCATCAAGTGCGTCGTCGAAATCGGCAATGACGAAAAAGAGATGCAGGAGTTCCACGTATCCGAGATTACGTTCATTCCGCACTCCAAGAAGCCGAAGGGCCAGCAGAACCAGCCTAAGGCTGAGAAGAAAAAGCGGGAAAATGCAGGCGAAACGGACTTTGACACTTTCGAGAGCGCCGAGGACAACGAAGCCGGCAAAGGACGCCGGAATCGCAAGTTCGATGACGCCTCCGTCGACGCTCCCAGAAATCGCAAGGCAGATGAGGCTTCAGCTGACGGCGCGAAGAACCGCAAGGTCAGTGATACTACAGCTGACGGCGCGAAAAATCGCAAAAACGACGAGTATTCTGCCGATGGTTCGAAGAACCGCAGGGCAGATGAGCTTTCCGACGATAACACCAAAAATCGCAGATTCGAGGAGGCGTCCGACGATGCGCGTTCCGGCCGGAAAGACCGCAAGTACGACGAGAGTTCCGGTGAGATGAACGGCGATAACTCGCGCGAAAAGCGCCAGCGTCCACGCAAACAGGCGGACGGGCAGCCTTCCGGAGAAAACAAAGCCCAGACCGGACAGGACGAGGCGATAAAAGCCAGGAAGCGCCGGAGACGCAACCACTCGCGCAGACGTCAGTCCGGAGAGGGCGAGCAGACTGACGAGTGAGAGCAGTCTCGGATGTTGCCGGATGACGAGTACGAACAGGCCTGGTACTACCGGATGACGGGTACTAACAGGCCCGGGTACTGCCGGATGACATGTAAGAGCTTTAAGATGGTCGGTTTTACCCCGACCATCTATTTTCTTTGACAGGCAAAATACAGAATAAAAGCCTCAGCTACACAATGCTCCACTGGAGCATTGTGTAGCATGCTTAGGCACGTCGCGGCAAGAACGCCGAGGCGTTCTTGAATGATAAAAAAAGGATCCGTCGCATTAAGGCGTGCCACCACTATAAAGGGCAGATGTTATAAGATCTATCGGAACAAATTCGCGGTTCCGATAATCAAAATACGACCGATTAAATATTCTATGATACGTTTGGATGATCTCGAAAACGGATATTTCATTTACCAGGACACCGACGCCTTCTGTTTCGGTATTGACGCGGTCCTGCTCGCCCATTTCGGTAAGCTCAAAAACAATGATCGCGTCTTAGACCTCTGCACCGGCAACGGCATCGTCCCGCTGCTGATGCATGCCGCCGCTCGAGACGACGAACTCTCGGTGAGTTTCGACGGGCTCGAAATTCAAGCCCCCATCGCACAGCTCGCCACTAAGTCCGTCGGCTATAACAAACTCGAAGAATCGATTACAATCACCACCGGCGATCTTCGCGAGGCTGCGACAATCTACGGTCCCGCCTCCTTCTCCGTTGTGACATGCAACCCGCCTTACATGAAGGCCAGGCAGGGTCTGCGCGGCGAGACGGATGCGAAGACGATAGCGCGCCACGAGGTGATGTGCACTCTTGATGAAATCATTTCACAGAGCTCAAAGGTCCTGAAGAGCCGCGGTCGTTTCATCATGGTGCATCGGCCGGCCAGGCTGGCGGAGATATTTGCTGCTCTGCATACCAGCCATCTCGAACCGAAGCGCATGCAGCTCGTCTATCCCTACGTTGACAAGGCACCGACCATGGTCCTGCTCGAGGCGGTCAAGGGGGGCGGTCCGCAGTTGAATGTGGAGCCGCCGCTGATCGTGTATAATGCGGACCGGAGTTATACGGAGCAGGTGCTGAGGATTTATGGGAAGGTGCGGTAGGAAATAATAAAGATTTTGCTGATGCTGTAATCTATTGTAATTCGGCGACACGTTGCTATCCGAGCTGTCAAATTTACGGAAGTAGCCGACATTCTTGCTTTTACTTCCGTAATCTCGGTGAAACAGAACTACTATGTAATGCTCTAATTACGGAAGTAAGACGAGTTTTGCTCTCTGCTTCCGTAATTTCGGCAATACGGAACTGTACCGGCAGTCATATTTACGGAAGTAGCCTGCATTCTTGCTTTTACTTCCGTAATCTATGCGAAACAAAACGACTACGGAATGCTCTAATTACGGAAGTAAGACAATTTTTGCTCTCTGCTTCCGTAATTTCGGCAACACGTTACTTCTCAGGCTGTCGTATTTACGGAAGTACAGCAAGTTTTGCTCTCTGCTTCCGTAATTTTCTCAACCCACCATAAAAAAGGAGATCCCATGTCAGGCACACTCTACCTCTGCGCAACCCCCATCGGAAACCTCGAGGACATCACCCTCCGCGTGTTGCGCATCCTGAAAGAAGTCGACTTGATTGCTGCCGAGGACACCCGCACCAGCGGTCATCTCCTCCGGCATTTCGACATTCATACCCCCACGACAAGCTACCACAAGTTCAATGAGCACGAGAAAGGCCGGGAACTTGTCGACAAGCTTCTCGCCGGAACCAACATCGCCCTCATCACAGATGCCGGAACCCCCGCCATATCCGATCCGGGCGAAACCCTCGTCAGGTTGTGCATTGAAAATCATATCCAGGTGACTTCCCTGCCCGGCGCAAATGCCTGCATCACCGCCCTCACATTGTCCGGTCGGTCGACGAGAAGATTCTCCTTCGAGGGATTTCTCCCGGCTGACAAAAAAGATCGCGATGAGATTCTTCGTCAGATTAAGACAGAGCGCCGCACCATTGTCCTCTATGAGGCGCCGCACCGTCTGGTCAAGACACTGAAACTACTCGCTGAAACTCTGGGAGAGACCCGCGGCATCACACTCTGTCGCGAACTGACAAAGAAATTCGAGACGATAACGGTCACCACTATCGGTGAAGCAATTGCACAGGCTGACAATACGGAACCCCGCGGTGAGTATGTACTTGTACTTGACGGGAAACCGGATGAAGAGATTGAGGCCGAGCGCCGTGCGGAGTTCGAGACGATGTCGATTGCGGATCACGTGGCTTCCTTTGAAGCTCAGGGCATGACCCGCAAGGAGGCGATGAAAGCTGTCGCTGTGGCTCGCGGCATGTCCCGCAGAGATGTATACCAGCAGCTGCTTTCCGAATGACAAATCTTTTCTGCCCCAGGACTCCGAGTATGGTGGCCTGGGGCAGTAGTTTATTTCCTTCGGACTTGCCTTTAAGGTTCTCACTCGAAACCTGTGCGCTTGATTTGCTTCTGCATCAGTCGACATAAGCCAAAACCAAAACCCGCGCATCCTCGCGTGCCTATGCATGAATAAAAATACTCCGGCGGAGCATTGTGTAACCTATCTTTTCATCTGAATGGTCTCTTACCCACCCTCGCAAAATCAATCACACACTTTCCATCGGAAATCCCTACCGGAATTTTATCCTCGAAGTCGTATTTCTGCGGCGTGTACTCTTCTTCCTCAAAGCGGTGCACAGTAACAATCTTATACTTAGGATCCACGATCCAGTATTCCCTGACCCCGGCATTACTGTATTTATATAGCTTCAACAACTGATCCTTTGAACGGCTCGACGGTGAAAGAACCTCTATCACGAAATCCGGTGCTCCCTCGTACCGAATAGACCCTTCCACATCATACTCACCGCAGATCACAAGAAGATCAGGCTGTACCATGGTATAATTATCTCTGTCGAGGCGAACATCAAAAGGAGAGAGGAAAACCTCGCAGGGCATGCCGTGCTGATCAGCACATTCTCGAAACAAAATATGAAGATCTCCGATAATCCGCTGATGCATTCCGGACGGTGCTGCCATATCATAAATCACACCGTCAATAAGCTCAACACGCCTGTCTTCCGGCAGTGCATAGTAATCGTCTATGGTGTATTTTCTTTCTTTAGGAAGTACATTATAATTCCCGGCAGATTCTCTCAGTGTAGGGTTTCCGGAAAGTCGATCCGAGGTATCATATTTTGTTCGGCTCATATCCTTCTTATTCGATTTTTCCTCTTCCGAACGCAGTGCCTTCTCTATAGCCTGAATCGTTAGTTTTCTCGGAGATTTCGTTATGCCTCCGAAGACCTTCTGCACCGTGCTGAGCGGAACGCCTGACGCTTCACTGATCATTTCATTATTCATTCCAAGCTCCCGCTTTTTTTCAATCATTTCTGCAATCGTCATGTTCTACCTCCTGTCGATGAATCAAGTGCATCTTTATTGTTTTTATGATTGAACCCAATCACGCTTGCGCGTGAAGCCTTTCTTGTTTCTTAATACCGCCATTGCATTGGCGGTCCTTTTTGTTTACGATAAGCTCATCCTATAA
>CACYPS010000041.1 GCA_902776305.1 uncultured Lachnospiraceae bacterium | reverse complement strand
TTTCAGGAACTGTTCTTTCTGAGGGGTGATGATCTTACGACGGTACTTTACGCACCATACCACATGGTAGTTAATATTACACACACAGGTCCTGTATCTAGCAATATTTGTTTTCATACATATAGTATATCATACCAAACGCATGTTTGCAAACATTTGTTCATATTAATAGATAAAAAAGGGGCAATTCCTCTCGGCAATTGAATTACCGAGAATCCTTGCCTATTCTTCTTGAAAGAAGTATTTACATTGAAATCTTTGCCTTTAAGTCTTTACCTCGCTGCCTTTACCTTGAACAGTAACATAAACGCCGATATCACAAGGCCCGCTCCGAGCAGGTAGAAAATCGTCGTACCTATGCCACCCGACTCCGGAAGGCTGTAAGCACCCTCAGGCGTGTTAATGATACTTCCGCCCGATACGACATTTCCGTCCACGCTGTTGGTTCCGGATACTTCCGTATACACCGGATCGTGATAGGAAGCCACGGTCTCCTCCGAGAAGAGATACGTGTACTCGTGTTCAGAATCGTAGTACTTTTCAAGCCCCTGCAGCTTCACCACATACCCGTCGGACGGTTTTCCCGGGGTTTTCAGCGTCACGGTTCCCGCTACTCCTTCGAGCGTAGGTGTGATGCTCCTGACCTCATCGCTTGCCGCGATTACATCAACAACACCTGCATTTCCGAATGTCGCGTCCTGTTCGTTCCCCCTCATCCGGGTGAGATGCAGTGTGATAGTATCGACATTGGGATCCCACTCTTTATTGTCGCTATTCTGATCCTTCCAAAGCTTGGTTACATTCGCTTCCGTAAGTTCATCCCTGTTGGTCACCTCAACCGTCTTTCCGTCCTCGGTTATCGCATGATCTGCATCCTTTCCGAGATCGTCCGTATACGTAAAGGTGTATCCGGCCGGTGAGCAGGAATCTTCCGTTATGTAATACTTGTAATAATATCCTTCCGTATCCTTTCGGATCAGGTTCTTGATCGTAGTAGACCAGCTGCCTTTTGACGGAAGCTTGACTGTCTGTGTCACAGATGTTTCTGTGTATGTACCATCGCTTGTTGCTTGATCGCTCTTCAACTGATGCAGAGTAAATGTTGCCGAAGCTCCCGCAGGCGGAGTTTCATCGTCCCCCGTTAGCCACTTCTTAGTGAGTCCTACATCGATATACTCACCATCAGGACTCGACTTGCGGTTCACAATTGTTCGTGTCTCCCCGTTCTGCGTGTAGGTCGTGTTGTAACCCTCCACAGGAAGTTCCTTTGTATAGTATGCATAGTAGTAAGTCTTACCGTCGGCTGTTCTTACTTTGGGAAGGTCTTCAAATGTCGTCTGCCAGCTGTCTCCTTTCGTGATCTGATAAAGCGCATAATGACCGCCTTCCTCACTGATCTCACCATCGTCAGTCGTCTGTCCCGGATATACGAGTCTGCTGTCCTCGGCTATGTAGTACTTACTTCCTCCGGAAGTCGGGTCCGTTTCGAACGGAGTCGTACTCGTGACCTGATATAGATAGAACTGTATGCTCGGAGGCAGGTTCTCGGACGTACCGTCAATACTGAATCCGCTGTAATCCTGCCAATCCTTTTCGACAGTTACACTCGTATCCTCATCTTCAGGAATATCATAATTCTTGAGTGCATACGTCTTTTTGACTTCAGTCTCATTCTCTGTTAAAGAGACAATATATCCGTCTACCTTCACCTCCTCGATCTTATAAGTATAGCGAATCGTTGTGTCATCATCCGTATGTACCGTCCGCGGTAGATTCTTCCAGCTGTACGCCCAGCTGTTTTCCATATTCAGTTCTACCTGACCGCTCGTGTCATCTTCACTAAGTTCCGTGATAATCGGTTGGGCATCAGTGCCTTCGCTCTCTTCGCTATATTCAACCTTGACCGGTACATAATCTCCGTTGTCTTTTTTTCGAAGAAGCTGAATCGTCGCGACAAGATCCGGATCCAGATTTTCTTCAGAAATCTCTTCGCCATACTCATCGAACCAGTACTTATCGACGCTGACCTCGATCGGATCTTCTGTCGGTTTATTGGCCATCTTCATTACATCATTATAGTAGAAATAGACCCACTGCCTTCTTCCGTCCTCGTCAGGACGGTCCGGATCACCGTAGTTCACCTCTGCCGGAACGTCCGTCAATGTGAATTCCCAGTACTCAACAGAACTATCGATTTTGTAACCGGCGGGAGATTCAACCTCCTTCAGGAAATAGTGAACACCCAGGTCCAACTCTGCCCCATGATCTGTCTGATTCAGAGCAATCATGCAGTATCCGTTGTCATCCGTCGTAAATGTGATATTCTCTCCGACATTCCCACTGCCGCTCTCGTTAGACCAGGACTTACCCCACTTCATCGGTTCTTTGATTTCTTCGCCGGTCTGATCATCATATATCCCGGTTCCTCGAAACAGCTGGAATACTGCCCCCTGCAGCCCGTGGCTGGTCATGCCGTCCTTATGCTTCAAGAGCTTTAGCTGGCAGATAGTAGCCCCGGCCGTTGCACCGCCTTCAAAGGTTCGCGAATCTTCTTTGAGTGACGAGAAGCCATTCATCTCTGCTTCATTTGCAAAATCCTGCTCTCCCGCACCTAAGACCAGCGCATTATACTTTATTATATAGTGCGTGCTGTCTGGGACTGTAAACACACCGTCACGGCCAGAGAAATTCCACGTCACCTCCCCTTTCGGAATAATCCAGTCACTATTTAAGTACTGCTGAATCTGGGAAGCAGTTTCCATTGGGATAGTTACACCTTCAGGAATCTTATATACAACGATCGATGTATAATCGACTGACAGATTCTCGGTGTGTGTATCCGTAAGTTCCATCGGAGTACCGTTATTCAATGTACGCATTCCGGGGTTGACATCTATATAGAACGTGTATTCCCTCTCGTTATTACTGTTCAGGAAGGCACCTACTTTATCGAGCACCGGAACTTTGTATTCGACATCGCAATGTCCGGGGATATCTTCCCACACAGCAGTATTTCCGATCTTAAAGGTTCCGCCGTTCGCAAGAGCCTGTTGTTCAAGGAGGCTTTCAACGCTCTCATCTTTGTACTCCAATACATAGTAAATTCGATAATACTCGTAGTAGGAACCGTCAGGTTTCATAGGAAGACTGTCGGCTGTTATGACAACGCTGCCCTCATTGGAAGAATCAAACGATGCGGCATACCCCTCGACGCCCCTGTTCAGCTGATATTCCTGCTCAGCAGCGGCAATTAAATGCCAGCCGCTCCAATGGCTTCCGGGTCCGACAAAACTGAACACATCTTTGTCAAATGTATCTTCTATCACTATCGGGACGTCCGTTACATTTGCCAATGTGACAGCATAAGTGTATTCCCTCAATCCGTCGCCATCTGAGTCCGCCGGTGGGTTCAGCCCGTCAATAACCTGTTTTTTAATGCTCTTACTCAGAGGAATTCCGTAATCCTTAATCTCATAACCGTTGACCTTTGCAATATTCCAGTGTTTAAAGGCGGGGTCACCGCTTCCTAAAGTATTAGAATAAGCCATCCAGTCAGGATCGTTTTTCGTTCTGAGCTTAATGGTAATAGTTCGAGGCTCATCATCAAGACCTTTTTCCGTCTTATTAAGGTCATGATAAAAGTCAATAGTCACACTCTGTCGGAATTTTTGTGTACCGTCTGCATTCTGATAATAAGGCAGAGGTTCATTATTAATCGAATAACCCCATGACTCATCATTGACAAGTCCGTCGACAACAGGCTCACCCACTAAAGTGTCCCTCAAGCCACTGACCGGTGATATGCCTCCGTTTGCATGAGGCAGCTCATCGAAGACAGTCAACCCGCTCGGGAACCCTACCTCCGGAACATTTATAACAATCGTCCAGTCTATATATTCTTCCGTTACTTTTGTCGCCTTTTTATCCGCAACTATTTCCTGTGTGCTTGTTCCCGGAACAACGCCCGTTCCGCTATCGTTGCCGCCGCTCTCGTTACTGGTATTGTTTTTCACAGTAACGCTTCCGTTTTGCTTCGTGGCAACTGTCGAATAGGTAATCTCGTATCTCAGAGGAGTGCCGGGCGTCTCACCGATATTCTCGACCTCCCAAATCCAGTACTGTTGTCCGTCGGAATCATACAGAGTAGCCTCCACGTCACTCATATGCTCATTTCCATCCGCATCGGTGCCGACTACGTGCAGCGGAACTTTTCCGTCCGGAGCCACATACTTCATCACATCCTTGCTGGAATAGTCGATCGTATCAATGATATTGCTGCCTACGAGAGAGCTGAGCATCCCTGTATTTGCTTCCAGTTTCCAGTTCAACGTCACAGTCTCACCGTTATCCGTTGACGTGGTATTGACTTTCGAAATATCCGAGAACTGTATCTTATGCAAGACATCCGTTGTTTCCTTTTCGGGCACATCATCCGGTTTCACCTTTACGGTGTTCTTCCCGTCTTCACCTTCCACCACGCCGCCGGGACCGAGCTTCGTATGATCTACATTTGCCGAATAGCTGATCGTGACCGTCTCGTTATGAACCATATTCTTGATTGTCCGTATAAATCCGTCATCCGTAGTGCTCTCATATGGAGCACCTGTATCCGGATCCGTTCCTGAAACAAGTTCTACATTCTCACCTGTAGATGAGCTGATAACGATGGAATCCGGATCAATTGTCAGAAGGTTTGTATTTCCGAGCGTGTCCGTCACCTTAACATTTTCATTCTTTCCGGCAGACTTGACGGTAATGGTATAATCCATCTTTCCCGTCTCCCGGTTATACGTCCCCTTCTTGGAAATGCTGACGTCTGAAGACGTGTCATACACTACATTACGGGTCACGCCTTCTCTGAACTCAAAGGATTCATGGATACCGTCAAATTCAGCGCTCAAATCAATTGTGACAAACGCATTGGATGCACGGGTAAGGATATCTTCCGGATCATCCCCGAACTTGATATGGAGTTTTCCGGCATCATCTATCCACCAGGTATTACCGGTGACTGTACCGGCAAGGCCTGCAGGAATATCAAAGCTTCCTCCCGATCCGCTTTTGACAGTGAGCCCCTCCGGCAGATCCATGACCATCTCATCTCCGCCTTTGGGGAACTGCATAGCGCCTCTCTCACGGAATGTCAGGGTCAGATTGTAATCGGCCTCCGGCCTTACTACCCAGGTCTCACCCTGTCCGTACTTTTTGCCGTCAATCTCCAATACCGCATCAGTGATAAAAGAAGCCAGATTCTCATATACCTCGTCGGTCACTTCCACGACATACTTTTTGCTGTCGCACGTCTCTATGATGAGATTGTAAGTATTTCCAAATGCAGTATCACTCTTTATTACCCACTCTCCGTCTTTTACAAATGCATACAGCTCTCCCTCATCCACTTCCTCGTCATTCTGTGTCTTCAGGACAACACGCACCTCAGCAACATCATCAGGTGCCACTGCTATGCCGAGTACATTCATAAGCTCGGTCAGTGTAATCTCCTCGTTTCCGTAAACAGAATATGTATAGCCGTAATATGTAAAGTCTACCGTATAGACAACACCATAGACAGAGAAGCTCTCCGCTTCAAAGGCCACTGTATCAATGCCTTTTACAGTACCTCCCGTGAGAGTGTCGACCTGCTCGGGACCTTCTTCGGCAAAGTGAACGGCACTTACTTTATTCGTCGGAACATCGACGATCTGTTTGTCATACGTGATGTCGACACGGACCGGAGCATTAGGCTTATATTCGCCTTTCTTCGTCATGATCTTAATGTCGAAGAACCGGCCCTTCAGGTCTACATCAGCCTCCTCACCGATACCCAGAGCATCCTTCGCTCCGGCGATATAGCTGTCATATTCCGCTGTAAAGGGCATAATCTCCCTGACATACAGTTTCGCACCATCCGGGATTCTCGCGTCCGCACCGTATGTCATAGTAACAGAATAATCATTGCCTGAAGCGATTAATGTATCAGTATCGGCAGAACTTTCGGATACAGCATCCTTCTTTGTTTCTGCCTCATCCTTATTCACGCTTTCGGACGGCTTTTCTTTGGTGTCTTCTTCCGAAACAGTTGCTTCAGATTCATCAGCTTTCGCTTTGGTGCCTTCTTCCGAAGTCGCTGCCTCAGATTCATCGACGTCTGCTTTTGTATCTTCCGCTTTCCCGGATTTCTCTTCCGGAACCGCTGCTTCAGATTCATCGGCCTTCGCTTCCGTATCTTCTTCTGAAACCACTGCTTCAGATTCATCGGCGTCTGCTTTTGTATCTTCCGCTGCTTCGATTGTTTCTTCCGAAGCAGTTTCCTGCAATCTACCAGCGTCCTCTTTCGAATCTTCCGCTTCAGGTTCCTCTATTTCTTCGGAAGCAGTAACATCCGATTCTTCAGCCTCCGCTTCCGGTTCCTCAATCTCTTCCACAGTCTCTTCATTCTCCGGATATGCCATCTCCTCGTCATAGACTGCATCAGAAACAGAACTGTCATCAGCCGGAACTTCCGTATCCGGTTCTTCCGGTTCGATTTCCTCGGCTCTTTGGGTTAGAACTCCATAACCATAAATTGCCCCGACATCAATTACCGCCTGAGTAACCTCATTGTCAGCATCACCGTAAACCACCGTGACAGAATTAACAGTTTCACCGAAAAGATCCAGGAATCCGCAATTTACATCTGTAACAATACCGACATAGAATCTGCCGTCAGAATACGGTGTAAAGAAAACAAGGTCACCCGGTTCGGGAATATAGTCTGTTGCGTCTGTATAGATCCCGTAGCCGGCAAGAAAATCAGCCCAGTTACCTGCGTCCCAGTCAAATCCCATGTCATAGATTCCGGCTCGGTCCAGTACAAATGAAACGAACATTGCATCCCAGTCCGTATATGCATAAATGCTCAGTCCGTTTTCAAGTCTTTCTCCGCTCTGGTCTATTGCATCGCCGTACCAGTGGCCGTAACGTGTATATCCCGGTGTATCGTTCTCATCAAAAACCAGATAATTTCTGTCGCTTTCTCTATACCCTATCTGACTTTCCGCAACCGCAACCACATCAGCATTTCGGTCGCCGCTAAGAAGCGGTACCGTAGTCCCCCACACATCCTCGTCTTCTATATCCGCATAAGTATCTGCATAGCATTCAAGCAAATGCGTATGTTCCTCATATCCGCATATAAGCTCACCCTCAGAGCTCATACATTCCTCTGTATGAATATGTTCCTCATACCCGCAGTAAGTCTCCTGCGCGCTCATCGTGATAACGGGCATGATCAGTGGGGTAATAGTACAGAAAAAGACAATACATGATAAAATGATGACTGCTATCTTCCACTTCCTGTGAAAGCGCATGTCTGATTTTTTATCCTTAATGTTATCATACTTTTTCGGTATCACTATTACTCACCTCCATTCTTCTGCCTTTCAAATTTTAAAAAAAGAGAGAATTCAATCCTCTCTTTGTATGCATAATATAGTCCAAAAATGCATAATGATAGTATTTATCTTTACTATCATTATGCACTATCATTGTAGACATTTTGTGAATTTTCTGTTATTTAATTATTTTTCATAAATTTTTTACAGTTTGTTAATAATTATGTCTATTTCGATTGTGAAAATGTACCACATCATAGAACTATTTGTCAAGGATTAAAACCCATCACTCTTTTTGCGGCTTTGTACCTCAATATGAAAGCTCCGCTTCTTCGCAAACCCTAATTATCTCAAATATCGCTGCCCTGCATGTCACCGGTCATACCACTATCCATACCTCCGGTCATCCTTCCATTCTTGCCGCCGGCCATATTACCGTCCATGTCGCCGGTCATACCACTGTCCATACCTCCGGTCATCCTTCCATTCTTGCCGCCGGTCATACTGCCGTTCTTGCCTCGGCCCATGCCACGGCCCATGCCCCCGCCCATCATCTGGCCTGTGATAGAATCCACAGTCTGACCGTTCACAATAATCGTCCCGCCGTTATGCTGTGCAGTACCGTCATAGTCGAAAGCAGACTGGCCGGTTATATCTATCGTTCCTCCATTTATGATCAGATCGGCGTTGGAATCCACGGCGTCCGTATCCCCGGCTCCCATATTAATTGTCAGAGTTCCTCCGTTCATCTCAAATGTCGGCGTGTATGCAGATGATTTATAAGCTGCATTGACTCCGTCATCCGAAGCGTTAATAAGTATTGTACCGTCGTTGACCTTAATATACGTGCCTTCAAGACCTTCGGCTGCGGTTATATCAAAAGTACCGCCGTCAATCTGAAGCAGGCTGTTGGCATGGATCGCATCGTCTGCAACCTGAATATTAAAATCACCACCTGTAATATAAATATTTCCGAGAGAATCATCATCTCCGTTTTCGGCATGCAGTCCGTCATTGTCCGAAACAAGTTTGAACGAGCCGTCAGCAATGGCCAGAATGTCCTTTGCGCGGATCGCATGCTTCGCAGCCTCTATCTCAATGACGCCTCCTGTAATGGTGACCTCATCCTTACCGGAAATGCCGTTTCCCGCTGCGCAATTTATCTTCAGCGTTCCTTTGCCGTTCACAGTTATGTCATCCTTCGAGAAAATAACAGCATCAACTTCGTTATCGTCTATCTGTGAAAATGCACCGCTATTTGAAAGAATGTTCTCAGTCCCTTCATCGAGCGTAACGAAAACCTTGTCAGCCTGTCTGACATAAATCGCGGCAAATGTATCAGAGTTGATCGTCACTCCGCTGAGTACCAGCTGTACTTTATCTTCCTTATCCGCATCGACGATGATGCTTCCGTTATCAAGTGTTCCGGAAAGGATATACGTGCCCGCTTTTGTGATGGTAGCATTCGATCCGGATACTTCAACTCCCTCATCGCTGCATTCAATACCTGTTTTATTAAGCACCACCTTCACCGCTCCCTCGGTATCATACTCGCCGGAAAGATCCCGGTCCGAAAAGAGTTCATTTTCAGAAGAAGATTCATCAGATGTATTCGTAGATTCATCAGCTGATTCCGAACCGGATTTGTCGGTTACCTGATTGTTTTTCTCCGCTTCAACTGAGTCGGCGTCTCCTGATTTCTGAGAGGTCATCTCAGATGTATCAGAGGAGGATTCTTCCGGTTTCTCGGTTATTTCTACAGTATCGGAAGCGGAATCTCCGGATATCAGAGAAGACATCTCCGAAGAATCTGCCGCTGAAGCTGAGTATATCTTTGTTCCGCCACACCCGCCGAGAAGGACGGTAGTTGAAAGAACAACGGTAAGCAGGTTAATGTATCTTTTTTTCATAACAGGATGCTCCTTTCGTTTTTTTCGTGTTCTGGGTACACTATATCGAATCATTTAAATTCAATCAGCGAAAAGCAGCGGCAAAATTTACGAGAAAAATACGAAAGGGTTCCGGAATCACTCCGAAACCCTGTCATGTCAACAATATTATGGTGAACCATTGAATAGAAAGTATTACTTTAAATACGGCACCGCTGTCAAAATATTACTTCAAATACGGCACCTCCGTCATTTCGAGCCGTCAGCTCGCCATGATACATCTCTGCAACAGACTGCGCGATGGCCAGCCCGATACCGTGCCTTCCCCCTTTTCCTTTATAGAAACGCTCGAAAATATGCGGAAGATCCTCCGCCGATATTCCCTCCCCGTCATCCGAGACGGAGACATAAACCCTGTCATGATCGGTTCTGCACACAAGTGTCACCGCAGTAGCGGCATACCGAATCGCATTGGAAATCAGATTCCCGAACATCCGCAGCGCATCCTGCTCCCGGATTGACAAAAGAACAGGATCTTCATCAAAATCAAAGCGAAAAGCGATGCCTCTGCTCTCGGCATCCGCTCTCTGCTCCGAAACACAAAGCGACAGCACCTCACGCAGATCGATAGGCTCTGCTTCCGTATCCGGAACAGCTTTGCCGATTCGTGAGAGATAAAGAATATCCTCAACCATGCCGCCCAGCTTGTCAGACTCCGCAAGAATGACCCTCGCGGCGGTCTGCGGCTCCATCACACCGTATACAATACCCTCCGCATTTCCTCGAATAGAAGTCAGAGGTGTGCGGAGTTCATGCGAAACATTTTGAAATAATGTCTCCTGCTTCTGTTTCGCCGCCTGAAGTTCAGATGCCATATGATTCATCGAATCGGCAAGCCCTGCGAACTCTATATCCCTGAATGCAAACTCTTTCGGAATCAGATTTCCTTCGCCGATCTCGCATGCAAATGCGGAAAGCTCCTGTACCGGCGCAGCAAATGATTTCGCAAAATGCCGGCTCAGTATGACAGAAATGAAAATAGCTACGAGTATGATCACTAAAAGAACCCTGTTTATCCTGGAGGTAAAGGCAAGGATCTGAGTGACATCCATATATGAAACAAGATAGCAGCCTGTCTGAATCGGATCATCCGTGACGGATACAGCGTATTTTTCATCTCCGACAGAAATGATTCTTCCGTGCATCTCTTCATTTATATTATCACTGTTGAAGTATTCGGAAAGTGAACGAATAATCTCCTCGTCCCCATGCATGGGATTGACCAGTGTTCCCTGATCATCAACTACGAAAGCACTCCCCGTAGTGCCGAAAATCCGGTCAGGTTCTCTGTCAAAACGCCTTCCGTTCATGGCATGCGTCCCGTCTTTCCGTACCGCAGACGCGTTCTCGGAAACAGCGTCCAGTTGTGCTGTAACGCGGCTTCGAATATATCCGTGCACAGACAGATTAAATGCGACTCCTACTGTCAGAAGAATCGCTACCGTAAACGTAATCAGCGTAAAAAGAAGCCTCGTCTGAATATGCCAACGCTTTTTCATTCATTATCCTCCAGGCGGAAACCGAATCCCCACACTGCCGCAATTTTTACGCCGCTTCCATCAAGCTTCTGTCTGAGTCTGCGTACTGTATCATCTGTTGCACGAGTTTCCACAGCAGTCTCGAACCCCCATACGGAGTTCAAAAGCTCTTCGCGTGATACCGCCTGTCCTACCCGCTGCATCATATATCGCAGTACATCATATTCTGTCGGAGCAAGTGCGATCGGCTTTCCCTCTCGAAAAATCTGGTGTCTGCTCTCGTCTATCATAAGCTTTCCGACTTTGACAGAGGAGGGATTATCCGATGCATGTTTTTGACTTTCAAAATCGATACGCCTGAAAATAGCGCGGACACGCATAAGCAGGGCCATCGCTGAAAACGGCTTTGTTATGTAATCATCGCTCCCGAGTCCCAGCCCCATAGCGTAGTCATTTTCCGAATCACGGGCAGTCAGCATGATAATCGGGACTGTGCTCACTTCCCGCAGTTTCGTACAAATAGTAAATCCGTCAGATCCGGGCATCATTACGTCAAGAATAACCAGGTCACATGGTACCTGCATAAATCGTTCAAAGAGCAAGTCCCCGGTCGGGAAATCCTCCAGTTCATATCCGTCGCTTGACAGGAAGGTCTTTACGACCTGGCGGATATTGTCATCATCATCTGCAACATAGATTCGTTTGGATTTATCTGCCATAACAGTTCACTCACTTATCTGATATCTCTTTTTTCGGTGTCTTAGCCCTTCTCAGCGCGAGAGCCTCTTACTGAGATCAAGCTGTTCATTTGCACACATTTTATCAGTCGGGAATTGAAAAATCAACGAATTGCATACACGCAAGCCTCCGCAATACACACGAAACGATTCGTGAGTTTTTCGTAAATTTCGCATTATTTTCTCGGAGAAATCTCATCATCCGTCCGTTAATATGAAGGACGATCGAAGGAGGCAAACATCATGAGTGAAATACAAAGCTGTTTTAAGCGCTATGAGAAAAAATACCTGATTACGAAAGAACAATACCGGGTACTGCTCTCAGGCATGATGCCGTATATGAAACCGGATGAGCATCCGGTTTACACAGTGAACAACATTTACTATGACACCGAAAATTTCGATCTCATACGCACATCACTGGAAAAGCCTGTTTACAAGGAGAAACTTCGTATGAGAAGCTACGGCATTCCGAAAAACGGTGATACCGTGTTCGTAGAACTCAAGAAGAAATTCGATGGCGTGGTCTATAAGCGGCGTATCACGATGGATGTACAGGACGCAGTCCTTTACCTGGCAGGTCTCAGAAAAGGGGACGGGAGTCAGATCAGCCGGGAAATCGACTATTTTAGAAAGCTATACAAGCCGACACCCAAGGTGCTCATCTCCTATGACCGCGAAGCTTATTCGGCCGCAGACGGCAGTGAACTTCGCATAACTTTCGATACTGCTCTCCGAGCAAGATCCTATGATCTCGATCTGAGGCTCGGAACATACGGAGTGCTTTTTCCGACAGAAGACATCTGCCTGATGGAAATCAAAATCCCCGGAGCAGCTCCGATGTGGCTGGCCGAACTTCTCTCGGATAACGGAGTGTTTCCGACGTCATTCTCAAAATACGGAACATACTACAAGCAATTCATTCTCAGCGGAGAATCATTAATTATATCAAAGGAGGTAAATCTCAGTGCTTAATACAATCATTACAGGAACGGAACTCACAGTATCAGCATTTTTTATATGTACAGCCGCCTCTCTTCTTCTCGGACTTTGCACCGCCGGACTGGCCATGTATAAGTCGACATATTCTCAGAGTTTTATCTTAACGCTTGCAGCTCTGCCCGCCATGGTGCAGATCATCATCATGATGGTCAACGGTAACATCGGCGCCGGAGTGGCGGTTGCCGGAACCTTCAGCCTGGTGCGTTTCCGAAGTGCACCCGGTACTGCCAAGGAGATCGGAATGGTATTCCTTGCAACAGCAATCGGTCTGGCGACCGGTATGGGATATGTAGCGGTTGCTGCGGTATTATTCGCTGTTATAGCCGCTTTCCTTCTCATCCTGACAACCGGAGGTTTCGGTGCCGGCGCAGCGGATGAGCGCATGCTAAAGATCACAATTCCCGAAAATCTTGATTACGACGGGCTCTTTGATGATCTGTTCAGCAAATACACCCGCTCCTTTGAGCTCGAACGTGTCAAGACAACAAACATGGGCACACTTTATGAGTTATGCTACAGTATCGTACTCCGCGATGAACATACGACCAGGGCATTCCTCGACGAATTGCGCACTCGCAACGGCAACCTGAACATCGTCTGTGGGAAGCCGGTCACAAAAGAGGTTCTGTAACACAGGAAACAAAGTTCCCATAACAGAAAAAAGCGGTCGGTTATTCCCGACCGCTCTTATTTTCCTGATATAACTCCAGCATTCCTTCATCCGGTATAAAACGGGAACCTACATCTTCAACCAGCGATTTGAATCCTTCCGCTATTTCTCCCCTGTCTGAGTAAAGCTCTCCGAACTCATCGGCCCAGCTGTCCTCATCCTCTATTTCGGCAGCCACATTACCGCTGATATCATTGTCCATATCCTCTTCCCGGCATTCCTCGCTGAATTCTATTCCCGTCTCTCCTCCGAGGAGCTGGTTCGCATATACCCGGTTGTTTCTGCTTCGTTGAATACCGATTTGTGTACTGTTGTCCACCAGCGTATTGTGATTGAACTCACAATCTTCGGTAAACCCAAGGTCTTTGTCATATCCTCCGAAACATATACCGGTCCATCCGGCACAGTCTGCAATCACATTGTCATGTACATTAACGTCGGTCACCTTGAATAGTTCATTTTCATCCGGGCTGTGTTCCGTCGCTACTTCCAGTCCTATATCACAGTTAAAGATAAAGTTGTTACAGATTTCTATGTCGCGTCCTCCATCGACATAGATTCCGTCTGCACAGAGATCGTATTCTCCGTCCTCGAAATAGGCATCGTTCCCTTCCGAGCTGATGTTATATACGACATTATCTCGACAGACTCCGTTCCTTACCTGATCCGCTTCATATGGGTTCCGTCCGCTGTCTTTAGCAGTATGCACGGCAAGCCCCTCGAAACCGATCATGTCGATTCCGATGTTATTATTATCATGTATCCTGTTCCCTGCTATTAAGAAACCATCTATATTCCCGTTCAGAACCACCGACTCACTTGATCCGCACTCGCAGTCATAAACTTCACATTCCTCAATACTTATGTCTGATACGGCTTTCAGATCATTGTACGCATAAAAATTGATGCCGTGTATTCCCCGCACACCATGGACTGTGCATTTCCTGATAGTAATGTCTCCAAGAGTCTCACTCTTAGCTTCACGCGTACTTTCATATTCGATACCGTGAGTCCCGCCATACGTTTCTATGCCTTCGATCACGATGTGGCTTGCATTGCAGATGTATAGGCATACGTCTTCTTTCTCACTTACTACCACAGTTTCGCCTTCTGCAGGACGAATAATTGTAGGAGAATCTTCCGTACCCGATGCATCCTCATCGAGCCTGATCTGACCGTAAGTTCCGCCGTGAACAACAATCACGGAACCGGGTTTCTCATGAGCGGCACGGGAGACAGTTGCATATGGCTTCTCCGGCGTTCCGGTGCCTGTTTCATCGCTGCCGTCAGATGCGACGTGAACTTCTGCCTGCTGTATTGAGGTATGCGGCGTTTCGCTACCTGCTTCATTGCTGCTGTCAGGTACGACTTGGACTTCTTCCGGCGGCATAGGCTTCGGTGTGCAGGCAGTAAAACCGAATATAAGTGAAACTGCCAAAAGGCAGGTTGTCCATTTTCTATTGTCAATATTTCTCATCTCAACATTTTTCTTTCCGATATCAATTATTTACTATTATATGTCCTGTTATAGGCGAAACTTATACTGTTATCTCAATCTGATTTCCTTCAATCGCCACGATACAGGACTCATAATACCCATCACCCGTAGTACGAGGACCGCTTACAACCTCAAATCCATCATACTTAAGCCGTTCAGTCAGTCGATCTACTTCCTCTTTACTGCCGACAGAAAACGCAATGTGTGCATAGCCTGTTCTGTTAAGTGGCTTATCCGGATCCTCCAGAGCAGGCTTCGTCATAATTTCTAACCGAGCTCCATCATCAAAGCTTATAAAGTATGAACGAAAGTCTGTAGTCCTGTTATGATAGCCTTCGTTGGAATGCCCACCGAGATACTCGGTAAAAAAGCTCTTCGCAGCTTCAAGATCATTTACATACATGGCAATATGCTCTATTTTCATGTTCTTATCTCCTTTCTTTCGCATACAGAGGGTTGGCTTCTCTGATCTGATTCCCGTATACATTCTTTAATTCAGAAAATGCATTCTCCACACTCTCCGGAATATCGACATGAGCGATATACTGCTTTCCTTCAGGACCGTATCCATCCCTGTCATCTCGTAGCCGCGGAATCTCTCCCATAAGCAGATTAATATACCTGTCAATCTCCCACATGCCATGAATCTTCTCCTGTATGCTAAGTTCATCCGCCGCAAATCTTACTGTAGCGGCATACGATGCATAATTGATGACAGAAATCCCCTGCGGACGGTATTTACGGAAACCTGCTTCCATTCGGTTCTGCATTGTGGCATCCTGACATAAAATTATGCTTTTGCATGGGATTCTGTTTTCCTCAATGAGATCCAGCAGGTATGTAATATTATTCCCGCAGTTGGTAGATCTGGTTTCCAGATAGTCCGCTTCACACCCGTAAATCTCCTGCAGATATTTTTGAAAGATTTCCGCTTCTGATAGGTTGGCAGTCCTGATCATTGGGTACTCTGACTGGACGATCTGCCGGAGAGTATCTGTCGTGTGACCGGCACCTCCGACAATAATATAGGTCCGGGCGATCTTGTTCTTAATTGCCTCAGCCATAACGTCTCCGCCCGCAAGGATACTGCCCCCGAAGAGCACCATCACGTCCGCACAATCGGTTCCGTATCTTTCGTTCAAACTATCCCGGTCAAGGGATTTCACATCCCTTTTGCCGCAGAATCTCGCAAGTGTATTTATGTGTTCCGCTATACTTTTCATTCGATTTCTCCGTGACCTCGGTAGGCCTTTGCATCCATACTTAAACCGGAAATATTTCTGAAAACGTTCTTAATCAAATTATATAGCAGTTAGCATAATGTTTTCTACAGCAATTATACAAAAGTAAGACCCACCGGCAAATTGCCGATGGGCCTTAACTTTACATCTATATTCAGTAACAGGCAGCTGTTAATGAATCACCAGATACAGAATCACGGAAACAATCGTGCTTGTTATTCCGATCGCAGCCTCGAACGGAATCAGCTTCATGCGGTCATTGATTGACAGGTTGACAGCACCGCCTGTGGCGTGGAAGAAGGAGCCGTGAGGCAGGGAATCGAGAACGGTTGCTCCTGCATGGATCATAGCTGCTGCTGCAAGTCCGGATACGCCGTTAGCGATCAGGGTGGGAGCAAAGGTCTGCGCTGCGACAGTCGCACCTGCCGTCGTGGAAGCGGTAGCAGCTGCCATCAGGATACCTGCGAGAGGCGCAAGGATGAAAGCGGGCATATTCATTGCTTCCAGAACATTGGTAACATCATACTGGAGGGCGGATGCCTTGATGATGCCTGCAATCGTGCCGGTACCGATCAGAAGGATGGATACTCCGATGACTTTGCTGAGACCGAATTCCATGTATTCGACGCAGTGTTTGATCTTTCCGGTTGCCAGCATGCTGACAAATCCACCGACAGGAAGAGCAATCAGGGGATCGATAGCGATTCCGGCGATCGGACGAAGGGCCAGCATGATAATTACGACTACGGGGCCGAGAACTGCGGGACCGAATCCCGGGAGATTCTTCTCACCGGATCCTTCGATATCGGATGAGGAAATCGCATCGCCGCTCTTTTTACACAACATGGAGGCAAGGAAGATAGCCATAACAAGTGCGAACAGTGCGGGGATAAAGTTTCTGATCATGACTGCCGTAAGATCCTGAGAAAACGCCTCAGAGACTGCAATCGTGTTGGGGTTGGGTGATATTATGTTTCCTGCCTTACCGCCGCCGATCATTGCAATGAGGATACCGCTCTTGGAGAGGTTTGCTCTTTTGCCGATTGCAAGGGCTATGGGAGCCACAGTGATAACTGAGATGTCGATGAAAACGCCTACTGCACAGATGATCATCGTTGCGATCGCGATTGCGGCGACGGCTCTTTTTTCACCGAGTTTCTCGACAATAGTTTCGGCAATCTTTTCTGCCGAGCCGGTCTTGATCAGTGCGCCGGCCAATATGCCGCTGGTCAGGATGCGCAGGATTGAGGACATCATGGATCCAGCGCCGCTTACCATTGTGCTAACGGTATCTGTGAGTCCTCCGCCTCCGATCAGGCCTCCGATCAATGCGCCGAGAATCAGGCTGTATGCGGGCTGTACTTTCTTAATGATTAAAATGATTGCTATTACAAGACCGATGATGGCTCCGAGTGTTGTGAATTGTGCTTCCATTTATGCTTTGTAATCCTTTC
This sequence comes from uncultured Lachnospiraceae bacterium, assembly GCA_902776305.1. Lineage (GTDB taxonomy): Bacteria > Bacillota > Clostridia > Lachnospirales > Lachnospiraceae > Chordicoccus. The sequence goes on along the minus strand of CACYPS010000041.1, from coordinate 7,780 downwards.
TGAGATATACCATGTCGGGTATAGTTTTAGTTTTAGTCATTCTCGTTTGTATGATCAGTTCTTTATTTCAGTTTCATTCCTGCCCGGACCATGCGGAACATCCGGATAGCACCTTTATAGTAGAGAGACTCTGCCTCATCCAGCGCTTGGGACAGCGGCATCGGGCCGTCGACGGTCGTCATAATGGAGTCGATACCATGTTCATAAATCTTCTCATACCCTTCTCCGAGACCTCCGCAGAGGGCAACTGCCGGAATACTATACTTCTTTGCGCGATCGCCGACGCCCTGCATAACTTTACCGAAGCAGCTCTGCCAGTCTGTTCTTCCCTCTCCGGTTACAATCAGGTCTGCATTTTCAATCAGCTTGTCAAAATCGATCAGGTCCAGAACAGTTTCGATACCGGATTTCATTTCCGCGTTCAGGAAGATCTTGAGAGCTGCACCGAGTCCGCCTGCAGCGCCCGTGCCCGGCGTATCATCGGGATTGACGCCAAACTGTCTGATAATGACATCGCGGTAGTTGCACATTCCGTTTTCCAGACGGTCAAGGATCTCAGGAGTGCCGCCTTTCTGCTTGCCAAAGGTGTAGGTCGCACCGTCTTTGCCGCAGAGAGGATTGGTCACGTCGCACATAACGGTGAAGTGCGCATTTTTTACTTTTTCGTCGAGCCCGCTCATGTCGATATAGTCGACTTTCTCAAGCTCACTGCCTTTGCCTTCAAGAACGTTGCCATCCTTGTCAAGGAAGCGGATACCCAGCGCGCTGGCAAAACCCATACCGCCGTCATTTGTTGCGGAACCGCCGATTGCGATAGAAATATCGGTATAGCCCGCGTCCACAGCTGCTTTTACCAACTGGCCTGTTCCGTAGGTCGTTGTGTTGAGCGGATTTCTTAGTTCTTCGGGAACCATCGGGAGTCCGGACGCCTGTGCCATTTCAAGGACGACTTCCGTATCACTGAGTCTTCCGTAGTAAGCGTTTGTCTCCTCCATCAGAGGCCCGCATACCTTCTCATAGATTTTCTCGCCTTTTCTTGCCAGGATCACCGCGTCTGTGGTGCCTTCGCCGCCGTCCGCAACAGGGACGCCGATCGTCTCGCAGGGACCGAAGACTTCGTGTGCCGCTTTGGTGAGATACTCAACGGTCTGCTCGCTGGTAACGGTTCCCTTAAATGAATCTGATGCAAATACTAGTTTCATTTTCGCCCTCCTTTTGTTTTGTTGTACCAAAACTTTCTCGTTGTCAGGGATCTTCGCTGCTGCCTGTTAAAATAGTGATTATCCCTTATTTCCTGAGGTTTTTCGTAACCTCTCTTTGAACTGTCTATATAATACATTATAAAGTCGGTTTCAGGTAGATAATCATACAATAAAAAGAACGCACTATTTTGTATAACTGACACAAAACATGCGTTCTCATTGTGCGATATTTATTTTGCCAAAAAAAGATACAGAAGCTCTATGAATCCCCTGTCCATCGAGCGTGCCAACGGGTCGACGCCGAGCATATCCTTGAACTTGTTGTACCGGTAAATCAGCGTATTCTTGTGTACAAAGAGCTTCGCTGCAGACTCTGAGAGATTATAGTTCGTTTCCTCAAAAGCCCGCATCATATCTATGAACTGCATTCGAGTGTCCTCCGGCATTTCCTGCTGATAGATGAGGAACGCTCGCTGCAGCTCCTGGCGGGGAATCAACGTCCGGAAGTACTCACGGACGTAATCAGTGAAAAAAACTACTTCATCCGGCTCGCGCACGTGGGATTCCAACCACTTGCAATGACGGTAGGCATAATAGTATTGCGTGAAGGAAGTCTGCAGCGAACCTACATAGAACACGGCTTGCGCACCGTTCCGGTGCAGCCACGTGCGGATATGGTTCAGATACTCAGCGAGTTCCTCCCTGTAATCGATGAAATTTCGCTTGCCGTTAACCTTGACTGTCTTAAAAACAATCAGGTGTGTCTCATCCAATACAGCGCTGAAATCCTGTTTCCAGTGGCCCTTTCCGTGCCGAAGTTCTTCCAGTGCCCGCTCCATGGAAGGCAGATTCGCGGTTTCTGCTTTTCCACTGTTTGCTGCAGAAAGCTTGCACACGATCGGCACCCGGACCAGCGATTCATTGAGATCGATCTGCCGTGCGATTCCGCGGAGCTCCGATGAGTCCGCAAACTCCTTCTGGGTCAGAATATTCAGGAAGTGTTCCTTCCTGTTTCTCCGCAGACGGATCTCTTCCTGCTGCTTTTCGTATCGCAGCATAGTCTCCATGGCCAGCCTGGTGATCAGCGCAACATCGTGAATCGCATCGGGATCTCCGGTAACGCCGATGACGCCCTCCTTGCGACCCTCATGCATGATTGCCATATTGATACCCGGAAGAACGCCGGGGAATTCCTTTTCATCATGAATAACGATCATATCCTCACTCCCGCGTATGATCCGTTCGGCCACCGCATGATAAGTACCGACCCTTCCCGGATTACGGCTTGCGATGATCACGCCGCTTTCATCCATGATGTTAATATTATATTCGGTGTATTTGCTTAGTCGCTCGATGAATTTCGCGGCTAGTTCCTGTTCGATCATAAGGCGTGCTCCTGACTTTCCGTAATAGTATAATTTTTCCTGCTCACGGCGTATTCCTCAAAATCTCAAGACCAAGCATAAGCGCCTTTTCATGTGAATCCATTCCAAAATCCCTCGCATCATACTCATGTACATTTGCCAAAGAATCCGCCGTAAACAGGAACTGACCAAACACAGCTCCGCGTTTTCTTGCGCATGCAGCAAGTGCGGCACATTCCATCTCAACCACCTGGCAGCCTTCCTCCAGTCTATAACTGACCATATCCTTTGTTTCACGGAAAAACCCATCCGTAGACCAGGTCGTGCACGTTACGAAAGGCAGCTTATGTTTTTTGAAGGTTTCTGCTATCACGGATATAGGAACTTCATCAAGCTCAATGTATCTTGAAGCGGGCAGATAATGGTACGATGCACCTTCTGCCCTAAGAGCCTTGACGGGAACTATAAATGTATTCTCCTCAAGATCGGCCAGCACTCCGCAGGAGCCGACTGCAATCACTTTCCTGCAGCCGCAGCTGATCAGTATATCCAGGACCTGAGCAGAAGCCGCCGCGCCAATCGGTGACTGTACAAGGCAGATCTCCTCCTCTTCATCATCCAGAACATAAACATTTATGTCGTGAGAAACCGTAATCAGCGTGTCCGCCACCCTGGCATCATGCTCTTTAGCATATTTATGAACTACATCACCAAGGAACGCAAAGAGACATTTCTCCGGTAATCTGCCGCCTGTCCAATCATGATCCGGAGCTATGACCTCCGGTGATTTGTCATCATATTCCAGGATTGGGATCTCATTTCTTATAATCATTTTTTCTCCTGATACAACATGAAACGTGCAGGATATCATGACCTGCCGGCTCATATTTAGAAAACTACATCCTCATTATACACGCGTTCACCCTGGGATTCTATAACATATCCGGTATGATCATTGCACTACTGCTACACTTTCTGCGTAATACATCCGAACGACGAATCGCAGCCGAGCATTAACGAAAGTGCTTCGCACCATGCACGTCGCGACAAGAACGCCGAGGCGTTCTTGATATTCTTATGCGCTAAACTTTTTCTGTACCAAACGGTACAACTCCCGCGAAATTATATGTGGTTTTGCAGACCTGCATATAAATTCACGGGAGATTATTATCTCTGTCGAAAACTTCTTGTGACGCTTAATCTATGACTCATTCTATCTTCTGTCATTATGATTTATATTTTTCACTGCCAATCCTATTCCGAATATACTCTTTTACAAATGTCGCGTCTTCCGGAGGTGCATACATAGTGTAAGTTGTTATCCCCTCTTTCATCCGGATTGCATTTTCTTCCTCATCAGCCCATGTTACATTTCTGAAGATTACAACTGCATCCCCACCTCTTGTGGCATGCTTGTGCCGGATACATTCATCATCCATCTCATATGAGCGGGTATCACTGTGAAGAGCTAAGGCCCCGATGAGGGCCGGCAGGCCAACAATCATTCCGTATATGACGAGGATATTCAAAAGAAGATTGCCGAAGATAAGGCGATCCTGTGCCCCAAATGCAAAAATAGATATCGTGACTGCGCTGATGGCAGCAGCGACAATCATACCGATTTTCATCATCATTTTATAGTGGACAAGAGCTTGTTCCTTTCGCAGAGTATATTTCCAACGATATACACGGTCGGGACCTTGTACAACACGTTCTGTGAAGAAAGAGCTTTCTGAAGAATTATTGTTATTCATTATCATCACCCCTGAATCATGCATTTATATATGAAAATATAACATTCTTTTCGCGAAGACACAACTTTATCATAGTAACGGCAGCTGTGTGCATGATATAACAGCGCGGTCTCAACCACTGACGCATCTGCGGCATTCCCGAAGAAAAGAATAATGATGTAATAATGCTCAAAAGAAAAGAAGGGTCTTGGGTTCTGATTGCCCCGGCCCTTCTTTGTATTCACGTAGTTCTATTTTCAAGATTCATGTTTTATTCTTTTTATGTTTGTTGTATTTTCTTCTTTTGCTGTCCTGATTTTCATCGTGGACATAGATATATACGCATGTAAAGAAGAGGTGGACAATACTATTTGTTTTAACTATAGCTTCATTTATTTAGCAGGCCTGTAAATTTCATAATCGCAAAAATGGATAAGCAGCGATCCTACTTCTTTATCTCAATCTTTGCATTCCCCTCATCATCTATCACCAGCTTCGCCGACTGCAAATACTTCCCGTAGAATGCACTCTTCTCATTCTCCGACATATACATCTGGCCCTTCTTCATCTTCTCGACCATGATCTCCCTCATATTGAATGAGACCATCTTATCAAGCTCTTCCTGAATCTCAGCTTTCAGTACGCCCTCCATAATTCGGGTACTGTTCGCTGAATAAAAGTCATCTATGTAGGCGTAACAGATGCCCTGCTCTAACAGCTTCGTCTTCAGGTCATAGCTGCATTTCTCATGCTCCACCAGTACCACGAAATCAGCTTCAGGAAGCGCGGAAATCAACGCCCAGAAATCCGAATCACTCGAGACAAGCAGAAATGCGTCGACCGCATTCACAAAACAATCACGACAGGCCTGAACAGCAAGAGTCATATCAACCAATGACTTGTTGTCAATGACGCGCTCCGTAAGCTTATACTCAACCGGCACAGAAATGAAATCTTTCAAATGCCTCCACGCGCTCGCCGCATGCACATCATCAATAAGGATGATCTTAGAAATCTTGTCTCTGGCATCCTTATCCAGTCCGTCAAGCGCTGCACAAAGAGCATACGGATTTGAATTCTCGCAATCGACCAGGGCAACAACCTTCTTCGACCTCTCAATGAAATCATAGATACTGATCTTGGTCCGCTCACTGACATCGGATACCTTGCTCATATCAGTAAAAGCATCACCGTTCTGCTCGTATAACATCGGGACGAACTTGGCATCATTATAAAGAATGTTTCCGGTATCCTCGTTCTCATGAAAATGCCAGTTGATGTAAATGTGGAAGGGGTAACGCTGGTAATTTGCACGATAATACTCATACGCTTCCTTCGTCCCCGCTTCTTTAGTACCTTTCGGCATGATAAAGATATTCCGCATATAGTCCCAGAACAGCCACGATGGATAGAGATCCTTGCAGTTGTTGATGCGGGCAGAAATCAGCCGGTTTACCTCGACAAGCAGCTTCTGGGGATTGTCACAGAAAGAATAAATCTTCATTCTCGAATCCAAATACTTGAGGTCATCCGTCGGCACATACTCTGGCATATGCATGATGGACAGATACTCTTCCCTATACCGCTTATATATCTTCGTATAATTTTTCTCGATACCTGTCCGCACACGGCAAAGCGCGCGTATAATTTTCGCCTTTTCTTCTTTATCTAATCTTGCAAATACAGACGCGTCATAAGCCAACGCATCTTCCTTCTCAGAGAATTTTTCCTCCGAAACTCCAATCAGGTATGCAGTTATAGACGTCACGAGATTAAAACCCTTCTTCTGTGGAGTGACGGTCGGTTGGGCTGCTGAATCCGGCAGATCGAGTTCCATGTTGTCTAGTAATTCACCAAGATTGAACGCCATGTTTCTCCTTTCTTAAGATGTATTCATTTCATCGGTAGCTTCTCATCCGTAACTAAAGTTCATCAGCCTGAAACAATATGCCATACTACGGTTCCGGCAAGCATTATTTTGCCGGCAGGTTTGCAATCGATTAATCATATAAGAAGGTCAGCAACCGGCTCAAAATCGTCCAAAGCCGGATGATTTGTCAATGTCTTAATTATACACCACCCGGTCCTGTTCTGTTCTGCATTTTCCTTTGTCGGGACAAATCCCAAATCAAGATATAGCTTGCATGCAAGCCACGTATTTGTCTGCGTCGGAATGACCGCTTTTTTATATCCGAGTTTCTTCATGTGAACAAGAACATGCGTGATTAATGGCTTCGATAATCCAAGCCCCTGTGCATCCCTGCGAACAGCAACCCAGTGAAGCCATCCGGTCTTTCCATCATCTCCTGTATAAATATTATAATATGCCGTCGCTGTCGCAATCTTCTGACCAAAAGAATCTGTCACAAAAAACATCCTGTTTTCAAGCTCTTTCTCGTGACCTGCAAAATACTTTGACCATGCTGCCTCTCCCTCTTCATAGCTTGCAAATTCTTTCGCGGTCTTCTCTATCGTAATCCAGACTGCCTGATCTCCCGGAGCATAATTCTCATAATGATATTCCGAAGGAAGCTCTAATTCCTTAATATTATCGAGGTCCTGTTCCAACAACAGTTTATAATATGGGATACGACGATCATTATTTCCAAAGAGCTCCAGACTGCGCGCTATCGTCTTATCCGTTTTCATCTTCATATCAATATAACCTTCCTTCTTTTCGTGCGTCAGCGAAAAGTCCTCTTCCGAATCTTTGGCAATATAGCTCACAAACCTCGCTGTGATCTCCTGCGGTCTGGTAATTGCACCGCCAACGACCGCGCTGAACGCACCGCACTCGAACGCCCTCTTTAATTCTTCCGGGTAGTGAATCCTTCCCTCAGCAATCACAGGAACCGAAAGCACCTCAGCGCATCTGTGAATCAGACCAAAGTCCGGTCCTTCCAGATGCAAAGAATACTCAGTATAGCCGCTCAGCGTAGTTGATACTATATCAAATCCAATCTCCTGTGCAGCCCGGCATTCCTCAAAGGTCGAACAATCCGCCATGGCAAGCCGTCCCGCTCCATGGACCCGTTCGACCAGCTCCTCAGTGAGTACACCGCCCGGCCGCTTTCTGCATGTCGCATCCATCGCAATAATCTCTGCTCTGGTAGTCAGGAGTTCCTCGATTTCCTTCATCGTAGGCGTGATATAGATTTCGCTGTCATCGTAATTGCGCTTCACAATTCCGATGATTGGCAGATGACAGACCTCAGCAATCGCATTGATATCCGGAACAGACTGAGCGCGTATTCCTGCAGCCCCTCCTTCCATTGCGGCAACTGCCATCCTGGACATAATATAACTTGAATGCAGCGGCTCATGCGGCAGCGCCTGACACGATACGACAAGCTTTCCTTTGATTTGTTGTAATACTCTCTGGCCTTCTGTCAATCTGTTATCTCCTCGAATAATACGACTTTTCATTCTTTCCTTTATAACAACATGTATCGTATCTCCTCATCGATACATACCCTAATTC
>CACYPS010000040.1 GCA_902776305.1 uncultured Lachnospiraceae bacterium | reverse complement strand
ACACGCCTTTTCTTCTTTTACTTCGGTAATGCCCGTATTGAATTGACTCCCGGCTGACTGATTTTACCGAAGTACACGCCTTTTCTTCTTTTACTTCGGCAATGACTGCATCGAATTGTCTCCCGGCTGACGTATTTACCGATCCTTACGCAAAAACAGCCGGATATGGCCGATTTTGAATACAAATCCCGCCATATCCGGCTGTACGATTTTTAATAGGCTGTACTATTTTTCCCTGCCCCACTCGCAGAGCAGGCTACTCTTTACTTACTCTCGCCACCCTTCAAAAGCGCCATGACCTCCTTGAGATTCGGACTCTTTCTCTGGAGCTTCTCTGCCGTCTGCAGCTTGAGGAAGCCGTCATACTTCTCATGCGGAAGCACATAGAAGCGATCCTCTTCGATTGCCTCCCATACCTGCTCAGCATGTCCCTCGATCGGAAGACCGGTCTCGATTACATGCTTCGCCTCTGCCTGGCCCTTCTTGAACTCCTCGCTCTGATAGTACGGATCGGTATCATCCTTAAAGCGTTCCGGACGATACCACTCGCTGTGGTCAAGATTGGTCTGGACATAGCCCGGGCAGAATACGCCCATCGCGATATCGGCTCCGATAGCCTGCAGCTCGTAGTTGATACTCTCGGCAAGAGCCACAGCGGCATGCTTGGTAGCATAATACGGAACCATTCCGATCCAGTTGATGACGCCGGCGACAGAGCATGTGTTCATAATGTTGCAATGTGTGCCCTGCTTGATCATGATCGGGATGACCTGTCTCATGAAATACACGTGAGACATAAAGTTGGTCTGGACGATCCACTCCCAGTCGCGAAGCGGCAGGTTATAGCCGTTGCCCGGTACTGCAACGCCCGCATTATTCATAAGAATATCGATCGTGCCATACTTCTCAAGTGCCGTATTTACGACTTTTTCCGTCTCCTCGTAGATTCCCACATCGGCAGTAATGAGTGTGATATCTTCTGCTCCGCACTCCTTTGCGATATCTTCCAGTTTAGTAAGCTCATCTCCCATGATGTCAACCGCTACGATCTTCATACCCCGCATTGCAGCCTGCTTGACGAATTCTTTGCCGAAGCCATATGCTGCACCGGTTATTAATGCTGTTTTACCCTTAAATTCTTTCATTTTAGTCCACCTCATATTTGTATATTTCAAGAATGTCTCGGCGCTCTTGCCGCGACGTGTGCGGCGTCACGGCGCCTTCAATAGCACACGTCTGCGATCCGCCGTGCCTAAGCATGCTACACAATGCTCCAGTGGAGCATTGTGTAGCAGAGGCTTTTATTCCGGTTCTAAATCAAAACATAGAATGCTGCCAATCGGTACGGCTTTACCTGATGTCCCATACTCAATGCGGGCAAAATCTCCGTTCTTACTTACGTCCCGTCTCCATGAACGTCGTCTTGTCATACCACGCCGGCAGGATCTTCGGCATAAGCTTCTCCGCATCCACATCCTCCAGCTTCTGAAGCGCAGTAATCAGCAGATTATTCTCCGCATACGCACCGCCGACGATCGTCTCGACCGGAACGCATCCCCACGGATCATCCTTGCTGGAATTGATCTCAAGCTTTGTGATGAAGCCCGGTGTCCATGCGTCATAAGTGTAGTTCACGATGTTCCGGATCAGGCAGGTATTCGTAAATCTCCATACGCCGTTCTCATCCGGCAGACGGTCAAAGTGGAAGTAATATCCGCTTCCGGCTGTCTTCTTACCCGGAGCCGGTGCCTGGAACAGAACGTGTGTAAGCGGATGATTGTAGCCGCCCAGCTCCATCTCGATCTTGACGATCTGAGCGCCTCTTCTCACTACGCCTACTTCAACCTTCGTTCCGTTTTTCCTGATGACAAATTCCGCATCCAGCTTCTTCGGAATCGCAGAATTGTCACGTCCGAGCTGTGTCGCCATCTCCGCGCCCTGTCCGCCGAGGAGCAGGCTGATCGGATACATACCGAGCTGTCCCTTATACGTACAGTAAATGCCGAGAATCGTTTCATAGTAGTTATCTGCAAATGTCGGATCCTTAATATGGCACACAGAAAGCGTCACGACCGGAACAGCAAATGGCTCAAGCGGCTCAGGCAGAAGCTCACGCACTACCTCCGGACGTGTGAGGAATGCAAGGTAAACGCCTTCCTGTCCGCGCATGTCGGAGATCTTCGCAAAATTCTTCACTTCATCGTCGCTAAGCACGAAGCTCGGCTTCGACGCTTTGAAAAAACCCGCCGCGACTTCATAACCGGTCCTTGTTGCAGGTGCGATCACACCATCCTTGATTGCGGAGCCAACCAGCTTAACCGGAATTCCCTTCTCCTCGAGCGCTGCCTTAAGGCTCTGATCAGCCCGATATCCGAGAGAAAGCACCACTGCTTCCGCTTCAATCTTTTTCTCTTCCTGAGTATCGACATTTTCGACGATTACGCCATCCGGCGTGATTTCTTTGAGGGCATGGCCGAGAGCCCAGGCGATGTCCATTTTCCTTAATCTGGTCATGATGTCCAGAACATTGTTCTTATAGGCATTTGTGCCCGCTGCCTTCAGCATATCGACAAATGTCACATGACATCCCTTCGCCCCAAGGAACTCACCGGTCTCGAGGCCTGTAAGTCCGGCTCCGATCATGGCGACGGATTTGCCGCTGATATCCTTCTTGCCGGTAAGAACTTCCTCGATGGTGTAAACATTTGCGCCATCTACGCCCGGAATGCTCTTCGGTATGATGGATTTGGATCCGGTCGCAAGAATAACTGCATCCGGCTCCATAGCAATGATATCCTCAGCCGTCGCCTCTTTTCCGAGCTGTACCTCAACGCCGAGTTTTCCGAAACTGTCTCTGTAGTAATCTGCGATCCACTCCATTCTCTCTTTGAGCGGAGGCAGCTTGGCAAGATTGACCGTGCCGCCGAGAGCTTCCTGACGGTCGATGAGGACCGTCTTGATTCCTCTCTTTGCGAGGGTCTCTGCAGCCATCATGCCACCCGGGCCGCCGCCGACAACAACGACTTTGTGTCCCTGTGTATCCGGTTCCAGATCGCCATAGCGCTTTTCATTACATGTGAGCGGATTGACAGCGCATTCCAGCGGAAGTCCCTGTGCGTTCAGGCTCATCAGTGTCTCGAAGCATCTGAGGCAGTTGATACATTTCTTCAGCTCGCTCTCTCTGCCCTGCTGTACTTTGATGCCCCATTCCGGATCGGCAAGCCATGTTCTGCCCATGCCGACGAAGTCAACAACTCCGCCTTCCAGGAAGGCTTCTGCAACGGCCGGCTCACGGATAGCGGAAACGCCGATGACCGGTATCTTCACATTGTCACGAACAGCCTTGATGAAATCTTTTCTCCAGCCCTGCGGGAAGGAAATCGGTTCAATCGCCATAAGACCTGTCTCATAGAGCGCGCAGCTGACGTCGACGAAATCAATACCTGCTGCTTCCATCGTCTTGACGATACGGATACCATCCTCGATATGGATGTAATCTTCCGTGACGCCGATTGTGTTCAGGAATTCATCTACGGACACGCGGCATCCGAGAACGAAGTCCTTGCCGCACTTTTTGCGAATGTCCTCGATGATCTCAAGAACCAGTCTCATACGGTTCTCGAAACTTCCGCCATATTCATCCGTTCTCTTGTTGGTATACGGGGAGAGGAACTGCTGCAGCAGGTAGCCGTGTGCGCAGTGAAGCTCCACTCCATCGATGCCTGCCTTCTTGCAGCGCAGTGCCGCATCTCCGAACTGTTCTACCAGCTCATGGATCTCATCCAGTGTCATCGGACGGGTCTCCTGCTTGGACACATTGCACATACGGTCCGATGCGGAGACGCATGGCTGTCCGCCGATCAGGGAGGAGACGCCCTCACGGCCTGGGTGATGAAGCTGAATGAAAATCTTGCTTCCGTATTTGTGAACAGTTGCTGCGAGCTTTGCGAGTGACGGAATGTGGCGGTCGCTGGTAGCGGCGATCTGGCGGAACATTCCCACGCCTGTCTTCTCATTGACCTTGCAGATCTCGGGCATGATGAGACCGCATCCGCCCTTTGCTCTTGCTTCAAAATAGGCAAGCATTGCGGGACCGACGGTTCCGTCAAGTTCAGCTAAGTTTGTTCCCATCGGGGTCATAACGAGACGGTTCTTTAACTCAACGTTCCCGATACGCCCCTTCTCAAAAAGTTTTTCGTACATGGTGTAACCTCCTTCATGGTAGTTTTTGATATTTGCCTGCTTGCTGCATATACTTCGTATCTTAAACAAACTCCACTATTCTGCCAAAATTTCCACATGTCTCTTTAAGGCTATCCGGACTCAAAACAATTGCGGAAATTTTAGTAACTCAAACTTCCCACTTTGTTTCTAAAACATAGTCGAATCATTAAAAATGCAATCGGAGGGCGTCGTCGAGCGGCCGGTACTTTAAATTTTCAAGCGTAAGCGCCGAAAATCTTTAAATTTTCAAGCGTAAGCGCCGAAAATTTATTAGTACCGCTGCCAGCGAGACCGAGCGGAAGCGTCCCGACGATGCATTTTTTTATGATGAGACTAATAGGTAACGTCATGTGGGAAGTTTTAGTTAGTAACCTACTTATATTTTATATCAGGGAAGAACAATACACCATGGACGCGATATATGAATCAGAATTGACATTTTGTGCATCATGCACTAAGCTTGATATAAGTAAAATGATTTGAGTTACCGCTGATCTTGATATGCCCGGAATGGCATCTTAACATCTGAATTTATTGAAAATAGCTGTTGCGGAGTCAGAAAGGAAGAAAATGATATGACCTTTTCCGATATTGTTATTGAAATAAGCCATTTTTGCCCTATTCAGGTTTTTTCCGCTTCTTCCCAGACAGATATCTCCAGAGTGAGACTTTGGGCGGACCAGGCAGAACCCGATATGGATTCTATTCTGTATTTTGGTTATGATGGACAATCGAATGTGCGGCCGAATCATTATATCCTTGCAGTAGACCCGGCCGATTCTGAATTCGTGAGTCTTTCTCCGGATTCCACTGATATTCCTATTGAGCAAGTTGCATCATTTGACACTACTAATCAGAATATCGACTCTGAGTCGACAGCTTCTGCTTCAGATTTCTCTGACATTCCAAATGAACAATCTGCCTCGAATTCCGATGGTATCCCAAATGAGCAATCTGCCTCTGCTCGCAATCGCGTGAAGGATGTCGACCCGGAATCCGCAATTCCTGCCGCGGATTTCGCTGTTATTCCGAAAGAACACTTTGCTGTTGTCTTCAACCGTGTCCAGGATATTCTGTCAGAGAGAAATGAGAATGATTACCTGCAGTACCTTTTGGATACTGCCGACAAAGTGCGGAGTGTAGATGAACTGATCGATCTGGCTTCGCAGACTTTCAATGCATCTTTAGTCCTGATAGACAGAGATTTCCGGATTCTCAGCCATTCGACCAGAATCCCGGTAACTGATGAACTATGGGTGGATAATATAAGAAAAGGGTATTGCGATTATGAATTCATCACGGAAGTTAAGCAACTGAAGTCTGTGCAGATGGCTAATCCCGGAATCACGCCGTTTGAAGTGACCTGTTCAGCCTCCCCTTATCGTAAATTGGCATGTAGAGTGTACTGCAAGGATGCCTGGATCGGGTCCCTTCTTCTGATAGAAGGGGATCAGACTTACCGATCCGAGCACTCCGAGATGCTGCGTATGCTCAGCTCGGTCACCGGATATGCGCTGCTTTCCTATTCGCCCGAACTTCTGTACAGAACAAGTGAGTATCAGAGTTTTCTTTATAATCTGCTCATCGGCACGCCGCTTGAAAATCTGCCGGAAGCATACCGAGACATGAAATTTCAGGAGAATATGAAGCTTCTGTATTTCAGACCGGACAGTTCCGAGATTCCGTCAATAAAGGGAAAATCTCTCCGCGAGGCCTTCCACAGGGAGCTGCCTGATTGCCATGTAATAACCTACCGAAAGGCAACGATTGTAGTGTGCAGCGTCCAGGATGCGGAGAGTGTAGGGCATTTGCTCGATTTATTCCCCTCGAAATACAATGTCAATGTAGGCATCAGCAATCCCTTCCATAAGATAGAACTTCTGCGCGAGGCTCTCAGCGAAGCTCAAGACGCTCTTTCGACGGGAAAAAGTATAGATTCGGGGAGACGGGTGTTTTCATTTGAGGAGTTCAGTGTTTCCGTCATGCTAAAGCATTTTTCGGAAACAGGTAATCTCACACGATATATTCACCCCGCCGTTTCGTGCATAGCACAGTACGACGAGGAGTGCAGGACCAAGCTGCTGGAGACGGTGCGGGAATACATTCAAAACAGCTGCAGTATAAAAAAGACGGCAGAGGCACTGTATCTTCATCGGAACAGCGTCATCTACCGGCTGCATAAGGCAGAGGAGGTCAGCGGGCTTGATCTGAATGATCCCGACACGCAGTTTGCGCTGAGGATGTCATTTTGCATCTTGCAGGTCAGCCCTACCATTGGCTGATGCGCCTCGGCTGACTGCGTTTACCTGAGTAATCGGCATTCCTGCTTTTAATCCGTAATTCCCAACATGTAAAGGCAGCCGGATATGGCAGATTTCAAATACAAATCCTGCCATATCCGGCTGCATAATCCCACCAGATTCTGAATCGCTGCAATCAGAAGATTATTCTCCGCATACCAGATACCAAGTTTGAAAGTAAACTTTCAAACTTTGATTGGCGGGTCAGATGACCATGCAAGCATGGTCGCCTGACCCTGGAGGAACAAATTACGAACCAGTCCTGATTGTGTCATTTAATTCCATACTTTTTATAAAGTACTTCACGATAGCCTTTATCTTTTAAAACTGCATCTATTTCACTTTGAAGTCCCTTCTCCGTCAGAACCTGTATCAGTCTCACAAACATTTCTTCTCCGATTCCTATACCTTTTTCTATATTTCTTTCATCTCGCTCCAAAAGTGTCATATATTCCATCTTTCTCAGCCCATCTCTCAATCCGGCTGTTGCCCGTCATGCGCAAGCCACGCGCACTCCGTAATCTTCATATCCGTAAAGACCGCCGTGAAAGAAGATTCCTCCGGAGAACAAGCATATATGCCGAAACGAATCTTCCCCGCAGCCTCGTACATGTGGCAGATACGCATCTGCTTCCAGTGCTCACCATCCTCGGAGCACTCGATGCAATAATCATCCTGACGGCGGCTCAGACGATACCACATAGCCTTGATATCCGCAGGAATCTCCGTGGTTGCCCAGTCAGAGTAACCGTGGTTGGTAGCCACAGATCCGAGATGCTGGAAGCTGTCGTTCTCATATTCGATAGAGCCTTTCAGCCAGTTCTCGGAATCCAGATACATGACCACTCCGCACTGATCAAAGCGTTGATGACTGTCTTCGAAAGAAGTCTTCACGACAAATGAAAAATACTGCTCCTCCGTCTCCATCTGAAACACCGGTGCGTTATCATTGCGAAAATGATAATACGTCCGCTGCCAAAGATCCGTATGAGGCTTCGTTGTAATAGTGACCTTTCCGTCGGAAACCTTGTAGCTTTCCGGCTCCCGCGTCCACTGAAATTTACTCATATCCATATCATGTTCCTCCCAATTGATAATCAATTAACCCCGTTCCGTCCGATAAAATCATATATAGATTATTGCATCGGGCAAATCCTGTTCATGTCAAATGTATCTCTCCTGCTCCATTCACCTATTATCAATCTTCTCCGGATACATATCATGTTTCGTCAGCCTGTCCCACGCGACTTTCTCCCACGGCGTCCCGCTCTTACCATAATTACAATACGGATCTATGGAAAGTCCTCCGCGCGGGAGGAACTTCCCCGTGACCTCGATATACTTCGGATCGAGAAGGGCAATCAGATCCTTCATGATCTTATTGACGCAGTCCTCATGGAAATCTCCGTGATTTCTGTAAGAGAACAGATACAGCTTCAGACTCTTGCTCTCCACCATCAGCTTATCCGGAACATACGAAATGTAAATCGTGGCAAAATCCGGCTGTCCCGTGATGGGGCACAGGCTGGTGAACTCCGGACAATTGAACTTCACGAAATAATCATTGTCCGGGTGCTTATTGGAGAACGTCTCAAGCAGCGACGGATCGTAATCCGTTTTGTACTCGGTGTGGTTGCTTCCTAATAACGTAAGATTTTCTTTCTGTCTCATGTTTTAATCCTCTCATACCCATAATACTCGGCAAGGCATACCACGCACACCGCGCCATGCTCGTCCGCAAAACGGGAAATCTTCGCTTTCGCCGGAATCACAAAGCGGAAACCGATACCCTGACCAACGTATTCAAGCGTCACATCCTTATCGCATGCCTCTATCGCTGCCACAGCCTCGGCATCCAGACTCAGCCACTCTCCCATATTGAAGACCGTCTCACCCTCTTTCAAGGCCTTAACCAATGCCTTGCAGAATTTCGCATGGTCATTGTCGCTGTATTCCACGTTAAAAATCTTGTCATGCAGCGCCTTGCGGGAGACAAAGTAACGGTGCAGACCCAATTCCGCTGCCGGTTCACGGCTGTCGGATTCGGTATTCTCGGTCTTAATTTCCTCTGTTTTGGGCGGAATCACAGGACTGACGCTCTCATCCTTTTTCTCCGGCTCGGGTTCTTCCTTCTCCTCCGGCTGAACCGGTTCCGGCTTTTCATCCGGAACAACGGGCGTCGGCTCTTCCTCTTCTTCCTCTTCCTTGCCGACGTATGTCCAGTGAGCATACAGTGTGCCTATACCAGTCATGTCATCCTCAGCTGTCACCTGTTCTCCTCCCGTCTCCTCTGTGAACCATCCGTCAAATACGTAGTCCTCTCTCTCATCAGGAGTCGGCAGACCGGCCAGCTTGTGATCCTCGACAGTCATGGCGTGCGTCTTACTTACGCTGCCGCCATTTGCATCAAAATGAACGATCTGAATATCCCAGATATTGTCGTGTTTAATGTTGTTGTCCGTTGTCATGACCTTGTGAAGCTCTACCACCTTTTGCGTGAGCGGTTTGACAACACTCGCCGGGATCGGATTTCCCAGCCCCACCATATTCAGCGTGGACGCCGTGCGAATGATAGAAGACAGCGTATCCAGCGAGTTGAGACCAAGCAAATTGGTGATGGCAGGCAGCAGATAATCACCCGGATTACCCGTTGTTATCGAGATGATACCCGCTTTGTCTTCAGCTACAATGCGCTGAGAAAACAGCTCTGACAAAGCAGGGTAGGCAGGTGTGTTCATTTTAATCGCTTCGTTCCAGAGTCCCTGTGTTATTTTGCCTGCCAGCGTATCCCCGCCGATCAGTTCGCGCGCCTCTTCCCATTTCGCTTTCTTCTCATCGTCGGCGAGTCCTTCATCGCCTATGGAAAATGCCTGCCATGCTTCATTGAACATCTTCACCGCCGTGCTTTCCGGATCACTCTCCTTGAGCGGCGCTGAAAATGCAGGAACAACCGCATTTTGAATCAGCTTCTTGACGTCGTCCAACAGCGGATTCGAGGCATACGGATTTTTCAGCCATTCGCCTTCAAGAAGCTTTGTCTGAGCCTTTACAGCCAGCTCGTCAACCGCTGTAGGAAGATAGCTCATGTCAACAGTCGCCTTGCCTTGCTCCGTTCTTCCGCTGAGATTTGCCGTAATGTTTAAGGTGGGATTCGCATCACCTTCCTTGGTGCCGTTTTCAATTGATATCGAACCCTTGAACAGTGCATTATTTATTTCCTGCGTAAATCCGGTAAAACCGCTGATAAGGTTACCTATGGATTCAGCCGCGTATTGGCCGAGGCTCTTATCTTCGGGGATATTCAGCTGCTCTTTCAGGTAACCGGCGAGACCGCCCTCATGAGCAAGAATATCCGATAATGTATTCTTTACCATATACATTGCCATATCATCGAGTATTTCCTCGGTTATACCGCTCTTCTCATAGGCGTAATCCTGCAGATTACTGTTGTAGTCCTCATCAAATGTCTTGGTCCTGCCGCCGATCGTGAAACTCCAGCTGCTGGTGTCCGCTTCCAGAAGATCGTTGATATATGTGGTGTCGATGGAAATCGTATATGACTTTTCATCTCCTTCACCGGCAGTCACGATATCAAATTCGCGCCATAAGCAGGGATACGCGCAGAGAGCCGCAGTTTCCACATCGTAAAGAACATTATTATTTTTTGAAACATGTGCGGCGATGTCATTGGCGTGGGTGTGACCGGTGAGCACCGCAGATACGCCGGCGTCAGCCAGAGTATCGGCTACCTTCTCCCAGTTAGGAACTCTGAACGAATCCATGTACCAGGCAGCCTGATCTTCCAGATCAGTGTCGTAATGCGGCAGAAGACCGTGATGTGACATAGCAAGTACCAGGTTTCCTTTGGCCTTGGCTTCTTTTGCCTGATTTGCCGCCCATGCAAGCAGATCATCGGACACATACCCCGCGGTCTTCTGGGCGTTGTTGTACATGCTCTCCCCGTTCTCATCGGTGCGGTAAATACCGGTATCCAGTACGATCAATGTAATACCGTCGGCTATATCCGCCGCGTAGGACAGTCCGCCATGGTTCGTAACAGCAGAAGGATCATCGCTCACGGGCACGTATACGCTGTGGCTGCCGCCTGCCCAGTGATCGTCATCTCCGTATCCGAGACCGGAAAATACTTCTTTAAAATCAGAGGGCTGCACGCGGTCCGCAGGTTTCGACTTATCGCCTGTGAAATCAACGGCATAAGAATTATTGATATCGTGATTGCCGTTCACTACGTAGAATCCGGTATTTGCAAACCCGCTCTTCTCCTTCGCTGCTTTGAGTTTTGCGGCAAGCGCCCTTGCGCCGAGCAACTCTCCGTTGCTCACAAGATCGCCGCAGATCAGCAGGGCATCCGGACTGGATGCTGACGCTTCTTCCAGAGCTGCATTCAATATAGCATCAATTTCCTCCATCAGGCGGAATTCCGTCATGGCGGCATTCTTCAGATTCTCCCGCCCTATCTCGCTGATAAGCTGATCTGTGACATAATGTATGTCTGACATTATGGCAATGCGCGTTGTGGTCGTGTTCTCACCCGCAGTTGCATTTTTCATAATGTTTGGTACGACAGGCAGCACACCATTTGAGGCATTTTTGTCCTGGGCTGCCGGAGAATTCTTTCCGTCCTCCGCGCCGCTGCCGACCGTTACGTCCTCATCGCTATCTGACACGCTGCCTTCGCTGAGGCTGTTCGAATCTGACGAGATTTCACCGGCAATACTATTTGAATCAGTCACATCCGCATTCTTAACGTCCTCGGAAGACTTCGAGTCTGCAGCGTTGCTGTCATTCAGAGCAGACGCATTTTCAGGCTTCACCCCTTTCGTATCAGATGCAGCATCCGCCTTGAGCGACTCCGATCCGGAAGTCGTTTCAGTCTTATCTTCCGTTCCGTCTGCGGTATCAGCTGTCCCGGATTCTGCAAATGACTCTCCCGAGCTCTCACCGCTGTCTGTCACATTTTCACTATCCCCGGCTGTGTCACTGTCGGAAATTGAACCTTCCGTGTCGAACGAACCGGCCTCACCAGAATATCCATCATCACTGTCTTCCGATCCTGCTTCGCTGTCAGACTCCCGGCTTCCCTCGGAAGACTCCGATTCGTAATCCGTATTTCCATCCTCGCAGAAGTAATCATCCGTCCCGTCATTCCCGGAAGTGTCCTCATACTCACCCTGGTCATATTCCCCGGCATATTCCGATACATCAGAAAATGTATCCGGATCGCCGGCAGCATACACGGTACTGGTACTTAGCATAGAAGCAATCAGCAGCAGCGCCAAAGCTCGTTTCATTTCTCCGTTTCCTCCTTATTTGAACTTACTCACTTCATGCACTTAAGTCTCTCCGAAATCAATATATTCATTATACCAAAATTTAACAGCAATTCGACCATAATTCAGAAGGGAAGGCATAAAAAGAAGGCTGCCGCAACTTCACATTTTTTACCCCACCTGATTTGTCATACTTTTTATAACATATTTTGAGTATGTGCCCCAAAAGACCTCCGTACCCGCTGCAAAAACCTCTCGGCAATCGGCGAAAACGTCTGATACCGTTTCCACACCAGATAAAGCCGGTTCTCCAGCGCCGGCTCGAGCGGCCGGAACGCAAGCCCGCTCCCCGGGGTCGTATTCAGTAGCTTGTCAAATGTAAGCAGATAACCCAAATGCTCTTTTGCGAACATCGAGGCGTTGTAAGCCAGCCGGAAAGAGCCTTCCAAATGCAACTGAGCCATTTTCTCCTCCGCCCACCTCGGAATGTCATTTTCCCATGACTGTCTTGAACAGAACAGCGGCAGCCCGATCAGGTCATCCACCCGAATGACCTCTTTTTCCGTCAGCGGATCATCTTCCGGCATCACGACGCCCCAGATATCCGACTCCGGAAACATAATTGCCTCATACTTAGACGGATTCGGTTTCTCACAGAGGACCACGAAATCCAGAAGGCCCTTATCGAGCTTCTCAGTGACCTGCTCTGTATCGCCGCTCGTGATATGATACTGCAGTCCCGGATAGCTCTCCTTAAACCTGCTGATCTCCCTGGCTAGAAAACCGATCTGATAGGACTCGGCCAACCCAAAGTACAGGTCTCCGCCCGTGATATCATCGAGGGAGACAAATTCTCTTTCGATCTTATCCGCCATGCTCACAAGGTCTTCGGCACGGTTTCTCAGAAGCACGCCCTCATCCGTAAGCTTGATTGAAAATGAATGGCGCACAAAGAGCTTTTTCCCAAGCTCATCCTCCAGGGACTTCAGCTGCTTTGAGAGTGTGGGCTGCGTTACATGAAGATTCTCCGCTGCCCTCGTCATATTTTCTTCCCGAGCGACGGCGAGGAAGTATCTCAGGGTTTTTATTTCCATCTGTATACGGCTCCTTCCAATTGAGATTTTTGTATCCCATGTCAGAGATAAGTTTCATTTTGCGCATTCATCATAGACTCACGTCACGAAAATTCTGCGTCAGAGATTAAACTCGACTCACGAGAATGTGCCGGTCATTGTTCCGTACTTGCGCACTCCCACAAGTCCATGATATTCCATAACAGAATATCACGATATTCATTATAGCAATTAGCACAATTCCGAACAAGGTAATAAATTTTCTTTAGCCCTCCTACCACATCTAACCGTATAAATGGCAGGAAATAATTTTAATTTTCGGCTAAGGTTAATAGTTGAACGAAAAGTGAATATAGATAACTCGTGTACCAAAAACATAGTACTTGAAGTACTCGAACTGGAGTCATTTCCAGTTGGAGTACGGTCATAACTCGTGTTGTGTACTCATAGTACTTGAAGTACTCGAACTGAAAAGGCAGAACGTTAGATGTTGATGTAGTATTGCTCATGATTACCTAAGAAAGGAGCATGAGCAATGCAAGTAGTAACAGTTGAGACCAGTACCGGGCAAATCCGGTATTACCTCGCAAATGATGATGGAACACCTGTAGAACCAGTAATGCAATACCTGAGGTTCAGGGACAATGGAGGTGCGGCGAGGAATACACTCCGTCTGGCAAGTATCTTCCTGAAGCATTATTTCACATACCTTGACAAGAGGGGGCTGCTGTGGCAGGCAGTCACAATCGATGACCTGGCTGATTTTCTTGCCTGGCTGAAGTATCCGCGGATAGATGAAAAGGTCATCCCTCTGAATCTGGAGCCGAAATACAGGGCGGAAACGATAAATGCAACTCTGGATACCGTACTGGCTTTCTATCATTATCAGTACCTGCGCGGCGGTCTTGATAACAATGTATCGGAGAAACTGGTCACCTTTATTAAAAATCCGCATGGAGCATTCAGGAGATTCCTTGACGGAATAGCTGACCGGCGGCGGGAAAAGAGATATCTGCTCCGGCTTCCGACGCCGAAGCGCGTCCTCCGCACAGTAAAAAAGGAAGATATCGAATCAGTCATGAAGGCCTGTGTTAACATTCGTGACTACTTTCTGATGTACCTCCTCTTTGAGACCGGGATGAGGATCGGTGAGGCATTATCACTTTGGCTGGAGGACTTTGATATTTCCGAATGCAGGATCAGGATCGTTGACCGCGGAGAGATGGAGAACCTTGCGGAGATCAAGACAGTTTCAAGCCCAAGGACGATCGACTGCACTCACGACCTGATGGAGGTGTTTACGGAATATATCTGCTACTTCCATACCGAGGGCACACCTACAAACCATGTGTTTGTGAAGATCCAGGGAAAGAATGCCGGGAAGGCCATGAATTATACGGATGTGGACAACCTGTTCCGGCAGATCCGAAGGAAAACAGGCATCTATATCACGCCGCATATGTTCCGGCACACATCCTTAAGCATGCTGAGTTCTGCCGGCTGGGAGCCGGAACTGCTTCGAAAACGTGCAGGCCATAAAAACATCTACACGACACTGAACACCTACGTCCATCCTTCAGAGGAAGAAGTGACGGCGGCATTTAAGGAAGCGGCGGACAGGTTCCGTCTCCCGGAAAAGGAGGCGGAAGAATGATCACAGATGGAAGTTCCGCATTAGAACTGTTATCGGATCCCAAGCGGGCAGAAATGGAAGCATACCTGTCTGCTGAAGACGGGTACTGGATTCAAAATGACATATGGCGCACGGATTCAGAGGCATACAGAGCAAGTGGGATCAAAAAAAGCCGGCGAGATGGAATCTTGGCGGATCTTACAAGCTGTCAGAATGCATATATGAAGCTGGAGCTGAAGTATTACATCCTGTACTCGCTGAAAAACCAGTGGAAAAGCCCGGTATATATACAGGACATGCTGATGACAGTGATCCGCCTGATAGGGAAGAACATCGCCTCCGGTGATATTTTTGGAAGCTTTATGGAGATCGGGGAGAACACGGAGGTATTCCTGCCGGAAGAGGCAGAGCCGACAGTGGCGATCCTTTTCAAAGGATTCCTCAATGGAATCAGGGCCTTCTTTGCCGACTATTATGATGACCGGGAAGAAACAGAAAAAGATGTCTGGCATGCCCTCAGAATTCCCGGAGTAAAGATGTCGGCGGCCATGAAACGCCAGCATCCCAGTATGAACTTTACAGAGATTCCTGAAGCTTATCGTCCCATGGTCAAACGTTTCATGAAACGGCTGGTTATCCGCCGAAGCTGGTCCTACTGCAAAGAAATGCTGATGTATATCCGATATTTTTTCCGGGTTTTCTATGAACATGGCCATGGTGACGGGTTCCTGGAGAAACTGACACGGCAGGATATAGAAAAGTATCTGTGCTGGGTGGCAGAGGATTACGAAAAACGTAATGCGACCTTCCGCAGTAAAGCAGTTTCCTTTATCAGGAACTGGCTGGATTATATCCAGATCGCCGAGTATCCGCTGGCACCGGAGCAAAGCATTGAAAGACTCATTTTCGAGGATGATGTCCCAAAACGTGAGCGCGCTGCCGATACGATTGAGAAAGTAAGGTATATCCCGGTACCAGTCATCCAGCAGATGGATGCGTGTATCGAACAGATAGAACCCGCAGAAATGCGGCCGGTGTATATACTCCTAAGAGAAACCGGATGGCGGGGTACGGATGTACTGAACCTTCGTTATGACACCTGTCTGCAGTACGCCTGGGATGCAGGAGAGAACCGATCTGTTCCGTATCTTTGCGGTGAAATAACAAAAGTGGGAATTCCGCAGTTGAAAGATCCGATCCGGGATGAAGTCGCAGAAATGGTCAAGCAGCTGGCTGAGGAGGCCGCAGTGAAAAGTACGGAGGAGAACAATCCGGACAGATATCTCTTCAATTGTTATGAAGGACGATGTATGGGGCTCCCATTCAGCAAGCCGGCGTTTTCCAGTGCAGTACAGAAGATGATCGACAAGAATGATATCCGGGATGCAGGCGGAACGTTATTCCATTTCAAGGCCCACGGATTAAGGCATACCCGTGCAATGGAGTATGCAGAACAGGGAATGCCGATCGGGATTATCCAAAGGCTTCTGGGGCATTGCTCTTTGCAGATGACGCTGCATTACGCAAAGGTTTCAGAAGATACTGTTTATCAGAAATGGAAGCATACGGAAAAGCTTGACCTTCTGAAGATAAAGACACTGCCGCCGGGAAAGAACAAAGCGCAGACAGATATGGTCCATTACGAGAACGTAAGGCCGAACCTGGACGCAGTACGAGTACCGTTTGGCGTATGTTTTAAGCCGTCAAAAGCCGGTTGTCGCCGCCAGACTGAGCAGTGCATGGAATGCCCGAGCTTCTGCTCAACAAAGGAGAACCTTGAAGAATACGCTTCAGAGATCGAAAAGGCCAGTGCAATGATCCGTATTGGCAAGACACTCGGCAGAGAAGAGTGGGTGCAGAAGAACCAGGAATATCTGGCCCGTCTTATTCAGATGCAGGGTGAAGTGGAGGAAAAAGGGATCGTTCATAAGAGCGGCTCCATGAGGGAGACGTGATATGGCGGAACCAACGAAGTATCTGGAAAAAAGCTGGCACAAGCGTTCTGATGAGGCACAGGAACGGGTACTCAGGGCAATCCGGGATATGCAAGCGAGGGGAGAACCAGTCAACTTCAATACAGTCCATTTGAAGAGTGGAGCTTCCAAGAATTACCTGTACAATAACGAAAACATTCGCAAAGAGATCGAAACACTGCGGTCAAAGGAAGCGGCGAGAGCAGGTGCATGGCATAAAAAATACGATCGTACGTCGAAATCGAAGGATGTACTTATAGAAGCAAAAGACAAACGAATAGCAAAGCTGGAAGAGGAAAACCTCCGACTCCGAAGAGAACTGGATAACCTCCGGCGACTGCTATATGAGAAAAAGTAGCCAGTTCGAGTACGGTGTACTCGAAGTAAAAATGTAGTGTTTCCGGGGCTTTCAGCCCCGGGTACACGAGTTATACACAGGAGGATCTTCATCATGAGAAAAATGTATTTCGTAACAGGTCTTGCAGTATTGGCAGTCTCCGCTTCCATGTTTACCGGATGCGGCAGCCAGACAACCGCCAGTGCGCCGGCAGCCCGTCAGACAACGGAATCGACGTCATCCACAGCATCGACGGCGTCCGCAGCACCGACAGCAACGCAGGCTCCCGCCGCAACAGAATCCGTGGTTCAGTCTCAGCCGACTCAGAGCACCGCTGCAAAGGTTGCTGAAAATACAACTGCAAATACCGCCGCACAGATCACAGTCGATGAAGCAAAGAACGCGGCTCTCGCAAATGCCGGCCTGCAGGAGAGCGACGTCGTCTATAAGAAAGCACAACTTGAGACAGATGACGGAGTTCTGAAATATGAAATCGACTTCTATGCAGGAGATAACGAATACAATTTTGATATCGACGCTACAAACGGTGCTGTTCTGAAATCCGAGAAAGAAATCATGGATGCAGAGGATATCGCAGAGAGGGATGCTCTTCTGGGCACAACTGCCGGTACAACAACACGCGCTGAGTCAGAAGGCATCACAGAGGATCAGGCTCTTGACATCGCACTGAACCATGCGGGCGTAGCGAAGAGCGATGTGACTTCTTCGTTCGTAAATAAAGATTTTGATGATGACAGGGGTATTACCATGTACGATGTCGAGTTCCATGTGGGCGCACAGGAATACAATTATGATATCGATATGACTACTGGCGAAATCTACGAGTTTGATTCTGAGATAGGCGACTGATCTGATTCATTATAAAAGATAACCATATACATTCTCTAAAAAGAAGCTGCCGCATTAAGGCGTGAAGCTACAATATATCGCAGATGCTATTTGCAAATGTCTGCTATATTGCAAGCTCGCCTGATGCGGCAGCTTCTTTTTGTGATATTATGCTTCATCGCGCAATACTTCTAATGTGAGTCTATGTAACGCGCGCAAAGTGATACTCGTCTTCATCAAGCGTACAAACTCGCGATGAAGAAAAAAGTCTCCGCTACACAATGCTCCACTACAGCATTGTTACACATGCGTAGGCACGGCGGATCGCAGACAAACGGTTTCAGCCAGTAATTCTTTATTCCTCGTCCACGCCCTCCAGCCCATAGTACAAGATCTCATTATACCTGGCATTGGCCTGCTGACTCGCCTTCTTCTCTCTCCACGCATCGATCTCGCTTCGAATCGCGAGCATCTCATCGACGACGAGCTCCTCGCTCTTCGGTTTGACATTATTGAGGTATGCAATCATCCGCTCCATCGCCTTCGGGCTTCCGAGGTGCTTTGCTATCGCCTCCCCAAGTTCTGCCGGAAACCCAAGTTCTTCTATCGCGCGGACTAATTCGTCGCGGGTTCTTGCCCAGATCACTCGATTCGATATCATATATTATCCTCACCTTTCTCCAGTCAAAGCCAAAGGTTCCTCTTTCTCTAAATAAGATATCGTTGACAGCTCACCTGTCGAATATCTTTCGTTGCCTGTTCTTTGTCATTAGGAGCTCTCCCCGTCTATCAGAAACGTCCCTCTTGAGCTTGACTCTCTCCCCATCCATCACAGACGCCCCTCTTGAGCCTGGCTCTCAATTCAGAACTCCCTCGTCAAATCCCTTACCCACTCCCCGTCAAAATAGTGTTTCAGGGCAAACGGCATCTTCGCAAACTCATCCGTGCACATCAGAAGATAGACCACCAGCGGAGGCAACTTCAAAACAAACGCACTTACAAGTCCAAGCGGCACAGCAAAGCACCACATACACAGGATATCCAGCTTCATCCCGTAACTTGAATCTCCTCCGCACCTGAAAAGCGATGCAATCAGCAGCGTATTCACGATCTGCCCCATCTGATACACCGTATTGACAGGCAGCATGACCCGAAGATATCCGGCAGCTGTCGGACTGAGCTTAAAAAACATCGGAATAATCGGACTGATAGCAAGAAGAATCAGGCCTTCAAATACGCCGACGACCACCGTTGTGCGAAGCAGCGACGACGCATCTCGGCGTGCAAGAGAAAGGTTACCCGATCCGATCTCCTTCCCAAGCATGATAGACGACGCTGCCGCTATCCCGAATCCGACGGTCGTCACCAGATCTCTGGCAACCGTCACGATGGAATTGGCGGCCACGATGTCGGACCCGAGATGTCCCATGATGACAGAGTTCATGTTAAAAGCCAAACCCCACATCGCGTCGTTGATAAAAGCCGGAAGGCAGTAGCGCCCGAAATCGCCGGCCAGCTCCCTCGGAATGCTGAACATGAGCACGACTCCCCTCGGGAACACCTTCTGGCGGGCGTAATCCCACAAGCAGATAAGGAGTTCCACGCCGCGCGCGATCGAGGTGGCAAGGGCAGCACCTGTTATTCCCATTTGCGGCAGTCCGCACAGACCGAAAATCAGGACCGCATTCAGCACTACATTCAGGCAGAGGGTGAAGACGGAGACGGCGGTGGTCATTTTCACACGTTCACAGCTTTTCATCACAGAAAGATACGGCTGTGTTATTCCCATAAAGAAATATGAAAATGCTACCCACCTCAGATAGGAGCTGCCGGCAGATGCGAGTTCGGGCACATTTGTCCAGATGGAAATGACCCAATGTGGACAAATGAGCGCCATCACACTCACCGCTGTGGACACCGGCACGGATATCAGGAACCCTATTCCGAATATGCGGGCAATGGTCGGGCGGTCATCGCGCCCCCAGTACTGGGAGGCCAGAATCGTCAGCGCCGAGGCGAGTCCGAAGTACATGATGTTCAGGATGAACTGCACCTGTCCCGCCAATGAGGATGCCGAGAGGACTGTCTGGTTCACCCGGCCGAGCATAAGCACGTCCGCCATGCTGACCGCAGAAGTTATAAGATTTTGAAAAACAATAGGCAGGAGCAGCGAAAAAAGCTGCTCATAAAAGCCGCTGCGTGCACCGATAAATTTCTTGAACATATTGAATGATTTATTGTGCGATGAAAAAAAATTTATGCGAAAATTCGAAAAGTATAAGCCCTTCGTACAATTCCTGCGTATAACTTAATGTAGAAAAAATACTAAAAGGCAAGTACAGACTTCTCTATAGTTTTTAGAATGATCGTGGAACTTACCAAATAGTAACAGGCTCAAAGCCAAATCACAATAAAATAATTAAACAGAAAAATTTCATAATGGGACCGAATAGCATAAAATCGTATCTCATCAGGCTATATCGGGCGAAAAAAGAAAGAAAGAAAAAGAAAAGCGCAGGAGGAAATTATCATGATGTGTATTCCGTTAGCAGTAGGATTGACAGCACTTGCATTATCAACATCCGTATTTACAGGAGCTTCCGCAACTACGTCTCAGACTTCAAAACCGGCAGTGACAGCAACCGCAAATGCACAGCTTTCCGTAGAGGACGCTAAGAAAGCAGCCTTCACAAACGCAGGTCTGGCGGAGAGCGATGTCGTTCTCAAGAAAGCTGCTCTGGATTATGACGACGGCATTGCCAAGTACGATGTAGACTTCTTCTGGACTGACACTGAGTTCGAATATGATATCGACGCTACAACAGGCGCTGTGCTCAAATGCGAGAAGAGCATCATGGATGTAGAGGACTATGCTGAGAGAGACCTGCTTGTCAAAAAGGCAGCCGGCACGGCAGCACCTGCCCAGACCCAGGTTGTGACTGAGGATCAGGCTCTTGATATCGCACTCAAGCACGCAGGCCTTACAAAGGATGCTATCTCAGCTCTCAGGATCCATCAGGATTATGACGACGATATGGGCGTCACAAAGTATGACATCGAATTCCATGTCGGAGCTAAGGAATACAGCTACGATATCAATTCAACTACAGGAGAGATCTACGAGTCTGAGGTTGATATATTCGACTGATATAGTTCATAAATAAGGCATATACCAAGGACGGTCCTTCAAGGTGGTATATTACGTGATGTGTTTAGAGCAAATCACGTATCCACACCTCTGAAGAACCGTCCTTTTTTTCGTCCAAAAGCAGAAAGCCGGGTTTCATTTTCCTTCACCAGGCCGCTTTCCTGTTAAGGAAGTATCCCGCGACCGAGCCGACCAAACCGCCTACGATGTGGGCGGTGTTTGAGATGTTATCCGAAATCACGATGCCTTCATAGACCTGCTGCCCGATGAATATACAGGCGACCAGAATGAATGTGAGCGGAATCTCGCCTTCCCTGAAGTTGGTGAACGAGGCTATGATGATGAATGCAAATACCACTCCGCTCGCACCGCAAAGCCCCACGTTCCAGAAGAACAGGTAATTGATGATACCGGTCACGACGGCTGTCACTAAAACGATTTCAATCAGCATTTTTGATCCGTATTTCTCTTCAAGCATCGGACCGAGAAGCAGAATATATGACGCGTTCCCGATGAAGTGTGCCCAGTCGGCGTGCCCGAACACGTGCGTGAAGAAACGCAGGTAGGTAAGCGGGTTGAGGAGCGACGAATGGTACGTCATGAAAAGGAGCTGGGTGCTCTTCCCGCCTGTCAGAATGCCGATAATCAGCACTACGAGGCAGATGAGTATAAAGGTCAGGACGACCGGGGCGTTGTAGGAGATGTGTAGTTTCTTTTTCATTTTATGCCTCTATCTTTGTCGTTCGGGGATGAACCTCAGTTTTTACATTCAAGGTATCCTCAGGCTTTATTTTCACTGCGCAAGGCGTATGACTCACATATTTTCTCTGTGCAAGGCGTATGGCTCACATATTTTCACTGCGCAAGGCGTATGGTTCACATATTTTCTCTGCGCAAGGCGTATGGCTCACATATTTTCTCTGCGCAAGGCATATAACTTACAAGCCGCGCGAGTATAGTTCCATCTTGTTGATCACACCCTGTGCGTCTATGCCCGGGTGCGTGAGATACATGCGGCAGATCTGTTCGGCAAAGTCTTCGGAAATGTTATATTTGCCAGCTATTTCCGCGACCGACAATCCTTTTTGTATATCCCGCACCGCTCCGATGATAATCAGGTTGAGGTCGGAGGGGGGCGGAGTGTTCATTTTCCTTACTTTATGCTCAATCTCGACTTTCTTCACTACCGGCTGCCCGTCTCCCAATTCCATAAGCATCAGTGTGATGGGCTGGGTAAAACGTCGCGGACCGCAACTGCCGGGGTTCAGGAACAGAATCGATCCGTCGCGAAACTCGTCATACTTGTGAGAATGTCCGAAAATGACGATGTCGGCGTCAACATCGCCCGGAATGTCGCGCTTCTTGTGTGTCATAAAGAAGCGATATCCTTCAAGCTCAAATGCGAGATGCATCGGCAAATCTTCCGCCCACGCACGGTCATTGTTGCCGCGGACGACTTTGATCGGGGCAATCTGACGGAGCTTGTCCAAGATCTCCGGCTTTGCGATATCCCCCGCGTGAAGGATGAGATCGCAGCCTTGCAGGGCTTCGAGAACTTCGGGGCGGAGCATGTTGTGGGTGTCAGAAAGGATTCCAATTTTCATGGGGGTCACCTCGCCACCAGCGGCAGCACATAATTCACCCAGAACCAACTGACCGGCATGACGAGCACCATGGCCGGGATCATGTCTGCAATCGGGAACATTTTCACCTTAATCATGCGGAAACCGGTCGCGATCAGCAGAACGCCGCCGCAGGCCTTGAAATCATTGATCATCGCCGGAGTCGTCAACGGATAGATCACGCCGGCGAGAAGGAATAGAATCATAAATATGACAAATTGCGGCAGTGCGATGACCGAGACCACCACTCCCAGAGAGCATGCAAATATCATCGCAGTCGGCAAGTCAAGGATCGATTTTGAGATGAGAATGCTGTTGTCACCGTTCATTCCCGATACGATCGTTCCGTAGATGCCGGTACCGCTGGCACAGAAAAGGACAATCACGGTGACAAGCTCATCGGTGAACTCTTTCTCCGAGAGTCCGTTTGAGGGCGCTTTGATAAAGCGGCTGAGCAGTCTCTGCATTGCACGACCGCCGTCGTTGATGCGGTCGCCCAGATGAATCGCGAGACCGATTGCGGTCCCAAAGACAACGGAGAAGATGACGGCGGGCATATTTTCCATAAGTCCGATGGAACTGATACCCATAGTCATCGCGCACGCACCGAATACCATGCTGAGTTTGGTCTTGAAATCGGTGCTGAGATGTTTACCCAACACGCTTCCGAGGATGCCTCCGATGATAACAGCGGATATATTGATGATGATTCCGATTGGCATATGTGTCCCTCCCGATGCGGATAGTGTGCCGACTTAATGTTGTCAATGTCTCGCTGCTATTATTCTATCAAAACCTGGGGTGTTGCGCATGATTTTTTTGATTTCCCTGCTCAGGGCTCTACTTTACCGAAGTAGCCGGCTTTTCTGCCTCTGCTTCGGTATTATTCATATATAGTCAAACAACTAAACGGCAAAAACAGTTCCCGTTAGCGTGTTTCTGCCGCTTATTCCCGTCAGGTATAGTGTATATCTCCTTAACTGCATCGAATCCCGTCAGGATACATCACAAACCTGCGCTAATAGGCCGCCGCAAGAACATCTCCTTTAAGGTAGAGATTTCCCTTCACATCTTCTTTGATCGGATCTATCTGCTCTTTTTTAACCATATATGCAAGATTCTGCCTGGAGCATTGCAGAGAATCACACGCTTCCGTGGTATCTAACACATTATTCTTTACGAACGAGAAAAAGTCATCCAGCTTCAGTGGAATTTCTATGCTGTTTTTATATAGCGATGAGGATGCTATGTCTATTGAATCATTGAAAGTAACTGCATAGCCTCCGGGTGTAATTTTACCTGAACGATAGAGCTGATCATTTCTGAGGATTTTTTCGATGTCTCTATCCTCCAGTGCATAGTTACCTGAAAATGCATTCAAGTCTGCCTTCCTGACACTTCCATCAAGAAAAAAGCAAAGCAGGATATGATTTTCACACAGAGTGCAGTCTTTCAGATTTCTTTTACTTCGCTCGACGACATATTCCGGCATCTTCGTGAGCTTCCTGATATAAAGACTGTCCTGAGAACAAACGCCTCCTGACTTTTCGAGGAAAGTCATTTCATCATACTCCTTCAGCTTATGAGTATTCAAAATCATACCGATATTCTGTCTGCCGCTCGGAATAATACGTTCTCTGACCCACATAAGACTGATATCTCTCGGGATGGTAAAAATGCCTCTCTTGACAAAGCTCGTCATAAGGAGCGGTGCATTCCACTCATCAAGATAGCCCTGCAATTCTATGATGCACGTTCGGCTCTTCTTATAGTAGATCAGGGTTCCAATTGATAATTCATTTTCCCGGTCCAGTATCTCATAAATTTTCATAAATAGAATACCTTCCAAAAATCATATCCCATATTTTGTTGAGATAAATATCCGGCAAGACACCCTGAAGTCCGTCTAATAAAAGATTCCGGGCTGAGGAAGTCAGCTTATTTGGGAACACACTTTTTTTATCATTTATCAGGTCCAGGTTGCCGAAGCATGAATATGTCCCGATAAAATTATTACAAGGTCTGTCACTCAGAACATCAAATTTCGAGGCCGCCTCTTCCGTAGAGCATGAATAAAGCAAAGATAAACCGTGATCAAAAAGCGGGGAAATTCTCAACGTCCGAACTCTCGCATTTCTTAAGACTTCTATATTAGCTCCATGGCGATCCCGATTAAGAATCAGAAAATCCACCGCAATCATAGCATCAATATACTCTCTCCATCCATTTCGCACACAGAAATCATAGTGAGACTCTCCGGGAAAAGCATTGGTTCGATAATAATCATCCAAGGCAATTTTGCTCTCACCCCGCTGTTTAAAATCTTCGGAAGCGCACAGATATGTAGTATATGTTCTACCTTCTATTTCTATTTCCGCATGTATTAATTCATAGTGAAGATGTGGGATCCCGAGTGCCGTAAGCAGTCTGTCAACAATAATTTCATTAATACATTCATGTCCAATGATGCCGACAGCCGGATCAAAATTGGAAAGCTTGTAATATATTTTATTATTGTTCAGCGTAGAACTGCTTTTCAGAAAAGTTCCCGCTGTCCCGCTGGAACTCCTTATATGAGACCACCTCAGATAAGTGAGGTCCTGTAAATCGTGTATAATCCTTGTTTCCATCAAGCGCTCCTTACGCAATTATTTTTGACGCACGTCAAATATTACATCCTCTTTATGCTAATTATATCTTTTTAATTGACGCTCGTCAAATACTACTGCGTTTAAAAACGTCTCAGCGCTCTTGACGCGACATGCGCGGCGCCAATACGCCTTCCACTGCGCATGTCTGTGATTCGCCGTGCCTAAACATGCGTAATCACTTCCCCATCTTTCTCCTGAGCCAAGTCTCATACTTCTCCTCAAACACACGCTCAGCCTCACTCCCGATCTCAGGAATCTCGGCCATCCGATGCTCCCAGGAAGATTTCAGTTTACGCCCGCAAAGCTTATCAAAAAAGGAGACAGCCCCTTCGGCCGTCCCCTGAATTTCATTTAAATAAGACCTTTTCCTTTTCTCCTCGGCAAAATCCGTAATAGAACCAACATCCACATCATTCCCCAGGTCACCAGAACGATCAGAGCATAACGGTCATTGACCGGTGCACCGTCGCCGAGTCCGAACCATAACGCCAGAAGGACAGACATACCGGCGAAGCAGGAAAGGCGTCCCACTGACTTGCGGTATTTCCGTGACACAATAAGGTATATGATTGACATCGTGCAGAAGATAACAATGAACGTATACATGTAATAGTTAAACATGAACTTAGCCAATGCCTCATCCACATGCGACATACAGTGTATGTTCCAGCCTGTGTTCATCTCGAGCATTTTATGTCGGTTCATGTATTCCGCCTGCGGAAGCATTAAGAACGCCAGCACACATCCGGCTGTATCCTTGATGACCTTCACGCCGTCATGTGCCCAAACGATTCCGGCCATGGTCATATAATACTCAGACGCCTTTTCCTTACCGACCCGCTCTTCCACCAGCGGAGCCATCTGATACATTACATTATTGTTATGAGAATCGAAGACCTGAGCCTCCTCAATGCTGATGACTTCCTTGATTTCATCCGGAAAATATTCGTAATTCCTCTCCATATTCGGCCAGACCACGCGGTCCAGCAAAACAAATGCGAGATTCGTAGAAACACGTCCCTTACTGCCGGGTTTTTGTGTCGCATGGTTGACACTTATAACCATTATCAAACCGAAGACAACTAAGAGAACCGGCATCAATGTGACAAGCAGTCTCTTCCCGGACTTTTCATTTCCGTCCTGATTGCCTTTTCCTTTTATTAAGTCATGGACCGTACGGATTGCGATACAGAGAATGATCATGACCAATGCACTGTACGTTCTGTCTGAACGCATAAGTGCCTGAAGAAGATACATAACTATAATTCCTGCCCAAAGCAAAGGATCGCTTTTACCGTCCTTCACGTATTTGCTCAGTCCGATCAGCATCCAGATCAGAGCGGACAGCGACAAAGAGTCGGTCAGTACAGTGCAGTTGAACCACAGAATCATCGGCAGTGACCACACATAAGTCGTAATATACAGCTTGACCAGGATACCGGGATTATATCCGGCACTCCGGGAAATATATCGTACCGCGCAATATATCGCACAGAAGCTGATAATGAGTTGGATGATATAAAGAAGAGTCTGATACGGAATATTTATGACCGCAGCCGCATTCTGAACCATTCTCAAAATGATCGGGAAAAGAATGGGACGATACTCATCCGGTGCAAATGTTCTGCTCAGCTCCAGATATTCATCCGAATCTCCAAACGGAGGCACATTTCCGATATTCGCCACGATCCACAGAATACCGGAAACGATCTGAATATACATAATTATACATACGGCAATAAGAAAAACCTTAGTTATTGTACTCTTAACACTGTTCGTCTGATCAGACATTTGACCCCCCCTTCAGAACACCACTTTACGCTGCACGTAATAACTGATAAAAAACAGACACCCATCAACAACCACTTTGATCAGCGTCTCAGATACCCCTCTAAAGAGCATGACCCCTCCCGTGACAAGCAGCGCGCTCGCGCACATTTGAATGATAGCAAGCATAGCATACCGCATAGCCGACCCGGAATGTGATTTGTTGCTCCTGAAGACGAATCGGTAATTAATCAGATAGTTATATACAGCCGATATGACTCTGGCTGCGACAGTGGCTGCCATGACATACCAACTTCCGCCTCCCCCGCGGAGAAGCTTGCAGAAAAATGCAAATAATACAAGGTCTATCACACACGACGACAGAGATGAGAAAACGTATTTCAGGAACATCACCCCGAAAATTTTGTAAATACGTATAGAATCTTTGATCGGGTCAAAATGCGTCCTGTGATTCTCCTTGGAATCATAAACCGTCTCAATCGGTATCTCCAGTATTTCCACCCTGTCCCTGCATTCAATAAGCATCCGGGTCTCAAACTCGAACCGATCGCCCGGCACATTCAGAAGATGCTTCATAAACGCGGCGGGTATACCGCGAAGACCGGTCTGAGTGTCGGAAACATTGATTCCGCATAAATATTGACAGACACTGCGCGTCAGTTCATTTCCGTACCTGCTTTTTAACGGAACATCCTCTCCGTCAAATCGCCTGCAACCCATAATAAGACTGTCCGGATGACCGGCGAGCTCCTGCATACAGCGGTAAATATCTTTCGGCGTGTGCTGACCGTCGGAATCGGCTGTCACACATCCGATCAGTCCCTGCCTGTGCTCCAGCAGATCCTGAAAAGCTGTCTTCAGGGCTCTCCCTTTTCCCATATTGACGGAATGTCGAAGAATCCTGACATTTTCATCGGCATATGTCGTTTCAATCCGGTCAAATATCGATCGATATTCCTCCCCGCTTCCGTCATCGACTATACAGATGTCAGTGATTCCGGATGTAACAAGCGCTTCACAGAGCTCGACCAGCTGTTCATCCGGTTCATAGGAAGGAATCACGACCGGGATTCCTTTAATTGTTTCAGATCTATTTTCATTCATGCTGTGTCATCATAGATATTAAAGTCATTTTCGAAAGTAGCATCAACATATTATCACATATTGTGGAAATTATCTATCTTCGGAACCGCTTTACGAACCCGATGATCATGATTCGGCACATAAATATCCCTTTTAAAGGTGAAAGAAGGGATTCCGGACATAAAGAAGCTGCCGCACGAAGCTCTGCATCAACGAGGTTTGCCGGTAATCTTTGCATATTCCGACTGTCTTTCGTTGTGCAGGACTTCATGCAGCAGCCCCTTCAATCAGCTATACCACTTTGCCCGTAAGCGCAAAGCCTAAATCATTATTTGTTTGACTTGCTGCGGCGTTTGATCGCCACGATGACTGCACCTGCTGCCACAAGCAGAATGATGTACAGCATAATCGGTGAATTATCGCCTGTCTTGGCTCCCGTAGTCTTAGCCTTTGCCGTTGTAGTTGAGCCCGTTGTGCTCTTTTTCGATACATTTGTCGAGTTCGCCGGTCTCGGTGTAACAGTAGCCCTCTTCTGAGGCTGATTGGTAGAAGTCTTCTTGTCTACCATGATGAGCGACGGAACGGGCTTGTTATCCCTTTTGATTGTGCCGTACTCATCGATTTCGAACTCGATTCTCTGCGCTATCTGGTAGCCGGCCGGTGCCTGTACTTCATACAGGTAATATTTACCAGCTCCGAGTCCGGTAATGGTTTTCTCCTTATTTGCCTCTGTCGTCCAGCTTACGATCTCCTTATTATTGCGATAAGAGATCTTAAGTTTAGCACCGCCTAAGAGTTTGCCGGCCTCATCCTGCTTCCTTACCTTGAAGCTGAATACCTTATCCTGAACGAGCAGCACGCCATCCTTAACGGTCGTCGTTGTCTTAGTCGTATCGATACTTCCGTCTTCTTTCAGAACAAACGTCGTATCCGCCGTAAGCGCATAGCCCTTAGGTGCAACGGTTTCTCTCAGAATATATGTCACGCCCGGCTCAAGACCGAATACCTCATGAACCGCCTTCGTGGATGTCCACTCTTCGAAAAGCTTTTCCTCTTTCTTTTCATCCTTATTAAGGATCTTAAGGATCTGGATCTTCGCACCCTCTAGTTCCGTGCCGCTTGCAATGTCTACCTTGGATATCTTGACAGATATCTTTGTATTTTCGACCAGATATACGTCGTTGCCGTCCTTATCCTTGGTCTTTGCAAGAGCTGTCTTGATTGTTCCGTCTTCGTTTACAGAGATTGCAATATCCGTTGTCAGCTTACCGTAGCCCGCCGGAGCAGTCACCTCACGGAGTAAGTACTGCTTACCGCGTTCAAGCTTGCTGCCGAAGTCATGCGTCTCGCCTTTCTTCGAAGTCCATCTCTCGAGAACAGTCTCCTTGCCGTCCTCACCTTTTTCAATAACTGTAAGAACAGCTCCTTCAACTTCTTCACCGGTGCCGGCATCTACTTTGTTGATCTGGAAGCTGATTTCCGTAGGTACAATATTGACCGGGAATATTCCGTCTTCACCGATCGGTGTAGTAGAGCCATCCTCATTGAGCTTAAGAATGTTGCCATCCTTATCCACCTTGAACTTCAGAGCATCTGCCGCCTCGTATCCTACCGGAACTTCCTCTTCAAGCGTGTATGTCTCGTCCAGTACAAGATCTTTGATCTCATGCTCTTTACCATCAGTCTCCCACTCATCAACGGTCTCAAAGTCACTCTTCAAAAGCTTGAGTTTCACGCCCTTGACCGTTTTTCCTGTCTTCTTATCATAGAGAATGATCTTAACATTGACCTTGATCTGTTCGTCCTTCATCGTGACGACGCCGTTCTTGACATCCTCGCTTTCTACCAGCTTGCCGTCCTTAATTGTAAATGTGATGGTTTCAGCAACCTTGTAGCCGAACGGTGCACTCTCCTCTTTCAGAGTGTATGTGCCGTCCGTAAGACCTGCTACCGTGTGTACAGTTCCGTCAGATGTCCAGCTGTCAACGGCCTCATCCTGGCCTTCCTTCGTGAGGGTCAGTGTTGCGCCTGCCAGCTCTTTGCCCTGACCTGCATCAACCTTGTTAATCTTGACGTCCGCCTTCTTCTGAGCATCCTTCATTGTGACGACGCCGTCCTTGGCATTTTCATCTTCAACCAGCTTACCGTCCTTGAGAGTGAACTCAATGCTCTCAGCTACTTCGTAGCCTTCCGGTGCGCTCGTCTCTGTCAGGACATACGTACCGTCCACGAGATCTGCGATCTCATGATGCGTGCCATCCGATGTCCAGCTGTCGATTGCCTTTGTCTCACCCTTCTTTGTTACTGTGAGAGAAGCTCCCGCAAGCTCTGTGCCCTGACCAAGTACCTGCTTGCTGTCCTTCATAGTGACTACGCCGTTAACGATAGCATCGTTGCCTTCCTCGACCAGCTTGCCGTCTTTAATTACGAATGTAATAGACTCAGCGACCTTGTAGCCGTTCGGTGCACTTTCCTCAACAAGAGTATATGTGCCGTCCGTAAGACCTGCTACAGTGTGTACAGTTCCGTCCGATGTCCAGCTATCAACTGCCTCATCCTGGCCTTCCTTCGTGAGCGTCAGTTTTGCGCCGGCCAGCTCATTGCCCTGACCTGCATCGACCTTGCTGATCTTGACGTCCGCCTTCTTCTGCTCGTCCTTCATTGTGACGACGCCGTCCTTGGCATTTTCATCCTCGACCAGCTTACCGTCCTTGATTACAAATGTAATGGTCTCGGCAATCTCGTAGCCTTCCGGAGCACTCGCCTCTGTCAGAGTATAAGTACCATCCGTCAGACCGGTTATTTCATGAACAGCTCCGTCAGATGTCCAGCTCTCAATTATATTGCTGACTTCTGTTCCGGCTGCATCTGCAATCCTTGTTACTGTAAGTTCTGCGCCTTTCAGTTCATTGCCCTGACCTGCGTCGACCTTGCTGATCTTGACATCTGTCTTGAGCAGCTCGTCCTTCATAGTGACTACGCCGTTAACGATAGCATCGTTGCCTTCCTCGACCAGCTTGCCG
>CACYPS010000039.1 GCA_902776305.1 uncultured Lachnospiraceae bacterium | reverse complement strand
AGCCTTGCAGCTACAGCGGGAAGAACACAAATTAGAGCGGAAAGCAGTACGTCGAGAACAGAAAGAAGCAGAAAAGCAGCGCCAGTTTGAATTGAAACAGCAGAAGCGAAAAAAGAAGCATCGGGGCAGGTAAAGCCCCGATGTTTCATCTTAGCAAGCGGTAATGAATGAACAATCATGCTCAAAGTGTGCCAATGCAAATTTACGGAATTCTGGCTTGCAACGCGTTCAATTTCTCTTGTTAGCGTCAGGCAGAATTACCCCCAAAGGGGGTATTCCCGGATTCCTTTTTCTCTAACGTAACCTTTCGCGTAAATTTCGCTCAGCGATGTCAGTTCTGTATCGTCATCCCAAACACTCTCGAAGGAGCCACCTTCGACCTCATACAATCTTACTGTTCCTTTCATCTTTTAACACTTCTTACTCTCCTCACATTACCAATCAGTCTAATCGGATGCAGTACTACAGCTTCGCATAGCCTCCCGTATGCAATATTCTCTCCTCTATTTCCTCTGCTTTTGACATGCCCTCTTCCTGAAGCTCGACAGCTGCCTCTCTCAATGCTTCTCTGAAATGATTGCAGATGAAGTTGAATCTGCGAACAGCACATCTCTCTCCAATATGGATTTCAGCAGCCGCCTCTCTAAAAGAAGCCTCAGTGATTTCATCAATCAAAAGAGCATTGCCAATATAAAATGACATCTCCCTTGTACTGCTTTCATAAATCGTTGTGCTGACAAGATCATATGCCGGAGCAAGGCGTATGCTTCGAAGGTCTTTTCCATAGAGAAGAGAGAAATTCTTGATATGTGCGTCTGTATTTCCCAAAAGATAACAGAACACAATTAAATCCCACAATTTCTGCTGGTCTACAATCGGATTTGAAGAAAACTGTCTGAGCAGTTCGAACATCCTTCGCATGTATCCTGCATGACCCTTCTCATATTTGCCGGCAGAAGGTATTCCCAAAGCCTGAGAAAAATCCTCCTGATGAAGCCGGAGCGGACACATGAGTCCATTGATTGTATCTACAGCGCCTTCAAATGTGCGGTCATATCGTCTGGTCGCATATAAGACTTCTTTGTCTTCTCCGCTTCCCAAGTCAATAATGAAACTCTCCGGGACCTCGATTCCGCATTTTGCAGCAGTCATCATAGACAACTGCTCATTTGTCACAATGCCTTCCAAGCGCACGTGGCTCTGCTTCACAATATGAGTACTGGGTGCTGTTCCCTGAGGGAGATACCATTGATTTCCAGCGGTATCATAATACAGACCTACCTTGCCCGAGGCACCTGTCAGGGAAAGGTGTGATTTTGTGACTATCTCTGCAGATTTCTGAGCGCCTTCCGCAGCAAGAGCTTTCACCTGCTGCCTCGTTATCATTTCGTAAGACGCTGTCTGAGTCTCTCCTTCTTTCAGGACCCTGATCGCACCAAGACATTCTCTTCCCAGCTGATGTAGAATCGAGAGATAGTCATTTTCATCCAGATGAA
Organism: uncultured Lachnospiraceae bacterium; assembly: GCA_902776305.1. Taxonomy (GTDB): domain Bacteria; phylum Bacillota; class Clostridia; order Lachnospirales; family Lachnospiraceae; genus Chordicoccus. The sequence continues at coordinate 39,653 of CACYPS010000039.1, read as the reverse complement.
GCCACTGCGCTACAGATCTTCTGGTGAAGCCTTCCGGCAAAAGTCCTTCAAAGAACTGTCTGGTCTGCTCTGCTGAAAAACTCTCCCGCTGCAGAGGGAGGCTGATTGAAACGGGCACGGCATTTGCATCATCCAGATATTCATCCATATATGAAAACCGTGCTGACCGATAATCCTCACCGCTGATCGATCCGACAGGAACCATCCGACCGTTTTTTTCGATACTGATTACGTATTTCTCAAGTTCCATGTCCACGTCCTTCCATACTCAGATCCAGACCGAGAAGATTCGCCAGATAAATTGCCTTCTCAAGTTCGACCGTTTTCTTCCCATTCTCAAGATCGGATATGAAACTCACACTCAGACCGCTGAATTCAGACAGGAACCCCTGAGTATAATGCAATTCCTTGCGTCTCGCACGGATCGCTTCTCCAAAGGTTGCCGCACTTGTTATCCGCATCATAGTCTCCTCCATCGCTTTACATAAACCACAATACGTTCACATCTTCGCAAACATTTCGCCGTACGGCTAAAAAATAAACTCTGTGATAAAATTTTAGCCGTACGGCTTAATTCTTCTTGTCGCGCCGAATTTTCGCCGTACGGCTAATTTTTTTAATTATATCATCGATGTCGCAGATGTACAATCCTTTCATGACTGCGACAGCAACCTGACTTTACAATTCTAACCAGACTTTCCGGCGTAGGCAATTCCTAAATTCTTCTCCGTTGCTCTCAATAACCTTCTTATACCAGAAGAAGCTGTCTTTCCTCTTCCTTTCCAGTGTCCCGGTACCATCGTCATGCTTATCTACATAGATGAGTCCATAGCGGGCATATATTTCATTCAGGCTGTAGCGCAGACCTTTCGGATCAATCTGCCAGCCCCAGTCAGATTCTTTCAGATACGGATTCTGGCATCCTCCACCTAATAAAAAAATCCGGAAAACCTTTTTAGGTCTTCCGGAATCTTTTTCCAACTGAAGCATCGGGGACTCGAACCCCGGACAACTTGATTAAAAGTCAAGTGCTCTACCACCTGAGCTAATGCTCCGAATACTGGGCTAGTTGGATTCGAACCAACGAAATGCAGCAGTCAAAGTGCTGTGCCTTACCCCTTGGCGATAGCCCAAAAAAATAATGGTGACACGCAGCTTATTTTGCCGCAAGGGTGGATAATGGGATTCGAACCCATGGCCTCCAGAGCCACAATCTGGCGCGCTAACCAACTGCGCTATACCCACCACAGGGAAACGTGCCTGAAGAGACTCGAACTCCCGACACACGGCTTAGAAGGCCGTTGCTCTATCCAGCTGAGCTACAGGCACATAGCCGCTGTTAGTCTCTATAAAGAGACGAAGCGGGTGATGGGAATCGAACCCACGTGTCCAGCTTGGAAGGCTGGTGTTCTACCATTGAACTACACCCGCAAAAAAAGAATATATACTTTTCAAAGAAGTCGGGGTGACAGGATTCGAACCTGCGACTTCCTGGTCCCAAACCAGGCGCTCTAGCCAAGCTGAGCCACACCCCGTCACCTTCCGTTACGCCGTTCTCACAGCGCTTAATCATTATATTAAATCAATCCTTCTTTGTCAACAACTTTTTATATTCTTTCGCGCAAACTTTTTTGCGAAGTGGAAATAAACTTTTCACTTCTGCCAAACCGTTTTGCTGCTCCGTTTTTTATCAGCTCTGTTATGCGCATTCCTACGTCACCAGAGCTGGATCCTCCCGGACCTCGACAGATAGTTAATCCGAAAATGCACCTTCCCAAAGCGGTCAATCTCCATCACGATGTAACTCGGTTTTCTGCCTTCCTGACGCGGAAAAGCCAGGCTGCCCGGATTTATGGTCGTCACGCCGCCCTTTTCGGTAGCAATGTTGATGGAAGGCCTGTGAGTATGCCCGTACATCACGATGTCACAGCCCCGCTCACGCGCAGCCTCAATGACGCCTTCCTCATCCCATGCCACGCCGTACGTGTGTCCGTGCACAATGAGCACTTTGTATCTGCCCAGGGTGATGACCTCTTCCCTCGGAATGTCCGTAAAGAAGTCATTGTTGCCCTTGACCATCGCGCAGGGGCATCCGGCCAGCTCCCTGATTTTCTTTTCACTGCCTTCTACGTCTCCGCAGTGTATGAGAAAATCGATAGGTTTCACTTTCTTAAGAACCTTCACAAGGTTATCGTCACGTCCGTGTGTGTCGCTGACGATCAGAATCTTCATAAGATTTCCTCCAGTTTTGCACGCATCGCTCTGAGTGCCTTACCGCGATGGCTGATTGCGTTCTTCTCCTCAGGGGAGAGCTCTGCAGAATAGCATCCTTTTTCCGGAACATAGAATATCGGGTCGTATCCGAAACCGTTCTCTCCCTTTTCCTCGTAGCCGATCCTGCCCTCGAAAGTCTCGCGGCAGGTCAGTTCCCGACCATCCGGGAACACGCAGGCGATGGCACATACGAATCGCGCCGTCCTCTTCTCATCCGGCACGCCCTCGAGTCTCTCGACCAGGTTCATGTTCTTGATGTGGTAGGACGTATCCTCGCCCATATAGCGGGCCGAATAGATGCCCGGTTCTCCGCCAAGGGCGTCGATTTCAAGCCCCGAGTCGTCTGACATGGTCACCTCTCCGCAGGCTTTACATACGGTTCTTGCCTTGATCAGGGCATTTTCTGCAAATGTCTTCCCGTCCTCCACTATATCCACATCAATGCCGGCATCCTTCATGGACTCCACTTCGATTCCGAGGTCCGCCACGATTGCCCTGACTTCCCGAAGTTTTCCCTGATTGCCGGTCGCAAATATAATTTTCATAATATCTCCTCCTCCGTACCCTGCATACCCCTACGGTCTCTTACCGCCGCTTTTAGGCGGTTTTGGGCCCGCATACTCATAGAAGTACGTCTTCATCATTCCGTTGTATATTTTACGGTTTTTGGACGCTTTACGGCCAATCGCCGCCTCCGCCTCATCATAGGCCGTAATCACATACATGGACCATGAATCGAGGTTCTCATAGGCCTTGCCAAGCTCTCCGTAAAGGGCCGGGAGATTCTCCCGATCCTCTATCCGCTCACCGTAAGGCGGGTTGGTAATAATAAAACCATATTTTTTCGGATGATGCAATTCCTTTACTTCTCTTCTCTGAAAATGAATCAGCCCTCCGACCCCTGCAGCCTCCGCATTTTCGCGGCACGCGCGGATCGCCTTCGGATCGATATCGTATCCCTGAATATCGGAGTCGAATTCCTTTTTCACTGCAGCTCTCGCTTCCGCGCGGGCATCCGTGAACTCTTTTCCGTCCAGTATGCCGTCCCACGTTTCCGCAAGGAACTTCCTCTTCATACCCGGTGCTATGTTCTGAGCAATCATGGCCGCTTCAATCGGAAATGTACCGGAACCGCAGAACGGGTCCACAAGGATCCTTCCGGCTCTCCACGGGGTCAGCATGATAAGAGCCGCAGCGAGCGTCTCCGAGATCGGAGCGATGACCGGTGAAACTCTGTAGCCTCTCTTATGCAGGGAAGTTCCCGTGGTATCGATTCCGATCGTTACGCGGTCTTTCTTGAGGGAGACGCGCATGGGATAGGAAGCACCATTTTCAGGCATCCACTTTACGCCGTACGCGGATGACATTCTGTCTGCCATCGCCTTCTTCATAATTCTCTGGATGTCGGACGGCGAATACAGGGTGCTCTTGACGGAAGATGCCTTCGTCACCCAGAATTTTGCATCTTTCGGAAGCATGTCCTCCCAGGGGATCGCCCTGGTCTGTTCGTAGAGCTCGTCATATGTCGAGGCGTTGAATTCACCTGCTTTGAGGAGGACACGCTCGGCGCTGCGGAGATTGACATTGGCACGAGCACATGCCAGGGAATCTCCTTTGAAGAGAATTCTTCCGTCTTCCACGGAGCTGATTTCGTATCCGAGCCTGCCAATTTCCCTCTTCAGCACGGATTCCAGACCAAAATGGCAGGGTGTGATGTATTCCAGTTCTTTCATATTCATATTCCCAAAATTTTTGTTAAATTTCTTTTAACTTTTTGTTGCTTTTTAATGTATCTGGTTATATAATAAAACTCGTAAAAAGAATTTACCCTTCAAAAATTTTTTTTACAATAACCCCTTATTAATTATTTATACTCCCCAGATGCGGCGTCGAAAGCTCCCCTTTCGGCGCCGTATCACTTTTTATCAGCCAAAGTATTTATCTACGCCGTTCGCAATTCCCTGCACGATCTGCGCCTGGCCCGAAGCTGACGCCATGTACAGGTCATCCGTCCTGTTGGACATAAAGCCCATCTCCACGATCGTAACCGGCATCTTCGCCCAGTTGATTCCGGTCATATCATCCCCGGTAAGAAGTCCGAGATTCGGTATTCCCGTAGCTGCACAGTATGAATCCAGTACGACTCTCGCAAGCCTCTGGCTTCCTGCGATCACAGATGGTGACAGATACGGGTTAGATGACGACGGCATATAGTTCAGCGCGCCGCGGACAGAGGAGCTGTCGGCACCATTTGCATGAATTCTTAGGAAAATGTCAGCGCCGGCGTTCGCCGCCATCTGAGCCCTCTCGGCGTTGCTGATATTTACGTCGTGCGTTGTGCGGACCATAAATACGTTGTAGCCTCTCTTTTCAAGCTCTGCCTGAAGTTTGAGAGAAACCTGCAGATTCAGCTCGTATTCGTTGAGTCCGGAATAACGCCCGTCGGTACCGGAACTTACTTTCTGCTTCATTGTCGAGGAACCCGGCCCGATCGGCTCTCTGCCGGTATTCTGATGACGCTGGTGTCCGGCGTCGATCGCGACCGTGAACTCTTTCTCCGCGCTGATGGATACAGGTGCAAGCCGGAATTTCTGCGCGTTCGTGTTATTGATCGCATAGATCTGAATGTTCGTTCCCGGAGCCGTTGAGCCCGCGTTGCAGTCCATCGCAACATCGCCCAGGGCAGACTTGAGACAAAATACGCCTAAGGATCCTACCGGCTTCCATTTCTGAGCGTTCGTGGTGTTTCTCGTGTATTGCCATACATTCGTCCCGTTCGCTTTATTTGCGCCGGCAACATCGAGGTTCAGCAGGGATCTTACATTTTTAATGTAATACAGACCGCTTCCCGCGTAAGAGATGTAGAATTTCTGCTTGTTGCGGTTGTTGTAGGTGCCGAGCTGAACATTTGCTCCGCTGCTCTTCGAATTGTTCGCTATCTCGACTGCCATCTTCGTGTTCGCGGAGGATTTCATGGCATAGTAGCCGTTCGGGAGAATCCGGCTCGCATCGACTTTCTCCAGTGAGAAGAGCTGTGCATCGGACCCGTTGAATTTATAGACCTGAATGTTGGCTCCATCTTTAGCGGTCCCTCCGGCGACATCCAAAGCCATACTGGTGTCGCTGGCCAATCGGATGGAATAATAACCGTTGCCCTCGTCGTTAAATTTCCAGAACTGACGTACCGAGTTGGTTATCTTGTACTGTTTGACATTGCTGCCGTTCTGCATATTGCTGTAAACATTCAGCGTGAAATTGGAACACGTCGGACGAATCATACGTTTGTCGGCTGCTGTGGAATATATGGTCACATATTTTCCGGCAGACGTGCCGCTCAGAATACAGTTCGCTCCGGAGGTCTTGGCACCGCCCTCTATACTCAGGTATTTAGAATCATCCAGCTTGGAGCGGATCGTATACGTTGCGTCAGCGGCAGGCATGGATGTGGTCTTGACACATCTCCATTTTGCTTCCATCTGTGCCGTGTACTTTGTAAGGCGGACATCAACGCCTGGTTTAACATCAGCAGATGTCGCAGCAAGGACAAATGTACCTCCGACCGGCTGAATTATGACCGCACCGTCCGTTGTCTTCCTGATATAGAACTGTGCTACGTTTTTGTAGTGGCGTCTGAACTGGCAGATGTTTGCATTCTGCTTCGGTGTAATGCCCACAATACCGAGTGCCATACCGGATGAGAGATTCCAGATGGAATATCTTCCGTTTCCGAGTGCCGTAATGACCCAGCACTGCTTTTTGGAGTAGTTCTTCTCAACGATTTGGATATTTGCGCGGTGTGTCTCAACATTTCCCTCGCTTCCGAGGAAATTCTTATAATTCTGTTTCATGCAAATGCAATACACACCCGTCTCAAGCTTCGCATCGTTCGCAGGAGCCCCTGCTCCGACGACCTCCTCCATCTCGTCTTTCTCCTCTTCAAGCGGAGCGAGATCTGTCACGGAACTGTCTGCAAGAGAACTGTCCGCCGCGGAATCGTCCTTCTTCACATCGTCTTTCTCTGCATCTTCTTTTGCTGAGCTGTCTTTTTTGTTGTCATCTGCAGCATCTTCTTTCCCGGATACCGTTTTCTCGGAAGTCTTATCGGCCTCCGAAACAATATCATTCTCTGCCGCAGCTGCTTCGTCTGATGCCGCATCTGCGCCTTCAGATAGCTTATCGGAACTTTCTTCCGTCGCCGACGAAATGCTCTCAGTTGCTTCTTTTGCGTCCTCAGAGGCGATGGTCTCGGCGGCTGCCTTGTCCGGATTCATGGATACCCTGCTCTCATCGGAAACTGCCTGCGCACCAACCACATTTTCGGAAAGAATGTCTGCGCCGTAGACACTTTGCGGGATGAGAAGTGTTGCCATAATAAGTATGGCCATGAGCTTTTTTCCTGTTTTCATAGTTACCTCTCTTTGTACTTTCTCCATATTACGACACGCTCCATGAAGAAGCCGTTTCTGATGCATGCACGGGAATGCGCATCGGATATAACATTCTATCACAAAGTAATTGAGGATACAAACAAAGCATATATAAAGTGACGTACAGACAGTGCATAAGAAAATGAAACGCAATCCATGCATCAGGAGTGATGGAATACTGGCAGCGCACCAGAAAATGAAATGCAATCCGAGCATCAGGAATGATGGAATACTGGCTGCGCATCAGAAAATGAAGCAATAACAGAGCATAAAGAAAGTGAGGCCATCGACCCCCGGCATTTAACCCCGGATCTATAGCCTCACCCAACATTTCATTGATTATACAAGCTCAAGAAGAACTTCCATAGCTGCATCTCCCTTGCGCTGGCCGATCTTTACGATACGTGTGTAGCCACCGTTGCGGTTTACATACTTCGGTGCAACTTCCTCGAACATCTTCTTCGGAAGATCAACCTTCTTGGTGTTTCTCTTGCGTCCCTTGCCTTCTTCCGGAACTTCAGTGATCGGATAGAAGTAAGCGAGCATCTTTCTTCTTGCGTTCAGTCTGGACGGAAGATCTCTCTGGATTTCCTTGTCGACTTCATCAAATACTGTTGCTTTCTTTCCGTTTACAACTTCCTTGACACGCTTGCCATTGGCATCCTTGCGTGCAACCTTAGCCTTAACGGTAACTGTCTCAAAGTTGTCCTTTTCCTTGACTGCGAGTGCGATAAAGCCTTCAGCGATCTTCTGGACTTCTTTAGCTTTGGACTCTGTTGTTACGATTTTGCCGTTGTAAAGCAGCTGTGTAACCTGATTTCTCAGTAATGCTTTTCTCTGTGCAGCTGTTCTGCTGAGTTTTCTGTAACCGGACATTCTTATTCTCCAATCTGCGGAACGCTGACGCCATACTCTTCGGTCTTACTGACGGGCGCTTTTATCCGCGGTAATTTCAGTCTTCACTCGGTTTCAGTGAAAGGCCGAGTTCTTTCAGTTTTGCAAGAACTTCTTCAAGTGACTTACGTCCGAGGTTGCGGACCTTCATCATATCTTCGGAAGTCTTATTACACAGTTCTTCAACTGTATTGATGCCTGCTCTCTTCAAGCAGTTGTAAGATCTGACGGAAAGTTCCAGTTCGTCGATATTCATCTCGAGAACCTTCTCTTTCTCATTATCCTCTTTCTCAATCATGACTTCTGCAGTCTTAGCTGTCTCTGTCAGATCGATGAAGAGTTTCAGGTGTTCGCTCAGGACCTTCGCTGCAAGGCTCACTGCCTCCTCGGGATTCATTGTTCCCTTGGTCCAGACATCAAGTGTGAGCTTGTCAAAGTCTGTCTGCTGTCCAACACGTGTGTTCTCAACTGTCATGTTAACACGCTCGACCGGTGTGTAGATGGAATCTACAGCAATGACGCCAATCGGCTGATCATCAGACTTACCTTTATCGGCACTAATATAACCACGGCCCTTTGTAATTGTCATCTCGATGTAGATCCTGGATTCAGGACCGCCATTCAGAGTTGCAATTACCTGATCCGGATTCATGATCTCGATATCGGAATCTACCTGAATATCGGAAGCATGGACAACGCCTTCACCTTCATATTCGATATATGCGGTTTTCGGCTCATCCGTCTCAGAACTGTTGCGAATAGCAAGGCTCTTAAGATTAAGAATAATCTCTGTGACGTCCTCCTTCACACCCGGGATCGGGCTGAATTCATGAAGAACGCCTTCAATCTTGACCTGGCTGACCGCAGCACCCGGAAGCGAAGAAAGCATGATTCTTCTGAGAGAGTTTCCGAGTGTAGTGCCATATCCTCTCTCCAGAGGCTCGACTACAAATCTGCCAAATTTCTTATCATCGGATATTTCCGCAACTGTAATCTTCGGCTTATTAAAATCAAACACTAAGTATTCCCTCCTTTGGAATAACTGCTGGTTGAGGGGTAAAGGTCTCTCTACTTATTACTTAGAATACAACTCGACGATAAGCATTTCGTTGACCGGAACATCAATGACGTCTCTTGAAGGAACTTCCTTAACAACGCCGCAAAGATGCTCAGCGTCAGCCTCAAGCCATTCCGGAACAGCACGTCCGGCTGTAGCAGCGAGGATACCGTTCTCAGCTTTGTATCTTGCAGAAGACTGCTTCTTCTCTTTGATCTCGATCTTGTCACCGGGCTTGACCTGGTAAGACGGAATGTTGACGCACTTGCCGTTTACAAGTACATGCTTGTGATCTACGATCTGACGTGCTTCACGTCTTGTGCGGGCAAAGCCCAGACGGAACAGTACGTTGTCAAGACGAAGCTCGAGCATAGCCATAAGGTTTTCACCGGTCATGCCCTTCATGCGGTCTGCTTTCTCGTAGTAGTTTCTGAACGGCTTCTCAAGAACGCCGTAGATGAATTTTGCTTTCTGTTTCTCACGGAGCTGCTGACCATATTCGGAAATTTTGCGGCTGCTTCTCTTAAGCTCACGTGTAGACTTCTTATCAATGCCAAGAACTGTCGGCTCAATTCCGAGTGATCTGCATCTCTTAAGATATGGAACTCTATTTACTGCCATTTTCTAATGGACCTCCTAATAACTATCTTAGCTACTTAAGTTATACTCTTCTGCGTTTCGGCGGGCGGCAACCATTGTGCGGCACCGGTGTTACGTCTTCGATAGAAACTACCTGAAGACCTGATGCTGATAATGCACGAATTGCTGCTTCTCTTCCCGAACCCGGTCCCTTTACGTATACTTCAACAGTCTTAAGGCCGTGAACAAGTGCAGCCTTAGTTGCTGTCTCAGCTGCCATCTGTGCAGCGTAGGGAGTAGATTTCCTTGAACCGCGGAATCCCAGACCACCTGCGGATGCCCATGAAAGAGCATTGCCCTTAGCATCAGTCAGTGTAACGATTGTGTTGTTAAAGCTTGACTGGATGTGTGCCTGTCCATGTTCAACGTTTTTCTTGACCTTGCGCTTACCGCCGGTCTGCCTTCTCTGTACCTTAGCCATAAAAACTAACCTACTTTCCTTTCGATTCTATTACTTCTTCTTATTTGCGACAGTACGCTTCGGACCCTTGCGAGTTCTAGCATTATTCTTTGTGTTCTGACCACGAACCGGGAGTCCTTTTCTATGACGGATTCCTCTGTAGCATCCGATTTCTGTAAGACGCTTGATGTTCATGGCTACTTCACGACGGAGATCACCTTCTACGATGCAGGTCTCATCGATAACTTCTTTGATGCGAGCTACTTCTTCGTCAGTAAGATCACGTACGCGTGTATCCGGGTTTACGTTTGCATCTTTAAGGATTCTGTTAGAAGTTGTTCTGCCGATTCCGTAGATGTAGGTAAGTCCGATCTCAACACGCTTGTCTCTTGGTAAATCAACACCAGCTAAACGAGCCATTGTTTTTCCTCCAAAACTTGAGTTTCTTTTTGTTTCTTTGTTACTGTTTACTAGTTTCCTAACTGGGGCCCGCGACATATACATTGCTGCATTGCCGGCCCTTGGCTTTCGCCTCGGGAATGAAGAAGCCCAGTCGCACACATTCATGTACGACCTTTCCGGTACAAATTGATGACGCGTACCGGTATTAAGCACTATTATCGGCTCATTCGCTGATATATAGTCCTAAAGTCTGTGCAGCCGCGCTACAGACTGTAGATAGCTTAATAACTTCTTTTTATCAGCCCTGTCTCTGCTTGTGTTTCGGGTTCTCACAGATGATTCTGATAGAGCCCTTCCTCTTGATGACTTTGCACTTCTCACATATTGGTTTTACGGAAGATCTAACCTTCATATTTAAACCTCCTTTCCGAAAACTGCGCTGTCGCGCACAAAAGTCCGCATAATAGAATACTACTATGCGGACTCTTTTGCAAGAACTTTTTTAAATATTTATGTATTTATTTAGCTTAAATTTCTCTTTTCTCTCAGCCTTTCCATTGATCCGTTTTCACTAACGGAACTTTAAGCTGGCCTAATCTTCACGCTTCCTTATAAAATGCTGTCGATATCATTTAAAATGCGAACGGAGGGCGTCGTCGAGCGGCCGGTACTTTAAAAATTCGAGCTTTAGCGATGAATTTTTATTAGTACCGCTGCCAGCGAGACCGAGCGAAAGCGTCCCGACGATGCATTTTATAATGATGAGACAGCTCTGTCACTTCAGATTAGAAGCTTAGAATTAATTTAATGGAAAGTCTTTTTCACTTATCTCTCCAGATAATTCGACCCTTGTCAAGATCATACGGAGAGAGCTCAATCGTAACCTTATCCCCCGGCAAAATCCTGATAAAGTTCATTCTGAGCTTGCCGCTGATGTGTGCAAGAACTACATGCTTATTCTGAAGTTCAACTTTGAACATTGCATTCGGCAATTTTTCAAGGACAACGCCTTCTACTTCAATTGCATCTGCTTTTGCCATTTACATATCCTCCTAACGGAAAGAAGCTCCCGGCCCCTTTCTTACGATACACCTTTATTCCCCGAGCAATGCCTTAATGTCGGAGAACACCTTATCCATATTCTGTGTGCCGTCGACCGTCACCAGAATGTTCTTACCAGTATAATAATCAATCAGAGGCTGTGTCTGCTCATGATACACGTTTAAGCGGGTCTTGACGGTCTCCGGCTTGTCGTCCTCGCGAAGTACGAGAGCGGATCCGCAGGTATCACAGATGTCAGCTTTCTTCGGAGGATTGTATTCGATATGATAGGTAGCGCCACATGTGAGGCATGCACGTCTGCCGGACATACGGGTGATGATAGCTTCGTCCGGAACATCGATGTTAACTGCGAAATCAACTTTTTCTCCGATGGCTTCCACTGCCTTGTCAAGCGCTTCAGCCTGCGGAATTGTTCGCGGGAATCCGTCAAGAACATAACCGTTCTTGCAGTCTTCTTTCTTGATTCTGTCAACAACAAGATCGCATACGAGTTCATCCGGCACAAGGTTTCCGGCGTCCATGTACTCTTTCGCTTTTTTGCCGAGTTCTGTACCGCCCTTAATATTAGCGCGGAATATGTCGCCTGTAGAGATGTGCGGAATCTGATAAGCAGAAGCTACGCGAACTGCCTGTGTTCCTTTTCCTGCTCCCGGTGCTCCAAGCATAATGACCTTCATATCTTTACCTCCTAAATGAATCGTCCCAAGGCCCAAAGACCTCTTATCTCGATGACTTATTATCTCCTATTATACAGGATTTTTCAATCAGAATAAAGATATGGGGACGCCTCAAATCAATTCTTTGATTCAAGCTGTCCCCTTATAATTTGATTATGAGTTAAGGAATCCCTTGTAATTTCTTACGACCATCATGGACTCGATCTGCTTAACCGTTTCAAGGATTACGCCTACGATAATGATGATTGAAGTACCGCCAAAGGAAACGCTGGCATTAAATACACCGTTAAAGAAAAATGGTATGATCGCGACTATGACAAGACCGCAGGCACCAATGAAGATGATGTAGTTAAGCAGCTGTGTCAGATAGTCGGAAGTCGGTCTGCCCGGACGGATGCCCGGAATAAAACCGCCCTGCTTCTTCATATTGTCTGCAACCTCAAGCGGATTGAACGTGATTGACGTATAGAAATACGCAAAGAAGATTACAAGTACAATATACAGAATCAGTCCGATACTATAAATCGGATGTGTAAAATCAAACCAGTTATTTGAACTCAGAATAGCCAGAAGTGTGCCGAGCCAACCAGTCGCATTCGATTTTCCCGCAAATGTAGCGATGATGCCCGGGAAGGACATGATCGATGATGCAAAGATTACCGGAATAACGCCCGCTGTATTAACTTTAAGCGGAATGTGTGTTGCCTGGCCGCCTACCATGCGGCGTCCGACCATTTTCTTTGAGTACTGTACCGGAATGTTTCTTTGTGCCCCATTCAGAATGAGGACCATCACTACCATGCATACGATGATAGCAAGAATAATCAGTCCGGCAAGTCCGCCCCTTGCGATCGTCTTTCCCTTTACGAACTGCTCATAGAGAGAAACCATATCGTTCGGAACTCTGGACAGGATGTTGATCAAAAGAACCATGGAGATACCGTTTCCGATACCCTTTTCGGTCATCTGCTCACCTATCCACATAAGGAAGGAAGAACCGGCTGTGAGGCAGGTTACCACAACAACTCCCTTTGCAAAATCAAGATTCGGAACAAGTCCCTGGTTGCCGAAACCGATCGTCATAGCGATGGATTCGAAGAGGGAAAGGCCGACCGTGAGATAACGGGTGATTGCTGTAAGTTTCTTTCTTCCATCCTCGCCATCCCGCTGCATCTCTTCGAGTGCGGGAATGGCGATGGTTAATAACTGAATTATGATTGAAGATGTGATGTACGGTGTAATGGAAAGTGCCAGAATCGACATACTGGAGAATGAACCGCCAGTAAAAGCATCAAAGAAATTGAATGCATCGCCGGTCTGAGCAGCGAACCACTCAGCAAAATAGTCTCTGTTAACACCCGGTACAGGTATCTGGGAGCCCAGACGAATAACCAGCATGCATAAAAGGATAAACCAGATCCTACGTCTTATATCCTTAACCCTGAATGCGTCAGCTATCGTTTTGAACATCAGATTACCTCTACCGTACCACCTGCAGCTTCAATTTTTTCTTTTGCAGACGCGCTGATCTTGTTCGTCTTTACAGTGAGCTTCTTTGTAAGTTCACCTTCGCCGAGGATCTTAACGCCATCGCGAAGTTTTGCGATTACGCCGGTCTCAAGAAGAAGTTCCGGTGTAATAACTGTGCCTTCTTCAAAAGTATCAAGACGTCCAACGTTTACAAATGCATAGTCCTTAGCATTGCGGTTCTTGAAACCTCTCTTCGGAAGACGTCTGAACAGCGGCATCTGGCCACCTTCGAAACCGATTCTCGGTGCGCCGGAACGAGCTTTCTGACCCTTGTGTCCCTTACCAGCTGTCTTACCGTTGCCTGAGCTTTCGCCACGGCCTCTACGGAAATTATCATTGTGCTTGGAACCCGGAGCCGGAGATAAATTTGATAAATCCATTCTTGGCACCTCCTATTAAACTTCTTCTACTTTTACGAGATAGCCGATCTTAGCCAGCTGTCCGCGTGTTGCTGCATTGTCCGGAAGGATTACGAAAGAGTTGAGTTTATGGAAGCCCATGGACTCAATGATCTTCTTATTCTTCGGAACTGCACCGATAGTAGATTTTACAAGTGTGATTTTTAATTTCTTCTCTTCTGCCATTTCGGTAACCCTCCTTATGCCAGAATATCGCTGACAGACTTACCGCGAAGACGTGCAACCTCTTCCGGTGTCTTCAGAGCCTTCAGGCCGTTCAGTGTAGCAAAAACGACGTTCTGCTTATTGTTGGAACCGAGGGACTTTGTACGGATGTTCTTGATACCTGCAAGTTCAATAACCGCACGAGCCGGACCGCCGGCGATAACGCCGGTACCTTCCGGAGCTCTCTTGAGAAGAACAGAAGCACCACCGAACTTACCGATGTTGTCATGTGTAATACTCTGGAAATCTGTTCTTGCAACAGAAATCATATGCTTCTGAGCATCTTCCTTACCCTTGCGGATAGCTTCCGGAATTTCAGCAGCCTTTCCGAGGCCTGCACCCACATGACCATTTCCGTCACCGACAACTACGAGAGCGGAGAAACGCATGTTACGGCCGCCCTTAACTACCTTGGTGACACGCTTGATGGCAACGACTCTGTCTTCAAGGCCGCTCTCATCTTTGTCTAATCTTTTATTCTCGTTTGATCTCATGAGTTATCCCCTTCCTCTTAGAATTTAAGGCCAGCTTCTCTCGCTGCATCAGCAAGAGCCTGAATCTTTCCGTGGTATACGAAACCACCGCGGTCAAATACAACAGCTTCGATGCCGGCTGCGACAGCCTTCTCACCGATTACCTTGCCGACTTTTGCTGCGGCTTCTACGTTATCGGTATACTCAAGGCCTTCCTTAACGTCAGCCTGAAGGGTAGATGCGGAAACGAGTGTGACACCCTTTACATCATCAATAATCTGAGCATACATATGCTTATTGCTGCGGAAGACTGCGAGTCTCGGACGCTCAGCCGTTCCTGCGATGTGACCGCGCATTCTGCGATGTTTCTTCTGACGAATCAGCGCTCTAGATGGCTTTGTAATCATCTCTAAACTCTCCTTCCTTTATTTCTTACCAGTCTTACCAACTTTGCGGCGAATAATTTCGTCAGCGTACTTGATGCCCTTGCCCTTATACGGTTCCGGAGCTCTCTTCTCACGAATATTTGCTGCATACTGGCCGACTGCCTGCTTGTCGATACCCTTGATAATGATCTTGTTGCCTTCTACTGTAGACTCGAGGCCTTCCGGATCCTCCATCTCGATCGGATGGCTGTATCCGAGGGAAAGAACGAGCTTCTTGCCCTGCTTCTGAGCTCTGTAGCCGACACCGTTGATCTCAAGTGTCTTTGTGAATCCGTCTGTTACACCAACAACCATGTTGTGAAGGAGAGCACGTGTAAGGCCGTGAAGTGCCTTGTGTCTCTTCAGATCATCCGGTCTGGTAACGATAATTTCATTGTCTTTCTGCTCGAGTGTCATTTCATGGTCGAGTTCTCTTTTGAGCTCGCCCTTCGGTCCCTTTACTGTTACAACATTACCCGGCTGGATATCAACAGTAACGCCCGCCGGAATGACAACCGGCATTTTGCCGATACGTGACATGATGTTTCCTCCTGACTTAAATTGTCGGAGAGGTTTCCCTCTCTGTTTTCAGTGCCTAAAAACACTCAGCCCGGTCAGACCATCAATCTTTCCAGGCTATGTGAGCGCTGTTTACCATACAAATGCAAGAACTTCGCCGCCTACATGCTGCTTTCTTGCTTCCTTATCTGTGATTACGCCCTTGTTTGTGGATACGATAGCTACGCCAAGGCCGCCAAGTACCTTCGGCATCTCATCGCTGCTTGCGTAAACACGAAGGCCCGGTCTGGAAATTCTCTTAAGGCCTGTGATAATCTTTTCATTCTTGTCCTTGCCGTATTTAAGGGTAACGCGGATAACGCGATCAACACCCTCACCGACAAGATCATACTTAGCGATATATCCCTCATCTACAAGGATATCAGCGATAGCTAATTTCATCTTGGATACCGGGATATCAACTGTATCATGCTTAGCAGTATTCGCATTACGGATTCTTGTAAGCATATCCGCGATTGGATCATTCGTCGTAGTCATTTAGATGACGCTCCTTTCATTGTTCTTTACAATGAGTACCGATGCCGATCCGCCGTCGGTACTCCATACGATTATTCCTGATCAGAAATCCATTTTTTACCAGGATGCCTTCTTAACTCCCGGAATCTCACCCTTATAAGCTAACTCACGGAAGCAGACACGGCAAACACCGTACTTGGAAAGAACGGAATGCGGACGACCGCAGATGCTGCAGCGTGTATACGCTCTAGTAGAGAACTTCGGCTTCTTGGCCTGTTTTAACTTCATTGATTTCTTTGCCACGATCTTCTCTCCTTTACTTTGCAAACGGCATGTTGAAAAGTCTCAGCAGTTCGCGGGCTTCCTCGTCAGTCTTCGCGGTTGTTACGAAGATAACGTCCATACCCCTGACTTTGTCGATCTTATCATACTCGATTTCCGGGAAAATCAGCTGTTCCTTGATAGCCAGAGCATAGTTGCCACGGCCGTCAAATGCGTTCGGATTTACACCGCGGAAGTCACGTACGCGCGGCAGAGCCAGATTGATCAGGCGATCTGCAAACTCATACATACGCTCACCGCGAAGAGTGACCTTGCAGCCGATCGGCATGCCTTCACGAAGCTTGAAGTTCGCGATAGACTTCTTAGCCTTTGTGCGGATTACGTGCTGACCTGTGATTGTCTCAAGATCTGCAACAGCCGCATCGAGAAGCTTAACATTCTCTTTTGCCTCACCGACACCCATATTCACGACGATCTTTACGAGTTTCGGAACTTCCATCGGATTCTTGTAATCGAATTTTTTCTTAAGTGCAGGTACGATTTCGTTATCGTACTGTTCTTTAAGTCTGCTCATTCCTTATCCTCCTTCCTCAATCGATCGTTTCGCCGGTAGACTTTGCTACACGAACCTTCTTGTCGCCCTCGACCTTGAAACCGATTCTGGTCGGTTTTCCCTTGTGCAGGTACATAACATTTGAAATGTTGATCGGAGCTTCCTTGTTAACAATACCACCCTGCTGATTAGCCATGGACGGCTTCTCATGCTTTGTGATCATGTTAACGCCTTCAACAACAACTGTATTCTTCTTGGCATTGACAAGAAGGACCTTGCCTTCCTTATCCTTGTCTTTGCCGGCAATAACGCGAACCGTATCGCCTTTTTTAATCTTCAGTGATGCCATGTTTTTACCCCCTTACAGTACTTCCGGAGCAAGGGAAACGATCTTCATGAACTGTTTCTCTCTGAGCTCACGGGCAACTGGTCCAAAAATACGGGTTCCTCTCGGTGTATTATCATCCTTGATGATGACTGCGGCGTTCTCATCAAAGCGGATGTAAGATCCGTCTTTACGGCGAGCGCCCTTAACTGTACGGACGACAACAGCCTTTACGACATCGCCCTTCTTTACAACACCACCGGGTGTTGCATCTTTAACCGTAGCTACAATCGTATCGCCAATCTGGGCATATCTGCGTGTAGAACCACCCATAACGCGGATACACAGGATTTCTTTCGCTCCGGTATTGTCAGCGACTTTCAGTCTGCTTTCCTGTTGAATCATTCTTGTATCCTCCTGAATTAAGTAAGGCGACCGAATTATTTAGCCTTCTCTACGATCTCGACAAGTCTCCATCTCTTATCCTTGGACAGCGGTCTTGTCTCCATGACTCTTACGGTATCGCCGATATTGCATTCATTGTTCTCGTCATGAGCCTTGAGCTTATAAGTCTTATTAACGATCTTCTTGTACAGCGGATGCTGAACACGGTCATCAATCGCTACGACAATAGTCTTGTCCATCTTATTGCTGACGACCTTGCCGACACGTGTTTTTCTGAGGTTTCTCTCTTCCATCATTATGCCTCCTTACCGCTGGCTGCGATAACCGTCTGGATTCTTGCAATGTTCTTGCGAACTTCCTTGATTCTGCCAGTATTATCAAGCTGGTTCGTAGCGTTCTGGAATCTCAGGTTGAAAAGTTCCTTTTTCGCTGCAACCAGTTCTTCATTGAGCTCTGCAACAGACTTTCCGCGCAGGCTCTCAAGATATTTTGTACTTTTCATTACTGCTCACCGCCTTCTGCCGACTGCGCCGTTACTGCAGCTTCTTCCTTGCCGTTCACCTGCTCACGGGAGCAGATCTTGCATGTGCAGGGAAGCTTGTGCATTGCGAGACGAAGCGCTTCTCTTGCAACTTCTTCGGATACACCTGCGATCTCAAAAAGAACGCGGCCCGGTTTTACAACAGCTACCCAATATTCCACGGAACCTTTACCGGAACCCATACGAGTCTCGGCCGGTTTTGCCGTTACAGGCTTGTCCGGGAAGATATCGATCCAGACCTTACCGCCTCTCTTGATGTAACGAGTCATGGCGACACGGGCTGCTTCGATCTGATTAGACTTGATCCAGCACGGTTCTGAAGCGACGAGTGCGTATTCGCCTCTTGTCACTCTTGTTCCTCTGGTCGGTGTACCTCTCATGGAACCACGGAACTGCTTTCTCCGTTTAACTCTCTTCGGCATTAACATTACTGATCACTCCCTTCCTTGTTTCCCTTAGTAGGAAGTACTTCACCATTGTAGACCCATGCCTTGACGCCGACTTTACCATATGTCGTGTCTGCTTCTGCGAATCCGTAGTCGATATCCGCGCGGAGTGTCTGAAGCGGGATGGTTCCTTCGCTGTATGTCTCCTTGCGGGCCATATCTGCACCGCCGAGACGACCGGAAACAGTTGTCTTGATTCCCTTAGCTCCGGCGCGCATTGTTCTCTGCATTGTGGACTTCATCGCACGGCGGAAGGAAATACGGTTTTCAAGCTGAAGAGCGATGTTCTCTGCTACGAGCTGAGCATCGCGGTCCGGACGCTTGACTTCCTTGATATCTACAAGGACCTTGCGGCCGATCTTCTTTGTGAGCTCATTCTTAAGCTTCTCAATTTCAGCTCCGCCCTTGCCGATAACAAGGCCCGGCTTAGCTGTATAAATAGCAACCTTTACTCTATCTGAAGCGCGCTCGATTTCGATCTTGGAAATACCTGCGCTGTAAAGACGCTTCTTAAGGAATTCGCGGATCTGATGATCCTCAGCGAGATTTGCTGCGAAATCCTTCTCTGCATACCACTTGGAATTCCAATCCTTGATGACACCGACTCTAAGGCCGTGTGGATTGACTTTCTGTCCCATTTTGACCCTCCTTATTTCTCATCCAGCACGATGGTGATGTGGCTGTTGCGCTTCAGAATCCTGTATGCGCGACCCTGAGCTCTCGGCTGGATTCTCTTCATCGTCGATGCTCTACCTGCATAGCACTCAGCTACATAGAGATTATTTTTGGACATGCCGTTATTGTTCTCAGCGTTTGCAACAGCAGACTCAAGAAGTTTCTTGATTACGCTGGACGCATATCTCGGGCTGTAGGTCAGGATGCCGAGAGCTGTCTCAACATCCTTGCCGCGAATTGCATCGAGAACGAGGCTGGCCTTCTGAACAGACATCCGTGCATAGGAAACCTTTGCGGACGGCCTTTTTTCTCTGTTATTTTCATTTCTCTCCCGCTTAATCTGGGATCTGTGTCCTTTAGCCATGAATACTCTCCTTTCGATCTACGCCCGTCTTATCAGCGGCTCCTGGACTCGGTCTTGCCGTGGCCTCTGTACGTACGTGTGGCAACAAACTCGCCGAGCTTATGGCCTACCATGTCCTCAGTAACATATACCGGTACATGCTTTCTTCCGTCATGTACTGCGAAAGTATGTCCCACAAAGCTCGGGAAGATCGTGGAACGGCGTGACCATGTTTTAATAACAGCCTTATCGCCGGATGCATTCAGTGCATCAACCTTCTTCAGAAGGTGCTCATCCGCGAACGGGCCTTTCTTTAATGAACGTGCCATTATCCTACCTCCTTATCTTCCTGAACCCTTACCGTTTCTTCTTCTTACGATCAGCTTATCAGACTGCTTATGATGCTTTCTTGTCTTGTAACCGAGAGCCGGCTTGCCCCACGGTGTGCTCGGACCCGGACGTCCAACCGGAGCGCGTCCTTCACCACCACCATGCGGGTGATCGTTCGGGTTCATGACAGATCCGCGTACATGCGGGCGGATACCCATATGGCGCTTACGTCCTGCCTTGCCGATGTTGATCAGGTTATGATCGCCGTTGCCTACAACACCGATTGTTGCGCGGCACTCAAGCGGAACCATTCTCATTTCGCCGGACGGAAGACGAAGAGTTGCATACTTGCCTTCCTTAGCCATCAGCTGTGCACCGTTGCCGGCTGCACGAACCATCTGGCCGCCCTTGCCCGGGAACAGCTCAACATTGTGTACAACTGTACCTACCGGAACTTTGGAGAGAGGGAGGCAGTTTCCGATCCTGACTTCAGCGTCCTCACCACTCATGACTTCCTGACCTACTGTAAGGCCTGCCGGAGCGAGGATGTAAGCCTTGGCGCCGTCTGCATAGCAGATAAGAGCGATATTAGCTGTTCTGTTCGGATCATACTCGATAGCCTTTACAAATGCCGGAATTCCGTCTTTTGCGTTGCGCTTGAAATCGATCAGTCTGTATCTTCTTCTTGCTCCGCCACCGCGATGACGGCTTGTGATTCTGCCCTGGTTATTACGTCCGGAGTGCTTCTTGAGAGCTACTGTAAGTGATTTCTCAGGTGTCTTTTTTGTGATCTCAGAGAAATCGGAGCCCGTCATATGTCTTCTGGACGGTGTATACGGCTTATATGTCTTAATAGCCATGTTCTTATCTCCTTTAAATTCATCACGTTGTTAACGTATAGTGAGGCATCCGCTTATTGCGGTGCCTTGCGGCTCATGCCGCCCGAAAGCATTCATCAAAGGCCTGTGAAGATCTCGATGTCCTTGCTGTCCTCTGTCAGGAAAACAATAGCTTTCTTCTGCTTGGCTGTCTTGCCGAAGGTCATTCCACGTCTCTTGGTCTTTCCGTCGAGGTTCATTGTGTTAACGCGGGCAACTTTTGTTCCCTCGAACATCTTCTCGACAGCATCCTTGATCTGAGACTTTGTTGCGTCCGGATGAACATAGAAGCTGTACTTCTTGTCCGCCATACCGGACATGCTCTTCTCTGTGACGACCGGCTTAAGAATAACGTCATAATATTTGATATCAGCCATTATGCAAATACCTCCTCGATCGTCTTAACTGCATCCTGTGTAAGGACGAGCTTGTTGTACTTCAGGATATCATATACGCAGAGTGTTCCGCTGGAAGCGAGCTTCATTGTCGGAATGTTTTTGCTGGAAAGAACAACGTTCTTGTCGTTTCCGTCGATTACGACATAAGCTTTCTCTGCTTTGAGGTTTGCGAGAACATTGACCATGTTCTTTGTCTTGATCTCGTCAAAAGCGATCTTATCTACAACGATCATATCGCCGGACTGAAGCTTAGCTGTGAGAACGGATCTCAGAGCTGCCTTCTTCTCCTGCTTGTTCATCTTGATCTTGTAGCTTCTCGGAACCGGTGCAAATACGACACCGCCGTGTGTCCATTGCGGAGCTCTTGTTGAACCCTGTCTTGCATGTCCTGTTCCCTTCTGTCTCCACGGTTTTCTTCCGCCGCCCGATACTTCGGAGCGTGTCTTGGCTTTCTGTGTGCCCTGACGCATTGCTGCGAGGTGCTGCACGACAGCCAGATGAACCAGGTTCTCTTTGATCTCAGCACCGAAAACGCTGTCCGATACTTCGATTGTGCCGACTTCCTGGCCACCCATATTATAAACTGATACGTTAGCCATCTCGAATCGTCCTCCTATCCGTGTTACTTCTTATTCTTTACAGTTGCTTTGATTGTCACAAGGCTCTTCTTCGGTCCCGGAACTGCGCCCCTGACCAGAATCAGATTGTTCTCTGCATCAACACGTACAACTTCAAGGTTCTGAATAGTAACGCGCTTGTTGCCCATCTGACCGGGCATGCCTTTTCCCTTGTAAACACGGCTCGGATCGGAAGATGTTCCGTTGGAACCTGCATGACGATGGAACTTGGAACCATGCTTCATAGGTCCTCTGTGCTGACCAAGACGCTTGATTGTGCCCTGGAAGCCTTTTCCTTTGGAAACAGCCGTTGCATCAATGTGATCGCCGGCTGAAAAGATATCAACTTTAATTTCCTGACCCGGCTTGTAATCTTCAGCGTTGTCGAGTTTGAGTTCTCTCACGAATCTCATCGGCTTAACGCCTGCCTTGTCAAATACGCCCTTTTCACCTTTCGTGATCAGTTTCTCGCGAATTTCTTCGAAACCGACCTGAACTGCGCTGTAGCCGTCCTTCTCGACTGTCTTGACCTGTGTTACAAAGCACGGGCCTGCCTGAAGGACTGTGACCGGAGTGAGAACTCCGTCATCTGAAAAGATCTGCGTCATGCCGATCTTTCTTGCAAGAATCTCTTTGCTCATGTGTTACCTCCTTACAGCGGATTGCTCTTGCACTGCAATCATACTAATTGGTAGTTACCTGGTTTTCATCTTGATGTCGATATAGACACCTGCCGGCATTTCCAGTCTGGACAGTGAGTCCACGACCTTCTGTGTCGGAGCTATGATATCGATCAGTCTCTTGTGCGTTCTCTGCTCGAACTGTTCGCGGGAATCCTTGTACTTATGAACCGCACGGAGGATCGTAACTACTTCCTTCTTTGTCGGAAGCGGTACCGGTCCGCTGACTGTTGCTCCGCTCTTCTTCACAGTATCAATGATTTTAGCCGCCGATGCATCTACCAGTTTGTGATCGTACGCCTTGAGAGTGATTCTCATAACCTGACTTGCCATAAAAAAAGTCGCCTCCTTTTCGCACTTTTAATAGTACGACAAGCGGTGACTGTACACGTTCCCGTGCGTTTCCTAAACTCAGGAATACACACACGATTGTTTCCGCCGCATAGGCGGACATTGCACAGTGACTTGTCGCCAGTATCTTTACATGACATTCGCTCCACGGAGAACCTGCAATATGTATGCAGCAACTTCACGCTTCATAGCTATCATGTCACAGCACGAATGATAATAACAAAAACCTCCTGCAAATGCAAGAGGTTTTTTTATTTTTTGTTAAGCTTTTTTGTTCTGTTTTTCGTGCATGATTATCGAATCAATCACACGGTTTTCGACTCTCTGCCGGACCGTTCACAGTGCTCCCTTCAGGTTTACGCTTTAAGTCCGTCGCAATCCGATTACTTTCCGATCAGGTCGCTGTAGTCTACGATACTGACGCCCGAAACATCGTCTTTCTTGATCTTCGGTTCCGCACCGCGCTTTCTCGCCTGATCAAGGATCTCTTCGAGCGAAAATCTTCTCGCCGCGATGAACTGATTCGGCTCAAGTTTGATATCCGGGTTCTCTTCATAATCGGATCCCGTATCATATGCCTGTGCCGATGTCTCCTGTGAAGCACCGCTTACGGCACTGGCGCTCACATAAGGCGTTGCCGTGCTTTCAGGCTGAACCGCCGCCTGCTCCTCGTAAGCCGGCTGCTCATATATGTCCTGATTGTACACGCCGCTGTTTGCATATTCCATTGTGTCTGCTTTCACGGCTTTTTCAGCTTCTGCGGACTCTTCCGTAATCCCTTTTTCAAGCTCCATAGCGAAGTTGAAGTCTGTGGTGTTCCAGGTGCCGAACTTTTCATGATTCTGGGAAAGATTCATGTTCGGATCGATTGTCTGGCCGATTTCCGGTTCCGCCCGGAATGTTCCGGATGTATCGGTGCTTCCCTCAATCGGAACCTCACTTATGGATTCTGCATAGAAGGATGCGTCGCCGTCGCTCTGGGAAACTGAGGAAAATGACCCGTCATCCGCAAATTCGTCATCATCGAAAAGGTCGATCTGTTCAGGAATCTCTTCAAAATCCAGTTCTGAATCTTCGTCTGTCTCTTCGGCTGAACCGGGCAGTTCGCTGAAATCTCCCTGAATTGCGGCATTTTCGCCGGCTTCCACCGCGATATCTTCGTACTGCACGGTGTTGTCGTCGTTATCATTGTCATTGTCGTTGTCCGTATCATCGTCATCATCGTCATCTCTTGACTTCCAGAGCTCCGAAAGGACGAACAGTATGATAATGAAGAGAACAACCAAAACGATAATGATGATACCTTCTACCGTCTGCATGGCAACGACCACGTAGCCGATATACGGAATGCAGACCTTTACAAGAGATACTGTGTTCCTGAGAGTGATCTCAGATAAGGATTCCCTGTCGACTGCACTGGATACTTTATACTTGCCTGTTCCGGCATCCCCTTCTTCTATTATATATGCATAAGTAGAAGAGCCGTTCTCTTTCAGAATCTCATCTCCGGCTTTCAGACGCGTTACCGGGACATCGACGGAATATGTAACGGAGCCCAGAGGCAGGTTGGTATCCATACCGGCCGAGTCCACAATCGTCGTGTTTACACCGAGGAGAGGCGGTACCAGAATCGCCACCGCGGTGAGAATAGCCAGTGTCAGAAACAGGTTGACAATAAATTTCAGGAACTTAGACATGTTGTCACTCCTTCCACGCAAATGCTCATAGTTTAGACTATTTTATCATCTAACTTTTAATCTGTACACCTATTTTTAAAATTAAGAATGATGCGCTGATTGCTTTAGGCATTTTCATAGGCTATAATGCAGATATGATTACGGATATAAAAAAGATTGAAGACCTGTCGCTCAACGCATGGCCGTCCCACCAGATGGAAGTTTATGACGGATGGATCCTGCGTTTTTCCTATCTTTACACACACAGGACCAACTGCGTTGAACAGATCGGTGCTTCCATATTGACACTCGAAGAAAAAACCGAATATTGTGAGCAGATGTATACCAGGTGGGGAACCCCGAGCATTTTTAAGATCAGCCCCGTGACGGATCCGGCTCTGGACGCTTTCCTGCAGGAAAGAGGTTACCACATCGAGCATGACATCTATGTTATGACAGCCGATCTCACCTACACCACCCTTCCGGACATTGATGCGTCGGGATTATCCGGTCTTCATGTCACTGTGATGCCGAAAGTGAACGATGCCTGGATCAATGCACTGTTCGCCCTGAAGAAGACAGACAATGACATACATCGCAGAATCGTTCCTTCCATGTATGCCGCGATTCCGAAAGATGAGATCGCTATGTATATCGAAAATGAGGCGGGAGAGATCATCGCAACCGGTCTCGGTATACTTGACAGGGATTACGTTGGTGTCTATGCGATCCATGTACATGAGAACTACCGGCGCCGCGGCCTTGCGCGCTACATTGTCGCTTCACTCCTTAAAGCCGGCTACGACAGGGGCGCTTCCCACGCCTACCTGCAGGTCGTCAGTTCGAACGCGCCGGCGAAAGCGCTGTACAGAAGTCTCGGTTTTCAGATCGCTTACCGATGCTGGTTCCGCGTGAACGGCAAGGAGACGGGTCTGTAAATTTCTCGCTTCATTGCCCGTATTGTCTCCGCCGCAGAATCCGATTTGCAGCCACCCGCTTCGGACGCGGGAACATTAAGATTCGCTTTGCGACTCTTTGCGCGCTGGTGCGCGCAAGCGTCAGCTTGCATCTTCATCTGCGCACCAGTCGCATCCTCGCGGAGCGTTTTTATGTCATAGGGAACGCAGTTTCCTATGACATAAATATAGGGTGCCGCCATCCGGCGACACCCTTAAATTTTTACTTTCAAGAGCCTGAATCAGCTTTTCTTTGTAAGATAAGCTTCAATCTGATTCAATGCGTCCTGTTCATCGTCACCGTTTGCGGTAACAGTGACTTCTTCACCTGTAACAAGGCCCAATGTCATCATGCCCATGATGCTCTTGGCATTCACCCTTGCAATGCCTGACTCAAGATGGATATCACTCTTGAACTGGCTTGCTACCTGAACAAGCAATGCAACCGGTCTGGTATCAAGTCCGCTGTCAAGCTGAATGGTGATTTCTTTTCTAATCATATTACTTCTCCCTCCAGGATCTGAAGATCTATTTCAGACCTTCTCTTCTCTCAGTTTATCCGCAATCTCACTGAGCTTGCGAAGCCGGTGATTCACACCCGACTTTCCCAATACAGGGTCCATAGCCTCCCCCAGTTCCTTTAAAGATGCTTCAGGAAACTGGAGACGCACCTCCGCCATCTGCCGAAGCGGCGGTGCAAGTTTACCGAATCCGAGATGCTCTCCGATGTACAGAATATCTTCGATCTGCCTGACTGCCGTCACTGCTGTTCGATTGAGATTGGCTGTCTCACAGTTGACCCGTCTGTTTATCTTACCACGGAACTCCCTCACGATCCTGACGTTCACCAGTCTCATAAGCGACTTTCCGGCCCCCATTTCGCCAAGGATCTGAACGATCTGTTCGCCTTCCTTGAGATAAACAACAAAAGTATTCTTTCGCTTAACGGTCTTGGCCTCGAAACCAAGGCTGTTCATCACATCCTGTACGGTCTTTGCAAATTCCGCGTTGCCGCACACGATTTCGAAATGATAATACTTCTCCGGATCACTGATCGAACCGCCTGCGAGGAACGCACCCCGAAGAAAAGATCTTCGGCAGCACTCCATCGAAAGCAGCATAGGATGTCTTATTGCAGACTTTACATCCTGTACTTTCTTCGTATCATCCAGAACCATCCGGTACGTACTTCTGCGTCCGCTGCCGGAAGCAGTCGGACACAAGCCTTTTTCTATATTAAATGCTTTTAACAGTAATGTAAAGAACTTTCTTTGAAGGATATCATTCTCGGACTGAAGGCTTATCACATCGCCTTCTTCTCCGGCAATTCCCATGATTCCGGCAAGCTCTGCGATCTTGCAGTGTCTCGGTCTCGGATATATCCCGGCAAGTTCATCCTTAACATCTCTGGAAAAAGACATTCAATTCACCTCGTAATCTCTCTGTTTCGTTACAAGATCTTTCTGCATATCCCTGTGAAGGATCCTGACACCGTAGTCGGTGTTCTTCGACAATCGCTTGTAAATCTCATCCGCGAGCATGACCGAACGATGCCGCCCGCCCGTACAGCCGACAGCGACTACGAGTTGGTTCTTTCCTTCCTGCACATAATGCGGAATAAGGAAATTCAACATGTCCTCGAACTTGTCAAGAAAGATATCGCATTCAGGGCTCTTTCTGATGAACTGTTTTATCGGTTCATCGAGTCCGGTGAGCGGTCTCAGGTCCGATACATAGTATGGATTCGGAAGGAATCTCACGTCGAAAACCAGATCGGCGTCTGTCGGTATACCATATTTGAATCCGAAAGACATGACGGAAACATAAAGGTTCTTAAATGTGTGTTCCTCGACAAATATCTGTTTGATCTCATTCCGCAGCTCCCTCGTCAGAAGCTGACTGGTGTCTATAATATAGTCAGCGCGCTGTTTCAGGAAAGTGGTTTTCTCCCGCTCAAGCTTTATGCCGTCCTCTATCCTGCCGTCGACTCCGGCGAGCGGATGCGTTCTGCGCGTCTCCTTATAACGCTTAACAAGGACTTCATCCGAAGAATCGAGATACACGATTTTATAGCGAATCCCCATTTTCGTGAGGTTTTCAAGGACCGACTCCATCTTATCGAGCATTTTACCGCTGCGGATATCAATGCCCAGAGCGAGCTTATTGATATCGGAAGAGCTGCCGTCGACGGATATCTGCGCGAACGGCTCTATGAGTGAAATAGGCAGATTGTCTACACAGAAGTATTCATAATCTTCCAGAAACTTGAGTGCAGTACTTTTACCGGCCCCCGACATCCCTGTTATAATGACAAATTTCATGCTCTATCTCCCTCGCTGTCAAATTCGCCTAAGAATCTCACTTCCGTCTGAAGGTCCACGCCGAAATCCTTTTTTATCTCCGCCTGCACATGTCTGATGAGGCGGAACACATCTCCTGCAGTAGCCTCTCCCGTATTCACCACGAAACCGCAGTGTTTCTCCGATACCTGAGCGCCTCCCACGGAATATCCGCGAAGGCCGGCGTCCTGTATGAGCTTTCCGGCGAAGTAGCCGGTCGGCCGCTTGAAAGTACTGCCGGCGCTCGGAAGATCAAGCGGCTGTTTCGATGTTCTCCGCTGTCTCAGATCGTCCATGAGCATTTTTATCTGCTCCGGTTCCCCGTGGCTGAGTTTCATTTTGGCAGAAAGAACAATGTATCCGCCGTCCATAAGTGCAGAGTGTCTGTATCCCAGATCCAGGTCGTCCCTGTCGATCGTACAGATCCTGCCTTCCCTGTCCATAGCTGTCACAGAGACCAGAACATCTTTCATCTCCCCGCCGTACGCACCCGCATTCATGACACAGGCTCCTCCGAGCGTTCCGGGAATGCCTGATGCGAACTCAAATCCGGTGAGCTCCGCACCTGCAGCTGCAGATGCGATCTGCGTGAGAAGAGAACCGGTCTGCGCAGTTATGATATCTCCGTCGATCTCGATGCCGGACATATTTCTGAAAAGCTGGATAATGAGGCCTCTATAGCCCGAATCGGATACCAGGAGATTGCTTCCGTTCCCTAAGATGAAGTACGGCACATCTTCTTCCCTGCATATCCTGAGGATCTCCCTGAGCTCCTCGGCGTTTTCCGGCTGTACGAGGCAGTCCGCAGGACCTCCGATCCGGAAAGTCGTGTGCCTGCTCATCTCCTCGTTGCGGAGTACTTTTTTCTCCCCTACGGCCGCGATAATTCTGTTTATGTAGTCTAAACCGGACATATTTTCTCCTGTTTTTTCTTCACCTGAGATTCCCGACGTCATATAGGTCGGAGATATCTTCTTACATACCCTCGGCCGCTGCCGCCTCAGCCTCCGCTGCTGCAGCCGCCTCGGCTTCAGCCTGTGCCTGTGCTGCCGCTTCAGCTTCCGCCTGCGCCTGCGCCGCTGCCTCGGCCTCAGCCTGAGCCTGTGCTGCCGCTGCCGCCTCAGCTTCCGCCTGTGCCTGTGCCGCTGCCGCTGCCGCCTCAGCTTCCGCCTGTGCCTGCGCTGCCGCTGCCGCCGCTGCTTCCTCATCGTAGCGCTGCTCTTCGGCAATTTCTTCCATTATCTCGCTTGCATTCTGCGCTCTGTTCGTATCCGGATAAGTGTCAACGATCGCCTGATAATTTGCAAGCGCATTGGTGTAATCACCGATCGCGCGGTAGGCATTTGCAAGATAATTGAGAACATCATAATCTGTTGCATTGATTGCTTTGGCCTGCTCGAGGTATGTGATCGCATCGCTGTATGCATAGTCGTCGTAAAGCTCCATACCCGTGTCACGATATTCCGTGAACATCGTCGCGCTCGCCGTTCCGCTGATCTGGTCATACATCTGTTTCGCCTGGACGGAGAGCTGGTCGACATCAACGGCTGTCAGTGCATTTGCAGCCTGTTCAAGATCGCCGTTGTTGAACGCATTAAAGGCGGTGATCAGATTCTCATATGACGTGGAACGTTTATTGGCCGCGGAGATCTGCGCGTTGGCCGTGTTCACCGTCTCCTGCGAATTGACGATCTGATCGTTCATTGTCTCCATCTGTGCGGAATCCGATGCTGCGTTGGCAGCATACTGGGCTACCTTTCTGTCCGCCTCCTGTGTGATCTTGTCAGTCCTTGCGGGCATGACAAGGAACCACATGGCAAGGCATCCCACCACGACGCCCGAGAGGACACTGAAGAGCGCGGAACCCATGGTCGTCTCTCTGAACGAGACCTGCTGCGATTGCGTGTGTCTGGAGCGAGGCTCCGGTTCCGCTGTCTGGTCTCTTCCGGACCAGATGGAAAAACGCGGCTCCAGAGTCGTCATAAGACCTGTCTGCTCATCGATTTCATGCAGGAAACGCAATGTCGTCGTATTCGTTTTATCAATCTTGATCGCCTTCTTCAGAAGACGTCTTGCTTTCTCGTATTCACCGCTTCTGAGATACAGAAGGGACAGAAGATGATATCCCTTGATGAGCTTCGGATTCTGTGCGAGGATCTTTTTCAGCTGAATCATAGCGACATCTTCGTTGCCCTTTGTACAGTTCTCGAGAGCGATATTGTACTTTTTGATCGTCTGGTTGATTATATCCAGACGGTTCGCATCTTTCTGCAGGTTCTCGATATATTCGACCGCAATATTTTCCTCCGGCTGAATATTTTTCGAGATGACCCACTCGGAAAGGGCTGCAACAACTTCGCCCATCTCAAAATAGACCAGTCCCAAAAGGTTCCTGGCCGGAATATTCATTTTATTAAATTTCAGACTTCTGCGCAGCTGATCGATGGCTCCGCTGAGGTCTCTGACCTGGGCCTTCTCAAGACCCTGATTATAATAGAGACCTGACAGCACGATAGCCTGTTTCTGTACCGATACGTCGCACCCGCAATTCGGACAATAAGCGGATTCCGTCAGCTCCGCTCCGCAGTTCATACATCTCATTCCCAATCCCTCTTATTTCCGGATGTCTCTTTCAGCATTTCCTGAAGGATATCGATGACATCCGTAAGGTCTCTGGAGTAAATCGCACCTTCTGCCTCGTCAACGTCGAGACTCGGTTTGAATTTTTTCAGTTCTTCTTCATAATTAATCATTTGCTGCCTCTGTGCCTGATATATGTGTTCAACCCTGATTTCAGTTATCGTTTCCGGAATTAAGCAGTTTAATTTTCTTTATTGTTTCCGGTGTTAAGCAGTTTTATTCTCGTTATTATTTCCGGCGTCAGCTGTCTTATCTTCGTTAACATCCCCGGTATCGGTCGTCTGATTCCCGTCACTATTTCCGGTGTCAGACGTCTGATTCCCATCACTGTTTCCGGCCTCAGTCGACTGATTCCCATCAGCGTTACCCGCGTCGGCAGTCTGGTTTCCGTTGCTGTTGCCGGTATCGGCCGTCTGATTTCCGTCGCTGTTCTGTGTACCGTCCGGATTCATCTGCAGCATCTCACCGGCCGAACCCGGTACTGTGGGCGTTCCGATACCGTATACGATCGTGTTCGTATGGCTCAGGATCTTTCCCGATCCGGAATTGCTGAGCTGTCCGACATTGATCCAGTCACCGTTCTCAAGTGTAACACCGGTCACGAGCAATGTATCGTCGGAAATAAACGAAGTCTCATAGTACTCGTCATTCACCGTCAGTCTGCTCGACTGAGTGAAATTACTGCCGTGTATGTAATAGGTATGGTCATTTACCTTTTCTACGGAATCCAGGACAATGGGTTTCACTCCCATAGCCATGACCCTCTTCGAATACGGCATCGATTGACCGTATACATACTTTTCACCGTACAGTATATCATACTGCAGTGTCTGAAGGTCATAGAGATACAGTTCATTTTGCTGCATGCTCTGATGGAAGTTGAAGATCGTTCCTTCATGGATACCGACTTTCTTGAAGAGTTCCGCCATTGCCTGATATGCGCATATGTCTTTTCTCTTTCTCTTCAGTCCCAGATTATCCCACATAAGGTAGCTCGTCTGGTATGTCGTACCCTTCTTCAGGTCATCGTCCGTAAGTCCCATCGTGGGCAGATGATCGCCGTAGAACAGAATAATCGAGGGTTCCCCCCTGTCATCCACATATTCGATCAAATCCTTCACGAACCGGTCCATCTCATGAATCTGGTTCGTGTAATACTCCCACTGGCTTGTCTTCTCCGCTGTGGCTGCGCCCGTCACGTTGATGGCAGGTTCCTCTATCACATCCTCCGTGGGATACGCGCCGTGTCCCTGAACGGATATGACCGTCACAAAGTCCTGATTCTCCGTCGCGTCAAGCGCATCCCCGATATACGGGATCAGGGTCTCATCACGCATCCATCCGATCTCATTGACCTGGTCCTGATCACTCATATACTCGTTGGAGGTGAAGTCGTTGAAACCGAGGTTCGCATAGACCGTCTTACGGCTGTAGAATGTAGCATAGTTGTTGTGTACGGCGTGCGAAGAATAGCCGAGATCGGCAAGAACGAACGGAGCCGACTCACAGGCTTCTTTTTTGAGCACACCTTTATACGGGTATTCTCCCGGTCCGAAATACCGGAGGGACATGCCCGTGAGCGTTTCAAATTCCGTATTGACTGTTCCCGCCCCGACCGTCGGCACCTGATAGAAGCCGGACGAATACTGGCTTGAGAGTTCATGCCAGTTGGGCAGAGGATCATCTGAGAAATTGAGCCATTTGACATCTGTATTATCGAAGAAGGACTCCAGCTGCACGACGATGATATTCGGAAAACCATCCTTGATCGTCTCGCCGGTATCTCCCACTTCGTTCATAATCTCGTCGATCAGTTCTTCGGAGTAATTATCCGGCTCATCAATGCCCGTCTGGAACAGCGTCACTCCGAGGCAATAGGGAAAGCCGTAGTCCTGATAGGCAAAAGCGATATTTCCGAAGTAAGATGATAGCTGTCTCACGTGGAGAAGCAGCCTTGTAAGGCCGGAAAATGCCAGAACGCCGATAAGGATTCCCGGCACAATGATTTTAAAGTTGCGTTTGCCTCTATAGACCGGCGCTTTGAAGAGCAGGAAAATAAGCAGAAGAGCGGCGGCTATAAGGCCTGCCACGATCAGGATCATTCCCGTCTCCGACACGTATTTCGTAACGACTCCCATTGCTTCCGAGACCGTGCTCATGTCGGGGCCGGTAAGAGGCGTGACGCGGCCGGCCAGCACGATCCCGTTGGCGATGCCCAGGATCAGCCAGAAGAGACCGATCAGGAAGCGCACGAAAAAGCGCCTCCTGAACAGAAATGCCGGCAGCATCGTTGTATAAATGAGCATTGTATTATACAGATAGACCTTCGTCCTCTCGTCAAAATAACGGACGGTCTGTCCGAATGACTTTCTGTGCAGCCATTCTATGACAAAATAAAGCAGGAAGCACGC
Organism: uncultured Lachnospiraceae bacterium; assembly: GCA_902776305.1. Classification (GTDB taxonomy): domain Bacteria; phylum Bacillota; class Clostridia; order Lachnospirales; family Lachnospiraceae; genus Chordicoccus. The sequence goes on along the minus strand of CACYPS010000039.1, from coordinate 6,889 downwards.
AATAAACTGCAGAATAAGAGCATATTTATTGCAGAAGTCTACTATCTTCTGTGTACGCGGGTCCAATTCCCGGACAGGTTTTTCCGCATGCTTCCTGATGAGCTCCCTGACTTTTCGTATCAATGCAAGACCTCCGATTATTTGTATCTGGCAAGTTGCTCCTCTACCTGCTGTTTGATTGCCTTAAATTTCTCAAGCTTGTCGCGTTCTGCCTGGACTTTAGCCGCCGGTGCCTTGTTCACAAAATTCGGGTTGGCCAGCATGCCTGACGCGCGGGCGATCTCCTTGTCCATCTTCGCGCTTTCAGCTGTCAGACGTGCAATCTCCTTCACCTTGTCGACGAGCTCGTCAAGAGGTATATAGGCTGTCGCGTCTGAGAGTACAACTGTTGCGGAATCCTCTGCCACACCTTCCTTGCCTGCCCGGACAGTGATTTCTTTGGCATAGAGCATACGCTCAATTCCGGGAAGGGCTGCTATCATAGCCGAGAAGTGTGCAGCTGCCTCATCGTCTCTTGCTGCAATAAAGAGGTCTGTCTTCGTCGCGTTCGGGACGTTCATCTCCATACGCAGGTTTCTGATACCCCTGACAAGAGACTGCAGTGTCGCGATCTGTGCTTCCTCTTCCGGGAAGTTCCAATCGTCACGATACTCCGGCCATGCGGAAGTCATGATCGTCTCTTCCTCCGGAAGGAGTGTGCAGTAAATTTCCTCGGTGACGAACGGCATGTACGGATGAAGGAGCTTCAGACCTTCCGTGAGGACTGTTCTGAGAGTCCAGAGGGCTGCATTTGCGGAAGCATCATCCTTGTTTTTCGTAAAGCGGAGCTTTGCGATCTCAATATACCAGTCACAGAACTCATCCCACAGGAAGTCGTGAATCTTGGAAGCCGCGATACCGAGTTCATAGCGGTCGAGGTTCTCCGTCACTTCTTTGGCGACCGTGTTGATTCTGGAAAGGATCCAGCGGTCTGCCGGAAGCAGCTCATCTCTTTCAGGCGTTCTGATCTCGCCTTCCGGAAGGTTCATCATGATGAAGCGGCTGGCGTTCCAGATCTTATTTGCGAAATTACGGCTTGCCACTACCTGGTCTGTGGAGAAGCGCATATCGTTGCCCGGTGCATTTCCGGTCATGAGCGTAAGTCTGAGCGCGTCAGCACCGTACTCTTCTATTATCTCGAGCGGATCGATGCCGTTGCCGAGAGACTTGCTCATTTTACGGCCGAGCGCATCGCGGACCAGTCCGTGAATCAGAACATGGTGGAACGGACTCTTACCTGTCTGCTCGTATCCGGAGAATACCATGCGGATGACCCAGAAGAATATAATATCATAACCTGTCACAAGGACGTCTGTCGGATAGAAGTAATCCATCTCAGGCGTCTTTTCCGGCCAGCCGAGTGTTGAGAACGGCCAGAGCGCGGATGAGAACCATGTGTCCAGAGTATCCGGATCCTGCTCAAATGTCTTGCCGCCGCAATCCGGGCATACTTCCGGTTTCTTCTTGGACACAAGCACGTGCTTGCAGCTGTTGCAGGTGTAAGCCGGAATTCTGTGACCCCACCAGAGCTGTCTGGAAATGCACCAGTCATGAATGTTCTCGAGCCAGTGCAGGTAAATCTTGTCGAATCTTTCCGGAACAAATGTAAGCTCGCCGTTCTTGATCGCCTCGATCGCCGGCTTAGCCATCTCCTCCATAGCGACGAACCACTGCTGCTTGATCATCGGCTCTACCGTTGTGTGGCAGCGGTCATGGGTACCGACAGCATGGGTATGCGGAACGACCTTGACAAGGAGACCAAGCTCCTCAAGATCCGCAACGATCTGCTTACGGGCGTCATAGCGGTCCATTCCCGTGTACTTTCCGCAGAGATCGTTCATGGTTCCGTCATCGTTCAGAATATTGATCTCCTCCAGCTTGTGACGCTTTCCGACCTCAAAGTCGTTCGGGTCATGTGCCGGCGTAATCTTTACGCAGCCTGTTCCGAATTCCATGTCGACATATTCATCGGCGATTACCGGAATCTGACGGTCTGTGAGCGGCAGGATCAGCATCTTGCCGACGATGTCCTTATATCTTTCATCATTCGGATTCACGGCGACAGCTGTATCGCCGAGCATGGTCTCCGGTCTTGTGGTGGCGATCTCAACAAATCTGCCTTCCTCGCCGACTACCGGATAATTGATATGCCAGAAGAAACCGTTCTGGTCTTCGTGCTCGACCTCTGCATCGGAAATCGTTGTCTGGCAGACCGGGCACCAGTTAATGATCTTGGATCCCTTATAAATGTAGCCCTTATCGTAGAGGCGCTGGAAAACTTCCAGGACCGCGTCGGAACAGCCTTCATCCATTGTGAAGCGCTCTCTGTCCCAGTCAGCGGAACTGCCAAGCTTCTGAAGCTGGCGGATGATTCTTGTTCCGTACTCTTCTCTCCAGGCCCAACAATGCTTCAGGAATTCTTCTCTTCCGATTTTATCCTTTTCGATTCCCTGGCTGCGCAGATGATCGATGACCTTGACTTCCGTTGCGATTGCAGCGTGATCGGTTCCGGGCTGCCAGAGAGCCTCATAGCCCTGCATTCTCTTCCAACGGATCAGAATATCCTGCATCGTGTTGTCAAGCGCATGGCCCATATGCAGCTGGCCGGTAATGTTTGGCGGCGGCATGACGATCGTGAACGGCTTCTTATCCGGATTCACTTCGGCGTGGAAGTAACCGCCATCCAGCCACTTCTGGTACAGCCTGTCTTCCAGGCCCTTCGGGTCGTAAGTCTTAGCGAGTTCCTTTTTCATAATCTCCTCCAGAGGTCTTTGTAACATAAACTTCATGTAGGAAGTTTTGTCAGACATTTTTACTCAGAAAAGTCCGACCGCCTTACAAGGAGCAGGCGGTCGAACATGTTCTTACTGTTATAAACGGAAAGGGACTTCCCTTCCCGTCGCTCCGCATGTATACCGCATAAGCATTGACGCTTGCTATAATTAATACATCTAAGGGACGTTTATGTCAATGATGAATTAATACACACGGATGCGGTTTCAGGCTAATCAGAACTGAAGCGGGCGCTTCCTTATCCGTCAGCGGTTCATAGTAAGGAGCTTGTCCTTGAGTTCTCTCTCAAGGTTCGCAAGTTCCGCTTCCGCCTCGCGGCGCTTCGTTCTGCCCTCATCCTGAATTCTTGCCACTTCATCCAGAGTGGAGATCAGGGACTCGTTGGTCTTGCGCAGAGTTTCCATATCAACGATGCCTCTCTCGGAAGCCTTGGCTGTCTCGATCGTGGCAATCTTGAGCTTCTCGGCGTTGGAGTTAAGGAGCTTATTGGTCATCTCCGTGACAGCAGCCTCAGCCTTCGCAGCCTTTGTGGAGTCCTCGATGCCGAGAGCGAGGACCATCTGGTTCTTCCACAGCGGAATCGTATTGACAATCGTGGACTGAATCTTCTCGACCATCATCGTATCGGAGCTCTGAATCAGACGGATCTGCGGAGCTGTCTGGATGGCGATCGTTCTCGTCAGCTCAAGGTCATGGATTTTCTTCTCAAAGCGGTTGATCTGGTCTTCAAGATCCCTGACTGCCTGCGCATCCTCAGAGAGACCGGATCTTTCTGCCTTTGCGCGAAGCTCTGCAAGTTCTCCGTTCTTCAGATTCTCGATCGCCTTCTTGCCGGCGAGAATGTACATGGTAAGTTCCTTATAATATACAAGGTTGCTTGCGTACATCTTATCGAGCGTAGCGATATCCTTCATGAGAATGACCTGATGCTCCTGAAGTGCTTTTGCCACCTTCTCAACGTTGACATTGGCCTTATCATACTGAACTTTAATATCATCCAGCTTCTTCTTCGGCTTCTTGAAGAGCCCGAAGAAACCGCTTTCTTCTTTTTCGTTCGGATTGAACTCTTCCAGGTTATTGATAACGCCGGAGAGCATCTCTCCTACCTCACCGAGATCGCGAGTCTTGACTGTAGCAAGCGCAGCATCCGAGAAATCGGACATCTTCTTCTGCGTACCGGCTCCATACTGAAGGATACCGTTCGTATCTCTGAGATTGATCTGCTTAGCAAGCGCTTCGACCTGTCTGCGCTCTGCTTCAGTCAGAATATCCTCATCTTTCGGAGCCTCGATCTGCGGCTTCGGTGCCTCCAGAGCCACTACGGGTGCTTCGGGTTCCGGTTCTCCGAATGTCAGCGTCGGTACTTCAGCTGCCATCAGATCTGTTGAAAATCCGGAAGCGTCAAGCTGGATGCCGTTGTTGTTCTCGTCCATGGTAAAACCTCCCTATTGTTTTTCATTTTATATTCTGTCATGAACATTTTAGAATTCATGTTTCTGTGCTTCAGAAAATATCGTCGTCATCTCCGTTTCCGGTCATGAGCAGGCCCTGCTGTGCCTCCAGTTCCAACTGCTCGTCAAAACTGAGCGGTCTCTCCTGCCCGGCGGTCTTCTTCTCCGCAGCTTTCTTCGCTGCAGCCTCTCGCGCAGCTCTCGCATCTTCTTCTGCCAGCTGCTTTCTGATGTCCTCAAGAGTCGGTGCTGTGTATTCGACTTCCGACTCTTCCTTCACGGCAGGTTTCTTTCCCTCGCGCGCTGCCCTTGCATCCTCCTCGGCGAGCTGCTGACGGATATTTTCAAGCGTCGGCGCGCTGCTTTCAAACTGGGATTGCTCTTTTTTCTTCATATAAGCCTGAGCTTCGCTGATCGTCGGACTGCCGGCCATCTCCATGTTCTGCTGTCTTCTGATCATTTCAAGATCGTCCGGGGTAAGGCCCTGCTGGCGCATCATATTCTTCATAACAGAGATATCCGTCGATACATCAAGTGCGGTCTCTTTGAAGAAACTGTCCAGAAGATTCTCGAACGCATCATTAATCGTGTCCAGAGTTCCTTCGATTTCTTCCTTGGAGTTCTGAATATTCTGGCCCGGCATGGGGTGGGAATCCATCTCAATATAAGCTTCCATCAGCTTTGTTGTCGTCGGCAGGTAGTAATCCATGAACATTGTGAGATTCCCTGCAAGAGACGGATTCTTCTGGACTTCCGCAAATATCCTTGCAACGATGTTCTCCATACGATCAAGCTTTTCGGAGACCTCCTCACCTGCGATCTTATCATTGGCCTCATGGATTTTTCTCACATACTCATTTCCCTTATCCAGGAGTTCTTTGACATCGTCCGGAATATAACCGGCCTGCTTTTTGCGCTCTTCCTCCTCCTGCCGGCGAATTCGCTCAGCTTCCTCGGACTGCTGATACAGTCTGTAGACTTCATCGGCACAGATAAAAGTCGTTTCCTTCTTATCAAAATGTCCCTGTTTAAAGAAACCCAGAGCAGTGAGTTCTTTGAGTTCTTTTATGGCTTTCTCCTCCGATACACCGCCGACAGATGCAAGCTCTTTTACTGTGGCAAAGGATTTCTTCATCAGAACCGAACGGTATTTCACGAACCGCGTCATACGCTGGACTCCATTGCGTCCGCTCCTCGCGAGTGCAATAAATGCCGCGGTGACGGCCGCCGTAAATAGTGACAGGACAACCATTACGGCAGCCGGCGCCATCTCTCCGCCGACAATAAGACCAACGGTAATCGCGATCATTATGACGGCTACCAGACCCACACCGATCGCTCCGGTCACTCCGAGAACCTGTTTTACAGTGTCCAGCAGGTTGACCTCTGCCTTTTTGAACAGTTCCGTCTCTCCTTTCAGAGGATCTACAGGTCGAGCCATGCTTTGCCGATACGCCGCTCCGGCACCTGCATACCCGGAGTTTCTTGTAGTCGTACGGCCTGAATTCGCCTGACCTCCGCTGTACTTTCCGCCGGAATAAGTACCGTAGAATGCATTCCCCCTGTTCTCCATATGTCCTGCATTGTAATTGTGCGGCTGTCCACCCTGATAAGGACTGTAGCCTTTTGAGTCCTTTCCTTTTCCCTGTTTATAATTATACTGGCTCTGATTTGCAAAAAAACGGCTGTCGTAGCCACGTTTCTTCATTGGTTCGACAATATTACCGACATTCCGCCTCAGATTCGTAAAGTCACCGGATACGACGGCTTCATCCACTATCTCGAGCAGTTTGTCTACTTCCTCAAAAATATCATATCCCATACTTTAGTGTCCTCCCAGAATGGTTCCCCAGTCCGTATTCATGAAAGCGAGTCCGGGCATGACTCCTGCCCAGTTCAGATAGAAAATCACAATTCCGAGTAAAATCAATATGTTCCCGAGTACCTTGTTCCTGGTGATCGGTTCGCGGAAGAAAAGAAAACTCAGGATCACGACCCATATGTTTCCGATGGATTCCATGATCGGTCCGTTCTTGTACTGTACGCCCTTGCTGTAGGCGATGATCGTCAGGAACATTCCTACGAACATGAGCCCGTAACCGCATATGACCTTCCAGTTCAGGTATTCCTCTATCACATTTTTATGTTCTTCGTTGGCGCTCTTCTTAAGCAGCACTTGTGCGAACGAGGCTACGGTCGCAGACAGTGCGATCAGAAGTATCCACCAGTTGATTCCACTACTTTGCATCACTATTCACCAACATTATTCCTGCAAATATTACAACGATTCCCAGAGTATTGGCCGGCGTAATCTTTTCTCCGAACAGGAGCATGGCCCATAAGGTGGACCAGAAGATTGCAAATGCTCTGTTCGCATACGCTATCGATAAATCGAAATGCTTTATGATCTGCTGCCAGAAGATCGCATACGCGCCAAGGCAGACCACCTCCATTCCGACCCAGAACAGCCACCAGAAGGAAAAGGCATCGTAATTCGCCGTCATCTTGGAGCAAATGCCGGATCCCGTGTACAGGATGACACCCATTTGAATGATGAGCAGCGAAAGAAATGTTATTTTCTTCGTTCCTGACGTTGTATTTTCGCC
>CACYPS010000038.1 GCA_902776305.1 uncultured Lachnospiraceae bacterium | reverse complement strand
AGAATTGCCGCCAGACATACACAGATTGGACAGCCGTTAGTCCTGAAACAACAGAAACAGGAGTCGCTGACCTGTTTTATACGGTTTTATTTAACGGTTACAGATGTTTTGGTAATCATAACAATTGATAAAGACAAAAGCCGTTGCGAGTGCCTCTGTTGCCCTTCATTATCAAGAAATATACTCAAGAAATATCCTCATCAATCAGCTTCGACCGCGCCTCGATCATCTCACCCCAATGCGGTCCCTTCTCATACATCTCCGCAAGCTCTGCGAGCACAGCCGGAACATCGATGCCCTGAGGACATGCATGTTTACACTGACCGCACCCGATGCAGGCCGCGGGGCGCTTCTCATCTTCCAACGCGTCGATTCGCATGGAAGGCGTCATGGTTTGCGCAAACTTGTAATCGTTGTAACACTCGAGAAGGTAGGGGATGTTCAGCCCGATTGGACATCCGTCGCAGCAGTACCTGCATGCTGTACAGGGAACTCCCTTCTTTAAATTCTCTGCAATATCCATCAGAACCTTGCGTTCTTCCTCCGTAAGCGGCCATTCCTGCCGGAATGTGCGCAGATTGTCCTCCACCTGAGAGACCTCGTTCATACCGGAAAGAACCATCTTGACGCCCGGCAGATCCTGCAGGAAGCGGAAGGCATAGGATGCATCGCTGGGAACGGCATCTGTCCCGTCGGCACTGTGCAGTGCCCTGAGCTTTGCGGATTCCTCCTCCGGGAGAACTGCGAGCTTGCCTCCGCGGCAAGGCTCCATGACCCAGACACCGAGTCCGTGATTTACTATGATCTCATACTTTTTCTTTGCGTCCTGCAAAGTCCAATCGAGATAGTTGAGCTGGATCTGAACGAAGTCGAACATGCCTTCATACTTTGTCAGGAATTCCTCGAGCAGCTTCGGGCCTCCGTGGAAGGAAAAGCCGAGATTTTTGATGTATCCTTCATTTTTCATCTGTACTATGTCAGGAATGATATGGTATTCTTCGCTTTCATAGTATTTTACAGACCATTCCGTAATATTGTGGAGCAGATAAAAGTCAAAGTAATCGGCTCTGCATTTTCGCAGGGAAACATGAAACAGGGCGATGTTATCAATCGGCTTATTCAGTGAATGCCCCGGGAATTTGTCCGCAATGTAATAGCTGTCTCTGGGGTAGCGGGAAAGAGCTTCCGCCATTGCGAGTTCGGATTTCCCGTTGAGGTAGGGATACGCGGTGTCAAAATAATTCACGCCTTCCTTGATGGCTAAATCGAACATGGCGTTTACCTTTGCCTGATCGATTTCTCCGGTCTCTGGATCTGTGACAAAGCGCATGCATCCAAAGCCGAGTTTTGACAGCTTCTGTCCGTTAAAATCACTGTAAATCATAGTCGTACTCCTTTTCAGCAAATATCATTTTATGTGTATCATAAGCATCTTTATCAATTCTCGATTAAGGTTGGTGGGGCTGTTTTCACATAGTGTTTACATTTTTGCCACATAATAATATGATGATGTTGTTGGGGCGAACAGAACCCAACATCATGATGATTACAGTGCCAAAAGAATCATTCTGACGCCGAGCCTGCTCGAGTGGAAGAGTGATACTTGAGGCACGCTCTACATGAGCAAGAAGTGGGGAAGGGACCCAACGAATTGCGAATGCATCTTACTCTATTTATTATTTTAAAATATAAAGAAACAACTCTCAATATCTGAATTATAAAATGATTACAGTGCCAAAAGAATCATTCTGACACCGAGCTTGCCCGAGTGGGAAGAATGATACTTGGGGCACGCTCTGCATAAGCAAGAAGTGGGGAGGGGGCTCCACGAATTGCGAATGTAGGACAGGATTGTGGGAGTGCGTAAGCACGGAACAATCCGTAGTCGACTTTTGGCGACCTTATCATAAAATTTTCGAAATGAAAAGACAGGTATTTTCAAAAGGGAGAAATGTATGAATGTTGGAATTGTCGCCTGCTCGAACGGCCTGAACATCGAGAGGAGAGAGCAGATAGAAGCTCTGATAAAGCAGTTGGAGACTTATGGCATGCATGCCATCTGCTCGCCGCATCTTTATGCGGAGAACGGTGTCGCGGCCGGAACAGCCGTTGAGCGCGCACGGGTTCTGATGGATTTTTACCGCGATGAGAGCATCGGAGCGATTTTTGATGTGTCCGGGGGAGATATTGCAAATGAAATCCTCCCGCATCTCGACTATGCTGTCATAGCCAATGTAAGGAAACCCTTTTGGGGATACAGTGACCTGACGACAATCATAAATGCCGTCTATGCATGTTCAAATGTTCCATCCGTCCTCTATCAGGTCAGAAATCTGGTTAAAGACCGGGCGGAGGTACAGCAAATGCGGTTTGCGGAGTACGCCGCGCACCCCGATCGAAAGGGACAGCTTTTTGATCTTCGATATGAGTTCCTGCGTGGAAGAGAGATGGACGGAATCATCATCGGAGGTAATGTCCGGTGCCTGCTGAAGCTTGCCGGGACGCCGTACTGGCCGGATATGAAAGACAAGATCCTTTTTCTTGAGGCGCTCGGGGGAGATGAAGGACCGCTTCGGACCTATTTTGCGCAGCTTGAACAGCTGGGAACTTTCAGGCAGATTGCGGGAATATTACTCGGGACATTTACCAGATTCGAGGAAAGTCAGGCGGGGATGACGGTGTATGAGATACTGGAGCCGCATTTGCCGAAAAACCTTCCTGTGGCGAGGACTCCGGATGTCGGACATGGATCGGATGCGAAGGCGATTGAAATCGGAGCATATATAGATATCAAATAAAGGAGGTACATATGCGTTTACTCGGTAACATATTATCCGTAATCAAACCAGGTGATAGTCCATAGCGCACTTCTTCAGTGCATCCGATACGGAACTGAATTTCACCCCTGATTTCGTTGCCTTGCTGCAGTTCATCCACAGATTATGCCCGGGAGGACAGTCCTGCACCCGGTCATCTCGCCCCAGAACAGCAAGGAAATCCCGGGTGATGTCGAACATGGACTGATCTGTCTCACTGCCGAAATTGTAGACGCCGCCGGGGAGCTTCAGGACAGTGGGCATGGCCTCGGCGACCTCTTTGAGATAGGTGACGCCGCGATATTGGTTCTTGCTGAAGGTCACCTGACCGTCGAGCACATTCTGAATGTAGTTGCGCCTTTCTGTATTGCAGTCATACATCCACTCTGCTCTCAGCATGACCGCATCTGGATCTATCTCGAGCACGCGGTTTTCCATTTCGAGCTTGTGATTGGCATAAACATTTCCCGGCACAGCGTCCTCTTCGACATATGGACCTTCTGAATTACATCCCGTGTAGACCTGGTCGGAGCTGAAACAGATGAGTTTTCTGCCGCGTGCGGCGTTGGCAAGCATGACGGGCAGAGTGACATTTGCCCTGTAAGACAGATCAGGGTTGTTCTGGCAGGTGCGGGTGTCGGAGATTGCGGCAGTGTGAATAATGGCGTCAGCACCGCTTTCTTCAATAACTTTTCTTATATAATCTTCAGAGGCATCTCGAAGCGAAGGGGCGGGAATAATATCGTCCCTGTACATGCTGAGGATGCGGCTGCCTACAAAGCCGTTTGGTCCGGTCAGAAGAATTTTCATAAAAAACCTCTCTTAAGCTTCATTTACCAGTTTACCCGTTATGTGTTCCGGGACGAGAGCAAACATCAGCGTCCCGGGGCCGGAACGCACGATTTCACGTTCGATATATTCCTCATCATCCGTGAACTTATAACTCAGACGTCGCGCGATCTCGTAGATCTTTTCCTTGTCTTCGATGAATTCGATCCGACCGAAGACAATTACACTGCGAATGTTCAGAGCCCACTCACCTTCACGCCTGAAGCCCTGATCGTAGACGCAGAATGAAGCCTTATCATGACGTTTCATCGCGTCGATTTTATGGCCTTTCCTGCCGCTGTGAAAATAAATCTTTCCGTCTTCCTCACAGTAAAAATGGTTGATCGGCATGCCGTATGGATAGTCGTCGTCCCCGATTACGGACAGAACGCCTCGAAGTTCATTTTTCAGAATTTCAATGCATTCTTCCTCGGGCAACTGCTGTTTTTTCCGTAACATTTCCCTGAACATTTTTATACCTCCTCGGACCCATTCAAGAACGCCTCGGCGTTCTTGAGTGGGAGTTCCTTATAGAACCTCCGCAAATACATCATGCCTTTCCGTCAAGCTGAAGCTCTTCAGCATGCGCTTTCATGCCGTCGATGACAATTGCCGCCACATCCCGGATTTCCATCCCGAGCATTTCGCAGCCCTTGAGAATGAGAGGACGGTTGCATTTTGCGGCAAATCTTTTATCCTTCCACTTTTTCATGAAGCTCTTGACTTCCATATCTGTAATGCCGTTCGGACGCATGCGTGCGGCTGCCTGCACGATTCCGGTCAGCTCATCGACTGTGAAGAGGGACTTCTCCATGTTGGAAATCGGTTCCACATCTGTACATATGCTATATCCATGTGAAAGAATTGCCCGGATGTCCTCTTCCGGAACGCCGAGTTCGCGGAGCGGTTCTTCTGTGTGTGCCAGATGCTCATCCGGATATTTCTCGTAATCATAGTCATGGAGCCAGCCGACGGCTTCCCAGTGTTCCTTGTCCTCGCCGAAGTGCTCGGCCATAGCGCCCATTGCGGCGGAGACGTTGGCGGCGTGGAGAATGAGATGATCTTCCGTGACCATGGTGGAGTTGATTTCCTTTGCTTTTTCGAGAGTTAATGTTTCCATTTTTTTCCTTTCTCTGTGTGAGTAAGTATTTTCTTTATAAAATCTCCCGCCTGCCTTTTCAGGACAAGCCGGAATCAAATTATTGGTATCGCTGACTGAGCATTGCAACTCTGCTTCCGAATATTTATACTTTACACAAGGTTATTGCAGATTGCGAGTATAAGAGGATACCCCACATGAACGAATTAGATACCAAGCTTATACTATACATTCAGGAGCACCATCGCAAGAAATTCCTGAATCCGATCATGATTTTTCTGACCAACACCGGAAATGCGGTGTGGTTCACCGTCGGCTTCTACCTCTGGCTCTCCGGAACAAATGCCTTTTCAGGCATTTCCATCCTCGCCACATTGTTTCTGGCCTGGGGACTCACATCTCTGGTATTAAAGCCGCTCATCGGAAGGACGAGGACTTACCATGCAATCCCCGGACTTGTATCGATTATTCCGGAACCGAAAGACAAGGCGTTTCCGTCAGCGCATGCAGCGATGGCTTTTGCGGGAGCATTTGCAGTATTGTTTCAAATGCCTGCCGGCTACGGCATCGTAGCGCTTCTCTTCGCGATTCTGATGGGCTATTCCAGAATGTATGTCGGCGTGCACTATCTGACTGATGTGCTCGGAGGACTGGTAACGGGACTTGTGTGTGCGGCTGTGGTGTGGGGTGTCGGTCTGATAATTCGGTGAATGCGCCGGTTATTACTCAATCCTCTCCAGCTTCGCCGCAATCCTCAGATTCCTCTGCGTCGGCAGATTATCGAACTGAATCGTATAGAATCCGCCCTTGACATCCACTGCCGTGACCGTTCCCTCGCGGAATACCTCGTGCAGCACCCGCGTTCCGACGGCATATAAATCGGATAGTTTCGAAAGCCTCTCCTCGTCGATTGCCGCGAACTGTTTCGCCTTTTCTGTCAATTCCTTATCCGGGGGATTCAGCGAAATGATGTTCTCTTCACCGCACTCGGCTATAAAACGTGAAGGGTATTTGAACAGATTATCGTTCGCAATCCCCTCGCTGTCAGTCAGCGCAAGATACGTCTTCGCGCGTGTCATGGCGACATACATGAGACGCCGCTCCTCATCCATCTCCTCCGGCATCACGACCTTGCGGGATGGGAATATCCCTTCCGACAGCCCGATGATGAAGACCATCGGGTATTCCATACCCTTGGCAGTGTGAACCGTCATCAGCTTGACGGTGTCCTGCTGTTCTTCCTTGTCGAGATTTGTGAAAAGCGCGATTTCGTTCAGAAATTCGCTGAGAGTCATGTCCGGATCCTCGCCGGCTGCGGCGACGGAACGCTTGAATTCCGCAATATTATCAAGTCTTTCCTGGTCGCCCTGCACACGCAGATATTCTTCATAGCCGGACAGGTCCATGATCTGCTGCAGGATGTCTGCAAGAAAATTGTGGTCCTTATCAAATGGCATCGCAAAGCTTATCACTTTGCGCTGTTTCTCCATCCGCTCACGCACGGTCTCAATTGCGTTCACGTACCGCTTTGCGCCCGTCCCTCTGAATTCCGTATCTTCGAGTGACACCTTAAGGGCGTCATAGAGGGAGATGTGATTCTTTTCGGCGACATTTGCAAGATATTCCAGCTTCTTTTTGCCGATTTTGCGCGCGGGGAGATTGACTGTCCGCCGGAAAGCGACGTCATCAGCCTGCGTAAGCATCCGCAGGTAGCACACAATATCCTTGATTTCCCTGCGGCCGTAAAAGGCTATGCCGCTGTAAATCGTGTAAGGAATCTTTGCCTTTACGAAAGCTTCCTCAATAGCACGTGACAGATAGTGGGCGCGATAGAGGATGCCGATGTCAGACAGCCGGCCGCCGGAAGTGATGTATGCCTGAATCATCTTTGCGACCCATTCAGCCTCATCTTTCGGATTCGGGGCATGATACCAGACGGGACGTCCGTAGCGTTCCGGGATATTTTTTGAACCTTCATCAGTGAACCAGATAGGCACCGCAAGCTCACTCGCCGGACGGCGATGTGCAACGAGAGTCTTAGGATACTTCAATTTATTATGGGCGATCAGTTCATCCGAAGCGGTCAGGATCTCCGGGACCGATCGATAGTTCCGGTTCAGGACAATCGTTTTCGCATCCTTATATTCTTTATCAAAATCAAGGAACAGCTTCATGTGCGAGCCGCGCCAGGTGTAGATCGTCTGATCCGGGTCTCCGACAATGAAGAGGTTTCTATGCAGACCGGAAAGAGATTTTGCAATGCCGTACTGCTTTGCGGAGACATCCTGAAATTCATCTACCATGACATATTCGCAGCGGTTCTGCCATTTGTCCCGGACATCCGGATAATGGTCGAGAATATAGCCGGCGAAATTGATCAGGTCATTGAAATCCAGGCCGAAACATTTCTTCTGTTCGTAGATGTAACGGAGGAAAATTTCCTCTTCGCGCGAGGAGGCGTGTGAAAAACTTTCTATGAGCTTTTCATTATCAAGCAGATAGAACTCCTGAATATAAGAGTCCGCTCTCATCTTCATGGTTTCCAGAACCTCATCGATCGTTCGCTGTATGGTGACATCGCGAAGCGTCAGATGCATATCCTCGAAGATCTTCTGCAGCATATTTTTCTCATCTTCCGTGTCCAGCACAATAAAGTTTTTGGGGAAACCGAGAACATGGGCGTCCTCCTTGAGCAGCTGTACGCAGAAAGCGTGAATCGTGCAGACAAAACCGAGGTCAAGGTCATCGCCGAGCATCTTCCGGATACGAAATTTCATCTCGTTGGCTGCGCGATTCGTGAAGGTGACGCACAAGATGTTTTTCGGGGCAATACCCAAAGTGTCGACAAGATAGCAGTAGCGGCTTGTCAGGGTGCGGGTCTTACCTGTGCCGGCACCTGCGATGACACGGACCGGGCCTTCGGTCTGCTGTACGGTTGTGAGTTGATCTTCTGTGAGATTCTCGAGGAAATCGGGCATACTTCTTCTCCGTGGGAAAGTACTGTTACTTGGAATTGAGTGTATCACTCACGCTTTGTCATTGTTTTACCGATTGGATATCTAAAAAAGTGATAGCTTTCTGACCGGCTGACGATTTTAAGATGTGGAAATGTGCCGGTTACATGAATGCGGATCTTAGTTTAGCAGTAAAGTGTGGAGCTTAATTCCATCAGTCATTTTTTAAGTGGAGTATAACATATTATCTTTAAAGGAACAAGCGTTCGAACTAAAGAGACTCTAAAAAATCATGTATGATATTGTTGACTAGCTCCGGCCGGTCTGTATTGGCATTATGACCCGCGCCGCGAATCCAGTAGATCGGCAGGCCTTCGTGTTTCGCCCACCTCTTATTATAGTTCTTGGCGGAACCCGCCTCATCTCTGGTTCCGCAGATGAGAATTGCCGGGCAGTCGATTTCATAGGGGAGGTCCGCCTCCATGGCATCGGCCAGCATGCCGAAGCCGTGACCGGCAAGACGGCAGTACTCATCTTTGGTGTAGGAATCCACAAAATGGCGCATGAGAGCCTGGCCATACCGGGTCTTTGAGCAGCCGTTCGAGCCGAGGACTTTCAGCAGATTCCACGGGAACGCGCGGTACATGGGCTCGGTCCGCTTGAGCAGCCAGATTTCGATATCTGTCACATAGTATCGCTTCAACGGTGCGGAATCGATAGACACGAATCCGGCGGCTTCCCCCGGGAACTGTTCCAAAAAGCTTTGAGAGACATATCCGCCCATGGACTGGCCAATCAGCACCGGATTTTTGATTCCTTCCTGCTCGAGAATTTCATGCAGCCAGCGGCTCTTGTCCATGAGGGTGAAGTTCAGTTCAAATGGCCTCGAAGCCGCGTGTCCGGGTGCATCCCATGTGAAAATGTTATAATTCTCTCGAAAAACTTTCACCTGCTTGTCGAACAGATGGTGATCTGCGGTCAGGCCCGGAAGCATGACGAGAGATGTGCGGTCGGGCCGGATCTTGTTTGTCCAATAATGGATATCGCCGGAATTTGTTTTGTAAACTTTTTCTTTCATTTTTATTGTCCTCCGCTGCTTGTGGTGAAGGCAGGAGAAGAGTTTCTGTTTTTCTGCACAAGATAGCCGCTGCCTTGTGAACATTTTATCACGGTAAAGTAGAAAACGAATAACATATTTGCCTGTTATCTGATATTATAGTGCTAACCCGGACTTCCTGCTCCGATTGTATTATTTTTTCCAGATCACAAAAAAACGCACGAGGTAAAACCCGCATGAATACGACAATAGAGTACTACGAAAATAATGCCGAATCCTTCTCGCAAGGCACCCTGAATGTGGACTTCTCCGACGTCCAGGACCGCTTTGCATCACTTATGCCGGATGGCGCCTTTGTTTTGGATTTCGGCTGCGGCTCCGGCAGAGACACAAAATATTTTCTTGGAAGAGGATTCAAAGTGGATGCCATTGACGGGTCGGAGAACCTGTGCAAAATAGCGTCCGAGAATACGGGAATAGAAGTTAGGAACATGTTATTTTCCGAGCTGGATGCAGATGAGATCTACGATGGTATATGGGCATGTTCCTCAATTCTCCATTTGCCGAAGGAGGAACTCCGCGATGTGTTCGGACGGATGATCCGTGCGCTCAAAATTGGCGGTTACATTTATACTTCTTTTAAGTACGGGGAAGCGGAAGGACTTCGGAAGGGGAGGTATTTTACGGACTTCACAGAGAAGACCTTCAGAGAATTCATACGTGAGAAGCCGGAGATGGAGGTCACAGATGAGTGGATATCTGCAGATGTCCGCCCCGGACGGAGCGAAGAAAAGTGGCTGAATATTATCCTGAAGAAAACTACGATGAGCAAAGTGCAATCTGAAGCAGCGAAGAAAAGTGCATTGCAACCTGAAGCAGAGGTGAAAAGCACAGTACAATCTGAAGCGAAGGAGAAAAGTACAGTGCAATTTAACATATACACATATGGAGATCCGGCAGCGGACATACTTCTCGTTCAGATGGTCGATGACCATGATCTGGCGGTCATCGAAAGCGAAGTGTCGTTCATAAAGGAGCTTTCCGGTGGACAAAGCTTTTGTTTAAAGACAGTCAAGGTGGACAACTGGAACAAGGATTTATCGCCGTGGTCTGCCCCGGCGGTCTTCGGAAGAGAGGATTTCGGAGCGGGAGCGGAAGAGACGCTGGCATATCTGCTGACGGAAGTGGTTCCTCACAAAATCAATTCCCCGAAGAAGGTTTATATCGGCGGATACTCTCTGGCCGGTCTCTTTGCCCTCTGGGCGGGTTATCAGACGGATGCATTCAGCGGCATCGCCGCAGCCTCTCCGTCGATCTGGTTCCCCGGTTTTACGGAATATATGAAGGAGAATGAGCTGCATGCACATGCAGTGCATCTGAGTCTCGGTGACCGGGAGGAGCGGACAAGAAATCCGGTCATGGCGCGTGTGGGGGATGCGATACGAGAGGCGTATGCGCATTTGCAGGAGACAGGAGTGGATTGTGTTCTCGAGTGGAACAAGGGGAATCATTTTAAGGAGCCGGATTTGAGAACTGCACGGGCATTTGCCTGGGTGATGAAAGAAGATAAGAAATGATATCTAAAATGAATAGGAGATATGCAATATGATACAATGTTCGAACTGCGGAAGAATGTTGGAAGACGGTTGCAGGTTCTGTCCGTATTGTGGATCACCGGTATTGATTCACAACAATATGAAACCTGCAGCGAATAAAAAGACAACCTCCAAGATTTTGATTGCGTTGATTACTACTTTTCTGCTTGTCATTTCCTTTATTTTCGGAGTCCTTCTTTTTAATGTGAATAGCCATCTGCAAAAGCAGTCACCCGAATTAACCGGAAGGACATCTGAGAATCCCGGCAATAACAGTTCAGGTCATAACGCAATTAAATCCGAAGATCTCTCAAAGGATGAATCACCGCATAGCGACGAGGAACAGCTGTCTTCTGCCGAAGAGTCCGGCCGCAATAAGGAGAAAGAACATCCTTCTGCCGAAAAGTCCGATAGCAGTAAGGATGAAGGAAATACTGAAGCTGCTGCCTCCTCTATAACAATTGTGCTGGATCCAGGACGCGGCGGTGATAATGTCGGGAGGGAGATTGAATATAATTCTACAAAGTACGCTGAAAAAGATATTAACCTGCGATTGGCTTTGTTTCTGAAAGAAGAGCTGCTGAACTTTGAAAATGTCAATGTCCTTATGACTCGTGACGGAGATTATAATATTGAACTGGAAGACAGGGTAAAAATTGCTGCCGGTAACAATGCAGACATGTTGATCAGTATTCATAATGACACACACGGTGATTACGATGAATTTACAGACGGCTGCACGATACTCTCTTCCAGAGGTATATTTCGTCCTGAACTGGCTGAGACGGAACAGGAGCTGGCCGCCTCTATCTTACATGAACTTTCTGCTGTTGGACTTACAGACAGGGGAATCCTGCTCAGAGAAGCAGAAAATGGCGTAACATATGAGAACGGACAAATTGCCGATTACTATGCGATAATCAGAAATGGCGTCATCCAGAATGTACCCACTATCTTGATAGAGCATACGAGTATGGACAATTCTTCGGATTTTGAAAAGTATCTCTCAAATGATGATGCTCTGAGAGAACTTGCGAAGGCTGATGCGATTGGAATAGCCAATTATTACGGTTTAATCGAAAAATCAAGCGGTGACAAGCATACACTCGATTCTTCATGGCGTGAACTCTATTCATTTATTCGTTTTGATGAGCTATACAATCGTCATTTTTGCGATTATGCGTCATCAATATTCGGAAGCAAGGCAACGTGGAGGCCGCCGATTAGCATGAATTGGACATTTGCCAAGCCTGATTTAAACACCTTGGGAGATGTATCTGCGGAAGAACTGTCGAGTGCGGGTGATTATCAGGATATCATAGACTTTACCTTTTTTTATGCGCGTAATGCTCAATCTGTCAGAGCTATGGGGCTTTTGTTCGGTCTCGAGGAAAGCTCATCTGAAAAATTCAGTCACTATTTCGCAGAGGGTAATCAAATTAAGTTAGGTATTCACGAACACGGGTCTCCGTACAAAATAACCTATAATTATGGAAATCCGAATTTTACTATTCATGGAATTAAGATAGGTATGACTGCTGAGGAATGCCGGAAGCTGATAAATGAGAATTATTCGTATTATAGTACCGAGAAAAAGCCTGATGGAAACGAATATGATCTAATGACCTGGGCCGAATACGGATCCTTGCAGTTCGTGTACGGAAACGACGGAACACTTAAAGAATGGGAGGAATATCTCATATATGAAACCGGAGAATAAAAGCGTTCGGCAGATTGAAGACGTGCGCTGTGAAAAGCGCTTACGCGTCGTGCACGTCGCGGTAAGAACGCCGAGGCGTTCTTGAATATATTGGTCTGAAAAAGTCCCTGACAGTTTAACGCTGTCAGGGACTTTTTTAACCTGTAGAAGCTATCTAATACTGTAGTGGACCTCTTTAAACCTGTAGCAACTATCTAATGGGTCAGCCTCATTAACCTTCCATCTCCGTTGATTGCCTCAATATCAATTCCGTCTTCGAATACACCGTTCTTATTTTCCTGTCCGGTTCCGCAATCCTGCCAAGTATCATCTCTGCCGCAATATCTCCCATCGTCTGTGTGTGAATGTGGACCGTCGTGAGGGAAGGCGTGTGGAACCTGGATTCGGGTGAATCATCAAATCCCATAACGAGTATATCTTCCGGACATCGGATGCCCATTCGGCGCAGGGCGCTGATCAGGTGTATTGCGATGAAATCATTGGCGCAGACAAAGACTTCCGGCAGCTCAGGCAGTTCGTTGAGCGCATCGAAAAGATCATCTGTATAGTTCGTATAATCAAGCTCCTTTTTCGGCGTCGGAGCCGATCTGAAAGGCGGAATAAAATATCGCTCCGCAGGGAGAAGTCCGTTGATAGCTGCGGCCGAAATGCATGCAGAACCCCGCTCGAAAAATGAGCGGCAGTACATCATGTCACCGACGAAGCCGACGGACTTTTTTCCGTTCTTGGCGATTTTTGAAACAAGATAGTAAATTCCCAGCTTGTTCTCCATGAGGAGAATGTCGGCCGATAACGGTTCTCTGTCAGGGAGACTATTGGGACTGTCGATCAGAAGCAGCGGAATATTGAGACCGCTCAGCATCTTACAGTAATCGTAGTCGAACAGCTCCATGCAGAAAATTGCTGCCGTTGACTCTAAATTGATACTGCCCGGGAGCCTCTGTTCCCGCAGCTCATCCGGTGTAATGCGGTAGAAGGCGAGACTATAGCCGTGATGTGAGAGAACCTGTTGCATTCTGTCGAGTGTGGTCACTGCGAAGTGGGAACCGCTCACTATAGTGCTCGCCAGCATGGCAATTACTTTCTTATCACGGGAATTTGGTTCTGCAGTTCGGCCGACTTGAGCAGGATCGGAAATGATGCCCGCTCCGGATATGTTTCGATAGCCCATCTCAGCCGCTTTCTTCAATATCAGTTCCTTGGTTGCAGGGGAAATCACACCGGTATTGTTGATTGCTTTGGAGACCGTATTTCTGGAAAACCCCAACGCATCGGCGATATCTTGCATGGTCACTTTGGTGGACATGTTAAATTCTCCTGTTTACATACATGAAACAAATAGTGCTATTATATTGAATTATACAGAAATGTATGAGTTAAGTCAAATACAATAAAAGCCTCATATTTGCGACCTTATGCGCAAAAATATATATCATAATTGACGATGCTATGTGAAAAGTGAGTCGAAACATGTGTGCAAAATTTGTATAATGCAATATGCTATGACATATTAATGATGCAAATGTAAAAACAGCAGGTGCTATATTAAGCGTGAAAATGGAAAATAACAAATTATCCTCAGATACCTTTTATATATTATGAATTTCTGATGCGGCAGTCCTATTTTTCTGCAAAATTGTCAACACAATTGTGCGAGAGAATGGTATTATGTACGAAGAATAAAACTTCTCACTCGTCTCTTTGAGGCAAAGTAAAGCACTATGGTGTGGGAAGTTTTAATTAGAATAACTTCAAAAAGAGGGAGGAACTAAAATTGCTTAAAAAATGGAATTCTTTAAGTCTCATCGTGCGCATCTGCATCGGCCTGGCTATCGGTGCAGTGCTCGGATTACTTTTCCCGAATTTATCGGGAATACCTGTTCTCGGTAAGTTGTTCGTCGGAGCCCTGAAAGCTATCGCTCCAATCCTGGTCTTTATTCTCGTTTCGTCATCGCTGGCCAACGCCAAGGGCGGAAATATGAAGCAGTTCCGGACAGTTATCTTTCTGTATCTCTTCAGTACGCTGTGTGCAGCGGTAGTGGCGGTTCTGGTCAACTTCATACATCCGGTCACCATTACACTGGCCGGCGTTGATCCGACACAGGGATTTGATCCGCCAAGCAGTATGGTGGATATCATCAGCAACCTGCTCTTCAGCTTAGTTGACAACCCGCTGTCGGCTATGCTCAATGCAAGTTATATCGGAATCCTGTTCTGGGCCGTCATCTTCGGCTTTGCCCTCAAGACTGCCGAGGACGGTACCAAGAAAGTAATGGAGGATCTTGCGGACGGAACATCCAAGGTTGTGCGCTGGATCATAAGCTGTGCACCGTTCGGTATTCTCGGTCTGGTTTATGAGGCTGTTTCGACGAGCGGTCTTGAGATTTTTACCGTGTACGGGGAGCTTGTCCTCGTGCTGGTTATTTCCATGCTTATTGTAGCGCTGGTAGTTAACCCGCTGATCGTAGGTATTACGTTGAAACACAATCCGTATCCGCTCATATTCAAATGTATCCGCCAGAGCGGCGTAACAGCTTTCTTCACGAGAAGCTCTGCTGCGAATATCCCCGTTAACATGGAGCTCTGTGAGGAGCTCGGTCTCGACGAGGATATGTATTCGGTATCGATTCCGCTCGGCGCAACGATCAACATGGACGGAGCTGCGGCGGTCATCACGACATTTGCGCTGTCTGCTGCGAATACCGCCGGCGTCCATGTAACTCTGCCGATGGCAATTCTGCTGAGTATTATTGCGACATTCTCGGCGTGCGGTGCTTCCGGCGTAGCCGGCGGTTCACTTCTGCTGGTCCCGCTCGGATGCTCTCTGTTCGGTATCTCCAATGATG
This sequence comes from uncultured Lachnospiraceae bacterium, assembly GCA_902776305.1. Classification (GTDB taxonomy): domain Bacteria; phylum Bacillota; class Clostridia; order Lachnospirales; family Lachnospiraceae; genus Chordicoccus. Next base: position 13,356 of record CACYPS010000038.1, on the reverse strand, counting down.
TGGCAATGCAGATCGTCGGCGTCGGCTTTATCGTCAGCGTTATTCAGGATTCTCTGGAAACAGCCCTCAACTCTTCAGGTGACGTAATCTTTACTGCAACAGCCGAGTTCCTTGAGTGGAAGAAAGAGGGAAGAGAGCTGCCGCTTTAATTCTGATTTACACGCTTGAGAGAAAGGAGCTTCATTTTACCATGAAGAGCATAATCAGCGTCTATAAAATCGGTAACGGACCGTCCAGCTCCCATACCGTCGGACCTTACCACGCCGCGCAGACGTTCGGCAGCCGTTATCCGGATGCGGATTTCTATGAGGTCACGCTTTACGGATCGCTTGCTTTCACCGGTGAGGGACACGGCACGGGAAAAGCGATACTTAGCGGGCTTCCCGGAGCGAAAATCGTATTTGACCGCGAAACCAGAGAGGAAGACCTGCCGCATCCGAACACAATGCTGTTCAAAGCGTTCAAGGATGGGAAAGAGATTGCCGCGACGAGGATCTTCAGCATCGGTGGTGGATCTATTCGTATTGAAAATGAATCCTCCGAGGAGGACAGGGAAGTCTACCCGCAGAAAAACTTTTCCGAGATCGTAGCTCTGTGCAATCAGGAGAAGATCAGTATCCTCCAGCTGATTTACATACTGGAGGGATATACACTCCGTGATTATCTGAGGAAGGTCTGGAAGGCTATGCAGGAGTCGGTCGAGCGCGGACTTGTCACCGACGGCGTACTGCCCGGCGGCCTGAATCTCACAAGGAAGGCAAAATATCTTTACGGAAAACGCTGCTATAACGAGAGCGCCGACGTTACGATGAATCGTGTGATTGCGGCTTACGCGTACGCGGTCAGTGAGGAAAATGCGGCTGAGAATGTGGTAGTCACAGCGCCGACCTGCGGGAGCTGCGGAGTTCTGCCGTCCATTCTCTATTATATGTACAAAGACCGCGGATTTCCGGAGGAGGAGATCCTGGATGCGCTTGCTGTGGCCGGTCTGATCGGCAACGTGATTCGTACAAATGCGAGTATCTCCGGTGCCGAATGCGGATGTCAGGCGGAGATCGGCAGCGCCTGCTCGATGGCAGCCGCGGCTGTCGCTCAGCTTTATGGATTGTCCATCGACCAGATCGAGTATGCTGCGGAAATCGCGATGGAGCATAACCTGGGACTTACCTGTGATCCGGTCGGCGGGCTCGTGCAGATTCCCTGCATCGAGAGGAATGCGGTTGCCGCAATGCGTGCATTGAGTTCGGTGAACCTTTCAAGGTTCCTGTATGCGACGAGAAAAATCTCGTTTGACGATGTCGTAGCTACGATGTATCGCACAGGTCTGGATCTGAATGAGAAGTACCGGGAGACATCTCACGGCGGTCTGGCCCAGATCTACCGGGAGGAAATAGAACAGCAGTAATATGGGAGCGGAGCGGATGCGTATTCTTACGCAACAGCTCCGCTTTTGTAATAAAAGAATGCGGTATGCTACCGGGAACCGGAAGCGGCATTTTGAACAAATAATTGCATCATATAGCCCGCACGGGCTTCTTTTTTTGCGCAAAAGGCACGAAATATAGTCAATCGGACATGGTGGTATATCAGATAGTATACCTGTCCATAATTTTCGAAACAAAAATAGAAATTTTTCAAAGTAACAGTTGACAAACACTTTGGTTGTTGCTACAATAACATCAACAGTTGAAACAACAGTAGAAAGTAAGGAATGAGTTATTAAAACAATACTTTTTATACTGTAAGATAAGGAGGAAACTATGAAAGCAAAAGCAGTCAGACTTCACGCAGCCAACGATTTGAGACTCGAGGAGTTCGAACTTCCGGAGATCAAAGATGATGAGATCCTGGTAAAGGTCGTTTCGGACAGTGTATGTATGTCAACATACAAATGCGCGATTCTCGGAACAAAGCACAAGAGAGTTCATGAGGATGTTGCAGAGCATCCGGCAATCATGGGACATGAGATGGCCGGCGACATCGTTAAGGTCGGCAAGGCTCATCAGGACAAGTTCAAACCGGGCATGAAATTTACTCTTCAGCCGGCTCTGAACTACAAGGGAACAATGTGGAGCCCGGGATACTCATATGAGTTCTTCGGCGGAGATGCTACCTATTGCATCATTCCGGCAGAAGTCATGGAACTCGGATGTATGCTTGAGTACAAAGGAAAAGCTTACTATGAAGCTTCTCTGGCAGAGCCGTACTCCTGCAGCGTAGGCGCTTTCCATGCAGCATATCACACAAAGATGGGCGTTTACACACATGAGATGGGCATCGTCGAAGGCGGCAAGCTTGCCATCATGGCAGGCGCAGGCCCGATGGGTCTCGGAGCTCTGAGTTACGCTATGAACTGCGACAGACGTCCGGGAATGATCGTCGTAACAGACGTCAATCAGGAGAGACTGGACCGCGCAGCTGAGCTCTTCCCGGCAGAGGAAGCTAAGGAGAAGGGAATCGAACTTCACCTTGTCAACACCGCCAATTATGAAGATCCGGTCGCTTATCTCCGCGAGCTGACAGGCGGCACAGGATATGACGATGTACTGTGCTACGCTCCTGTAGCTCCGCTTGTAACACAGTCCAGCGCAATTCTGGGACGTGACGGCTGCCTGAACTTCTTCGCAGGCCCGACAGACCCGAACTTCTCTGCAACGATGAACTTCTATGATGTACATTACAATTCAACACATGTAATGGGAACAACAGGCGGAAATACGGCAGACATGGTCGAGTGCCTTGAGCTCACAGCAGCAGGACGCATCAATCCGGCAGTTATGGTCACACACATCGGCGGCCTGAATGCAGCAGCTGAGACGACACTGAATCTTCCGAAGATCCCCGGCGGAAAGAAGCTTATCTATAACCATATTGAAATGCCGCTCATCGCTCTCACGGATCTTCGCGAGAAGGGCAAAGAGGACGAGAGATATACAGTACTTGCAGACATCGTTGATGCACACAGAGGTCTCTGGTGTCCGGAAGCAGAAGAGTATCTGCTCGCAAATTTCTAAGAATTGAGACAGGCACGAAATGTGCGGTTGAATAGGAACGTCAAAATGTTTTAACCGCGCCGAGAAAGGTGCAAAGCACCTTTCACGCCTCGCGGCCGCGATTAAAATATCAGGGGCATTCTCATTCAGAATTGCCGGTTCTTAGCTGAGAATGCCCCCCTCCTCCTGCTTATGCAGGGCACTCAGGGCATACCGGTCGCGTCGGAGCCCGAACAGTGCACAAATTATCATAATACAAAATACTGCAAAATTTCTGCATTAAATAAAGAACAAAGGGAGAAGCAATATGAAGAACGCACTTCAGAGATTTGGAAAATTCTTATCGGCAATGGTCATGCCGAACATTGGCGCATTCATCGCATGGGGTTTTATCACAGCTCTATTCATTCCGGACGGCTGGCTTCCGAATGAACAGCTCGCTTCCATCCAGCCTTATATGCTGACTTACCTGCTTCCGGTCCTTATCGCTTTTACCGGCGGTAAGATGGTAGGCGGTGACAGAGGCGGCGTTATGGGCGCTATCGCAGTCGTCGGATGTATCGCCGGTGTCGGCGGAACAGACGGACAGCCGATGCTTATGGGCGCAATGCTTATGGGCCCGTTCGCAGGTCTGATCATCAAGAAGTTCGACCAGTTCATGGAAACAAGAATGCCGGCCGGCTTCGAAATGCTGATCAACAACTTCTCAGTCGGTATCATCGGTATGCTCATAGCTATCCTCGGATACTATGTAATCGGACCGTTCATGACAGCAATCCTCGCAGTGCTCACAGCAGGCGTAGATGTTCTTATCAAGAACAACCTTCTTCCGCTGGCAGCAATCTTCATCGAGCCTGCTAAGGTCCTGTTCCTCAACAACGCAATCAACCACGGTATCTTCACACCGATCGGTGCTGAGCAGGTCAAGACAGCCGGCAAGTCCATCATGTACATGCTGGAAGCTAACCCGGGCCCGGGCCTCGGCGTTCTGCTCGCATACTGGTTGTTCGCAAAAGACAAGGCAACCAAGGATTCCGCTCCGGGCGCTATCATCATCCACTTCCTCGGTGGTATCCATGAGATCTACTTCCCGTACGTACTCATGAACCCGGTCGTAATCATTGCTCCGATCGTAGGTAACATCTGCGCTATCACATGGTTCTCACTCACAGGCTGCGGCCTTAAGGGACCGTCCTCACCGGGTTCCATCATCGCTTTTATGGCAATGGCTCCGAAGGACAAAATGCTTTTCATCCTCATCGGTGTAGCTATCGCAGCAGCAGTTTCCTGCGCAATTGCATCTGTTATCATCAAGGCAACAAGCACATCAACATCTATCGAAGAAGCTCAGGGCCAGATGGCTGACATGAAGGCTCAGGCTAAGGGTGGAGCAAAAGTCACTGATGCAGCTTCCGTACGTATGGTCATCTTCGCTTGCGACGCAGGTATGGGCTCCTCCGCAATGGGCGCTACAAAGTTCCGCAACCGCATCAAAGCTGTAAGACCTGACATCACTGTAAAAAATACTTCTGTTGACAATATCCCGGCAGAATGCAACATCGCAGTCGTACAGACAACTCTTGCAGACCGTGCAAGAAAGTCCGCTCCGAACGCACAGCTCGTTACAATCGGCAACTTCCTCAACGATCCGGCACTGGATGCACTTTATGTACAGCTCACAACGCTTGACGCTATGGCTTCTGAAGAGCCGGAGAAGAGCGCAGTTGATGAGATGCTTGAGACAGCTACCAAGAATATTAAGAAGGATGTCATCATCCGTGATAGCATCCGCCTGAATCAGCCTTCCGTAACAAAGGAAGAGGCTATCAGAAGAGCAGGCGAGCTCCTCGTCGAGAGAGGCGCTGTAGAGCCGCAGTACATCGACGCTATGCTTGAGAGAGAGCGTCTGGTAAGCACTTACATGGGTATGGGCATTGCGATCCCGCACGGCACATCCCAGGCTAAGGGCACTGTCAAGAAGACGGCCATCACAATGCTTCAGTATCCGGATGGCGTAGACTTCGGCGATGAGAAGGCTCAGCTTGTATTCGGTATCGCAGGTATCGGCGATGAGCATCTCGACCTCCTCGGCAAGATCGCAGAGTGCCTGGATGACGAAGAGGTTCTTGAGAAGATGAAGACTACCAACGATGTAGACTGGATTCTTAAGCAGCTTTCATAAGACATTAACAGACATAAACATTATTTCATAGTTATTCTCATTCCATTTGCAGGGGGCTTCCGGAAACGGAGGCCTTCTGCTTTTTATTTCATAGGAAACGAAGTATAAGAGATGGAGATATCCGAAAGGTGATATCATCAGTCTTATGATCAAGATGGCTGATGACATCGAGGGAGTGGCTGAGAGGAAGGCGATTCATAAAAGCGTCACGGAGGTGGATAAGGAGAGGCTTAAGAGAGGTGTGAGGCAGTTTTTCCCGGAGGCAGCGGGGCTGCCTCCGATTCTGACGATTATGGCGTTGTCCATGAAGGTGGCGGGGAAGGTGAGAGAAAGACTGTAATGGCCGGTGCGGAAATCTTATGCTTTCAAGCCTCTATTCAGATATGTCTGGTGGAAGCATTTGTGAAAGACTCTAAATATACTGTATATGGAGGTTTTATCCCAGTGGGAGAAGACGTTTACAAACCGAGATTCTCCCAGTCAATTCTCTCATTCTTATAAAAGAATTCACGGTCATGTTGACTTATTTTACGGATTACGCGGCACGGATTCCCGTATGCAACAACGTCGGCAGGGATATCTTTCGTCACGATACTTCCTGCACCGATGACAGAATTGTCTCCGATTGTAACGCCGGGAACTATTATAACGCCGGTCCCGATCCAGACATTGTTGCCTATACGCACTTCTTTGTTATACTGCAGCATTCTTTCCCGGAGTTCCGGATCGATGGGGTGGTTGGCTGTCGCGACAGTGACATTTGGTCCGAACATTACTTTATTTCCGATGTAAATCGGGGCATCGTCGACCAGTGTCAGGTTGAAATTGGCGTAGCAGTAATCGCCCATATACACATTTTTGCCTGCCCAATTTGCGCGGAGAGGGGGCTCGATGTAGCAGCCTTCTCCGATGCTGCCGAACATTTTTTTCAGCAGTGCCTGCCGCTTTTCGCCTTCCGACGGTCTTGTGTCATTGAAGTCATACAGAAGATCAAGATAGCCGGTCTGCTCGGTCATGATATCGCTGTCGCCCGGATCGTAGATCAGGCCTTTATCCATTCTTTCCCTCTGTGTCATATGTATCCTTTCTTGTTGTTGTCGTAAATCTTGTGTTTTGTTATATGCATCTTTTACTGATCAGGACTCATTTGTGATTTCTGCATCGGCAGGCAGTCTTTGCATAATATAAGACCGAACAAAATCCATATCTTCTGCCGGAACATATATCCGATTAGTTGAGAAATTTCCGATCAGCTCAATATAGCCGGATGTAACTTTCATTTTTTTTATTTTTTTGAATTCCGAGTAGATTGAGCTCTTTCCGTAACCGGACTTGACATATTCGTCATTCATTAAATACTGTTCGTGAGGGTCCGATGCCGTGTACTGAAGAAACAGAAGGGGCAGAGCTATTGCCAGAATGACTGCGATCGGTATCAGCGGGACCCATATGTCTTTCTGCATACCGTGCGAAGCAGGCATAAAAAGATAAGCCGACGCTATAAATACAACAAGAAAAGCACATCCCCAGAGCCCTTTTCTTGTTGATCGGCGATGAAATTCTTTGTCGATGCTACAGGACCAGATATATGAATTGTCTGCCCTCGGTGTGACTCTGTCCATTCTGCTTTCTTCCTTTCTTTGGTCGTGTGATAGGAAATTTTTGATTTCCGTGATCGAATTTATGCTATACAACGTCCCTGCAAAGAAATATTTTGAAGAGGTGCATTAAAAAACAGTATCGCAGGAAATTTCAATAGGCTACATATGATTATAACATTTCGGGATAGGGTTGCAATAATATCGCAATTTCGGTCGACCTTAAAATGATGTATAATATTTCTGAAAAATTTGTTAGGAACCTGCTTGTAGGTTTTGTATTTGTTAGGAACCTGCTTGTAGGTTTTGTATTTGTTAGGAATCTGCTTATGGGTTTTGTATTTGTTAGGAACCTGCTTGCGGGTTTTGTATTTGTTAGGAACTGCTTGCGGGTTTTGTATTTGTTAGGAACCTGCTTGCGGGTTTTGTATTTGTTAGGAACCTGCTTGTGTGTTTTGTATTTGTTCGTAACCTGTTTGCAGGTCCTGTATTTTCAATAAAGGAGTTTAGTTATGTTTGAATTCACATCTCGTGTCCGCTACTCAGAGTGTGCCCCGGATTACAGGCTCTCACTGGCCGGGCTGGTTAATTATCTGCAGGACTGTGCTACCTTCCATGCGGAAGATGTGGGACGAAGCGGCCAGCAGCTGAAAAAGGAACATTTAGCTTGGATGATCAACGGATGGCGGATCAAAGCCGTGCGATATCCTGAACATGGGGAGTCTATTACTACCCGTACCTGGGCTCATGGGTTCCGTGGGCTCGAAGCGCTGCGAAACTTTACGATCAAGGATGAAGAAGGAAATTTGATAGCCTGCGCTGACTCGCGTTGGTGCTATTTTGATACGGAGGCCGGGAGACCGATCAGGATACCGCAGTCGGAGATTGATGCATACGGAATCGAAGAAGGACTCGAGATGGAGAAGGCTCCACGCCATATAAGGCTTCCGAAAGAGAATATTGTGGAAAAGATGCCGTTTAAGGTGCGTACAATTCACCTTGATTCAAACGGTCACGTCAACAATGAGCAGTATATCAACATGGCGCTTGCATATCTTCCTGCGGGAATTAAAGCCAGGGAGCTGCGTGTCGAATACCTGCGGCAGGCACGGCTCGGAGATATGCTGAGTCCGAAATTCTACCACGATGGGGAAGAGTACATTATATGGCTTGAGATAGAGGGGCAGGTATGCGCAATCATGCAGTTTATCATCTCTGACATGGATATAAAACTGCCTCGGAAATTGGAATCTCCCGATGCTCTACCGAAGCAGAGCCCGAAACCTGCTCTACTTCGGTAAATGACAGGTGAGGGAGCAGGAAAAGCAAGCAAGCACTACCGAAGCAGAGTCCCAAACCTGCTCTACTTCGGTAAATGGCAGGTGAGGAAGCAGGAAAAGCAAGAAAGCACTACCGAAGCAGAGTCCCAAACCAGCTCTACTTCGGTAAATGGCAGGTGAGGGAGCAGGAAAAGCAAGCAAGCACTACCGAAGCAGAGTCCCAAACCAGCTCTACTTCGGTAAATGGCAGGTGAGGAAGCAGGAAAAGCAAGCAAGCACTACCGAAGCAGAGTCCCAAACCAGCTCTACTTCGGTAAAAAACAGATGAGGGGGCAGAAAAAGCATAAAAAATACCGAAGCAAAGCAGAAAACCCGCTTTACTTCGGTATTTCTATTTTTTCTTCAATGTTTTTGTTACAATACACAAATTCACGGGGTTCTGTTTCACGAGGTTCTATGTTTTATATCTCCACAGCCGCACTCTCCACAGCCGCTTCCTCGCTTACCTCTTCAGCCCCCACATAGTAGAACCCAAGCATCGTCAGATCGTCGAACTGCGGCGCACCGTCCACGAACTCGTCGACCTTTTTCCTGATCTCCTTCAGGACATCCTGAGGATTGAGACTGGATAGCTGCTCGGCCGCCTCGAGCAAGCGATCTTTGCCGAACTGGCTCGAATCTTCACGCTCAGCCTCCGTCACACCGTCCGTGTACTGGAAGAGGAAGCTTCCTTTATCGAGCGTCAGCTCATAATCGCGGTAGCGTGAGAACTCTATAGCCGCGAGCGGCAGCCCGCAGCGTGTCTCAACGTATTCCCAGACCTCTCCGTTATAGAGAAGAGTGCGGGAGTGACCGGCGTTTGCATATGTGAGCTTCCCGGTCGATAGCTCCACGCAGCCGAGCCAGACTGTCACGAACATGTTTTCAGGATTGTTCTCGATAATGTGCTGATTGGCGTTCGAGAGGATTTTCGATGGCAGGGTCTCGAACTGAGCAGCATTACGGATTGCCATTCTGGACACCATCATGAACAGGGACGCAGGAATACCCTTGCCGGAAACATCGGCAATCACTAGAAAGATGTGGTCCTCGTCCGGCATGAAGAAGTCATAGAAATCTCCGCCGACATCTTTTGCCGGAGTCATAGAGGCGTAGATATCGAAATCATGCCTGTCCGGAAATGCCGGGAAATTATTCGGCAGATAACTTCCCTGGATCCTGGCTGCCAGTGAGAGTTCGGCTACCAGATGCTCCTTTTCGACTGCTTCTTTGGCTCGCTCGTCAATATAGTAATCGATTCTGTTCATCATATCATGGGAAGAATCGGAAAGACGTTTTATCTCATCGTCGAACATAAAACGGTAATCGCTCTTTTTATAATGCCCGTTCTCATAGGAATCCACTTCTGAAGTGAGAACCCGGATCGGATGGACGACCGTGTTGCTCAGAATGAAGAACAAAATCGTTATGAGAATGATGAGCAGACCTGTCATGATGCCTGCAATTCTTCCGGTAAGATTGAAGATAAGAGTGTTGACACGGTGCAAATTAGTATCTGACTCTATCATGGCAGCTGTTTTACCTTCGGAATCCAGAATTGGCGTCCAGACAGTAAAGGAGTCTGAGTAAGTATCTCCGCCATAGGAGATTGCTAAGGTCTCGTCGGTTGCCTTAGCCTGTTGCACATCCGGGAGAAAATACTCATAGTCAAAATCTGTGTAGTCGTAAATCTCTCCGAACTTGGCTATTGTACCGGGGTCATCTCTTGATGCCTGTGCTTCCAACACGTAGACAAAATAGGTATCGTAAGGAACGACCAGATACAAAAACTCCATATCGGTTGATTTTTCTTTTACTTCATTAAAACGATCGAGCAGCTCTTCAAAATCCTGACTTTTCTTACCGCTTTCGACCATGGAAACAATAGCTTCGCCGTCTATATCAGCGGCGAGGATGTTCAGAGTTTCCAGGGTTTCGGTACGGTATAAGTCGACATATAAATCACGGAACATTTTGCTGGTCAGACGGATAAGGAGTATACCGATTATCAGAACTGAGACCAGAACGATAAGAAGAATTCGTTCGCGCAACTTTAATTTCATGCAAATACCCCCGCGTATTTGTAATGACAGCCTTATAATATTATGATACTTCTGGTACTGTAATCATATTATAGCACAAAAAGCCATTTTCGATGCAGACATGTCTGCATCGAAAATGGCTTTGCTTTTTCAATAAGATTTAAAGAAAGATACCGCCTGAGTTTTTCTTTTTTGCGCCCGGTCCGCGTTTTCCGACCAGTTCTTCTTCATCGCTCTCTCCTGATAAGTCGTTGAGAAGATCATCGATATCTTCTTCGCTGACTGCCACGCCGCCGACTACATGTCTTAACTTCTCATCCGGAAGCTGATTTTCGACCTTAACCTGGTCAATTGAATCTTTCATAAACTTGTTTGCCATAGTGCTCTCCTTTCAACATGCTCACAAACATGTAGGTTACTTAATTATACAGTATTTTTTGATGTCGTGAAATAACATTTGGCTTACTTCTTATACAAGTCTGAGGCATCTTTAAAGCCCTGCGGGGAAGACTTGCACAAAAAAATTTCCAGTCGTTGACAATGGAACTGCGGCCGTGCTATTTTTGTAGCTGTTCTTCGGTAAGAGCTGTTTACACGGGAGTTCTTGACCGAGGCAGTTGTCTTATTTAACTGTCATATATTTATACGGGTGAAAATTGAGTCGGGAGGAATTTTTTTTATGAATTTTAAAAAAATTTTTATTTCGTCCATTCTTGCGGGCTTTTGCATCGGCCTTGGCGGCATGCTGTTCCTTGCAATGGACGATAAGGTGATCGGCGCATCGCTGTTCTCAACGGGCCTGTTCGTCATATGCACGAACGGATATCATCTGTTCACCGGCAAGGTCTGTTATGCTTTTCAGAATGACGCATCTTATGCGGTGACGCTTCCGGTCATCTGGATCGGAAACCTGATCGGTACCGGCGGGGTGGCGGCTATCGTGAGACTGTCCCGCGCGAAAGGTCTCGCCGAGAAGGCTGCATCGATCTGTGAGGTAAAGGCAAATGACAGCCTGCTGAGCCTGTTCCTGCTCGGCATCCTGTGTAACATCTTCATATTTATTGCTGTCGACGGATTTAAAAATGACCAGCACGAAATTGCAAAGTACGCCGCGATCTTCCTCGGCGTCGTGGGATTTATCCTCTGCGGTGCGGAGCACTGTGTCGCGGATATGTTTTACTATCATGTGTCCGGCGCCTGGTCGGTCGACATGCTCATCCGTCTTCTTGTGATTACTGCGGGTAATGTGGTCGGAGGAATTGCGGCGGAGCGCCTCCGCACGGTAGTGGTTGGGAACTAATGGTAAGCGAAAGCGTCCCGACGATGCATTATTTAATGATGAGACTGCATTAGGAATCTGCGTGGGAAGTTTAAGTCACAAGTTAAAAAGAGCCGGGCTTCTGAAACTCAGAAGCTCAGCTCTTTTTTGTTGAAGAACACCGCCGTCAACACCAAAAACGTCACCACATACACCACTACCCCAATCAGCACCTTCAACACCGCGTACCCCGGCATCCCAAGCATGAAGTCTGAAAAAGCCATATTCCCTATAGCATTGTAATCGAGCCTGTTAAGGTGAAATTTCTGAACAAACTCCATTGTGTTGCTCGCAAATTGAATCAGCGCCGGAATCAGCACGGATGTCGCAAGGAAGATGAACACGCCAACCGCGGAATTCTCCATTAAAAATATGAAAAATGCGGCGAATGTAATATTGCCGATCATGTCATAAATATTCATAAGGTACCTGAATGCCAGAACCTTGGTCTCGAATCCGGTCAGCGGTACTCTGAAGGCCAGCATCAGAACCAGCGCTATAACCGCATAAAAGATATTTACCGCTATAACGAGCAGCACCACATCTATGAACTTTGCCAGAATGATATTGGTCCGTGAATAACCGCGGCCTATGAGCGTGGTCATGGCCATGGAGCGAAGCTCATCGCCGTACACGGAAAGAAGAATTACCGATCCGACCAGAACAAGGACCATGCTGTCATTACCGAAATAAGTCAAAAATCTGAAGCCGGTGAGCTCGTCTTTGGAATGATGATAAAAAAGTACTGCGGTATTAATGATCAACGGAACAGCCATCATGATCCACAACAATTTTTTCTGTATGATTCGTCTGAAGTCAGCTCTAATAATGTTAATCAAAACTCTATCTCCTTTTTCCTGAAAACAACTGTTGCAAGAAGAAGCGCACCGCCGATATAGACAACTACTGCGGGAATGAACTGATAACCGACATTTCCTGCAGAAATCTGCGCATAGGCGGCATCGAGAAGGCCGTCGAAATAATACTGGTAGACCGGAACCTTCAGGAGTGTCTCTATCAGGTTAAGAGTTATTCCGAGGAATGATGAGAGCAAAATAAGCGTAATGATTCCGGGTGCCGTACTCCATGTCAGGTAAACAAAGAAGGATGCAATCGCCAGGTATCCTACGGTCCTGATATAGTAGATGAAGATGTAAAATGCAAGCGAAGCGCTCTGTATGGGCGAGGCGCCTACGGTGAAAACTATATTTCTCACGAAGTAGACCAGTTCCACGACTGCAAATAATATGCCGCTCAGAATCAGGCACTCAATGAATTTGGTTATAACGACCCGGGTCCGGGATATTCCTCTTCCGATGATGCACTGTATGGCTCCTGTTTTCAACTCGTCTCCGAATACAGACAGGTAAACGTTGAGAGAGACGATAGCAGGAACAGCGAACCTGATCACAGCTCTCTCGGTGTTCAGCGTATCGGATGTATACTTTGCCAATCCGCCGGCCGGGAAAAGAAACAGCGATGGAAGGGGGTAGCTCTCTGCCGCCTGCTCGAGGTCTGATCTGCTGTAAGACAGGTCACGAAAGTCGTTCGATGTGAGATTGCCCTGTTTGGAAGCGATTGTTTTTTCCATGCGGAAGTTCCCATCTACGATCCGACCGGCTGCAGATGAGTCATATCCTGCTTCCTTAAGAATGAAGCCGATCTGGTCGCGGGTACACTCTATTTTGTCAAGCGCGTTGTTATCCAGATTATAGTAGGTCTCGGTGTTATCACCGAACGTCAGCTCAGGGAATGAAAGATATGTAGTGTATGCAGTGGGGTCCGCCGGAGAGTGTACGACTTTTACTGGACGGGCGTGAAGGCATCTGCCCCTACCCTGGAGAAACGCCACAGGAAGTACTTCCTGCGGTTCTCATATGAGGAGGGCAGGGAACTTACCGGCA
>CACYPS010000037.1 GCA_902776305.1 uncultured Lachnospiraceae bacterium | reverse complement strand
TTATAGGATGAGCTTATCGTAAACAAAAAGGACCGCCAATGCAATGGCGGTATTAAGAAACAAGAAAGGCTTCACGCGCAAGCGTGATTGGGTTCAATTTATAAACAAAAAATAACCGAATTGGTTGTTTGTTTCAATAATTCTATTAAAATATCTCGTTTCAGAAAATCTATTTCAAACCAGATATATATCAACTTCAGCTTTTTTTGTCCGCATACATTCAGGCATTTACTCAAACTTCCCATATCATACATTGAATTCAGTCGCAATCAATCAAGAACGCCTCGGCGTTCTTGCCGCGCCGCGCATGGTGCGAAGCACCTTCCTTCTGTATTATATTATTCAGGCATCTCCATATCTTTGCTGCTCACATCGAACTGCCATATCTTGTTACTTGCCATCTTCTGGAATCTCACAAAATCTTCCCTGAGTCTTTCACGGTTCTGTTCATATTCCAAAGCGATCAGCACGTCCGCCAGATACTTGAAAGCTGTAGTAAATAAAGTCACGCTCTCCTCTGTCAGCATTCCCTTGCTTTTCTCTCCTGTCGGTACAATAAGAATATGTTCGACAAGCCTCGCGAGATTGCTGGCAAGATTTCCGACAAAGCACAGAGTTTTCGTACCGTTGGCATGCAGGATCCCTGCCAGATCGACCATTCTCGTATTATTGCCTGTAAAGCTGATCAGTACCGCGAGATGCCCCGGTCTTTTTTCCAGAGCACTGCGGATCTGCTGGGATGGTTCGACGTAGACGCCTGCCATTTTCCCGCACTGCATGAACTGATATACCGCATAGGCAGCACAGTGGGCGTTCAGATCGAAGGCATAGAAATCCAGACACCCGGCCGCATGGATCATGTCAAAAGCCTTGTTGATTCTCTCCGGTGAATTTTCTTTTATCACTTTTTCAACTGCCTGGCGGTATATTACGGCTTCTCTGAGCAGAACCGGCATATCTATGCCGATGTCAATGATCTGCCCGGTGTCGTTCCTTCCCGATGAATCACCTCGCTGCTCGCGATAATCCTGCAGAAACTGAATGCGAAAGTCCTGATACCCCCTGCATCCGAGTTTCTTGCAGAACCTGGTGACCGCGGCAGCGCTGGAGTATGTTGCCTCGCCGAGATCGTGAGCTGTCATGTTATAGAGCTTTTCCGGATACTGTATCAGAAACGTGCGGATAGACTGCTCCCGTTCTGTCAGGCTTTCGTGTCCTATTATTTCGTTGAAAATTCCCATCGTCTGCTCCTCCGGATTTCAGAAATGATTACATTCGCAGCATTATCCCCGCTTATTATCCTAACATTTGTGATTGATTGTTTCAATATTCTGCACAGATATTGCTTCTGTGAAATATCCTTTCAGTCACACCTGATCAAGAACGCCTCGACGTTCTTGCCGCGCTGCACATGGTACGAAGCACCTACCTTAATGCGCGGCTGCGATTCGCCGGGCCTAAGCGAAAAAAGAGCTGACGCATCAGACAGTACAGTCACAATATTTAGCAGGCATATGTCATCTGCTATATATTGCGGTTCCGTGTCTTAATGCGACAGCTCCCGTTACAAATTCTCTATATGAATCAAGAACGCCTCGGCGTTATTCCTGCATACCTGCCATGGCTTTATAGCGGGCATAATTGAGATTGTCAGTTGGAAAATCACCGGTGTTCTCGCCCTCATCTCCGGTATCGTATGTATCCTCATTCCCGGCGTCACCAGTGAAATCATCCACTTCATCATACTCTTCGTCTGTAGTGCCGGTGTTTCCGGTATTATCGTCCGATGTTGCTCCGCCGCCGGAAGTTCCTCCAGATGCTCCGCCGGATGTTCCGCCGGTATTGCCGCCGGTATTGTCGCCGGTCTGTGTACTGGTGCCCGCAGTATCGCCGGCAATCTGGGTATGCTGTGTAATTACCGGCGTAGGTGTCGGCGTCGCTTCAGGTATTGGTGTCGGTGTAGGCGTTGCCGTCACAGTCGGTGTCGGCGTCAGCGTCGGTGCTGTGTTTCCTCCGGACGGATTGCTGTGTGTCAGCATATAAAATGTAAAAGCGAAGATAATGATCGTACCGATCAGAATACCTACGAATACAGTTCCGGCGTTGCTTTTTCCGGATCCGGATGATTTCTTCTTCTGTACATTCCTTTGCCGTGAGACAGTTTTTTTCTGAACTTCCGGCTGTTTGACCGGAGCAGGAATGGGAGCAACCGGAGGAGTGCTGACTGCTTCCGGGACATCATCCGTATTATTCTCAAAAAAGTGTGTATTCTTACACTGGGACATGCCCGCTGCGCTGCAAATCTTATAAATGTAGGCATCTTCCGAAGAATACTTGTAGCGGAATATGCTCTGCTGGGATGCCAGTTGAAGCTCCATACCGAGAGGGATCTCCGTCTTCTTCAGAACGATACACAAGAATTTTTTGGCCCTCGAAAGTGCAAAATTGATTTCCCTGCGGCAATTTGCCGACTCCATGGAGTTCGGAGAAATGAACATGAGAAACAGGGAACATTTGTGCAAATGCTCCGCAATATACTCCGGCCACTCCACGCCGGGTTTTATACCCTCGTCATACCAGATGCGGTAACCGAGGGAGGTCAGCTTTTCAATTGTACTGTAAACTTCAGCACTGTCTTTATGTGCGTAGCTCACAAAAATATACGGCTCGGAACCGTTATATGCCGGAACCATTTTATTTCCTCCTGATTTACTCTCCAAAAAGCCCTCCCGGGTAATATAATTTATTCTTCATCGCGCAATACTCGTGACGCACATCGCGTCAGGAGCACCGAGGCTTTCTTGAATATAATAATGTCTTTCCGTTGCTGACAGCAAAAGCCCGGTACCGAACTTAAAGTAACACATCACGTCATATTAAGTCAGGAAATCCGTTTCGTCAAGTGTTTTGACGCATGCCGGAACCCGTAATTTGCTCCTCCAGAGTCAGGCGGCCATGCTTGCATGGTCATCTGACCCGCCAAACAAAGTTTGAAAGTTTACTTTCAAACTTGCTCCTCCAGGGTCAGGCGGCCATGCTTGCATGGTCATCTGACCTGCCAATCAAAATTTGATAGTTTACTTTCAAACTTCCGCACCATGACTTAATGATGCAGTACATCCAGCCTTCTTGCTTAACCGGCGATATATAAGTATAATGTGATTACAGTGCCGAAGGTATCATTCTGACACCGAGCTTTCTCGAATGGAAAAAATGATACTTGGAGCACGTCCTACATGATATTGTATAATAACACGATTTCTTTCATTATACAAAGGAAGTGTGAAAATCGGAGGTCCGAATATGCTTCACATAGTAGTAATGACTTTTGCGGCCCTGGCAATTTTCTTTGCAACCGTCGTAAACATGGCTCTGAAAAAAGAGAATCAAAAACTCAGCATTATCATCGTGATCGTTGCAGCCGTCATAGGTGCTTTTTTTTACAGCTATGGGTACGGGGTCAAAATCGAGAATGATTTCATCGTCCTTGCGAGAACTGTCCTCTCGGTCTCCGGCATGTTCATCGGCCGCTGGGATTTTACCAATGTCGACGATACAGAGCTCTTTACGAACCCGGTCATCTATCTTGTCTTTCTGATCGTACACTTCCTTGCTCTGTACTCTCTGGCAAATGTCGTCATGATGAAACTCGGATCCAGCCTCCTGAGAAGACTCAGGATATTGCTGCTTCACGGAAATGATCTCACCATTATATTCGGTCTGTCAGAGGAATCCATTTTCTTCGCCAACCGTCTGCGTGAGAGTTGGAAAAACGGCGAGGAACCCGCCTCGATTCTTTTTGTCCCGGACGAGACGGATAACGCTCTTCTCGCAGCCCTCGAACGTGATGGCTGGCCTTACCGAACAGATTCTACAGCCAGATATCCGAAGACCCGTTTTCTTCGTTCCCTGGGCATATGGGAAGGTGACGACAACCGGAAGATCACTCTCTACGCACTCTCACGCGAAGAAAATCTGAACAGGCAATATACGGCAAAACTTCTCGAAAGCCTGCAGAAATCCGAGATCCCGGCTGAAAATCTCTCCCTTACCATCTATACGACCAACGTTGCCGACATCAGTAAGATGCAGGCACTGAAGAACCGGTACGGCTATACAGACGTCAATCCGTTTGACTCTCATTCTCTGACGGCCCGGCTGCTCACACTCGAATATCCTGTCTACAACACGATCCGTTTTAACGACAAAGGTCTGGCTGAACAGAACTTGGATGTTGTCATTGCCGGTTTCGGCAGCACAGGTCAGGCCGTACTTCGTGCACTCGTAAGGAACGGTCAGTTCGAGGGAAGCGAGTTCCACGCGGCTGTGTTCGCACCCGAGATCTATTCCATCGCAGGGCATTTCTTCACAGTCTATGAGGAGCTGTGCTCAAACTATTCTATTGACTTCAACGAGTACGATGCCCGAAGCATGGAGGCTTCTGAATATGTCAGGGCACATGCCACCACTTTAAAATACGTAGTAGCATGCACCGGGGACAGCGAAAGAGACTGGGAAATTATCAGAGCCTACGAAAAAATTTTAGGCAAGCACTGTGAACAGGTTCTTCTCCTCATCTGCGGTAAGGGAACTGTCACCCGGGTCGGTTCCGGCAGCAACCTTGATATCGTGACCGATATCTGGAGAAATGAGACGCTGAACGCATCCATAGCGGACAGGGCTGCAAAAGCTGTCAATGCTTCCTATTATAGTGCGGAGGACGGGACGCCGGAGGAACTGTGGAGATCCTGCACGCCGTTTTCCCGTGAAAGCTGTCGTGCTGCAGCGGATTTCACCCGCGCTTACTGCAGAATAGCGGGCATATCCGAGAAGGACGCTGCGCAGGGAGCCTGGGACCTGGATGACGAGCTGCTGGAAAACCTCTCCAAAACGGAGCATCTCCGATGGAATGCTTTCCACCGTTCCATGGGCTGGTCTTTGATGCCCGACGAAGAATTCGCACAGAGAGCTGAGATTTATCGTTTCGAGAGAATGAAATATGGGAAACCTATGATCCGAATAGCCAAAAATGAGACAGACCGGCATCACGCATGTCTGGTCACATGGGAAGATCTGCAGGCTCTTTCCGATAAGGAAAATGCAATAACCGGGAAGCAAGTGGACTATCAGCAGTTCGACCGGGATAATGTCATGGCTGTTCCCGCACTTCTGCGCGCGTTCGGTTACTGATAAAATGGAGAGCTACAGACTATGAGAAAAAACAACAATAAACTCATTGCATTTGCTGTGACCGCATCGATTATAGCGCTCCTCTACCTGCTCACTATCACCGAGCAGCAGAGACCGGACGCCACGATCCGCACACCGTTGGATGCGTTCTGGTATTTTATTGCCACCATAACGACCGTGGGCTACGGCGATGTGAGTCCGGTTTCACCGTTCGGAAAAATCCTCGGCGTATTTTTCATTTTACTAAGCTGCGGTTTTATTTCTGTTCTGATCACATCAACAATCCGCTTTATGAACGGATCGTTCATCCTGAAAATGAAGTTAGCTCTGTCACAGGTAGACAAATGGTACATTTTCAACGAATATAATGAGGAAGCGGACCTCCTTGCACGAAATCTCTGGAATCTGAAAGAAAATTCAGGTGTGATCTTCTGCAACGCCGAGCACCGAATCGGAGGACTGTTCCGGGTCAGATTTATTTTTACACCGTTATCTGTTGAGGAAACAATGGCTTTATGTACAAAAAAGCAAGAGAAAGGGATAGGCGAAAAGCCGATCGTCTTTCTGATGGATGAGGATGAGGAGAAGAATCTGAAGACAGCTTTGAGTCTTACAGGAATGCGGTCGCTGCTCTACTGCAAGACCGGAATTCGCTTTCAGAACCCGCCAACCGGGCTTCGGACCTTCGATCCCGCGGATCTTACTGCCCGAGCATACTGGCACGACCACCCGTTAAGCAGCCGCGAAAAAAATGTTGTCATGATCGGCAACGGAGCCCTGCTGAACTATATCATCGAACAGGCTGTCATAGTAAACGTATTCGGACCGTTTTTAATCTGCAGGTATCATGTTTTCAATGAAAAAAAGACACACGACCCCAACCGCCATTCAGACGACAGCTTTTTAGAGGATCATCCCCATATAAAGGATGTTCTGTCGGTCAGGACAGTATCCGGTGAAGAAGTCGTAAATGATGAAGCTGCAAATGACACCTTCTTCTTTCACACAGATGCCTGGGATAAGAACCATCAGTACCTGGAGATGGCCGACAGGATCATCGTCTGCACGACTTCTGAAATTGAAAATATCCGCATAGCGGAGAAGATACGGTCACTGTGTGCAACAAAAGCGGATCTTTATATTTACGGAAGCGATTCGATCGATGGAGTGACGGGATTCGGCAGCATAGCCGAGCTGTACACACCGGAACGGATCCTGCGAGAGGACATGCTGAAGCGGGCAAGAACGCTGAACGATTACTACAACAGTCTGCAGCAGGACGAGAGCAAAAGGACCCGGTGGGAAGATCTCAGTATGTTCACAAAGCGCTCCAATATGGCTGCGGCCGACCACATGGGGACAAAGCTCCGAATCCTGCTCGATTGTCTTGATGAAAATACAGCTATTGAGGCAGATCGGGACACGATCGATCTGGCTGTAAGAAATTTCAGGGAAAACGTGATTGACAGAAATCTCTGCCGGCAGATTGAGCATGAGCGCTGGATGCGTTTTCACAGCCTGTACGGCTGGACCTACGGGGAGGTGCGCGACAACGCCCTCCGGCGTCATCCGCTGATGGTGCCGTTCGAGGAGCTTAAGCCGGAGCAGCAGGCGATGGATGATATATCGTGGGAGCTGCTGGAGGTTTTAAGAGAGTAAGGAAAATACGTACGAAAGGCTGCCGCGTGTTAACGCGGCAGCCTTATTTTGTTCAAAATATTACATCACAAGCACAATCTCGTTCTCGGCTTCAAGAATTTCTTCCGGGACATAATTCCCCTCGAGGGCTTTTCCGTTCACGGTAAGCTCGCTGAATCCCGATTCCTTTCCGTTCGGATTCTCGATCAGAATGTTCAGCTTCTTGCCCCTGAAATCCTTCTCGATCTTAAGCGACTTCCAGTCCTTCGGGATAGACGGCGCAATCTTCAGACCGTGAAGATCCGGTCTCATACCCAGGATACCTTCCACGCAGCCCACCATGACTGTGGAAGCTGTACCTGTCAGCCAATGTACGTGGGATCTTCCTGCCCTCGGGCTTGCCTTACCCTCGGTGAACTGACCGTAGCAGTACGGTTCAATGCCGCGGATCTCAGCAATACCGTTCTGCATGGACGGTGCATTTTCCTTAAAGTATTCAAATGCCCTCTCGCCCCTTCCGAGAAGCGCTTCCGCCAGGATCAGCCATCCCTGTGACTGTGAGAAGATGCCTCCGTTTTCCTTTACGCCTGCGTTAAAGATGACTGCAAGTGCCCCCTCAAATGCATGCGCGTGGAAAGGCGGATCCATGATGACCGCACCGTACGGCGTATTGAGCTGCTCGTGCACATTGTCCATAGCAGCCACGGCCTGCTGCCTGTCCGCAAGACCGCTGATGACAGCCCAGCTCTGAGGATTGAGCCACATATTGGCTTCCGGTGCAGTGCGCTCTCCGATGACCTCACCGTCCTCCGTATAACCGCGGATAAAGCGGTCTTCATTCCAGCACAGGCGGATGAGCTCCTCATGAAGCTTCTCCTGCTCAGTCTCGAGCCATGCGAGATATTCACTGTCACCCTTCTGTGCCGCAAATGCACGAAGGATCGTGAACGCATAGTAGAACTGGAACGCTACGAACGAAGACTCACCGTTGGCTCCGAGCCTCAGGCAGTCATTCCAGTCGGCATAAAGACCGGCCGGCATGCCGTGCGGTCCGAGATGGTTGAGCGAGAAGTCGACAGCTCTCTTTAAATGCTCGTAAACAGTTCCCTCATCCCTGTCGGCGAACGGTATGACCTCATCGAGGAATGCCACATTGCCCGATTCCGCGATATATTTATATACCGTCGGGAATAACCAGAGCGCATCGTCCGCGCGATATGCGGGATGACCTGTCTCCCTTACATAGGAATCATCCTCAGGAGTATCCTCATGCCCCGCATTGTGGTGGAACTTGACCAGCGGAAGTCCGCCGCCGTGATGGACCTGCGCGGAAAGCATGAAACGGATCTTGTCCGCCGCTGCCTCCGGCTCCAGATGAATTACGCCCTGAATATCCTGGACCGTGTCGCGGTAACCGTAACCGTTCCTCAGGCCGCAGTAGATAAAGGAGGCGGCACGTGACCAATAGAATGTCATGAAACAATTGTATGCGTTCCATGTATTGATCATGGAATCGAATTCCGGACACGGGGTCGTGACCTTGAAGTGTTCCAGTTTTGAATGCCAGTACTCCTTGAGTTCCCTGACTTCCTCGGCACAGGTCTTGTCCGGATCGGCATAGGCAGCTACGATCGCAGCGCTCTCTTCCGGTTTCTTCTCGCCTACTATGAAAGCGATCGTGCGGCTCTCACCCGGCTCAAGGGTAACGACACATGACAGAGCGCCGCAGCAATTGCAGTTGTAACTCTGATAATTTCCGAGATCGCCTGTCTCAACGCCGATCGGGTTTCCGTATGAGCGGTAATTGCCGAGGAACTGAGCCATCTCGCCGCAGGATGACGAAACGGGAGCACCTGCCAGACCGAAGAAACGCTCCCTGACCTGCTTGTCGTCTACATCACTGTCGGCTGCGATCGCGTCAAGGTTTCCGTTGATCTGCTGCCGGATGCGGTTCTCATCGAACAGCGTGCGGGTGATGAACAGAGAATACTGCAGGTTAATCTGATCCTGTTCATAGTTTCCGTCGTTTGTGAACTCACAGCAGCCGGTAAGTGTCAGCTCGCGAACTCTGTCAGAATTATTAGTGACAGCCAGTTTCCACACCTCATAGTTCTTGCCGAGCGGCACATAGTATGTTGCAGCGCTGTGAATCCCGGCATAATCCGCGCTGATTACAGTGTAGGCGGTTCCATGGCGGCATTCGCTCTTATACGTGTCCAGATCCTTGCCGACGGGCTGCCATGAAGCTGACCAGTAATCTCCGTCAGCATTGTCATGCAGATAGATATAGCGTCCCGGCTGATCATTGCGGTTAAAAATATAGCGGAGTATACGTCCCTTGGCGCCGGATTTCACGAAGCTGTAACCGCCCGCGTTGTTGGAAATCAGTGCACCGTATTCCGTGGAGCCCAGATAGTTGGCCCATGGCTGGGGGGTATCCGGTCTCGTTATAACATATTCCCTGTTCTTGTCATCAAAGTATCCGTACTGCATGTGGCAAACCTTTCTTACAAAATATTTATTCTTTATCGCGCAATACTCGTGACATGAGTCTGTAATACGCGCGCAAAGTGAATTTTGGCTTCATCGTGTTTTTACTTCTCGTTCATGAACTTCTTGTCATTTTCCGAGAATCCGCCCTCGTCCGTAACATAGCGCTCCGCTCTCATGCTCAGTGCATATTTCTCTCTGAGCGCCATAATATCACCCATCATAGGAGATGCATGGTGGATGTCGAGGGATTCCTGATCCTTCCAGCTGTCGATCAGAAGTACTGTCTCCGGGTCGTCCATCGGGAAAAAGTATTCATAGCGAAGATTGCCGTTCTCCGAACGGATCTTGCCGACAATACCGCTGTCGACCATTTCCTGTGCAAATGCGCGTGCGCTGCCATTTTTCCCCGTGTAATAAATATTTACTGTCATTGCCATAGTTATACCTCCGACACAATGCTTGTTAGTGTCACTACTTACTGCTTCACGATCTGTCTGCATTTATCCTTAACGCGCAATACCTGTGACATGAGTTTATGATATGCGCGCAAAGTGATGCTCGTCTTCATCATTATATATTAGATAGAGGTGAAATCATAATATGATAATGTCGCCAAAAGTCGATTACGGATTGTTCCGTGCTTACGCACTCCCACAATCCTGTCCTACATTCGCAATTCGTGGGGCCCCTCCCCCACTTCTTGCTCATGTAGGGCGTGCCCCAAGTATCATTCTCCCACTCGAGCAAGCTCGGTGTCAGAATGATACTTTTGGCACTATAATCATAATATTAAAAGTGAGAATTTTCAATAATTATCAAGAACGTCTCGGCGTTCTTGACGCATAGACTCTCGTCACGAGAATTCTGCGTCAGAGATTAAAATTGCTCCTGCTTCAAACTTTGTTTCGAATCTGATCAAGCCTTTTTTCACGGCCGGTCACAGACGGCGTCCCTTCTAATCAGCCTTGATTTTATGCAAAATTTTGCATACAATTATTGCAGAACAGTTTGACTCACCGCCCGCACAGGCGGAAAGATATCTCCCGCTGATACTGCCGGCTATAATCGCCTGTTAAGGCGGATAACATCTCCGCTGATACTGCCGGCTATTACCGACTGTTAGGGAGGATAGCATCTCCCACTGAGATAGAAGGAGAGACATATGGCTACATTAAAGGACGTGGCAAAACTTGCCCACTGCGATATAAGCACGGTCTCGCGTGCCCTGAACAACTCGGCTCCTGTCCATCCGGAGACACGGGCAAGAATCATGGCTGCGGTAAAAGAGCTCGGTTACAAGCCGAATATGATAGCGAAAAGCCTGAAGATGGGCAGGCGCAATCTGATTGCATTCATTTCCCCGACGATCCGTCTGAATATCTTCTCCGACCTTTCTGTAGAGATCCAGCGCGAAGCAGAGAAAATGGGCTATCAGACTCTCATCATCAACACCAAAGCGGATGCCGTAACAGAGGCAAAGTGCCTCACCGATCTGAGGGGCATGGTCGACGGGATCATTATCGCTTCGACAGGCCAGAACAACCGCCTTATCCGGGACATCGCGGGCGACGGCGTCGCGGTCATTCAGCTCATCCGCAAGCAGGACGAAAAAATATCGAGCGTTATCTCGAACTATTACGACGCGACAAAAGAGGCCGTCCGATTTCTGCATAAAAAAGGCTGCAGACATATCGGCATGCTGCATGGGAATGAGAACGTAAAGCCATTTGAAGAGCGGTTGAAAGGGTACAGGAAGATCACGCGCGAGCTGCATTTGCCTGAAATCATTGCAGGCACCCAGGCTTTCACCGTTCCCGGATTTCACGACGGACTGAACGGAGTAAAACAGCTCCTTGAGATGGATCCGGATCTGGACGCTGTTCTTGCCTCAACAGATCTTCAGGGTCTGGGTGCCCTGCGCGCACTCAAAGAGCTGGATATCTCCTGTCCCGAGAAGATAAAAATCATCTCCCTCACCGGATTTTCACTTGGACCGATGTTAGAGACGTCTATGACTTCCATGGAAGTGCCTTCCCCGGAGATGGGAAAGGCGGCGCTCCGTCTGCTCATAGATCAGATTGAATCCGGAGACAAAAAAAAGCCGTCCCTTCAGCATATTGTGTTCAACGCAACGCTGACGGAACGGGAGACAACGTGATCCGATTATTCTTTTTTATCAGGCAGATATTCAAAACAAAGCATCGTCAGGTCATCGAACTGCGGCGCCTCGCCCGCATGTTCGTTGACCGCGCTGTGAATACCTTTAAGAATTTCCTCTGGTGTTTTCTCTTTGTTACGGTTCAGTGTATCGAGCATTTTGCCGATCGTGAACATATGATTGTCGCTATCCATCGCCTCAGGGACGCCGTCAGTATATATGAACAGCTTATCCCCTCTGCCAAGCTGAATCTCGAAGTCCTTGTAGCGGGAACCGGGCAGAGCACCCGCCGGAATGCCGTGCTTCGTTTTGAACAGCTCGAAGTCTCCTCCTCTGCGATATAGAGCGGCGTCCTCATGTCCGGCATTTGCGGCTATTACCCTTCCGTTTGTCAGATCTACTATACCCAGCCACAAAGTCACAAACATATCCATCTCATTATGCTCACAGATACTGTTATTGACATGGCGAAGGATTTCCGCGGGCGTACCTCCCATGTTGATACGCTCGGTGAGAATGATATTGCTCATCATCATGAACAGGGCACCCGGAATACCCTTACCGGATACGTCGCCGATCAGAATTGCGAGATGATCCTCATCTAGCAGGAAGAAGTTGTAAAAGTCTCCCCCTACCCCCTTGGCAGGCGTCATGCTTGCGTAGATATCAAAATCCGATCTGTCAGGAAAAGCCGGAAAATCATTGGGCAGCTCATTTTCCTGTATCGATCCGGCAAGCGAAATTTCTGCATTGATTCTTTCTTTCTCCGCCGTCGCTGCGGTCAGATGCTTTATATAATTGTCCATGTCCGTTTCCATCTTATCGATGGACAGCGCCAGATTCGATAATTCATTGTACGGACTGATGGAGCCGAGCGGTTCACCGACAGTATTTTCCTTCGCAAATCGCATCGCCTCACTTGAAACCTTCTTGACCGGCTCAACGAACCGTTTTCTGATAATCGTTGAAATGATATATGCCAGAAGGATAGAAAGAATCATTACAGCAGTTGCGACTGTGATGAGGTACGGGCGTATCGTCGCTGTTATCTCATTGACAGGCCGTTGTACGCAGAGGATCGCAGTGACTTCTCCCGAGCTTCTTTTCACCGGGACAAGCATCGTGATATGCGGATGATATGTTTCGCTTCCCATTAATCGGTAAACAATCTCCTGCTCCGACTCTTCCTCAAATATAGCCTTATACTTCCGGCGGTATTCTTCGTTGGTCGTCTCGCGTCTGTGTCCGAACTCCCATGGTCTGTACGTTGAATTGTCCACAGTGTTATCAACGGCATTAAATATGGAAATGAACGTAGCATAGTCGCTCGTATCAGGTTTGATAACATAGATCAGGGAAACATGTATGCGCTTGCAGTATCTGTCAAGAAACCCTTTCGTTCGGAGATAATCTTCCATCTCCCGTCCGGCAATATATTCATCTATGTTATCGCCGTTTACCAATGCTGTCGCTGTATCGGCAATATGATAAGTAGTGTCAGCATATACGTTTTTGAACGTGTTCGTAAAGACGAGATTACCTATTATACTGACCACTACGCCGAATATCGAAATCGATATGACTATTATGCTGATAATTCCGGCAGCAATACTATGCTTGTACTTCTCGATTATTTTCATAAAATCCTCCGGCGGATAGCATCCTCACAAAGCGGAACATGCTTCACACCCTGTGCGTAGCGGTAAGAACGCAGAAGCATTCCTGAATGTCTGCGCATAGCCTTCTATATGCTATCTTATCACAACGAAAAATCACACACAATGGGATTCAGTCGGTTGCTTTATTTACACAGTGTAAGTACAATACTAACATAAGGCAACCTGTAAAAGACCGAGACTTCCCGCTATGAGTCCCCAGACAGTCTCAAAATGATATGCAGCGGGAAGTTCGAGTAGAAGAAAGGCGGCGTCATGAATATTAAAAATGCAATCGGCTCCCTTCAGCTCGGAAAGAAAAAAGCGGATCCGATCAGACTTTATACCAGATGGGGTGAAGAACTGAACGAAGATCGGGTGCTCCCCGAGTACCCGAGACCCCAGCTTGTTCGGAGCTCTTTCATGAATCTGAACGGATGCTGGGAATATGCGATCCGTCCGAAAACATCCGTCGAATCCCGCTATCCCGGCCCGGTCAACTACGACGGATTTATCGTCGTCCCCTTCTCTCCCGAGTCGATTTTGTCCTGTGTGGACAGACGGCTCTCACCGGATGAAGTGCTTTGGTATCACCGTGTCTTCACTGTCAAAAAAAGAGAGGGACAGCGCCTCATCCTTCACTTCGGAGCAGTCGACGAATCCTGTCAGGTCTACCTCAACGGCAGATGCATCTCCCGCCATCACGGAGGTTATCTTCCGTTTGAAGCGGACATTACCGACAATCTCGCAAGCGATGTCAATGAACTGCGCGTGCGCGTCACCGACCTGACGGACTCCTCCTGGCGGAGCTGCGGCAAACAGTCCCTTGATCCGGGCGGCATGTACTATACGCCTCAAAGCGGTATCTGGCAGACCGTCTGGATGGAGTGGGTTCCGGAAACATATATTGCAAATATTCAGCTCACCCCTGATTTTGACGCCTCCCGCATATGCATCACGGTCAGAACATCGAAAGAAGTTCCCGTTGAGATCGTAGTCGCGCATCCTACAGACGCCTACGATGCCGACAAAACATCAGCCTCATCGCATATATTTGCCGATCCGCTGGCAGTCGCGACCTCACTCTCGAACCGGAAATGCATCATCGATATCCCGAAAATGCATGCCTGGACCCCTGACTCCCCCTGGTTATATCCCGTGCGGATCACAGCAGGTTTCGACACAGCGGTCTCATACTTCGGCATGCGCAAAGTTTCTCTCGAGACCGACGCGGACGGAAAGTGCAGGATCTGTCTGAATAACGAGCCCTGCTTTATGAACGGCGCACTCGATCAGGGCTATTGGTCGGACGGGCTCTACACTCCCGCCTCCGACGAAGCTTTTATTTATGACATAGAACAGATGAAAGCCGCCGGCATGAATATGCTCCGCAAGCATATCAAGATCGAACCCATGCGCTGGTATTACCACTGCGATCGTCTCGGAATGCTGGTCTGGCAGGACATCGTAAACGGAGGCACGAGGCCCAAAACGCCTCTTACACTCTATCTCCCGACGATCTTCCCGGCCATCACAAAACACATCTCGGATAGATACCATTGGCTGTTTTCCCGCTCCTCAAAGCTGGGCAGAAAAGTGTGGATGAAAGAGATGCGGGACACCGTAAAGCACCTCTACAATGTGCCTTCGATTGTTCTGTGGACTCCTTTTAATGAGGGCTGGGGACAATTTGACGCAAACGCAATCGCCGATAAGATAAAAAAACTCGATCCGACCCGGCTCGTTGACCACGCTTCCGGCTGGTACGACCAGGGTGGCGGCGACATCCGCTCCGTGCACAATTATTTTCGAAAATTGATCGTCGAAAAGGATGAGCGCGCGTTCTGTCTGACAGAGTACGGTGGATTGACGCTTCTCGTCGAAGGGCACAGTTACTCCCCGGAAGTCTACGGCTACGGACAGTGTGAAAATGCTGAGAAATTCCAGAAGAAATTTAAAGATCTGCAGGAAACGGTAAAGAAATTATCTGAAGAGGGTCTCAGCGGGGCCGTCTACACACAGGTTTCCGATGTTGAGGAAGAGGTAAACGGCCTGCTGACATTTGACAGGAAAATTAATAAACTAAAGACAGAGAATTAATTCAGAAGGGATTTTGCCGAAAAAGATTCTTTCTCTGTCAGCGGCACGATCTGCCGTGCCAGGTACATGAACGGCGTATCCAGAAGAGCAACGACTGCTTTGAAAAGATACGTCGTTATTAATATGCTCAGGAAGACATTGGTCGGGTAAACTCCCCAGAATGCCAGTGTGGTGAAAATGATCGTATCGATTGCCTGGCTCGTCAATGTACTGCCGTTGTTGCGCAGCCACAGCTTCTCTTTCGTGTTGCCGGTCTTGCTCCACAGAAAATGATAAAGGAACACATCCAGGTTCTGACTGACAACGAATCCGATCAGGCTCGCGATGGTAATTCTCGGAACAAGTCCGAATACGACCTTCAGGCTTTCGCTTATATAATCATTTGTGTTGGGCGTGAACAACAGGATCAGCTGCGTGCCGAGCATCCATAGGATCATGATTGAAAAACTGTAGGCAACCGCTTTGGAAGCTTCCTTCTTTCCGTACTTTTCTGACAGAATATCCGTGACGAGAAAAGTGGATGCATATAAGACATTTCCGGCGGTAGTCGAAAGACCGAAGATGTCGACACACTTGCATACGGCTATATTGCCGAGCAGAGTTCCGAAGACCGCGAACGCATAAAGACCGTTCTTTCCGAACACTTTGTAAAGTACAAGAACGCTTCCGAGATAAATCAGGACAGTAAGAATAAAAATCAGTTCATTTGACATTTCATTTACTCCTCGTATTCTATGGGATCTTTTAATCCGTTTTCTGCAAAAGCGCGCTTTCTGTCCCGGCATGTGCCGCAGACGCCGCAGGCCTTATCATGTCCTTCATAGCAGCTCCAGGTCAGTTCGAACGGAACTCCGATCCGGGTTCCTTCGGCAACGATGCCTGCTTTGGACTGATCGATGAACGGTGCAACGACACGCAGTGCATTTCCGCTGCCGATATAAACCGCATCCGAGATAGCCCTGTTGAACGCTTCACTTGTATCAGGGTAAGCATTTCCGGCGGCGTCATCCGCATGTGCTCCGTAATAGATCACTTCACATCCGTGACTCAGAGCTATCGCGGCTGCGGAAGAAAGGAACAGGCCGTTTCTGAAAGGAACATAGGTGCTCACCGGCGCATTCTCTGTCTTAGAGAGCTGCTCAGCGTACTCTTCATGCGGGATATCGCCTTCGGCACCTTCGAGAAGTGTGCAGGTGCTGTCCCTGAAAATCTCACCTAAATCGAGCGTGATTCTCTTAACACCGTAATACGCGGCAATCTTCTCAGATGCCTCCATCTCTTTTTTGTGTTTTTGTCCGTAGTATATCGACAGCGCGAGGACTTCGTCCGCTCCGTACCGACTGACAGCCATGCCGAGACATACGGAACTGTCAAGGCCGCCGCTGAATAAGACTAATGCTTTCATAATTCTCCATATCTCTAT
This sequence comes from uncultured Lachnospiraceae bacterium, assembly GCA_902776305.1. Lineage (GTDB taxonomy): Bacteria > Bacillota > Clostridia > Lachnospirales > Lachnospiraceae > Chordicoccus. Next base: position 12,244 of record CACYPS010000037.1, on the reverse strand, counting down.
GAAACAAAAAAAGAGCTTTGCAAACCGCAAAGCTACCAGACAGACCGACAGCTGCCACGCAGCTCCCGGCAAAATATGATTTATTCGTCTAAAGTAGTCCCGGTTTTTTTTATCGACAGGAAGGTACAAATGAACTGTCGGCTCGAAATCAAGCTTGTTTACTTTATCAGATAAAAAACAGGTTGTCAACGATTCTTGCTCCATACGTTTACATATTTGCGAAAATATAATATAATCGAAACAGTAATTATCAGAGACTTCTTGTATATATCAAAGAAGTCTTGTCGAAAATCTTGTATCTATAAATAATCCTTTTCAATGAAGAAGGAGGTTTCAGATGAAAAAAATCGTTTCATACCTGCTCTGCGTAGCTCTTCTTGTATCGTGTCTGGCTCTGACAGCCTGCGGCGGAAAAAAGAAAAGCGAAAGTGCTGACCTGACCGGCAGCAAGTATCTCGGTACCTGGAAAACCACCGGAATTTCTTTCATGGATGAAAGCGAAGCGTTAGACGAGTCAAACGAATTAGGCGAGGTCACTCTTACTCTTCTGGAAGACGGAACAGGACATATGGACAGCGCGGAAGAAGTCAGCCATTTTACCTGGGAGGAGGTTGACGGAGGATTCAAGACATCGGGTGATGTAAAAATGACGTTCAAAGAAGAAGGTAACGGAATCAAAGCAAATGTCATCGGAGTCGACCTCTATTTTGAAAAACAGTAACATATGAATGAAAAATCGGTTTCCATGCAAGTTACTGCATAGTAAACCGATTTTTTGTTCCTTATTCATCTCTGATGCGTTATGGGGGCCATTTATGAAAGCGATAAATCTGTATCTGCTGACAAGGCAGGTCGCTCCGGGAATCCTGAGCGAGTACGAATACGCTCTGTCAGGTCGCGATAAAACAATAAAGTGCAGGACCGAAGAGATTGAAATGATCAGGGACATCGTGAATCAATTCTCTCTCTGCGGCGCGGCTCCCCATGCCTATGAGGGATGGTTCTACTCTTTTACGATCCCGCAGATCGGAAAAGAATTCGACCTCCTCAGGATAAGTGAAGACGCCATAATCAATATTGAGCTGAAAAGTCAGCCTGTCGAGCTCAGGAGGGTGGAGAAACAGCTTTACCAGAACAGGTATTACCTCGGGCATTTGGACAAAAAGATCCACAGCTTCACTCTGATCCATGACTATGAATCCATTCGCGTGCTCAAGTATGAGAACGGACTGAAATACAGCACATTTGAAGAACTCATCAGCAAAATCGGCGAAGAATACTGCGAGGGCGGAATCGAGCAGTTCTTCGATCCCTGTTTTTACCTTGTCTCACCGATCAACACGCCGGACCGCTTCCTCGAAAAAGAGTATTTTCTGAATAACCAGCAGACATCAATAAGAAAGAGCATCCTGGATGCGGGTCCGGAAAAACTCCTCTTCGGCATCAGGGGAGCGTCCGGCACCGGGAAAACATTGCTGCTCTACGACATTGCATTTGCATATGGTGAGACCAGGCGCACCTGCATCGTGCACAGCGGAATGCTCTCCGACGGACATCTGTACCTCATGGAGCATGCTGACAAAGTGGACCTGCTTCCCGCCAAAACAGTCGACCGGCATAAGCTCGAAAAATATGACGTAATCTGCGTTGATGAAACGCAGCGTCTGTATGCATCTGTCCTTGATGACATCCTCGCAGTTGCCGCAGAGGAGTCAAAGAGATGCATTTTCGCGTATGATTTTTCTCAGGCGCTTTCAAAATCGGAAATACGTCGAAACAATCCGGAGCGGCTCAACGCGATAGAGGGATTTGAGGAGTTCAAACTGAAAGACCGGGTCAGAACAAACAATAAGATCAACTCTTTCATCCGCAACATGCTGAGGCTGTACGACCGCCCGAGGAGAAAGATGGGTTACGAGAATATAGATGTTCTCTGTGCAAATGACGCCCTCGAAGCCGACCGCATCCTCCGCCTGTACATATCAAGAGGGTATCAGCTGATCACGCTGTTCCCGACCCGCACCGCAGATGACAGTTCTAAAACAGAGTCTTCGAATAGCGGGACGTCTCGTCCTGGCACCGGCAGCTCAGACACTCACACAGAATTACATCCCTATCCGACGTTTTATGAGCATTCGGCAAGCTCACGGGAAGTCATCGGTCAGGAATATGATAAAGTGATCGTCGTTATGGATTCCAATTTCTATTACAATGAATTCCGAGAGCTCGCCGGCAGGAATCAGCCTGATCCGGATTATCTCTTCATGAGGCTTTTCTACCAGAATATTACCAGAGCGCGGAGCAGGCTGTGTCTGGTCGTGCTGGATAATCCGGAAGTGTTCGAGACTCTTATAAGAATAAAGAATAACCGGTTACGCTAGTCCGGGATCCACACCCGTTACGGTATTTGAACAATAACTCCCCGATAATGGTAGTATTTCGATGAGGCGCACAAAAGCGCTGAAAACTGCCTTATCACCCGGATTGTCCGTACGCGATCTTAATGATATCATCGATCCCCGCCTCCTCTATGGAGACATCTTTGATTGTTTTTATCCTTGAAAGATCTGCAATGATCTCGGCGGCGGTCACCTCGTTTTTTATGAACCGGTACTTTGCGACATTCCCGCTATGTTCGGTCATTTCACATCTGTCATGTTCCGGTGCGGATTCGTCATAGTACTCCACAACAAGAGTTTTGTACGGTGCGATCCGGTCAACGATCTCCGACAGGCGGCCGTCCTCCATCATCACTCCGTGATTGATAATGATGAGCCGCTCACACAGTTCCTGTATGTCTCCGAGATCATGTGTGGTCAGTATGACCGTCGTTCTCCTCGTCCTGTTTATCTCTTTTATGAACTTGCGAAGCGCATATTTCGCGGAAACGTCAAGGCCAATCGTCGGTTCATCCAGGAATAATATGCCGGGGGAATGAAGCATGGAAGCCACAAGATCTCCCTTCATTCTCTGTCCGAGCGACATCTGCCTCACCGGCTTGTCAATGATTTCCCTGATTCCGAGAATGCTATCTAAATCATCTATCGTTCTGTCATAATCCGACTGATCGATCTGATAAATATGTTTCAGCAGTTCAAAGCTCTCACCAAGGCGAAGATCCCAGTTCAGCTGAGATCTTTGTCCGAACACTACGCCTATGTTCCGCACGACCTCCTTCCGGTGCTTTGAGATATCCCGACCGTCGATCAGTACACACCCCTTCGTAGGCGTCAGTATTCCCGACATCATTTTGATCGTCGTGCTCTTACCTGCACCGTTAGGACCTATGAAGCCGACGATTTCCCCGTCATCTATGTGGAATGACAGGTCGCTTACCGCATGTATTTTCTTATGCTCCGGCCTGACAAGGCCTCTGATTGCGCCTCTAAGCCCCGGCTCTTTACGCCTCATCACATAATCCTTGCAAAGGTTTTGAACATCTATCATAATCAGTTTCCCGCACTTTCATTTTTGTACGTCTATCATAATCAGTTTCCCGCACTTTCATACTTCCTGAGTCCCATACTGAAATACGCCCCCGCTGCGAGCATCACCAGAACTCCTGCGGCCAGCGTGATAAACGGGATCATCATTCCGGCATATCTGCTGTTTATTCCCAGAAACGACGCCGCCGGATAAAAAGAAATCCAACCGATCGGAATCAGATACGTTAAAATGAACTGCATACTCTCGGGATACATGGACATCGGATACATTGTTGTCTTATCCATGATCTCCTGGGTATACTGTCCGAAGTCCACCGCACTCCTCGTATGAAACGATGTACTTCCGAGTAAGATGTATATACCGCCCCGGATGAGCGTAGCTCCGATAAGTGTAACGATAATCTGTACAATAAAAAGCAGATTTACAGTTACCCCGCTCTTTACGCACCCGTAAATGAATACAAGAACGCCGGGAATCAGATCGGTTATTCCGACAATGTTGATATTTGTGAAAAAGAACTGATACATTACGCCGAGGGGTCTGGTGAGATATCTGTCAAAGTCACCTTCCATCACGTAATATCCCATGAACCATCCCTGCACAAAAAAGATCATGGATAGCGCATGGGATATAACGGACAATCCGTAAAGGAAAGCAAGCTGCCCGTAGTTCCACCCGTTGATCTCTCCGAAAGACTCCACAACAAATTTGATGATGGCAAATCCCATGATGAACTGGAGCGGATTCGAAATCAGCCACCCGGCTATGTTGGACGGATATTCTATTACTGTCATGACCGCCATTTTGAACATGTGCACTGTCACATCCAGATAATGAATCAGTTCCCTGCATGCTTTTCTCATCTTATCCTCCCTGCACCGCGACTTTCCTTGTGACCGTATCGGTCTCGGATACCGCCGGGCTCCATGTCATCTTATCCTCCCTGCACAAGAACCTTTCTTGTAACTCTGCTCTGCGCAAAGAAAAATGCTCCCAGAAGTATCACGAGCCATACGAACTGTATCCGCATCTGACTTAGATACTGCGTGCGGTCCCCTCTCCCGATATATATACTCAGAGGAAGCTGATAAATATACACGAACGGAAGGGATTCCATTATTCTCGATATCCCCGGTGGGAAGAACCAAATTGGAATGATACTTCCCGAAAGGAGTCTGAGCAGATGTTTTTTCACCTGTATAAGTGCATCAATATTGACTGCCGAAAAAGCAATCATTCCGAACAAAGCGGCAATCAGCCAGTTGATCAGAAAAGAGACGAGGACAGAAATTATAAACAGAGGCAGATCGCGGATGTCGGCTATGACCGGAACCTTGATCATGAGTGACCCGATGAACAGAATGGGAAGCACATTTTGAAAAAGCAGTGCGGTAATATTTCCGATATCTTCCGCAAAATATACGCCGAAAATATTAATCGGCTTCATCAGGTCCGTGGCTACCGTTCCTTTTTGAACGCTCATCTGAATCCTTCGCTCGACATTTGTGATCAACAATACCGACAGAAGGGATGACATGACAACATAAGTAAGCATGCTGTCCGCGTCAACATCTCCGACCATCCCCCGTCCCTGATACAGTGCTCTCCAGAAATATGCGGAAGTAATCATGATGATCGTCTGCATAACAATATTTCCATAGACATTGAACTCGTAGGTCAGGCTCTTTATGACCTGGGTTTTTCCAACATATAGATACTTTTTCATAAATCGAGTAACAGACTCCTTTTTTAACGTATGTGCAATATCGAGCAAACTCGGTGTCAGAATGTTACTTTTGGCACTATAATCATTCTATCATGAGAAGGTAAGAAATCCAACTTATCCCGGCTTTGCGGCACGTAAAAGCGCCTTGCTGCAATTTTCCGGAAGAAACGCATCAGGCAAATAGAATATCAAGTTTTCCGTAAAATTAACGAATCCCCGCTTGACACCAGCACTGCACTTTGATAAAGTAAAACCCATATTTAATATCAAGGAATCGGAACTATGTCACATTCATCATCAATGAATTTCTTTTTCAGCTTTGCGGGCTTTACCTTTATCGGCAAGGCATATTTTGCGTTGGCTGAAAAGAGTGCGTAAACTGACATCGTTCCACCCGGTACGTAAATCTGCACCGCAGCCGACAGGGCTGCGGTGTTTTTTTATCCTATAAGAGAACGGAGGCTGCAGAAATGATCATTATCCTGAAGAACAATCCAGACAAAGACCAACTCGAGAACCTGGAATACTGGCTGTCCGGCATGGGCATAAAAGTCCATCCGACAGTGGGCACGGGAAAGACGATTCTCGGACTCGTCGGTGACACGAGCCGGGTCGATATCGATCTTATCTCTGCGCTCGATATCGTGGAGGACGTAAAGCGCGTCCAGGAACCCTTCAAGAATGCGAACCGCAAGTTCCACCCGGAAGATACCGTCATCGACATCGGCGGTGTCCGAATCGGAGGCGGCACGCTGACAATCATCGCGGGTCCCTGCTCCGTCGAGTCGGAAGAACAGGTCGTGGGAATTGCCAAATCCGTCAAAAAGAGCGGAGCGACGATTCTTCGTGGCGGCGCTTTCAAGCCGCGCTCGTCACCTTACTCTTTCCAGGGACTCGGCATCGAGGGCATTCGCATTCTTCTGGCTGCCAAAGAGGCAACCGGACTCCCTGTCGTCTCGGAGATTATGGACGCATCGCAGCTGCCGCTCTTTGCAGACATCGATATTCTTCAGGTCGGAGCGAGAAACATGCAGAATTTCTCTCTCCTGAAAGCCCTGGGCAGGCAGGATAAGCCGGTCCTCCTGAAGCGCGGGCTCTCCTCGACCTATGAAGAGTGGCTCATGAGCGCCGAGTACGTTCTCGCGGGAGGGAACGACAAGGTAATTCTGTGCGAGCGAGGAATCCGGACATTCGAGACCTATACCAGAAACACACTCGACGTCTCCTGCGTGCCGGTCCTTCGCCAGATGACACATCTGCCCATCATCATTGATCCCTCCCACGCCTGCGGCAGATACCAGTGGGTTCCGGCGCTTGCAAATGCCGGCATCGCCGCCGGCGCCGACGGCGTCCTCATAGAGGTCCACAACGATCCGCAGCATGCAAAGTGCGACGGACCGCAATCACTGACACCGGACAGGTTTGCACAGGCGGTACCCGAGCTTAAGGCTATACACGAAATAGTGCGGGGCGGTGGATACAATTGAGCGGGTAATATCAAGAACGCTTTCCTGTAGAAATAGTTTTTGGATGTGACCGAATCGAAAAGACCGCAGGAAGCTGATTGAAACAAAAGAAAAAAAGTTACGACTGTAACAACGAAATAACCGCAGGAAGTGAAAGGAAGGGTATAATATGAACGATATAGTAAGAGTTGCAGGAATCAACATGGAACTGCTTGACAGCACGAAGACGTTCCCCAACGAGGGGCGCGTTGCCTGTCAGGGAGTAAAGGGAGCGTACTCGCAGCAGGCCGCTAACAGAATGTTCGCGAAATCGATGCCGATGTTCTTCAAGACCTTCTCCGGTGTAATAGAAGCGGTGAAAAGCGGCATGGTCGATTACGGAATTCTTCCTATTGAAAATAATTCCTACGGATCGGTCCGCGCGACATACCAGCTCCTCAAGAATGCCGGCGTGTACATCATTCGGGCAGAGAGAATCCTGATCCGGCATCAGCTTCTGGTAAAGCCCGGAACCAGTCTTGCCGACGTGACCAGCATAAGGTCCCATGAGCAGGCTCTGGGGCAGTGCTCTCATTTTCTGAAAAAAATGGAGGATCAGGCAGCTGTCATCCCTGTCCTGAACACAGCTATGGCAGCCCGGTATGTCAGCGAATCAGAGGATACAGGAGCCGCTGCCATCGCCTCCCCTGAGGCGGCGGAAATATACGGGCTCCAGGCTCTGTCGACCCGGGTTTCCGACAGCGACAACAACTATACGAGATTCGTATGCATATCAAAGGAGCCGAAAATCTATCCGGGATCGAACCGGATTTCCATGATACTCTCCGCTCCCCACGAGCCGGGATCACTCTACAAGATCATCGGCAAGTTCGCGAAGAGAGATATCAACATCACAAAGCTTGAGAGCAGCCCGATCGTGGGCAGGAACTTTGAGTTCCGTTTCTATATCGATGCGGACGCGTCGTGCGCCGATCCCGACGTCCGGGTCATGCTCGATGAGCTGAGGAACGAATGTCCTGAATTTGTTTTTCTCGGCAATTATTCTGAAGTTTGAGGAGCGTTGCCTGACTTCAGTGTGGAGATTGCGGAGCTCGAGAAGCGGGGAATTGTGTGCGTCTACTCTTCCGGAAATGACAGTACCCACAATGACACTCGGCTCCTCCGCAATGCTTTTACAGGTCTGGTCACGGAGTTGCCTCCGCTCAAAATGTCCAGGGAATATACGCAGCAAGCGCAGCAAATATGACCGCCGGAAGCATATTTGCCACACGCACTTTCTTTCCCAATACGAGATTCAGCCCGACGCAGAAAATCAAAACAGAGCCGATAAGCGAAAGGTATGCAACCGCTGCCTCTGTCATGATCGGAGAAATTAGTTTAGCTAACAATGTAATCGCTCCTTCCAGAAGGAGAACAGGAATCGCCGAGAACATACATCCTTTTCCCATTGAGGACGTCATTACTGCGATAATAATAAAGTCCAGAACTGATTTTACGGCAAGTGTCGAATAATCCCCTGAAATTCCATCCTGGATTGCGCCGACAATAGCCATTGCACCTATACATACCGTCAGAGAAGCTGTTACAAATGCATTCACAAACTGTTTGTCATTACTGTTACCGGACTTTATTTTCAGCCACTCGCCGAAGTTCTCGAATCCCTTCTCAATCCCGATAATTTCGCCAACGATCGTGCCGAGCGCTATGCAGAGCACAACCAGCATAGATTTTCCGCTGAGGACCCTGCCATGATCTATATAAAGCATTCCCTGCATCGCCCCTGCAATCGCAATAAACATGACGCTGATTCCACATGCTTTGCTTACCGCATCCTGCTGATCCTGACGAAACAGTTTGCTGATAAAATTCCCGGCCAGTCCTCCGGCTACGATTGCTGCGCTATTGATTATTGTTCCAAGTCCTACCATATTCTTTCCGATCGTCCTGCTTTCACATGCTCGTTCAATGTTTGCCCGGGAAAACCAAGTTCCTGAAACTCGTCGAGTCGTATCATATCCTTGGTTTTTCGCTCCCTATCATACGCTACAAAAGTGCAAAAATAAAGTCTGTACTGAAGGCATCAGAAAAGAAATGACAGTTCCGATCATCACTTAAACCAAAAACCCCCACCGGATGCTCACTCCTTTGTGAATGAACATCCGGCGGGGGCTTTCTACTTCTCAATTAACAGAATATCTCAGTGGGGGATTGAAACCGGCCACTTGGACTATTTTGTTGCAAAAGAGCGGCCGCTCACCCAAGCGGCCGCTTATTTCCTGCTTATTTCCTTTACATATTACCTTTGCAAGATTTTACTTAGTAAACTTGCCGAGCACCTTGCTGTTCTTTGCCCTGATCTTGATTTCTCTCGGAAGGGCATATGGCAGAATTGCTTTGAGCTTGCCGTTCTCCGCGGAGAACATTCTTGTCGCCTTCGGATGATCTCTCTCAAGCTTGATGGCATCAAACTCACATTTTGTTGTGCATAATCCGCAGCCGATACACCTGTTGACATCGACCGTAGTAGCGCCGCACTTGAGACATCTGTTGGCTTCAGCTCTGATCTGTACCTCTGTCAGCGGCTCTCTCAGATCATGCCATGTTCCGGTCGGATCTCCGGCTTTCTTGCCCGGCTTCTGCCTCGGCATGTTGTCGTAACGTTCTACCAGAATATCGTCCCTGTCAAGCTCGATGATCTCTCTCAGGTCTCTGCCCACGGTCAGTCTGTTCGCTCCCTGATCTTTATGTACGTACCTGTGGAGCGAATCCGCGATCGATCGACCTACACCTATGGCGTCGATAGCGAACTTCTGTCCGGTCACGATGTCGCCGCCTGCAAATATATCTTCCTCTGCGGTCTGAAGTGTAACAGGATCAGCCACAATGAGACCTCTCGGATTGACCTCGACCTTCGTTCCGACAAGCAGCTTCTCGATATCCGGTTTCTGGCCCGTGCAGTACAGTACAGTAGAGCACTCGAGCTCTGTGGTCACGTTGTCGTCAAACTTAGGATCGAAACGTCCCTCTTCGTTCTTAACACTTACGCACTTCCTGAACTTGATTCCGCTTACCTTTCCATCCTTATTAAAAATTTCGACCGGACCCCAGCCGCCGTTTACAACTATGCCTTCCTCTTCGCACTCCGTTCTGTCCTCTACTCCCATAGGAAGCTCGTCATACCCTTCGAGTGCGCACATAAATACTTTGTCAGCTCCGGTTCTTACAGCGGTACGCGCTACGTCAGCAGCGACGTTGCCGCCGCCGATTACCACCACATTGCCGGAGAGTTTTCCGGCCTCAGGCAGCCTGCCCTGCATCAGAGCGACTTCATCCTCATTGATGATCCGCATAAAGTCGATGCCGCTCATGACGCCTTCTGCATTTGCACCTTCTACATCAAGTATGCCGCCGGACTGAAGTCCGACTGCGATGTAAAATGCCGCATAACCTTCGTCGCGCAGTTCCTGAATGGTGACATCCTTGCCGACTTCCACGCCGGTCCTGAACTCTACGCCCATCTCCTTCATCACATCGATCTCAGCATCGACCACGTCCTTCTCAAGTCTGAAAGAAGGTACGCCGTATCTCAGCATTCCGCCAAGAGCCTGCTGTTTTTCAAATACAGTCACCGGATAGCCGCGCTGACGCAGATAGTAAGCTGCCGCAAGTCCGCCCGGACCGGCTCCGATGATGGCCATCTTGTACTCATCACCCCAGAATCCGCCGATCTCTTTGCCGCATTCAGGGACGAATCTTCCCTCTGCCTTCAGTTCCTGAGCTGCGATGAACTTCTTGATTTCATCGATGGCTACCGGCTGGTCGATCGTTCCGCGGGTACATCTGTCCTCACATCTTCTGTTGCAGATCGCGCCGCACACTGCCGGCAGCGGGTTGTCCTGCTTGATCAGTTCGAGAGCTTCTCTGTACCTGCCCTGATCCGCCATGTTGATGTAACCCTGTACAGAGAGGTTGGCCGGACATGCCGCCTTGCAGGGCGATGTGCCTGTCTCATAGCAGTTGATCTTGGCGTCTTCTCTGTAATTCTTGTTCCACTTCTTCGGTCCCCACGCAACTTCATTGGGAAGTTCGGAGAGCGGATACTCTATCGCCTCACCGTTCTTCTTACACAGCTTCTGTCCGAGCTTCGCGGCACCGACCGGACATACTTCCACGCATTTGCCGCACGCAACGCACTTGTTGTGATCGACGTGGGCTCTGTAGGCGGATGCCGACATATTCGGTGTGTTGAAGAGCTGGGAAGTTTTTAAAGCGTTACATGTTGTTGCCGAGCAGTTACAGATTCCTACTATTTTTCCCTCGCCGTCGAGGTTGGTAATCTGATGTACGTATCCGGCCTTCTCTGCCTTCTTAAGCACATCCATGACCTCATCATATGTCGCGTATCTTGCGTCTTTTCCCGTTTCCACAAGATATTCCGCCATATCTCCTACCGCTATGCACCAGTAGTCTTCAATATCACCAGCACCTTCACCTCGAATCCTCTGCTGCCTTCTGCAGGAACATACATCCAGAGCATACTTGTCATATTTGTCGAGCCAGTAAGAAAGCTTCTCATAGGAAACGGATTCACTCTTAGCGTCGATGGCCTTCTCGACAGGTATAACATGCATACCAAGTCCGCCGCCGCCCTCCGGCACCATGTGAGCGACCTTGCCGACCGGTACCATGGAGGCATAGTGGAAGAACGTAGCGATCTCCGGATGCTCCTCCATCAGCTTCCCGGTCATCAGCATATACTCACCGGAACCGACTACCCATTTGGGAATAAAATAACGTTTCTCGTGTTCAGGGTTCTCACGATCATATTCAAGAAGACCCTTCCTGCAGATGCCCTCGGCCATCTCTGTCGCCTCTTCGACGGACATCTTATTTCTTTTAGCAAGCTCGGCAGCGTTAAGCTTGACAGTCCTCTTCTTTTTGAAGTTGAGCATGAATTTGACCTCTTCTGTTGTAAGCAGCTTGTCAAGCAGCCAGAAGTCGGGCTCATCATTGCTGATTTTATTTGGCTTTCCCGCCATGCCAAGATCATCCGTAATGAGCGCAGCGAGCTGCCTGATCAGCTTCTCACGCTCTTTGTCTTCCACCTCATAGGTTTCAGGCAGATAGTCCCGGTCATTAAAAAAATAGTCCTGAAATCTTTCGGGTATCATTTCCTTTCCTCCTTGAGAATATTTTTAATTCATTATACCCATTTTTGCGATTTTTGTCAGCATATTAGACATTGATTTTTATTATTGTTGCACAACTTTTTGATTTATGAAACGAGTATTATAGACGATTCATTTCAATTTCTATCGCACCCAAACACTTCATCAAACAGGATCGAAATTGATCCTTCGCTGCAAAATTCTCTGACGGAATAACCGAGATTCGGAGCTTTGTAAGAATCGTCTGCTCCGGCGTCTTTTAATGCCTGCAACACATTTCTGAGATCTTCGTGCAATTCCTCTGTAAAGATCCGATCTTTCTCTTCACGATGTTCCACATAATTGTATGATGGCAATATCTGCTTTGCCTGCAGTGCAAAACGGTTTAATCCTGAATTGCCATATGAATCAAGTGCTTTTACATCTGCTCCCATATC
>CACYPS010000036.1 GCA_902776305.1 uncultured Lachnospiraceae bacterium | reverse complement strand
GCGTGTCAGGAACGCAATGTCCACAATCGTCCCGGACCCTGTACCTCCGGCGATTCCGGCGAGGATGAATACTTTAAGTTTCGGGTCTGTGATACCGTGCTCTGTAAGTTTAGCAGCCTTGTCGCGGATTCTCATCAGTTTCATCCTGAGTTCTTCCTGCGTTGCAGACTGACCGAACAGAACCCTCCCCCACTGGCGCATCGCGCTGACATCGGTATGGTCAAAATAACCGGGAGCATTTGTGCGGTCATAAAGCCCCGGGTGGATCCATTCCTTGGTTGCCTCACTTATGTTTTCCGGTGAAATGACAGATCTGGCTTCTCTGTAGGGAAGCTTGATCAGTTCTTCACCGGAAAATGTACCGTCAGCCTCGCATACGTTTTGCTCACCATGGTCAGCGTCTATAGCCAAGAACATAATGTGATCTTTAATTTCTTCAGAATCCACCTGCTGCTCGAGGAGCTTCTTGAGGTCAATCATAGCCTTCCTGCCCACACCTCCGCTGCTGATAATCAGAAACAGCTCCTTGGCAAGGTGCTTTCTTGACCCCGAGAGCATCCCGGTTCCACTCAGATAATCTAACTTATTGATGTTTGCGTATATCTTTTTCTGCTGTACATCTGAGATAGGCATTTTTATCCCCTTTCACGATAATCTTTCACGAGACAGTCAGGCACATCTCGTTACCAGTTACCGCCAAAGCCACTATTATTTCCGCCGGACGGGCCAAAGCCGCCACCAAAGCTGCCGTTGCCGCTATCACCGCCGGTCGGGCCAAAGCCGCCACCATAGCCGCCGTTGCCGCTATTATTATCACCGCCGGTCGGGCCAAAGCCGCCACCATAGCCGCCGTTGCCGTCACTATTTCCGCCAAATGGTCCAGGACCGCCGTTATAACCGCCGTTGCCGCCATTATTGCCGCCGGATGATCCGAAACCGCCTTCATAACCGCCGTTGCCGCCATTATTGCCGCCGGATGATCCGAAACCGCCTTCATAACCGCCATTATTATCGCCAACCGGCGATCCGAAACCAGCGTCATTGTTGCTTCCGCCGAAACCTCTGTTTCCGCCAAAGCCACCGCCGAAACCATTGTCGCCGCCGAAGCCATTATCTCCGCCAAAGCCGCCGCCAAATCCGTCGTCGCCACCAAAACCGCCGGATCCATTGTCGCCGCCAAAGCCATCGTCAAAGCCACCGCCGACATTTACCCCATAAGGCTTGAATTTTAATGTGATGCGAAGGTTTGTGCTTTGGTAGCACGGACCAAACAAATCAAAAGTATTCTTACCTTCACGGATTTTATAAGTCTTGAACTTAGTCCCATTGGGTGTAGACTCCTGGGTCAAAATCAATTTTTTGGGTTTAATTGCAGCCTTGTTGTTCATAGCTGCTTCAACCAGACTCCTATCAGCCGGTGACAGATTCCCCTTAGACTGTATCCTATTGATGACTGTCTCTACAAGACTCCACAAGCTAAAGCTTTTCCCTCTCGGATAACCGGCAAGATCATATGTCTCCGTCGCGCCGGTTGCAGTATTTTCAATTGTTATCGTGAACTGCCCCGCGGCACGTGCCATTTTGGTGATAAAAAGGAATATCAGCGCAACAATCAGAATTATTAAAAGTATTATAAGAATAATCTCATACAGGAACAATCCGAACACAACTTTCACCGTTCCTGTAATCTCCCAGGGATTGCCGTCGCTGTCTTTCGCTTTTCCGGAAAGATCGGCATCACCTGTACGCTTCCCTTTTAATGTAAACTGAGTCCTGCCTGTAATGTCCGCCTCAGCGACAGGCTTTCCGTTGTTCCGCAGCTGAATATCGTCAAGACTGAGATTCAGCGTCGGATACATTTCAGTCACATCATTCTCACTTTTCGCGCCACGCTTTACGGTTATCTCCCCAAGATCATATGTGTAGCCACCATCAGAAAGCCGTTTGATCGGCGTATCTGCCTCAAGAATACAGATGGCTGTACGACTCATATTCGCAGTTGACATAGTAGCCGTTACTCTGTAGTCACCTGCTCCGATAATTGGAAAGTATCCTACATACGCCTGCTCATCCTCATTAAACTCCAATGCCTTGGCGTCTCCGTCGTCAATAGAGAAGTCGCACTCTGTGACGCTGTTGATAAACGCCTCGCCGACATACGGTTCACCTTTATACAGCGGTGTTACTGAAACCTTACCGATATATGGGGTTGTAATCGATGAATCAAGTGTACCGTCATTATTATAAGATGTTGTTGTTGCCTTGATCTCAACCGCATACTTCTTGATAAGCATCTGTTTCAAAGCAGATTTATCTTTCGTAACAGCCTGTACGGTATATTTGCCCAGATCCGGTCTGGTGATTTTAATTACTTTATATGTTTCATTGCCGGTCACAGAAAAGTTTTTACTCTTCTGCATTGCGTTATTTTCCGGATCTAAAACATTCAGCGAGTCAATCTTATCCGTTGATGTGATGACTACCTCAGCCTCAACAATCTCCGGCGACTCTATTCTGAATACGCCATCCTGAATCTCTTCCACTTCCGAACCGCTCATACTTGCATGGATCGCAGTGTAAAACGATCGGACCGAATTCCATTCATTGGTGATAAGATAGTTGCCCATAGGCTTTGTCGCTGTCTTATCACCACTCATTACCTTTTCGACCCCTTCGCCGAGCTGAGCAGTGTCCGCTATGTGCTGAATTTCCTTTATTCCCTGTGAAGGAATGGATTTTCCGCCATTATTCCAACCGACAACAAAGATTTCTGCACCCAGCTTTTTTGCTGTTTTAAAGCCATTTTCCAGACTTTTCTTGGAAAGATCGGGATTTGCAACATTCTCCGTCCAACCATCAGTGAAAAGAACAATCATGTTCTTATCGTCTTCTTCCGCATGTGCGTCAAGTTGTTTTGCAGCAGCCTCTACGGCTACACCCAGATCTGTACCGCCGGTCCCCTTGGCCATATACTTGATTCCGTCTATCATTGCCTTGGCGTAATCACGGCTTTCCTCAGATTTCATGCTTGAGAAATCAACTATTTTTTCTGTCTCAAGTGCAAACGTCATAATGCCCAGATCAGTGTAAGACGCCATTTCTGTATTCTCTGTTGACGCAAGCTCATCCACAAACAGTTTTGCCGCATCGATTGCCTTTCTGTCCGCATCTGATGTCTGCATAGAACCACTTTTATCAATCAGCATCATAACATTCCATTTTGCCGATAATGCTGTACTCTCACCTTCTGCACTCGTCGATGCAGGCGCTTCCTGCTGTGCATCAGATCCTGACACCGGCACAGACAACATACCGATCAGCAGAAGCAGCAGTGATAATAGAATAGCACCGAAACGCACTCTCTTCATTTCATTACCCCCTATCGTTTAAAAATGCTACAGATATAATAAAATTTCTGTCGTTTATGTGCAAGAACAATCGAATTTTACAGCATATTTTTGCTATTTTTCCTATTATTATGCGTATATCAATACATAATACCGGTTCTCATCCCGGTATTAAAAGACCGCCACACTTCCATCCGAACATACGCATCTGCAGCAATCAGTATACACTTCTATGAATTCATAAGTCCCTCTCGCAGCCAGAGCCCTGGCCTTTGTGAGATTAGCCGGAAGTCCTTCATTTTTCTGATAGTGATGAATGATCCCTCCTGTCAGGCTCAACGTATGTACATCGTATTCCGGTCCTATATAGCACTTCGCAACAATCCCTTCCAAAATACCTGCCAATTCTATCATAGGAAACTCTTCCTGCAGAATGCTGATTATTTCTTCTACCTGTGCTCTGTTATGTACATGGCTGCCCGCGTCAAGTTTTCGTATAGCTTCCATATATTCCTTAGATCTTGGCTTCCTGAGAAGTCTGTCCCTCTCGAGCTTCGACATTGTCCTTCCCTGTGTGCTGCCAGCCGTCTTCTGATTCAGGGAAAGTGTTCCCTGGAACTGTTGATTTTGTCGGTTTCCGACTATTGGTCTTGGCATATCATTCCCCTTTCAATTATTGGATAACAAAACTTTTCTTGTCTTCGGTCCTGACTTTTGCGCTATCTTATCAATTCCTATCGGTCTTCCGGATGCAGGAACGGCTCGTTCCCGACCCCAATCGCGAATTGCTTCAATTTTCTCAGGGCTTGTCTGTGACAGAGGTACTACATTATTGAATGCAGCGAGAAGCGCTTCCTCATCCAATATGAACTGCGGATTCGAGATCTGACGATACGCCAGATCTCTGACCGTCGATTCGAGATCCGCACCGGTAAAACCTTCAGATATAGCCACAATCATGTCGGCTAAAGGACCTGTAAAATTAAGATGCAGATATTTTCGCATGTATAGTGACAGAATATCCCGTCGCTCATTTTCTGTCGGCAGATCGATAAAGAAAAGCTCATCAAATCTGCCTCGCCTGAGAAGCTCTGACGGAAGCATACTTACATCATTGGCGGTAGCTACGACAAAAACATTCTTCCGACATTCTTGCAGCCAGAAGAGAAACTGTCCAACCATTCTCGTCGAAACTCCTCCATCGTTTCCGGATCCGGCACCGGCAAGCCCTTTTTCTATCTCATCAATCCAAAGAATGCAAGGAGATACCTCCTCAGCTGTAGCCAATGCGTTCCTCAACTGCTGTTCGGATTGTCCGACATAACTTCCCTGCACAGTAGCAAAATCAAGACGATACAGTGGCAACTTCCAGCTGGCAGAAATCGATTTTGCGGACAAAGACTTCCCGCATCCGGGGACGCCGACAAGGAGAATTCCTCTTGGTGGTCTAAGTCCCATATTTCTAAGCTGATCCCGTTTTTCAGGCGTCATCAGCGCCTTCTTTTCATCAAGCCATAATTTTAAACCATCCAGCCCTCCGACTTCCCTGTCTTTAGGATCAACAACAATTTTCTCGAGTCCGGAAATATCAGAGAACAGTGCATCTTTAGATGTACGAATTTCGTCAAGATCTGCTCTGGTAATGTTCTCCTTGGCAATTAAAGAAGCCATGATGTTCTCAGCTTCAATTCTGGTAACACCGCTCAGTACAGATGCAGCTTCCCGTATATCCGGATAATCCCACTCAATCAATATCTGACCGCGATAGTCATCAATGTATTCCTTTATAATTCCGAACATCTCTTCTTCAGTCGGTAGATCAAGTCTCACTGACATACCGAGTCTTTGAAGCTGATTCCAAACCGGCTGATCGGAGAGAACGATTATTTCACTGCTGGTTTCATTTGCCAAATTACACATTGCCAGCAGCTGTTTGGCGTCAGCATTATCACCGCTGATATCCGGTATTTCTGTGAGTATCATTGTCATATTGCTTCGGTGGCGAAGCTGATCTGACATGTAGGCAATGGCTCCGTAAAAAGAGGGATCATCCTCAATCGTCTTATTCGAAACCAGATCATATATCCCCTTTGAAAGCGAACTCACATAAAATGGCAGCTGAATCTCATTAGAAACGCTCCTCAAAACTTCGAGAGCACGATCCTTTTCGATTGTATTTACAACAACAAAAGGAATCCTCGCTTTAGTATATTGAAAAAGCAGTTTTCTGCACTCTGCGGTATCACTCATATCTATTCCTCTATCTATTCAATAGTACACTGTTATCTCAGAAATAGCGCTCCCGTTGCCATTAGTGTCATTTATTTTGAACATCATCTGAGAAACTTCTACCTTTTCCGAAAAAACAATATATTGCACTGTCATAGAATCAGAGAAAGAAAGAGGATATACATAACCGTCTATCTCTAAATCTATTGACGTCGGCACACCGTAGTTTTCAAAATCACTCTCGGATGACCATGCCCCAAGTCTGACTTCAATGATGCTGGCATCCTTTTCGGATCCAAAATCAAGGGTGATTGACGGATTCTCAAGATTTGCATCTGAAGCCCAGAAAGTCTTTATATCATCATCTATAATAAGCTGCGCTGAATTTGAGCCGGCTTCGCTATCAGCCGACACTTTATTTACCGCTGACTTACCCATAGTTCCCTCAACAAGTACAGGCGGCTGTATTGTTGTTACGGACACAGACACATTACTGAAGTCCTTTTCGTGAGATTTTGCTGCAGTCGTTGGTCCGATTTCCTCTGCGGTCGAACTTTCGTTTTCTTCTGCATATTGTTGCTCATTCGACTGATCAACAGAGCTATCGGTAGGCACCCCAGAATCGCTTTTTTCCTGAATTCTCGGTAATATAACAAAGACAACCAGGCTGACAATAGCAGCTAACAGGCATACGCCGCCTGCAATGAAACCAAAAAGCTTAAGAATCGGTGGTTTATTTCCTGTGCCGCCAGACGAATAGCTTCCTCCAAAAGTACTGTTTCCGGTATGTACGTCTACGTCGAAGCCGTCGCTAGAATCATCACCGCGAAAGTCGCCGGGAAAGCCGCTATCGGTATCAAATCCACTGTCACCGTAAAGTCCTCCGTCAGCTATACGCTCATTTCCCCAACTATTTCCATCGATGTTATCCTGAGTCCATCCGCTCTGACTATCATTTCCGTTACTTCCGATATTTATCTGAGTTTTGCATCGAGGACAAATCCTAGTATTATCGTTCAAATCCAATCCGCAATTAGGGCAAAACATTTTCTCTCTGTCCTTCCTCTATTTCTTTTTTCTAAATGGCCATCTTGGAGACTTACCTCCCCCCGATCCGCCATTACCTGAGTTGTTTTTCCGCTCGGCTAAAATTGATTCTAATTCTGTCTCATTCTTTTTGAGATATGAAAGCCATAATTCCTGGTCCCTGACGGTCTGCAAGTCATCTTGGAATATTTTACTGTCGTTTGCTGCCCCTGGTAAAGAAGATTGACCATAGCTCGGATTTCCCATAAGAGAGGACTGACCATCACCCGAATTCCCCATAAGAGAAGACTGGCCACCACCTGAATTTCCCATAAGAGAGGACTGATCGCCACCTGAATCTCCCATAAGAGAGGACTGACCATCACCCAAATTCTCTATGATGGGTTGCAGACTGTTGAATAGATTCGTAAAACTTGAAGAAAGTCCGTCATCCCCCGCTGCAGACGTCTGTGATCCGGGTATCTGATTCTGATTTTGATTGTCTTCAGATTTTTTCCTGTCTGATTGGGAATCTCCCGATGTCTCTTCGAAGGAACTTCTTTTGAAAGGCAGGCTCTTACCGCTATCCTCGTATTTGTCCTGTGATGACGTTCCTTTTTCTTTTTTCCGGATGGGAAAGGGAAAAACCTTCTCATCCACCCGTTGCGCATCATTTGTTGAACTGTTCTTTCCATATGATAAAAAGGGGTCACGATTCTTTGGTTTCGGAATACTTGCCTGACTTTTTTTCAAGTTTCCTACATTGTTGCCACACACCGGACAGTATGTAGAAGCTATCGGAATCCATGCAGAACAATTAGGACAGGGAACTATATCCAACAAACTGTTTTCCTGATGACAGACAGGGCACGTCACTTCCCCTTCTTTTAGTTCTACACCACATTTTTGACACACTCTTTTGACTCCGGTCATCTTTTCATCCTCCACTTACTAGTTATAAATCTATATAATAGTGTACCACTTATGTATTTTTTTCACATCTCCGAATATACCTCAAAAGATATTTTTTTTTCTGTTATAAATTATCCGATGCGATGCAAATTCCAAAGCTGATTCTCTGCTTCTGTAACCTGATACATATTTACATGTGTTCCATCCTCTGCCGACGCATAGTCAATGTCAAGACATGTTCCAAGCTCTGATTTGATTACATATCTCGTTCCCTCCGCTGACGGAACAATAATCCATCTCTGTCCCGTAGTTGCATCATATTTCCTCATCTGAAGGTGCGCACCTGATTCCGGCGATGCATCCATCACATCCAGAGACAGCCCGCCTGCAGCATCAGAAGTTATTCGGTAAGTACCATCCTCATTATCTCCTATGAAAAATGTAAAGTACTCGGTGCCCCTCTGTTTGTAAAGTATCTCCAGTTCACTTCCCTCTGCATCACTCTCGTCAACAATGTGAAGCGCTTTTTCATCGTCCATGGCACTGGTAATTTGATATAATCCTGATTCTACCTTTTCTGGAACTTGTGCTGTTCCCTCTGAATACACACCGCTCACAGCCGTTGCATACATATCTCCAAGCTGTATCCCTTCAGGCAAAAGAGCCCATTTCTGATTCGGATTTGCATTAAAATCACACAACAAAATTTCGTTGCCATTCTCAAGACTTGATTTCGCATCATCCATATAGGTTCCGAGAGACGAAGAAACACTATAATACCCATCCTCGGTAATATCTATGCTCCATTGCTGATTAGGTGACGCACTGTATTCATTCAAAGTCAGCTTAGCTCCGTTTTCTGCAGACGCATCCTTGACAGAAACAGATTTTGTTCTGTCTGCTGTCAGAATTTCATAATATCCGTCCATCTGCATCTCGATATGATACAGCTGAGCACCATCTCCAATATCTGATAAAACGATCTGCGTATCGTTTTCATATTCGGAATTAGCCGGCTCAATCACTTTATTAAGATTTAAAGAAGTAGCTATTTTATAATCTCCTGCCCTTACTCCATACAGCGGATTAAATACTCCGTTCCTGTAAAGATCCCACTTTTGATTTAATCCGCCGTTTTCTTCGACCAAAAGAATTTCTGTTCCGTTTACATGTGCCCCTTCAGCACAATCCAGACAAGTTCCGAGAGCAGACTCAATCTTCATATGCCCTCCATCATCCGATGTCAAAACCCATTTTTGTCCCTTTGACCCGTCGTAATCTCTGTGCTGCAGTATTGCCCCTGATTCTTCGGAAGCATCTTTAACATCAAGTGCCTGCTGTAAATTTACATTAATAATTTTATAATAACCATCACTCTGTAGTTCAAAATAGTAAATCTCATTACTCAGATCACCGGTATCCCATAGTTCAGCTCGCGAACCGGTTTCATCTGAACTGCTTCCCGGATGTATCATAACCGAATTATCAAGCGCACTTGCTATCGTATAGTACCCATCCGGCAGTTGATTAGCCGAGACTTCTCTTTCTTCCATTATCAAGCCGGCTGTCGGTTTTGCCCTATTCTTTGAATTATCCTTCTCCGCGTTCTCTGAATTATCTTTCTCTCCATTCTCCGAATTATCTATCACATCTGTCTCAGATTCCCGCTCAACAACCACTTTATTTTCGGCCTTCTCTGCTGCCGGAGTGTTGCCGGATGAACGCCTGATAAAAAACAGTGCGCATGCAAGGACAACAATCAGCACGGCGCAGATTGCGATAATAATTATCATTATTCTATTTCTTTTTGCTGGCATACCTGTACCCTCCTTTTTGTTTTACTTTTTCGATATAATTGCAAAATATACCGCGAGTTCGCAAAAAACATGTGAATAATCAGAAATCAAATCAATGTTCATATCTCGACAGAAATCTAAACTCTGTACACCTTTCTTTATCTATCAGCATTTTTCCGTCTTCTATGCGGACCATTCCTCCATCATACGTGCAGATCGCATATCGGTCTTCTTCGAGGTATCGAACCATCCAAAGTTGTTCAGGATCTCCCGTAAACTCTTTTTCAGTTGTCACCGTCGCATTCTCATCTACAGTCCAGTATCGCCATGAATAAACCGAGACTATTGAATAATACCCGTTTCGCTGCCTT
Source organism: uncultured Lachnospiraceae bacterium (assembly GCA_902776305.1). Lineage (GTDB taxonomy): Bacteria > Bacillota > Clostridia > Lachnospirales > Lachnospiraceae > Chordicoccus. Next base: position 76,856 of record CACYPS010000036.1, on the reverse strand, counting down.
GTTAAATAAAACAGGGCCTCATCGCCATAGCCTTTATTGTTTTCTCCCACTGACAGCTCCGGTGAGATCAGAGAAGCTACTATATTTGAATCTTCTCCTGTAAGAAAAACATATCGTCCGTCATCTATTCGTTCATACTCAGAATCCCTATTTGACAACTTGATGTGCATTTCACTTCTGGCAAGACAGATTATACCGATTGTAATAAGACATGCGGAGACCGCAGACCAAATCACAATTATCCAATCGGTTTCTTCAGGTTTATCCGGTGAAAAATTTTCTTTGTCTCTTTTTAAATATTTGTTCATATTGCATCAGATAATATTCATATAATGGTTCCGGCAGCGACTGAATCCTTCCTATCCTATAATACTGACCGTCAGCAGTCATATACCCACCATTAGAAATAACAGGAAATTTTTCCTGAAGCTCCAGTAAGTACGTTTCATAAGGGCTCAGGCTGAGCCCAAGCATATTCAACAGGTATCCTCCAAGATAATTTGCACTCATGTACAGATCATCCTGACCGCCTTCAGACAGGTCGTAATTTGCCCAAATCATGAGTGGTACTTCATAAGACCTCCACTCCTTAGCTATTTCATTTTCTCCGGCAATTCCATTTTCAAGAAGTGTGTTCACAAATGAATCCGCAAGAGCCGGATAATGGTCCCCGAATATAACAACAACTGTCTTACTATCATGTTTTCTCAATGAATCGACCAGATATTCCAAAGCTTCATCGCTTCGTTTCAGCAATGTCATATATTCATTGACATCCTTATAATCACACCCCTCTACATATGTATCGATTGGAATAGTATTTGTAATATAATCAGAATGATTCTGCATGGTGACATTAAATATAAAATACGGTCGTTCATCCGTTCTGTTATTTATCCAGTTCAGCATAGCCGAGTAATCACCATAATCAGAAACCAACCCCCTTAGACGATGTGCGTCTGTAAAATAATTCTCCTCGGATAAAAATGTCTCAAATCCCATAGCAGGATAAACCTTGTTCCGATTATAATTAGCAGGTGCATTCGGATGCATAGCGACTGTCTCATACCCCTGCGCACCAAGAACATCTGCCAGGGAATAATCCAGCCTTTCTTTGTACATAGTATATGGAACTCCATTGCCCGAAAACAGGCTGAGCGTGTTTCCGGTCAAAAACTCATATTCCGTATTCGCGGTTCCTCCGGCGTAAACCGGTACTATCAGCCGACCTGATATGCTCTCTTCTCGAAGAGAATCCCAAAATCTGTAAGGAGAATCTGAAATCTCAAATTCACCCAAATTTCGATAATCAGCCATCGCCTCATTCATTATAACAATTATGTTCGGTTTCTCTGCATCAGAACAGCGTCCTTTCTTTGCGCTGATATCTGACATAACCGCCTTGGTCCTTTCGTCTGAATATCCTATAGAAGGTGGCATAAGCGTCCTTCCGTAGCTGATAAATGATGGTAAGAATCCCGACGCCGTGTATGTCTCCATGGAGTTCCAGTAAGAAGGCTCCGGAATCATAGGATTCCTCCCAATTCGGTAAGTAAGAACAAAAAACAGAATAACTATCAGTACCGCTCCGCATTTTGCGATAATGATTCCCGGAACAGTCCTGAATAGCTCAAGCCTGCCTAAACATAATAGTATGACAAGATAAGCGGCAATAGCCGAAACCGTATAAACAACGTGACGATCGATACTATAGTTGTAGTTTCCGACTACAGCAGCAGCAGTTCTAATAGTGAAAAAATCAGAAGGCTGAAGCGGTTGAGAACGAAATATGATCAAATAATGATTCACGATACCCAGTCCCCCATAGAGCACGAGGAAAAAAATGAGACCGTTTCTCACTGAATTAAACATCACTGACATCAATAATCCGAGCATCGTCAATAAAGCGATATTAGCCACAGTATCTTTCAGAGTCATTTCAGCGAGCAACTCGTTGCCGAGCAGTTCAACACAGAAAAAACCTATAGCCGCTACGGAAACACTCAGCATCAGGCATAACTGTGTTGTGCATAGCGTTCTCCTCTCTTTTTTTCGTGACAACAATACCGAGTATAGTGTTCCGCTCCATAGTATCATCCAGATACCGATTTCCACATAACTTTTCGTACAGACTTTAGCAGTTATTTCCTTCAGATGAACATCATCTTCCTTTTCAAAGCACAAATCATATTTTGACGTTCCGTCTGCCATCACGATCCGCTCTGTATTCAGCTCTATCGCAATATGGCTGTCCGATTTTATTACAACCTCTCTGATTTCTGTATACTTTCTGGATCCGTCATATAGGATGCTTTGCACAGCTAACGTCTCCGGAGTCAGTCTTCCTTCATAATATACATCAATTGATTGTACTTTACTGCAGTCAGAAATAAATGAAATTCTGTATTTATTATAATCAGTATCTGCTTCGACCTGCTCCGAATCAAAACTGCAGGTAACAGTCTCTTTCCTGAACAAATGATTCCATCCGCATATAAGAATGACAATATCAGCAGTAAAAAGGATGACCGCCAGAGCAATTCTTATATACCCGGCGAATTTCATTGTCCTGTCTCCTTCCTCCCGGCAATATCTGAGCTTCCTTTCCATCTGATAATGGCATCATCCGGAATCCTGTACATTTCTTTTATATAATCCATAATGTACTCATAATCGGACATATATGGCATCATATTGGCAAATGTATCATTCTGATTTTTTTCCAGAAGCACATAATGATTATCATCGGCATATTTATCAAAATTCTGCAGAATCTCCATATTATACTCGGCACTCTCTGCATTTCTGTAATATCCGTAAAGAATGTAATGATAATTCAACCCTGCACAGGCAGTCAGCGTTGCAAGAATCACGGCAAAAACCCGTTGTTTTGCTCCTTGCATGTCTGTCGCGAAAGTAATCATTATTTCTCCGATTACCATTATCAGAAGCAAATAGAAGGGAACAAACATACGTCGGGATACATCCGGTGAAAAAATAGCCGTTCCGCATATAACAGCAGTACCCACCAGAATCCATCGAAAAATACGGAGTCTATGGAAAACAGTATACCAGGCAATGAGCAGAATCCAGCTTCCCACCAGATATATCGCCATAATCATATCTCCATATTCATTTAGCCTTTCAAGTCGGATGATCCTGAATATGGTTTGAATAGCAGTCAGCATACCATATCCACCTGCGAACATTATCATTCCAATAACAGCACTCAGAAGAATCCAACTCACGCACAGAACTCTGATCACTCTGTAGGAAGTCTTCCTTGCTGTAGTTGTAGCGACCATACATACTGCAATCATAAATGCTATCGTAATATACTTTGTTGAGTCAGACGTAACAATGTGCAAGGCACTGACAGCACATTCAATAATGCTTTTCTTTACCTCCGTGCCGTTCAGCCGCTCATAGTTTCCGGGTGCACAGAGCAGTATTGCTGATCCGATCCAGCTCACAATATTAGCCAACACGTGAAAAGGCTCTATTCTTTTTCTTTTAATCACATATTCGACAGTAGCAATCAATACCATTGCCGTCATAGTCAGGCTGATTTGCTCCTGTGAGCAAGTCGCAAGGAACAATATTGGCAGACAAAGAATCCTTACGGTTTTGCTCCTTTTCCCGATAACGGTTTTTCTGTCCTGAAAGCTTTCCTGATATATCCAAATGACCCCCAAGAGTACCCACACAACAGGGAATACATAGATTGCGGAAGCTGTGAACCAATATACGCCGTCCCTCATGAACTCCACCTCGATTAATCCATACAGAAGGAACGTCATCGCTGCGGTAAGAATACACGGAGCCTGAGGTTTCTCATATCCAATCAGTTTTTCCCCAATATACACAATCATGAAAATATGGAGGCACAGTGCAAAGCGTATTATCCAAATATTCCGGCCATAAAGGATCAGAAAAAAGAAATACAATACTCTTCCGCCCCATTTCAGATAATGCCGGTTCAAAAATGAAAGAATATCCGTCAAATTAATATTTCCTTGTACATGATACAAGTTCTGATAAGACAGCGATAGATAGCCATAATCATCAAAATAATAAAATATATTTCTCACCTGATAAAAGAGCAGGATAACGATAAAAAATCTGCAGCAGTGAACACGAAAGTCTCTATTTCCCGTATTTCCTGTATAGAGCATCAAACAGAGGCAGGTCATGAGTATTATTGCCAGCGTTGCAGGAAATACATACTGATCCTCTTGCTTTTCAAAAGCTACCCGGTCCCAATTCAGGCGGACATCTCTCGCATCCATTATCGAAACCGTTATGCAGCCTTTCTGAATGGGCTCTGCAAATGTATATGTATTTTCTCCTTTAGTGAGAAATATTTCGCCGCTACTTCCATCAGCTGTTATTAGCGTCCGAATTCCGGCTACACTAAGCTCCGTGATATAAAAGCGAACAGATCGCGTCCCGGAAAGGTTATCGTCTTCCCACCTTATTTCTGATTTATCATCAATAAATTTTACAGCACCGCCTCCCAGGTTCTCCATTCCTTCCGCATATCTATATATGTCTGCTCCGGAGAGTCGCAACAAATCATCTTCATTCCAATACTGTCTGCGATATTCCGGCAAACGCACGCCCAGATAAAGCAAAAAAGTGAGGAGAACTAAACAGCCGATTATATATTTATTTTCAACTGCTTTTATCACACTACTCATTGGTCAGAACTTCCTCATACACTTTCTGATATTGCAAGACAATCTCTTCAATATTAAACTTACGGGCGGCTCCCCTGACCCGTTCACTGATTATCTGATAATCCCGTCTGTTAACCGCGAGTTCTCTCATGATAGCAGCTATCTGTACGGGATCAGTCTTACCGGCTCTTAAGTCAAGAAGCTTTCCGGCTAATTCTCCTTGCTCATCTGAAAGCATATTCCGAACTTCCGCTATGTCCGTGGCAATGACAGGCGTTCCGCTCTGCAGGCATTCAATAATAACCAGCGGGCAACTCTCCCCCTTGAACCAGGTCGGTACAAGACCCACATCAGCCATTGCATAGAAATCCCTTACATCGGAACGAACTCCCAAAAATCGTATTGTCTCCGAAGCTTCATGTTGAAGAACATTCTTCATCTCCCCGTCTCCCAGAATCAGCAGGCAAATCCGACGCCCTATGGATGCATTGGCAATTTTAACTGCTTCAACAGCTTCCAACCAACCTTTTTCAGGTATACCTCGGCTGGCAAGGACAACTACAAAATCTGATTCGAGAAGACCAAATTCAGATCGTTCCAGCTTTCTTATCTTAACCTTCGGCAGGCCGTTAGTGATTTTAACAAACTTTGATGCGTTATAGTATTTATGCTGCTTGAACGGTTCCAAATTTTTATCGGCAATGTAAATATATTTTCTGCATACCGAATCAACATCTCTTACGGTCCTGACAAAAATATCATCCGACATCATTTCATACATCCCGTGTAGCGTTATTACATGCTTCATAGGAAGATTATTATGGCCGGCAAGCCAGCATGCTATCATCTGATCGGAAGAACCATGATGTGTATGAATAATATCTCCCCCGATTCGGTAAAGAATATGATAGAGATCGTCTGTTGACCTGACGTTCACCAGCGGTACTGTCGGATAAAGATGATTCCGTATCTCTTCCACATATCTCTCGATGTTTAGATTGAGTAACGTAACTGTAAGTCCCTGGCGACGCATTTCATTGGCGAGATAGATTGCATACATCTCACCGCCACCGGGCTGCATAGAAAAGCTGGTCATAATAACATGCAGTGCTCTTTCTTTTGCCCGTTTTTTAATTCTTTCTATTGAAAAATACTCATCCACCTTTTCTGCATCCGCTGTCTTATGTATCGCTCTGTAGTGTTCTTTAAGTGTATTGCGTACTTTTTCAAAATTTTCTTCCGGCACATCATACAGAGTTACCATATATTGCAGCACAGCTTCATACTCTTCATAGTAAGCAGGCGTCTGTTGAATCCTCAAAGAGGTGCTATCCTCATGAACCCTGTAAAAGTTCGTTACTTTCCGAGTATAAGCTATTGTACCTCCCCGAATCAGTTCCAGATAAAACATCCAGTCACTGCTAAGCTTCATATTTTCAGTTTTTTTGCGGAAATCATCACTGATTCCTCCGATATTCCTGAAAACAGCACTGCTGACGTTAGGAATAATATTTTTTACAGAAAATGCTTTGGACATGATTTCATCTGCAGTCATAACAAAATCACAATCCCAATTTATGCATGATATATCCGCAAGGTATTGTTCTGTGTCCCATATCTTGCGGCCATCCTGAACGAAATCGCTCCTGCAAAAAGCGAGCTGTACTGACTCCCTTGCCATAAGTCCTACCATTATTTCAAGAAAGTCTCTTTCAGAAAAATCATCACTTTCAGCAATCCATATGAGTTCTCCCGATGCCTGTGTGATGCCGAGATTCCACTGCATCATTATCTTTCCGCTGTTTCTGTCATTGAAAAAACATCGGGTTTTTTCAGGATACCTATGCGCATACTCCGTTAATATCTGTTTACTGTCATCGGTCGAACAGTCATCCAGCAGAATAACTTCCGTATTCTCATATGTCTGACAATATATAGATTCCAATCGTTCACGGAGAAATCGTCCGTGATTATAATTCGGAACAATAACGGTGACCAGCGGTCTGTATTCGTATCGAACAATATCATAATCCCAAGTATCAGCGCTCATGTTGCCGGTCATCCCGCTTTTTTCAGAAATCAACCCTGCAGTTTTCGTTAAAACAGTCAACGCGGGTCTCTCGGGCCGGCAAATTCCGCGTAGCTTCATCATGATCCGACGAAACGGCTCCGTCACACGCCACGATGTTGAATTCTCATAAACACTGATTAATCTTCTGAGCTCCTCAATCTGCCGGTTGCATTCTGTCTTGACTCTTTGCAAGTGCTGAATATTAGCGTCTCTGGCCTCTGACACTTCACGGACTCTCGCTAATTCTTCCTCCATGATATTCATCTTGGCAGAAGTATCCTGTCTCTCCTGCTCGATTAAATACTGAAGTTCGGCAATCTGTGTTTTTAAATTCCCATTTTCTTCCGAGACAGCTTCAAGATTCGTTTTTAACTGTGCATTATCTTCAAACGCAGTTGTAATATCATCTTCTTTTTCTCTTATATGCTTCTCAAGTTCTTCTATTTTGCTCTCAGACCTATCGGCAAGTATTTTCCTTGCTGTCTGTTCCTCTGCAATCGACTCTTCAAGCCTTGTGATATATAGTTTCTGCTTCTCTCTATATTCAATCATTTCGGCTATTTCGGCTGAAAGCTTCTCTTTGATATCTTCTCCTTTTTTAAGTTCCTCTTTCAGTCGGTCTCTTTCAATATTACCGCTTGAAACCAGCTGTTGCAGCTCTTCTGTCTGCTTTTGATGTAAACTGCGAGCCTTCTTCAGCTCACTTTTCCAGGCTGTTACCTGTTTCTCTTTTTCAGCGAGCCACAAATCTTCCTGTTTAAGGAGTTCTTTCTTCCACTCAGTCTCCCGTTTTTTTAGCTCTTCCCTCCATCTTAGATCCTGCTTGTCTGCTTCTATATGCCATTCCTTTTCACATTTTTCATGTTCTTTTCGAAGGGCTTCGGTTGCCTCGGTAAGCTGTCTTATTTCTTCTTCAAGCCTATCTTCCCGTCGAGATGTCTCAATTAATCTCTTCTCAAGAAAACATACCCGGCTTTCTGAAAGATAATTGTAATCATACTCTATTTCTCCGCTGATAGCTATCCAATGCACATCCTCAAGATCTGTAATATAAATCGAAGGGTGCATCGTTCTGAGAACTACCCTATCTCCTTCTACTCTCTCCGATGAAATCTGAAGATACCTGTTATTACTTGCGACTCTGAGGTTACTGATTGCACAAGGCATATTCATAACAGGGTCAAAACGCACAGTCTTGACCCCATCAGGCACATCTACTCTGACATCAAAAAAAAGATCACTCTTCCTTGCATAAACAGATATCCTGCTTTCTTCTGAATATCCGTCCCCTCTGTCAAAGAAAATCCTTCTCTCTATTATATCGGCATGTTCATCAGACTGATCCAGAAGTTCGGTATCTGATTCCTCTATTGTCAGCACAAAATAGTATTGATAAACATTCCCATACTTGCGCTCTTCCAGAGAACGAAGGAAATCTGTTATAGGATACTCGTGACCGATCAACTGCTCAGTGCATCCGGTCATCCGGCTAACACAGTCCTGCTGAACAATAAAGTATCCCGCTGTCTCAAACATTCGCTTCGCAATTTCATAAGTAAAAACGCGAAGATGCGTCCGGTCCATAAGTCCGGTGTCGGTGTAAGAGAGTGTTCCGTCATATAGACGAAGCAAAATATCATTATGCGCAAAGTTAGGTAAAGATATGAGAACCCGACCGCCATCCGATAAAAGAGACCTGACCGAAACCAGCATCTTTTCCGGTTCTGCCAAATGTTCCAATACATCTGCAAATACTATGTAATCATATCTCCTGTCTTCCAGCTGAGCCGGAACAATCTCTACAGCGTCACCGCAGAATCCATCTTCCGCATACTTTGTTGCTATTTCAAAAAGAACCGGGTCCTTTTCAATAATACTGACTCTGCATCCTTTTGCTTTTAACCGGCGCGTCAGCCTTCCATTACCGCATCCAATCTCCAGTACAGTGCTCTGTCTCCTTATGGTGTCATACATCATATTCAGAACATCCGGTATTTCTTCGTTTAATTTTATATCATATCTATGCATGATCCACTCCCAGAGTCATTTCATAAATATTTATCTTACTGTCCAGACCGAGCATAGCAAGACAAACATTTTCATTGTGATTAAAGAAACGAAGAGCGCCGTAACACCAGGTCTTCATCTCATTGTCCATAACCGACTTTCCGTTGGCAACTGCACAATCTACGATGTATTCGTCTGCATACATTTCCGGAAATCTCATACAGAATTCTACCCTGTTCATTGTGTTGGCATGACAATAAAAGTTGCGGTGGCGGTCTGCTATAAGTGTGTTACTGTTAATAACAGCCTCCCCTTTCCTGTTCTGAATAACATATCCTACAATACATTCCTTCATTTCAATTCGGGATTCGAAAATTATTACAAGCTTGTAGTTTCTGCCGGAATAGATATCATACTCCGCATCTCCTTCTTCATTCTCAAAATAGCATGCCCGAATAATCACATCGTCACTCAGAAGGTTCTGATTATTCTGAAGAATTCCCGGATAGTGGGTCAAATTGAACTTCTCTGTCGGATAGTATTCTTTTGCACCAATTTCACGAGAGGCCATACGATTATTCTTCAGAAGAAGGCTTCTCGCGTATGCATTGCATACCTCCATCTTATCTCCAAAAAGCATCTGTGTCCCCTGCTCAATCCAGAGAACCCTTGATGTCATCTTACGGATACTTTCTATGTCGTGGGAAACAAATATAATCGTCGTTCCCTTTTTTCTCAATTCATCGAATTTTCTGAAACACTTATTTTGGAAAAAGATATCCCCAACGCTAAGCGCTTCATCAACTATCAGGATATCTGCATCTACATTTATTGCAACAGCAAATGCTAACCTTGCAAACATCCCGCTTGAATATGTTTTGACAGGCTGATAAGCATATTCACCAATATCAGCGAACGAGAGGATAGCATCCATTTTTCCATCCATCTCACTCCGTGTAAAGCGCATCATCCGTCCGTTCAGATAAACATTTTCTACACCTGTATAATCCGGATTAAATCCTGCACCCAATTCAAGCAACGCAGATACCTTGCCCCGAACCGTAACGCTTCCTTCTGTAGAACTCAGCACACCGGTCAGAATTTTAAGTAAGGTAGACTTTCCCGATCCGTTCGTCCCTATAATTCCGACCGACTCACCACGGCGAACATCAAAACTGATATCTTTCAGCACATATCTGTCACGATGCAGCTTTTTCCGCGAAAATGTCTCTATGAACCGATCCTGCGGACGATCATAAAGATTATAGATTTTCGTAAGTTGTTTAACTTCAATAATTGGCTGATATGTCTCCGTAATCATTGTTTTATGCCATCCCTTCGTATTTCACAAGACATCGGCAAAATGCTTCTTGAGTTTTCTGAATACACATATTGAGAGGATAAGCATAATAAATGTACTGATCCAGAAATACCAGAACCTGAATGCAGAAGGGTAGACACCCGAACTACCCAGAAAACTTCCTCTATACCCCTCTACTATGTAAAACAAAGGGTTCAACTCCAGAATCCAACGATATTTTCCCGGAACTCTGTGGTAATCCCACAGAATTGGCGTTACCCACATTCCAACTTGCAGAACAATCTGAATAACCTGACCGAAATCCTTAAAAAATACCATAATGCTCGAAGAAAACATCAACCATATGTAATTAACTATAGACAGACAGACTGCAAAATAAATAAGCTGAAATAATTGGATTCCGAAAAAGAGATTGTAAATCATGCACAAGACGGAGAGAAAAACCAGAAATACTACATGAACAAAAGACGATGAAACAAGTTTCACCATAGGAAGAATCTCAACTGGAAACAATATCTTTTTTACCAGGTAATTGTATTCTTTCAGACAATTCACGCCGTTTCCAACACAATCGGCAAAATATAGCCATGGTATCATTCCGGACATGAACCAAAGAACGTATGGCACATCTGTATTCTCAATTGAGACCTTAAGACCATATTGAAAAACAATCCAATAAACAAGAATAGTAATAAGCGGCTGAATGAAGGACCATATAATTCCCAGAAAAGATCCGGCATATTTCGTCTTAAAATCATTACCTGCCAGATCCCATATTAAAGAGATAATTATACCTGTCTCCTGTAGCATTCACTTTTCCTTTCCCTAAGACAATATATCTCTGTACACTGCCTGATATGTTTCAGTAACCCTCCGCATATCACTTTTCCCGGATGCCCCCTCACATCTCATTCGATAGCACCCATAAATTTCTTCATTTTCTGCAAGCAGGCAGATTGCATCCGCTGCATCTTTAATTATAGTTTCAGAGCAATCGGTCCGAATCAGTATTCCGGCCGGTTTACCGTTTTCATCTATAATTTCTCTGCTTATCTCACCGATATCTGTGGCAATAACCGGTTTGCCTTCTCGAAGGCATTCCAAAAGAGATAAAGGATAACTCTCCCCTTTAAAAGTAGATAACAGCATTCCTACATCGGAAATGTGAAAATATGCCCTCACATTCGATACATTTCCCATAAAGATAATCCTTTCGGAAGCCTCCGCCGCAAGATTATCTCGCATCTCACCGTCTCCGAGAATAATAAGTACTATTTTTCTTGAACATCTGTCAGCAGCTTTTTTTACTGCTTCTACCGACTCTCGCCAGCCCTTCTCCGGAATCCCCCTGCTAGCGACCGTAATCACAAAGTCTTCCGGCATTATCCCCAGCTCTTTTCGAGAAACCGATGCGTATGTTTGGTCCGGAACTCCATTTGGCACTTTTATAAAACGTTTTTCATTATCAGGCCTGAGATATCCGAACTTTCTGAACGGTTCCAGATTCTTGTCCGCCACATAACAATATGCGGAAGCGGAAATTCCCGTCGTTTCAAGAACTCGTCTGCAAACATCTTCCGGCATAAGGTCATACATACCGTGAAGCGTTATCACCTGTCTGCATAAAAAATCATGGTTTAACATCCAGCAGCCTATCGCTTCATCTGTATATGCATGATGAGTGTGGATAATATCTGCTCCGAGTTTCACAATAATCCAGTACATCTCATCAGTATTCCTTATTTTCACGACAGGTATTTCAGGTTTAAGCAATTGCCTAATCTCTGAATCCTCTTCACCTGCACAGAAGTCAAGAACTGTAACTGTATTCCCGCAGTCATAAAGAGCGTTTGATAAATATATCGGAAAAATTTCTCCTCCTCCCGTTTGGAACGAAAAGATACACATAAGAATTGTCAGTTTTCTATTCTTCGTCAATTCTCTGATTTTTGTAACTGAGTAATACTTCTTAAGATTGAACGTATCCCGCTGTATTCCGTGAAAAGATTGGTAATGTCTGTTCAAAATATCTGCGTGCTCGGTAAAAACAGAATCGGGTACCCTATAATGTCCGGCAATATAGCCCATGACAGCTTCATGCTCTCTGTAGTATCGCTCTGTCTTCTGTATCTTCAGCGATGTACTGTCCCTGTGAACACGATAAAAGGCAGTTGTGCTTCGCACATAAGAAATACTTCCTCCTCTGATAATATCCAGATAAAAGAGCCAGTCAAAGCATAGTTTCATCCGTTTGCAGAGGCTTTTTGTCTCTGCACTTATAACAGGCCTTCTGAAAACAGCACTGCTAACGTTGGGAATGAGATTATAATTCGCAAACCCATTTGCAACCGCCATATGTGCTGTCATTATAAAAGAACGGCTCCAGTCAAATAGCGGCAATTCTCTCAGGTACTCTTCTGTCGAGCCAATTTTAACTCCATTCTGTACAAACACGCACCTTGCAAAAGCAATCCGAACAGATTCATATCTGAACCCCTCAATCATTTTCTCAAGGAAAGTATCCGTGCAATAATCATCGCTTTCGGCAATCCAAATCAACTCCCCTTTCGCTCTTTCGATCCCTTTTACCCACTGGCCGAAAATATCACCTACATGCGTTTCCTGCGGATAGAAACGACTGCGTTCGGGATATCTGTCGGCATAAGACTGCATAATCTCAGCACTTCTGTCGGTCGACGCATCATCAAGTAAAATCACTTCGAAATTTTGATATGTCTGCTGATAAATACTTCGAAGACGTTTTTCCAAATACCGTGCATGATTATAGCCGGGTACGACAATGGAGACCATCGGCCTGTATTCTGACACAAGCCGCTCTTCTTTCCCCCATTGAATCTGCTTTTGTTTCGCCTTAAGGGATTCAGATACACTGTAGTCTGCCAAAATGCCATATTTCAGATTTTTTTTTATCCTTCCGAAAGATTGGTAATACACCCCTTTCAGCCACTGTTCCAATACAATATCAATCTTCTTGAAATATGGCTTGATTCCCTCACTGGTAATCAAGCGATACATTCCCCTCAAAACTGTATAAATCAACTGTTTCATACGCTTTTCATCACTATCAATCAGCTATTTTTATCAGTTTCCACTGTTGTGAAATATTGCCCTTATAGTGTCGTAGTCTTACTCCTGCCAATTCATAATCGGCGCCATCTATCGCTGTGCCGTAAATACTTTCAATATAAAATAACTTGCCATCTGAACAGTCAACAATGTTCCAAAATTGATCCTCCCCAATCCTGTACTCTCTCTGACAGAGTGCGGCACCATCCTCTCTGGACTTATCCTTGACCGAGAGAACATAATCAGCAGATGTAAGCCTGTCTTCGGAATCTTCATTATGGCACCTCAAAACATATCCGCTCTTATCTCCCTCGGTAACTTTAAAAATATCGTATAGCATGCCTTGTTCAGGGATATCTATATTGGCCTGAGTAAGGGTAAGTTTGCTATGATTCACAGCTGTCTCCGTCGTACAGAGCGCAAGTGCTTCATCTTCTGCCGAAATAAGAAGAAACGTACCGGAAATATCATTCTGGCCGGCAGCCTGTACCTGTGAACTCTCCGTCAGATTATCACTACCGGCCTTATTATTCGAGGACTCGCTTAACCATCTAACAACACTTAAACCTGATACGATGAATAAAATCAGAACACCGGCTGCAGCAATACAGCGTATTCTATTTCCTTTTTTTCCTTCTGAATGGCTTTGAAGATTATGTTTCTTCTTAAAGCCAATAAACCCCCGCTTCCAGTTATCCGGCTCTTCATCGTCATAATCTTCCGCTGTTCCCTGATATATCGCTGAACTGAGGTTTATCCAAAATGAGGCAATATCTTTGTAACGTTTTTCCGGATTTTGTCTGAGAGCCTTTTTAACCACCAAGTTCGTAACCGAATTAACCGTACCCCGCATAGATATATAAGACTTCTTCTTTGACTCGGAAACCGGTTCCGGATTACACAGTCCGGACATACAATAGTAAAGAACAGCAGCAAGACTATACACACACCCTTCAGGAGTCCCAACCGCCATATCTTTCCTGTTCTCAGGCGCTTTGAAAGACATCGCTATCATTTCTTCATTCTCTGATGAATAATTCAAAACGCGCAAATTTCCCCAACACAAAAGGCGGCAGCCTTCTATCCCTTTTAAAATTGCGTCGGGATGGATAGTTGTCGGAAAAAAACCTCTTGTATTCAAGCTTGCAATAGCTCTTGCAACATTGTTTAAATTATTAACAATCTCCGCAGGTTCAATAATGTTCGACATATTCCGGACACGCTCGCCAAGAGTCATTTCCGTAGGCTTCTCCATGACAACGTACGCTGTATTATTGGCTTCAAAATAATCGACAATCCCGACAATTCCGTCAGTGACCGTGGTGTCATCTATAGAAGCTACGGTAACCACTTCGTCCATAAAACATTTTTTCATATAAACATATAGTTCGTATGAATCCTGATTTACATCAATGCTTCCGTCAGCGCACCTGTTGGAGATTTCCCACGGCGCAAATTCATAAATTATATACTCCCTCCAGGTAGCATTATCCACGCCCAGATATGTCACTCCGCGATCGTCATACCCGACCATTCGAATTATCAGGTAACTATTCTTTAATAGTGTCTGAGGCATTAATATACCTTGCCCGTTTCGATATACCATTCGCCCCTCCTGTTACAAGATATATTCATTGGAAGCAATATACCACTCCTCATCCTCTTTTTGAATCCCGCGCATCCAATCTATACCATCGTCGGTACTGCCGCTTCCCTTGCCCGCGACGCTGCCTGATCCGAGATTGTCCTGCCGCTGAAGCAATGCTCCGTGATTATTACTCTGCGCGTACTTGGCGGCGTTTTGTCGTCTTGTGAGTGCTTTTCGAACAATAAGGATTACAGCCACGACTCCTGATACAATGCCTACAAGTAATAGCGGCAGATTCGTAACACCGTTTCCAATCTGCCAGAAAATCAGAAATACCCCCAATGCCGCTAAAACAACAGAGGCCATAACTTCTCTGTTCAGAATATTCTCTTTCCGGTCTGTCTTAGCTAAAAGCGCCTCTATCAGTTCCTTGCAAGACTGAAATCTATCCTTTGAAAAAGACTGAACACATTTCCCGATTATGTTTTCCATTTCAACAGATATTTTGGAGTTCAATTGTCGGACCATCGGAAACTCTGACGGAACATCATACGGATTCTTTCCCGTAAACAGGTAAAAGATAGTACAGCCGAGTGCAAATATATCGCTTCTTCCATCCGACTGTCCTTGGCCTCCATATTGTTCCGGAGCCGCATAACCCCTCGTTCCAAGCCATATAGTATCACCGGCTTTTCCGATTTTATACTCACGAGCTGCGCCGAAATCTATCAGAGCAATTTTTCCATCGCTTTGAATCATTATGTTTGCCGGCTTAATATCTCGATGAATGATGGGTTTCTTCTGTGTATGGAGATAATCAAGAATCTGGCATATCTGCATAACCCACCCAGTGACAATTTCTTCTTTCTGGGGACCGTATTTCTCGACGTAATCTGACAGAGATATCCCTTGTATATACTGCATAACTAAAATGAAATGTCCGTTCCACTCAAATGCGTCTATAAAGGCCGGCACCCCCCAATGCCTGATCTTTGAAAGAACCTCCGCTTCAGCATTCAAAGCATTAATTGCATCCGGATCATTATTTGCCTCCTTCATGCAGTATACTTTACCGGACTCTCTTTCCCGACACAGGTAGACTTCGCTCATTCCTCCTACTGCTATCTGCCGTTCTACTCTATATTTATTTCTAACTACCGTTCCCGGAGCCAGCATTTCCTCACCTCATTAGAATGCTTTAACAAGAATAGCTGATATATTATCCTTCTCACCGCGTTTTCGGTTTAATTCAATCATATCTTCGATTTTCATCTTCATCTGCAACTTATTCTGAAAAGCATCAGGGACAAATGCTTCTTTAAATTCCTGCATACTGATCATGTTGCGAAAACCGTCGCTACACATCATGAAAACTGTCGGTTCCGTGATCCTTCCTGCATAAAGATCCGGTACGCACACAGGTGTTGTCCCTACTGCCTGAAGAAGAGTGTTAGCACCTGTCATCTGCGCAGCTTTTTCTGCTGTAATTTTGCCGTTGCGTATATCACGTGAAAACATCGTCTGGTCTTCGGTAATCTGAACCGATTGGCTTTTTGAGAACCGGTAAACGCGGCTGTCACCGACATTCAATATAAAATACAACTCATCAATTACGAGAAGAATTACTGCTGTAGTACCCGTCCGTCCTTTCTGATCTCCCAGGCGGTAAAGCTTTCCGCTGATGTCATCGAGCCAGACTTTCCAACTCTTTCGCAGTTCATCTCTGGAAACATTCTCTCGAATCATTCCGACAAGATAATTATCTATCCAACGATCAAAAGATTTAACAACAGAGGCGCTGGCGACCTCACCTCTGTAAGTTCCGCCCATACCGTCACACAGTATCGCTGATACGACACGATGACGGTCAATATGCATCTGTCTTACGAGAAAACTATCCTGATTGATATCTCTGTCATTCCCGCAATTTGTGCCTGACGCAATAATTATTCTCATAATATCTCTCTCCGGTCAGCTCAATCTATAATAGTATCCGTGTGAACAAGAGTGATTGTCTGTAAGTTGCTGAAAGACGCCTCATCATTCGTCACATAATCGGGTTCAGAATGCACCTGCTCTTTTTCCATCATAATAAATTCTGCCGAACCAGAATTATCCTCCACAGGCATGTTCTCATCCGTTTCGTGCATCGCCGTTCTTTTCTGCTCTTCCTCCGACTTTTTTTTCTTTTCCGCTCTCATAATACAGAGCAGTGCCGTACAGCAAAACAGCAAAAGAAGCGCCAATATCAAAATGACCGGAATATATGCATTAGTATTTCCCATCTCCGTTTACCTCCGCATAGGTTCTGGCAGCGATAACAGAAATATTATCTGTCTCATTCCTGTTAATATTTAACTGAATCAGGTGCTCCATTCCGCTCCTGAAATCATATTCTGTCACATTCTTGGGACCTATGCAGAGTAAAATTTCAGATTCTGTAATCTTATGCCGAAAACCATCCGAACATGCCATATAAACTGCATTTAATCGGGCAGGACCACTCAAAAATTCCGGCAGAACCCGATCCGATTCTCCTATACATTGAAGAATGACATTACCCCTCGGATCATTCTGTGCTTCTTCCTGCGTCAAAAGCCCCAACTCCACTTCCCTGTAGACCAAAGTCTGATCATGTGTCAGTACATTTACGTGATCCGTCAGTTCATATACTCTCGAATCCCCGACATTTACAATATAGTATATATCATCGACGATTAAGAATGCTACAAGCGTAGTTCCGAGTCGGACTCCATTCCGTTTTCCAAAATTTCCGATTTTTATATTCATACGCTGTACAAGCTCAAGCCAGCTCTGAAACAGGACGCGTTCCTTCATACCGCCCAAATATATTGTAGGAAACTCTTCTCTGAACCAGACGTCCATTGCTACCACTACCGAACCGCTTGCTATCTCTCCGCAATTCAATCCGCCGACGCCATCGCATACCACTCCAAGAACAGCTTCCCCCGAAGGCATCTTAATTCGCCGTATAAATACACTATCCTCATTGGTATCTTTAGTTATGCCAACATCTGTTGATGCAGAAATGATAAAATTCATACCTTCTCCTTCAGATAAGGATATGGAATGTAAACTGTTCATCGGCGAGGAAAATTCTGCTGCCATTTCTGAGCTCCGTCGGATGCCCCTGATAGATGCGCATTCCATCAACAAATGTTCCATTTGTTGAGAAAAGATCCTCTATCCAATATGTTCCATCTTTTTTCTTAGTAATTCTGGCATGTCGATTGCTGACTGCTGCATTTCCGGTAACACTATACTGACACAGTTCCGAGGATTGACCGATGATAAAATTTATTCCTTCGACAATAATTTCCTCTTGTGTGCTCTCTCTGACTATTCCCGCTTTTCTTCTTATCTCGTCATTTGTCTGCTTATGAAGTACATATGCAGGCTCCGTCCGATATGCGGTATCCTCTATTGCTTTTGCTGCTTTTTTCGAGTTCTCAAGAACTACCTTTTTTCTTTCTAAAGTTCGTACTTTTTTCTCTTCTGACACATTTCCCGGCTCTATTTCCGGCTTATCATTCTGTATACGCTCGTCACTTGTCAGCTCGATTCCTTTTTTCTTCCCGAGCTTAATATCCATCTCTTCTGATTCCAGAAGTTGAAGCAGTTCAGTAAGCGTCCCTTTCCCCTGTGCCAGAAACCGGTCCACCTCTTTCAGATATCCCTGGTTTCTTCCGTACTTCTCAAAATACTCTTCTATCAGTTTTCTACAAAACTCTCTGAAATTAATTTCGGAACTATATTTCTCCACAGGTATGAATATCATACGAATATTTCTCAACTCCATGTCGAGGAAAACATATTTTTTGTCGTAACAGTACCCGGTCAATTCAAGAAGATAGTCTTCTGCATGAATTATTACCTTTGTCATCTTTCGCATTATTGATATCATAGCACCTTCAGAGAGACCGTTCTCAATCATCTCTGCAAGTGATACGAGCTGACCGATTTCATACCGTATGACAAGCTCACCCGCCTCATCGCCCAATGATACCGGAGCCAGTCCGAATATGTCATTATTCAACAGCATTCCTGAACTTGTACTGTCAATAATTTGATTTTTCTTCAATGGATACTGTAGATATGTTGTTTTTCCGTTATTTATTATCTCAAAATCATTCACCTGATTTTCGCACTCCCTTTACCGTTTGTGGAATATAAATTCCTCATCCGCCAAACTTATTCGATCTCCATCACTCAAAATGGTCGGTTGATTAGCTGCAATTTGTTTGTCATTTAACCAGGTATGATTTGCCGAACCCAGATCGGTCATATAAAAAGTACCATTTTCATAACTGATTTCTACGTGTTTTGAACTAATGTGAAGATTTCCGGAAAGACAAAGATCGACCGAGTCTTCACCTCTACCAATATAAAACGGAGATGACGAGACATCTATTGATTGGTCATAGTTAAGACATTCAATTGACGCAACCACTTTATCGAAGGATCTCCTTCCGGCCGCTGATCCTGCTTTTTTATTAAAAACAACCGTTTTCCCATCATGGATATTAGCAGAAGCATTTGCCTCACCCGGGAAATTGCCGACATTCTGCTGTGCCCAATTCTGTGCCTGCTGATTCCGAGCACCTTGATTCCAGTTCTGATTCCAGCTCTGGTTCTGGGCACCCTGATTCCAGCTCTGGTTCGTGTCCCGGTTTTGATTCTGAGCGCTCTGATTCCAGCTCTGATCCCAGTTCCGGTTTTGATTGATTCTGAGCGCTCTGATTCCAGCTCTGATCCCAGTTCCGGTTTTGATTCTGAGCGCTCTGATTCCAGCTCTGATCCCAGTTCCGGTTTTGATTCTGAGTGCTCTGACTCCAGCTCTGATCCCAGTTCCGATTTTGATTCTGAGCACCCTGATTCCAGCTCTGATCCCAGTTCCGATTTTGATTCTGAGCACCCTGATTCCAGCTCTGATCCCAGTTCCGATTTTGATTCTGAGCACCCTGACTCCAGTCCTGATTTTGACTCTGAGCACCCTGATTCCAATTCTGGTTCTGGGCACCCTGATTCCAGTTCTGGTTCTGGGCACCCTGATTCCAGTTCTGGTTTTGATTCTGAGCATTCTGATTCCAGTTCTGGTTTTGATTCTGAGCATTCTGATTCCAGTTCTGATTTTGATTCTGAGCACTCTGATTCCAGTTCTGGTTTTGACCCCGAGCATTCTGATTCCAGTTCTGGTTTTGATTTTGAACATTCTGATTCCAGTTCTGATTTTGATTCTGAGCACTCTGATTTTGATTCTTATTCCGGCCGTCCTTCTGTGCTTTTTTAGCAGCTTTTCTTGCTTCTTTCTGTGCTTTATATGCCGCTGCATTCGGTTTGCTGTAGTGCTGCATTAACCAAAACCAGGTAATCGGCTTATCACCGAGAAGCCTCTTATAAGAGCCCTCTACATCATCATTATTCCGGGACGAGTCATTTCTGTTGTTCGGCATACCGTTTCCGCCCGGCACATCAAAGTTAAAATCATCACTCATTGCATTTCCTCCCTTATTTCCACATCCTTGCTGTGTAGCTCTGCTTTACCGGAAATTTTCCCACATCGAAAAAATCGAACCATAACTGTAACGTATATTCAAGATTAATAGTCAGATCTTCACCTGAAACAGTACTTGTTATTTTCACACCGCTAAGGCCGTTTATTACACCAACACTCTTTAACAGCTGATCTGCAGAATCTCTGTCACCTGCGAGATACCCTACAAACCTCTCCCTAACTGTAAGATTGCGTAAAGATACCTCTGATGTATGCTTATCACCTTTTGCGTAACTATCCGTATACCAATCCGATTTTGATGTAAAATAAGGATCATTTCCGATACGCAGTAAATCAGTGACCATCGATGTCAAATCTTTATAAAAAGTTGCATCCTTTTTTACTGCACTGTCCAGCTTGCTATTGCCGTAGGAATCCTGCGAAAGACTTAACGCAGACTGCACCAAAGCATGCGTTATCCTGCTCTGAGCCGCAGAGATTACGAAGAGTCCGTAAATTCCAAGAATCAAGAATAAAAAAATCGGAATTACAATACTCGTTTCGAGAATTATGGCTCCTGACTCTCTTTCCCTGTTTCTACTCATTTCCACCTCGCTTTTATATCATATCAATGATTAATATCCTATATATTGCGTCCGCTTGACAGTATAAAAACCATTTTCCGCCAATCCATCCACATTAAACATGGGATTCAGTTTAGCTTCTACATCTGTCTTAATATAAGTGTATGCTTTATTCAGTGAAAAAGTATTTTTTTCTCTCTCCTGCACACCAGCTTCCATCTGAATGATATTCTGCAATCGTGTAAGAATTATATCGTTATTTCCCATAAGGAGTAACAGAATCAACAAATACTCCGTGTAGTCCATCATAAATAGTCCGTCCACCTCAGTTAGGGCGCTCGTTTCTTTTTTTATAGTTTTATTATCCTTTTTTTGACCTTTATCATCAAAAGGATCTATCGATTCCTGGGCTTTAGTGTCTACGAAATTATTAATATGCTTTTTCAAGCCACCATATATATCTGAAACCTCTGCGAGATCTTTTGCCAGTGCCAAAATCCCCTTTGGAGAAAGATATAACCTGTCTTTCATCAGGTATTGCTTTCCGCCATTCTGAAGAATAATTACATCCAGCATCGGTTCAACCAGCAAAGTCACTATCTTAATGATCCATCCCGCTATATTTGTAAAAGACAGCATAGAACCGGGGTCTCCGGAACCGAACAATATATTAGGTAAGTTAAGAAAAAGGCGAAACATATACAGATTAAACGCAGAGGCAACCTGGTTTTCTATCTCATTTTTACTTCCGACTAAAACATACTCAGTCTCTGCTCCGCGAAACATCCCGGCTTCGGATGCTGCCGCATTAATAGATCCCGATTCGAGCATTGCAATAGTACCGGACTGATCACCTCCATATGATCCGCCTGATGCACTGAACACTTTAGAAAAACTGTATCCGTTCAATGTCTTACCATCTGCATATGTGACCCGGTTCGGCAGATTATATGCTGCGTAACCGGCTAAAGTAAGAGTTGTCATAAAACCGTCACTTGCCGTATTTCCAATAAGTTCTATCCCACCGACTATAGCTTCAACAACCCACGTTACCGCTGCAGCTACGAACTGGACAATAGCAACAATCACGTCAAAAAGTGCACGTACCCCCTCTGCCACTGCGATAAGCTGCTCCAAAGGATTTATCGATGAGCGTTTCTTTAGCGCATCTGCAAACTTCGACGCGCTCGAAACAAGGCTCTGCATGCTGCCGATAATAATCTTAGCATTCCAATTCATCTCTGTCTGAACAAACAGACTACTGTCCGTGACAAGAGCATTCAGATTGGAGTCGTATAGGAAATTTATACCCATTATATTATGAGCAAGGGTCAGCAGGTCTCCGAGAGATGCGTCTTCTTCATCCCCTTCTGTTGTCGTCAGCCTATCCATTTCTCTTGATACCGTTTCACAAATTGTTTTAAAATTATCCGCCACTATATTGAGATCAATCGGAGTATAGCCCTTCCCTACCAAAGTATCATGTGTCCATGATTTTGTAATATCTTTACCGTTAAATAACCTCAGGTTCTCTATCTGGTCTGAAACAAGATTTTCTTTCTCTGCAACTTTATTTTTTAATGCGTCCGTATTCCCTGAAATTATCAGTTTACCCGCCTGAGCACTCATCTCTTCGGCCCAGTCAAACGTCGATTTCACAGCATCCTTGGAAACAAGTTTATCTATAGACTCTTTAGATGACGAAATCTTTTTAGGAAGTCCTACTATTTTATCATTCATAGTGACTAGCTTTTTTGCAAGTTCGGAAAATTTCGACTTTAAAGTAGAAGCAGCCGATTTGTACTCATCTGCAGCATCATCTGCCTGTTGGATAGCAGCTTTAACGTTCTCATATTTATACGGATCCATCTCAACCGGTTTTGGTGTGGGTGTAGGTGATGGAGTAACATCTCCTCCGTCAGTTGTTGATTCGACAGAAGAATCCTCCGTACTGTTATTCTGTTCACTGAGAGCCTTATCTCTTTCTTCCTCAGCCTTTTTTATTTCGACCGGTATCTGGAGAACAGCTTTTTCAAACGCAGTGTACTTGTCGCGATAATCTTTCTCGACCGCCTCATAATAATCCTCCATCTCGAACACTTCTTTTATACTCTCGACAACTTCAGCGACATCTTTTGTAACATCCGCACACTTTTGAAGAGCATCCATCGACTTTACTGTTTTTTCCATATTGCCGCCAAAGCTTTCCCTGAGTTTCTTGAGAAGCTCATCAATATCAGCCACATCTTCTATGAATTCAATAGTTACCTCCGCCCCACAGGTCTCCTTAATCTGAGCCTTAAGGATATCTTTGTCAGATAAAGCGAAGTCCCCGCTCGCCTGTGCAGAGACTAATGAAGCATTTTTTCCTATCGCTTCTATGTTACTTTTCATATACTTTGAAAAGTTTCCTGACACATCTGCCTGTTGGCCGGTCGCCAGAAGGTCAAAACGATCTTCAAGATACGAATCATAATCACCTATCGTGGAAAAAGCTGATCCGTCTATAATTTCTTCCAGAAGCTCTGCTGCATTCTGATATCTGGCCGATTCCGTAATCAGAATTGCGATAGAAGAAAAAGGGAGCAGTGTTAATGCAAGGAAAAGCGAAATTATCCCTCTGGTCTGCTTTCTAAATCGCCATAAAAACCTTTTTACCCAAGTCAGCATCTTGAACCCCTTCACTTATCCTGTTTTTTTGACTTCTCTTTTTCTTTCTTGGCTTGATCTTCACGATATTTTGCGTACTCATCATCGGTTGTATTTTTTCCGATATCAATAACATTTTCAATAATGCCAAAAGCACTATTTATCATTTTCACAAAAGTGGATTTTTCTGTCTTTCCCATTATATACTTGTAAAGCTTTACAGTCGAAATATACCCCATCATGTCCTGTGCCTCGACCCGGGAAACGGCAGATATTTCGTCATATCCGTGCAGTCCGAACAGATTCAGAATATCTCCGAATAGGAATACGTATTTCTGCGAAACTCTGATTTCATAGTGATTGCGGCCTATATCATCATGAACAGTGTGGACTGTAACATCGAGAGTATCCTGGGGAGAGGCCAACGACGTCTTTTTCAGTCTGGAATTAACATACGCATACGCTTTCGACGTATTCTTATCGTCATAGAGCCATTTGAACATACCGCGAAATATAACTACATTCGTCACACTTTCTTTAGTTATATTTGAATTGTCGGATATCTTTTGAAATTTGTAAGTCTGAGCAATATTCGCGGCAGCTTCATTAGCAGTTACAGTAACCAGTACTCGCTGATACAATAGCAGACCTATGCTGAGCAGAAACAACATTACTACTATCGTAATGAAAAAGCCGAAGGTTGCTTCCAAAACAAGAACCCCGCTTTCGCCTGTATTTTGTTTCTCTTCCATAAAGCTGACTTCTCCTCCATCATATCTACGCATGAACATGCGAGCTATCGTTTCCAACTGCTTGAAACGCCTGAAACCTCTTTACTCACCTTACCATGAGAGCTACGGCCATTCCTGCGATAAATGCAACTATGAGCATCGGGAGTGTTGCAATATCCGCAGGCTTTTGCTTCCTGAATGGCTTGCCCGGATTATCCAGATAATATAACGTAAGAGTTTCAGGTGGTGACGACTTAAAACGTATTACCTTTCTATACCTTCTGCCATTAACCTCATATTCATATCCGGCATAATACTCACTGCTTGTGTTCCTTCTTTCCGCATTGACAAGATACTGAGTGTCTCCTGCCAAGACCGCCGTGACTACATTTCCTCTCGCTATTGCTTCTTTTACCTTTTTTTCATGACGATTGGGACCGCCTATCTTTTTATAAATAATTAATTCCAGAACATAAACAAACACAAAAACAAAAGCGGCACCCAGATATTCCACCGGATACCCTTCCGGAAAAAGCTTACGTATCATGTCTTTTCCTCTAAAACATTTTAAATCAAGAACACCTCGGCATTCTTTCCAAGTAAGTATCCTATTTTAACGCATCCGGATTATTAAAAGTAATCAGGTACCAGCCTATCCCGGAGTCTTTGACCATACAGGAACTTTCATCACTTAAGTAACCGACTTCCAGGAACCGGTTTTCAACAACAAGTTCTCCTGCCCTGTTGATAAATCCCCATCCATCTCCGACTTTGATTGCCCCAAGACCATTGGAAAAGCTTTGTGCATCCTCATATGCCGGATCAATTACAATGTTCCCTCCTTTGTCGGCATATCCCCAAAGGTCTCCGGATTTGAAAGCGATCAGATCTGATTCATTCCTGTCCATCTCTTCGGCGTTCAGTTCACCGATCTGCTTTTCATTCTCACTATAGAGATTATATTTCCCATCCCTTACTGCAATCATAATGCCGTTTCGGTTCCAGGTTCCGTCAGAGGAGAGAAGAATTTTATCATAAGAAGATGACACTTCCTCGTTGTTCTGATTAATTAATACCCACTTACCGCCGGTTGACACTGCGGCCTTTCCATCGGAAAATGTACCTGCCGCGTCGTACTCTCCGAAAATCTTATCTCCGAGTTCATTATAATAAGACCACGAACCGCCATGCTTCAACGGAATAAGTCCCTCAGATAGAATACCCGCATCGTCCGGAACAAAATCCAGCCTTCCCTGTATGATATCATCGCCATCTATCAGAATACTCTCGTCTTCACTGCATCTGACATAGACACCATCTTCGCCTACATTACTTACATACCTAAATTTTCTCGAACAATACCCTTTGCCTGAGGTATCAATAATTCCCCATAAGTCTCCTTCCGAAGCGGCAATACAATGATTGACCGGAGTTCTAACCTCTGTATAAACTCCGTCATTCGGCTGATAGGAATAGGCAACTTGCCGGTACAGCTTTTCAAAGTCTTCTCCCGTACCTCCGGCGTCCTTAGTCATACGGGCATACTGATAAGCCGTGCCATACTCCTCATACGGTATGCAGATATTTATCAGTGCTGTGCACATAGATACATCGGCCGGATAATGTCGGACCGCTCTTTTCGCAGAATCAAGATAATCCTTGCGGATATGTTCATCCTCTTCATACCGCATCTGATATACTGCAAGAAGACTCTGCCAGTCTTCCTCCTTATCATATTCCGCAGTGATTGATTCATATTCCGCAATAGCTTTCTGATAGAGACCTCGTTTTATGTAATCCTGTGCTACAGCAATTCTTTCCTGTCGCTCTTTATCAGGCAGACCAACCGAAGCAACTCCATCTGCATTTAAAAAAGAGAACCACCCACCCAGAGTGAGTACAATCAGGAGAAGAACTGTCAGCACTTTTGTAACTTTCACGGCATGTTTCCTTTCACTTTTTAATATGCTGCGATTATAATCATTACCTCATATCCGAGGAGGATGAAAGGAGCAAACGCTATTGCATCCTTCAACCCTTTTCTTCCGCTCAAAAGAAAATAAGCAGCTGCAATCCCGCAGCTGAAACAAGACAAAATTATTGTATTGATTCCGGCATAAAGGCCTGTCAGAAACGCCAGGCATGCAACCAACTTGACATCTCCGTATCCCAACCCTCCTCTGGTCACAACAGAGACAATAAAAAGTGTGAATAGGCAGAACAGCAGACCGATCAAGCTGCTGACAAGTTTCGGCACAACACTTGTCGAGTCAGTAAGGTATTCAGGTAATAGTAACAGAACACGTGCTATAAGTAATACCTCAATATAAAAATTGGGTATCAGCATAAACTCCAAATCTGTCATGACCGCGCAGGAAACAACACATGAACCGATCAGAAGCTTGATAAGGCTTATGTAGGAATCAGCAAAAAAGTCCGCCCTGAATCCAGCCGTGCAGGCAAGAAGCACAACAGCTGCTATGTACAATCTGCTTCGAAAGATATTCCCGTGTTCTTTTTTTTCACCGAGGAAGGCGCCCTGAAAATCCATCGTCGAATTCTTCTCGGGTAACGTCGCACCTTCTGTTCTGCTCCGAATATAGGGAAAATGCCATCTGACAGCAGCTGCCATTGACGCCAGAGAGCATATTCCCCATAAAGTACCTACAAGAAAAGGCTCCATTCTTCAGTCCTCTTTAAGCGGCAATCATGTTTTATTTCCAAGACCATTTAAGAACGCATCAACCTGTTTCGTAACCGTATCCATAATACTATCTCCAAATTTCAAAAAAGCTCCTGCAAGAACAACAACAATCGCAATGATGAGCAACATGGAGATAAAGTTCGTATCTCCCCTTTCCGACTCTTTGAAATCCCGAATCACTCCGCTGACATAAAGAAATACCCTCAAATAGATTTCATTCAACTTATCCACTGTAAATTCCTCCGTAAAATTAATATAAAATATATATCAGAACAGCGCTCCTGCAAATGCCGCTGCCATGATTATTATTAATATGCCGACAAAAATCAGCACAATCGGTACTAATAGCTTAGTTGCTGCGAGCTCGCCCTGCCTGAGCAACAACTGTTTTTTCTCCTCCCACAATTCATTGGATTGCTGCTCCATGAACCGAATCAGTTCGCGTCCGCCGTTCTCGATACTCTGTATCATATTGCTTGCAAACTTTTTAATTTCAGGTGAATCGCTTCTCTTCCCGAATCTGTGAATCGCCTCAACCTCACTGGCCCCGTTTCGCATATCCGCCCTGCTTTGCCGCATCAGCTCATATAGAGGACCTTCTCCTTTGGAGACGAGTGCCCACGCATCACGCAGAACCATACCGGAATTAAGAAGTATCGCCATCGTCGAGACAGCATTGGCCAGCTCTGCCTCACAGTTCTCCCTTCGTTCCGTCACCTTATTGGACATTGATGTAAGCGCATAAACAGCCACGAACACAGTAATAAAGATGCCTACAAACAACACATAGTTATGAGATTGATATATCAGGGCGGCCAGCAAAAAAGTGAGTGCAAGCCCAAGGTGTACATACGTTATCATCTGAACCCAGGCAATGTTGGCATAATAAGAGGCATACTGTTGCTCATAAAGTAATCCGGCTGAATAAACCAACTTTTCTTTTCTCTTATTCTTTAATTTAAGAATCGGAAAAGAGGCCCAGACAAAACCGACAATAAAGAGATCCTTTAGCGGGAACTCCATCCCATCGAGATTCTGCACATACTTGTCATATTTACGTCCTGCAAGCAACATAATCAGGAAAAAGAGTGTCAGGGCAGTACCTGCTATCAATAGAATAAATCTGACCATCTCATACCCTCACATCCAGAATTTTCGTACCTAAGAAATAAGACACTACGAATATCGCCAGCGCAACTGTATTTGCAATAATTCCTACCGGTGTTGCAAAACTCTCTGCAAAAGAACTACTCATGACTCTCAGCATCATGACAATCCCCACAGGGACTATCATCATCGCAAGAAATTGCGTACGGTTCGAGGTGACCGCTGTCCGGATCTGTTCTTTTATCTCTATTTTTTCTCCGATAATATCATCTGTTCTGCGGACCACATCTTTAAGGCTCGCACCGGTTCGAAAAGTCATTGCGAAAACTATTCCGAAGTTAGTAATATCCTCAATTCCGCTTCTCTCGCCAAAACTTCTGATTGTATCCTCAAGAGGTATATTATTCCTCGTGCCGGCCAACATTTCCTCTACCTCATCGACAATATAAGACTCTTTCGAATACTCATGAATCAAATCGTTTCGGGCGGCTGTCATAGCTTCCTGCATATTCATACCTCCGGACAAAGATGTTGCCAGAGAAGCAAGAAGAGAACGGAATTGTTTCGTCAGGATAACTTCTCTCTTCTCCTGAAGAGAATTTTTCCTAATAGGAGTCACCACTGCATAACCGATCAGACCGACAATCACAAAAATAATTATATCGGAGATATATGTTGCTGCCGTTCGATAGCCGTCAGCATCGCGGAACAGCCCCCCATAAAAAACCAGCCCTACAACGCCGCCTCCCAAAAAACCTATCAGCAGATTCATTAATCTCTCTTGCATGCTAAAATAGTACTCCCTATAATTTAGCATTGGCGTGTTTAGTTCCGACTTAATATATTTCGGTCCCTGCTTTTTCATACTATAGGCCTCTTAAATAGTTATCTTTTTTCCGGCTAGTTGCAGTTTCAACACATTGTGGAGCGGATTCTTCGTTCGGACAAGTTTTCCCGAAACTTTCTCTTCAGAACTAAACTCATCTTCTTCAAACACATACAGTGGATTAAGCCTGTATTCACCATTCACCAACTCCAGTACCTCTGTTATCTCCATAGTCTTCCTTGAATGATCTCTTAATCTCGAGAGATGAATAATAATATCCAGCGCCGAAGATATCTGACTTCTGATAGCAGGAAGAGGCATTCCGGAGGCTCCCTGGAGGACCATGGATTCAAGCCTACTCAGCATATCCTTCGTCGAGTTAGCGTGACCTGTTGAAAGAGATCCATCATGACCTGTATTCATTGCCTGTAACATGTCCAGAGCTTCCTCTCCTCTAACTTCGCCAACAATGATGCGGTCAGGTCTCATTCGAAGGGACGACTTAATCAACTCCTTAATAACAATTTCTCCTTCCCCGGAACTGTTGGAATTTCTTGTCTCCATACTAATCAGGTTATCAACATGCGTGATCTGAAGTTCCGCGGAATCTTCAATCGTGATAACTCGTTCATCTGCGGGAATATAGTTAGATAACGCATTCAGGAAAGTCGTCTTTCCGGATCCCGTACCACCACATACAAAAATATTGTATCTGGATTCAACGAGAACCTTCAAAACATCCGCTATCTCCTGAGTGATTGAACCATATTCAATCAGCTTTTCAATCGTCATCGGCGTCTTTGAAAATTTACGTATGGTAACGACTGGTCCCACAAGAGATATCGGCGGTAATACAATATTCACTCGAGAACCGTCCTCCAGTCTTGTATCAACAATCGGGGAAGATCTGGAAACTTCCCGACCTGCCTTGGCAACAATTCTCTGTATTATATCCGCCAGCCGCTTCTCATCCTCAAAGTGCGCATCTATCCGCCTTACTCTTCCGCTTTTCTCAACAAATATTTTGTCCGGTCCGTTAATCATAACCTCGGTAATCGTCGCATCGCTGAGTATCGAGTCTAGTATATCCAGACCTCTGTAAGCACTGAAAACCTGCCTTACCATTTCGGCTTTTTCTATAGCTGAACAATATTGCTTTCCGACTTGTTGCATTACAAGTTTCTCAATTTCGTTTTCAAATGCCATATCAGAATACCCTGCTCTCGGGTATTCATCTAATATATTACGCACGTTGAGAATTATTTTTTTTTTCTCGTCTTCAATCACAGTCGCGCCTCCGCCGATTACATTCTGAAAACATCCAAAAAAACTGAGTATCTCTGCTCAGCAATCCATCGAACAATTTCATTGACCTCTGCATTGCTCACGCGATTTATTTCTCCAACTATCTTAAAACTCATATCTCTGATCCGCTCTTTCGAATAACTGCCGACCCGATTATACAGAAGGCATATGCGATTCAGCGGAAATTTAGACTGTTTATCTGCATATACCTGCAGGCCCTGCAACAACCTTCTTGTCTTAACATCAGACGTCTTCCTGCCATCCGTCACAACAACCGTTGCATGCGACCTCATGATCTGTTGGTAAACTTTTTCATTAAATTCAAAGTCCATATCAACAATGACCCAATCGATCTTCTCTATCCCCTCTATGGCTTTGAACATTTCCTCAAGATGTCCCGCGTTTAAATCAGCCATGTCAAGCACCTGTCTGCACGCAGGAATATAATAAACCCCATGATCATTCCTTCGCATAGCGCTGTCAATTCTTACACCCACGGTCCCGTTGTCGCGCGCCAAAGCATAGATGACATCTCCGAAATCAGATCCGCCCTGACCTTTAAAATAGAGATCTGCCATTCCGTTCTTCTCAAGGTTCAGATATAATACATTCTGCCCTTTATTGGCTAACATGGTTGCACAGGCAGCAGCGGCCGTGGAGGTTCCGACTCCGCCTGCTCCCGGAATAAAAGTTATTATTTTTTTATATCCATTTGAAATGCTTCTCAGTTCAGCCTTTTCCCTGTCCAATCCGGCTGCGTAGATATTTTTCAGGTCATCACATATCGCGGGTACTGCCTGATACATGTAAACAGCATATGAATCGTCGATTTTGCTAACCCCTTTCTTATCTGTCAAAAGGACAAACAGACATCTTTTGGGCAGCTCCGAAGGCTGTACATCTCCTCCGTCGTCCATCATAAAAAGATCTGCCCTGTTCTCCTGGGCCAGCCTGATGGCATTTTCCTTAGTAGTTGCCCGAATCATCTGAAAGCTGTCTCTGTAGCGCTCATTGATGTACGCACATAGTCTGTTAGTGTAACTTTCCTGTTCGGATAATATTACTATCTTAATCTGCACAACATGCCTCCACTGTTGATCCACATAATTAAAAATTCCCCGAGCTATGTTCGACATACTTCAGGGAATCTGTTATTACATATTTATACTATGTCCCGCTTTTTCCCCTCTGATAAAAACCATGAATCATAGTATATTAATATTAGCATAACCTATTATTCTTGTCTATAAAAGCCTTTTTCACAGGTGAATTCACAGCTTCATCCATATACTAATATGCTTGAATCAGGTCAGAAAAGTCGACGTCCTAGCTAAAAAAATGGAACTATTGTATCACACCTCCGTTAAAAGAACGGAAGACACGATCTTCTACAGACAGCCACTCTTTTAATATACTCTTATCCGATTGCTCAGTTCTTTGAGGGGCAGTTCTTATATTTCCACTCGTAGTAGCATAATCCCCGGCAAAAACCATCATCAAACGTCGCCCCTGTTCTGCCACACCGATAACAATTCCATCCTTCATAATAACCCATATCGATACGAAGAAGATATGGACAGCTGCCGCTTCCGACAGGACTCCCCCATGCCTTCCTTTTTTCCCTCTGCCTTTCCGCTTCTATCTCTGAGCTGCTTCTACCTCGAGCCTCGGAAGAATTCTGAGACCTTGAGGGCGAGGAGGGTTCTGAATTGTCTTTACCCAAAGAATTAATGAAGAACAAGAAAAGTCCCAGACCAATGATGTAAGGAGCTACTTCCTCTACATTAGCGACAATAGTTCCCACATCTTCACCGCGCATGGTAAAGAACATGTAGGCGATCAAGCACACCACCATTCCGGCAAACGGGGAAATCTTTCTAAAAATAAAAAAGCTTACAACAAAAACAATAACCGCCGTTAAAAAAGGGTGGCTGATGTTCTTGATTTCATTACTGCCTAACATAAGACAGCACATAACAATACACAGGAAGCAAAGACATTTCATCATCAGTCCAAACATCTTGTCAAAAAATCTTATAATCATAAAATCCCCCTCCTCTGACTGTTCTTTTGTACCTGAAACGTTAAATATAAGTCCGAGATATCATCTCGAGTAAAAGACCATAGCCATAATAATTCCCGAAATCGAAAGATGATACAATTAATTTCATTTATAACATCTACAGGGGTGTTTATCAACCTCTATGATGTTTTCATGCATGCTAACATACTTTCGTTGCCTCCATTACTTTTCTTTATCAAATAACTTGTCACGTATATCGATATTTCTTACTCTCAATTGTCAAACCTTCTTTTTCATCACAAACTCTCATACAAAACAAAGGAGTTCCGGCTCTTCTCTGTCCGCCTATTGCCGGAACTCTTTCATATCCTGACATAAATCTTAATATAGTAGCTCGACGTTCCCACCGCCAGCCTCTTCACCCCGTACGACTTATACAGATTCTCATCAATCCTCATATTATCGTAATTAAGGCTTCCTCTGCCATCACTGCTCAAGGCCACCACCTCATAGTAGCCCTCGTCGAGCTGCTTCTGGACCTCCTGCCGATATTTCAGTGTCATCTCGATGATCTCGGCCATTTCCGGGAAATACTTATTATATACAGGACTCTCATTAAGGATCTTCATGGCCCTGTCCGAGTTATACTGGGCCTGGCCGTAATCATCTGTGTAGATGTCGTTTACCAGGCAGTAATTTGCCAGCAGGGGAGAGGTGATGATGCGCCGGTTAGGCGCATTTTCTTCTATTATATCTATTGTATCGGTCCACGTCTGCTTCGCAGCGGCAATATCCGTACGGAAATACACGACCGGGATCCGGCTAAGCGTCAGAAAGACCCCGCATGCCGCCGCGGCGATCATCAGTATTCGAACTGCCTTACCGGTCTTTTCCGAATGAGATCCCTTCATATCGCAAATTCCTGATCGATCTGCTTGAAGAAACTGCTTTCCTTTCTCATCCGAATGAGATACCTTCATGTCGCAATTTCCTGATTGATCTGCTTGAAGAAACTGCTTTCCTTTCTCATCCGAATAAGATCCCTTCATGACTCTGTCCATGATTACGCAGCCCCAGATGATCGCATATGGCACCATCAGCTGCTCGTAGTATTCGCAGAACTGCCCGTGATTTCTTGAGATATATGTGACGGGCAGGACGGAGACAAGCAGACAGACCTCCTCATAGGAAAGACACTTGCACAGAGCCCATGTCTTCTGCACGGCCGTTCCGCACTGCTCGCGGTACTTCGCGCAGAGCGCGGGCACCACGATGAAAAGCGCGCCAAGGCTGAGTATCGCCACATCCGGATATTTGATGGCAACAACGGTTGCAATCTGCTTCAGAATATACAGAATTCCGTGCATGTTGGAATCGATGTTGGCCCTGACCAGCACGAGCGGCAGGTAGAGCGGGAATACACGGTCGATGAAAAACAGCGACCCGAATCCGATCGCCAGCCCATAAATCGCGAGCTTCACGGCATCCCGCAGAGAGCGGAACAGCAGATACACAAAAAGGCACGGTCCCAGCAGAAGGAAATACTGCTTCGAGTAAAATGCAAGTATCACGATGACCGCGTAGAGAAACGGGTGGTATACATTTTTCACAGTATCCCTCGTGATCAGGAACGCGAGCAAATATACCAGCAGCATGCCGAGCGAATGCGGATAGGCAGTGCATGCAGAGACAATGCGCGCCGAAATCAGTGCCGCAAGCAAAGATATCCATCGCTCGCAGCCGTGTTTCCTCACCGTCAGATAGACAAGGAGAGCTGCTCCCGCATCGATGCATTTGCTGAATACTTCGGAGACCGTCAATGCGCGGCTCACCGGAAAGAATCTCAGGATAAATCCGGTAATAAACGACTGCAGAAATGCATAACACCCGGAGTTGAACGGCAGCTCTGCTTTGAGCAGAGCTGCACTATACGGGTTAAGTCCCCTTGAGAAGTCAACCGCGTATTTGATCATCGTCATCTCACGGTAGCTTTTTTGATATGGCATCGCGAAGATAAAATAGAAGTTGGAGGCGAATACCATGATCAGCGCAATGCTAAAAGCTATAACAAGAAGCCCCGGCATGGCACTGTTTTGTTTTCCTCTATCGGTCATATTTAAGTCACTCTTTCTTTCTCACCCACATAAACCGTCTGGCCGCCGAATACGAATTCAAGCGCAGTTTAGCCCCATTCTTAGGCGTATTCCCGACCATCTCCAGGTAGTATCCCTCATAATTTTTAAGGGCGATGGTTCCGTTGCTCTTCTTTACAATTCTCCATCTCTGACAGGTCTTACCTTTCCATACTCCCTGTACAATTGCGGCGCCCTTCGTCGCCTTGGATTTCGTCGGCATCAGCACCTTACCGGAATTAACGTTCACGATACGGTACGTATTATTTCCGCTGTAGTAGAAGCGGAACTTCTGTGCTTTGGTTCCGTTGCTTCTGTAAACCTGCAGCTTCGTGCCGCTCTGTGTTGATCCCGCCGGGACATCGATTACAAAGCTCTTGTTCCTGGAAGCTCTCAGTGTGCAGAGACCGTCATATGGTCTGGTCACCACTTTGGTGGATACCTGCTCGAGATAGAATCTCTGTGCCGTACTGTTCGTCCTGTTCCGCATTTTTACCGCAGCTTTATTTGCGGCTCCGTTTTCTGCGTTGAGCGCCTTGCCGGAATTTTTATTCACGAATACGAAGGTTCCGTCACTGCATTTTTTGACTGACCACCTCTCTGACTTGCGCGATTTACTGAATACACGGATGACAGCATTGACGCCGCTATTCTTGCTTCCGTTGTAAGAATCCACAGCGAACTCACACTTCATGCTGATAATAGAATACGTGCCGTCGCTGTTCTTCGTCAGCTTGAATTGCTGTCCCTCCGAACACGTCTTACTTGTTATACACAGTGCCGTGTTATTGGTCATGCCGCCGCTCTTCAGTCCGACGACCCGGCCGGTTGCCACTTTAGGCACAAGGATATACGTGTAATTATTGAGTATCGTTGTCACGCGCTTGCTGATTCCGAACTGGCAGGATGCGGTTCCCTTATAATTTCCTATACCCTGAGCGACGACCGTTGCCTGTCCGGGGTACACATTATTCTTGTACGTAAGTGTATAGTCATATCCCCGCTGTAATGTTTTGCCGTTCAGCTTAACGACCATTGTAGGAGTCTTCGCCGTTCCGCTGTAGGCGTAGGCATATTTTCCGGTCTTGATCTTCACGGATGCCTTTTCTATACTCCGGGGTACAATGTTAAAATCCCGGTATGCCGAGCCTGTATATACACCGCGTCCGGAAACATAAACCCTGCCCGTACCCACATTGACATTATAGCCGTAGGACAGTTCATAATCTCTGTGCAGCATCATTTTCTTGCCGTTATACTTAACGCTCGGATTCGGTCTGATCTGCGATCCTGTATATGCACGGTTCCCAATCGCATTGAACATGTCTGTAGTGATCGTGCGATTGATTGCATTTCCGAGATATACACAGCCATTTCCGACATAATATGACGAAGATGATGTCAGGTACGGACTGCAATAACTCTTCAGACTCTTAATGAGAGTGGACAGAGTACCGAAGGCACGGCCGTTTGCCTTAAGATCGGCAATAACTGCAGTATAATACGGTGCCGCCATGGAAGTTCCGGTCTCGCGCTCAGACTTATTATACCTGCCGATGCCATATATGGGGTTATTATAGTCTCCGCCCGGTGCGGCAAAGTCTACACTGCTTCCGTAGTTCGTGTAATCCGTATATTGTCCTGAAGCATAAGAAATCGAGGAGATTGTAAGGCATCTGTTGCTCTTAGCCGGCCATACATAATGGGTATCGGTATGTTCATTTCCTGCGGCTGCTACCAAATAGCACTTTTTATTCAGCGCATATTGCAGCGCTGCTTCTCCCGCAGAAAACGTCTCGTAATACCCGATAGAAGCGCCGTTACTGTAATTGATAACATCGGCACCGGCGTCCACTGATTTATAAATCGCCGACAATGCATTACTTGCACTGCTGTTTCCGTAATTATCATACATTCTGACCGGTATGAATCGAACCGCATTGTCCGTGGCTTCATAAATCTGGTTCAGGACAAATGTCCCGTGTCCCTCTCTATCATTAACGGTTCCGCCGACAACAGAAATAGCCTTATTCAGCAGCACACGATCATAATTGACATAGGAGCAGGATGTATCGTATCCGGTGTCAATTACTGCCACATAAACCACCGTATTGATTGATCCGGTATTATTCAGCAGCCTGTCAATTCCCATATAGGACACGGCCCGGGAAAAATAGCCGGAATACCCCTTGAAATATCGTCCGACGTTCTCCTCGTCGTCACTTTCCGGTTCCAGATCAGGAATTTCCGTTTCATCTTCCGTATCGGTCGACATGTCTGTGCCGGAAATCTCTGTGCCACCATTTTCACCATAGGCCGCCGCATCTGCTCCGGAGTCTCCCTCCCTGATTTCCGCTTCAGGCGTCTCTATGTCTACACTGTCCGGACTCTGACCGGTTGCGGCAGTTTCTCCGGCATCCGTATCCTCGGAATCTATCTCAATGTCAGCGTCTGTATCCTCGGAATCCGTCTCAATGTCAGCATCCGTTTCCTCGGAATCCATCTCAATGTCAGCATCCATATCACCGTCAATCGTCATGACGAGATCGGGTATAACTTCCCATACCCCGGGGTCATCCTTCAACATCTCGGCAGCAATCGCGGCTTCAGCCGGCGTCGCGTACTGAATGAGGTTCGTTTCGCCAAATGTAATGACCGAGAGGGCTCCTCTCGTGTCGACCGGCTCCGAAGACATGACAAATAGGCGGCATGTGGCATATCTGTCATTTGCACGTATCACATTGTTCTCACAGGTGACATCTGCATATCCGTTCTCCTTCAGGAGAGCGGTTGCCGCATTTGCATCATCTTCTTCCGCAGCCGCAAGGACATAGCTGTCTGCTCCGACAAGCTCCTCTCCGTCACCGCCGGTAATCAGATCCTCGTTGAGATCGATGACGATTTCCGCTTCATAGTCGCAGGGATACTCGATATTCATGTCGGAGAGTGCCTGTGCAAATGAACCCGTATCTCCGCACACGATCTCTTCCGGTGCCGCAGGCTTTCCGACAAGAATCTCCTCCTGCTCCTTGAGCTGTTCCTCTATGAGGAGATCCGTCTCAGGTTCCTTTTCTGCTTCAGGTTCTTTTTCTGCTTCCGCCTGCTTTTTCAGTTCATCTGTCACGACCTGCATCTCCTGCGACGTGGCGGGAGCATCTATTGCAGCATCCGTCGAGCCGGCACTCTCAGAGTCTTCTGCATTCTGTAACTCTTCTTCTCCGTCAACCGGAGTCTCCTGCTCTCCATCATCGGTCTCGGAGAAGTCGATATCCGGGTCAGATTCCGGCAATCCGCTCTCATCATCTTCATATAACTCATCGGCAAAATCCGTTTCCGACAGTACATCCTCCCCATCCGCAAGGTCATCTTCACCCGACAGAATGTCCGGATACATCCCGGATCCGATAGCTGTTTCATCGAGTTGTGTCCCATAATCAGACAAGTCCGATGCATATGCCGGTGCAGTGACGCTGCTCACAATCAGGGCCTGCGCTATCAGCAACGCAATAAATCTTTTTTTCATAGTCCTTCTCCTTCACTGTAATCCGATTTAATGAGCTTCCTGTTACCTGTAAAACTGACAATGTGTCTTGTTCCGACAAACTTCCCATACACCTCAAGATATCTTATTAATCAAGAATGCAAATTGAGCGGTTCGGACTCGCGGATGCCGGCTTCTCCTATCAGGGCATGTTTGGCGCTTTGTATTTCTATTATACCAGTTACCGTCTCCTTTATTCCCGTAAATAACGATTCAGTATATTACAATTGTGTTAATTTTATTACAAATCCACAACATTCCAACGAGGGTTATCCACATTACCCACATCGAGTATGTTGATAACTTCCACGTTAAGACTTTATGTAACCGGACCCCCACAGATGGCTTATTTTCCTGCATTTCGAGTGCTGACACTGCGGGAAGATCAGGCATTTTCCGCACAGCTGCGAGGGGTGCGGATTTTGTTGTCGACAGGATATCCACATTTTATCCACATTTTTTGTGGATACAAACTCTTCCTCTAACAAAAACAATCATGTATAATCAAATCATCCACAGCACACACAACTATCTTAAGGAGGATAACATGATTAACATTCAGCAAGTTGCACAGGATACATTCTGGATCGGAGGCAGTGACAGACGTCTCGCCCGTTTTGAAAATCTTTTCCCGCTTCCGAACGGCGTTTCATATAACAGCTATATCGTTCTCGACGCGAAGACGTTGGTATTTGACACTGCCGACATCTCCATCTCCGACCAGTATCTCGAAAATCTGCGCTCCGCTCTCGGAGACAGACCGCTCGATTATCTCGTGATCCTTCACATGGAGCCGGACCACTGCTCTCAGATCGCAACTGTCGCAGCCATGTATCCGGACCTCACACTGGTCGGCAACGCGAAGACCTTCCAGATGCTGAATAATTTCTTCCCGGAGACAGCCTCCATCAGGCGTCAGGTCGTCAAGGAGAAGGATACTCTCACGACCGGTGCTCACACATTCCGCTTTGTTCTTGCTCCAATGGTCCACTGGCCGGAGGCAATGTTCGCATACGACGAGACATGCGGAACGCTGTTCTCAGCCGATGCGTTCGGAACATTCGGTGCCATCGAAAACGGTATTTTTGCGGATGAGTACAACTTCGAGAAGGATTTCCTCGATGACGCACGCAGGTATTATGCAAATATCGTGGGTAAGTACGGCGTTCAGGTCCAGAACGTTCTCAAGAAGGCTGCAACGCTCGATATCAAGGCGATCTGCCCGCTGCACGGACCGGTCTGGAGAGAAAACATTGCCTGGTTCATCGACAAGTATCAGAAGTGGTCGACCTGCACACCGGAAGACGACGGATTTGTCGTAATCTACGGAAGTCTGTACGGACATACGGCATCGGCGGCGGAGGCATTTGCCGCAAAGCTTAGCAGAAAGAGCGGCAAGAATGTCAAGGTCTATGATGTTTCGGAGACACACGCCTCCAACCTCATCGGCGAGGCATGGAGAGTAGGCAAGATCGTTATCTTCTGCCCGACCTACAACAACGGAATTTATCTCCCGGTCGATGCGCTGCTTCATGACATGGCTGCGCTGGATCTCAAGAATCGCAAGTTCGCGGTCGCTCAGAACGGAACCTGGGCACCGAGTTCCGGCAAGCAGATTGTAGAGAAGCTGTCAGCGCTCAAGGGTGCGACGGTTCTCGAAAATATGCTGACGATTAAGAGCGCGCTTCATGCGTCTGACGAGGAGATGCTGGATGCGTTCGTAGATGCGGTGGCGGAGATGTGATTTTTAGATGTGATTTTGATTTCGCTGGATTTCACTGGATTTCACCGGATTTCACCGGAAGTGTAACAAAAGAGGTTGGGTGCACGAGCGCATCCAACCTCTTTTATGTCTTGAATCATGATTTTATCAGCAATTTACGGAAGTACGGCTCAAAAACTTGCTTACTTGGGTAAATTGGGCCTCTTGGGTATGAAAGCTGGAAAGCTTTACCGAAGTATTGCGCAAAAGCTCGATTACTTCGGTAATTCGGCCCCTTGTGGTCCATGAAAGCAGGATAGGATTACCGAAGTACTGCACAAATTCTCATTTACTTCGGTAATTCGGAAAGCAGGATAGGATTACCGAAGTACTGCTCAAATTCTCATTTACTTCGGTAATTCGGCTGCTTGTGGTCCATGAAAGCAGGATAGGATTACCGAAGTATTGCGCAAAATCTCAATTACTTCGGTAATCCGGCGGCTTATGGTACATGAAAGCAAGATAGCTTTACCGAAGTACAGCGCATAATCTCAATTACTTCGGTAAATCGCCACCTACTTCCGGTTACCATTCAGCTGCCTCCTCTATCCGTCACCCCTGTGGCAAACGGTATACTATTCAAGCGGTAAACATTCGCAGTCCTGCCGAGAAACAAAAACCATTGCAATATGTGTGACCAAGTGTATGCGTTTAGCGACACGCGGGAACACATATTGCAGATATGGTTTTTCGTTTCGCAAGGCAGGACAAGAGTTTACCGATGAATACGTATACCGGTGACACAGGATATGCATATGTGAATGGCAGCTGAATAGTAACCACTCAAATACCATTGCAATATGTGTGACCAAGTGTATGCGTTTAGCGACACGCGGGAACACATATTGCAGATATGGTTTTTCGTTTCGCAAGGCTGGACAAGAGTTTACCGATGAATATGTATACCGATGACACAGGATATGCATATGTGGCTGGCAGCTGAATAGTAACCCCTCACATACCCCTTACATCACCAGCTCCAATATGTCCCATTCTCAGAATCATACTCGCCCCTCTCAGACCGATTCTCCCCCGAATCCCCGGCCGAACCGCTCCCCCAGAGCGAATCCCACCAGTCCGAAAACGATCCGCTGCCGGAGCTGCCGCTTCCGTTACTCGAACCTGACCCGCCGGATCCTCCGTTTCCCGAATCGCCGCCGGATCCTCCGCCCCAGAAGTCCCAGCCGCTGCCATTCCCTGAGCCGTTATTCGAACCTGCTCCACCGGATCCACCATTCCCGGAGCCGTTATTCGATCCCGAACCGCTATTTGATCCACTCGAGCCCCCGCCGGAGCCGTTCCCGGAGCCGGAACCGCTCCCGGAACCGTTACCTGAATTTCCGTTCCCCCAGAACGTAGACCATGAACTCTTGTGCTCCTTGCACTCCCCACTCTCGAGATAATCCGGCAGAACATATTCCTCATCTGCCGTTCCCGGGGTCGCACTCTTCAAGTAAACCTCCGTGTGGGTATCCTTACAGTACTTGTTGGCCTTCAGCCCTGAAGAATCACATACTTTCACTGACACATGACAGTCACATTTCTCTGTCGGCTCTGTTCCGGGCACGTAAAATTCCGTCACGGTCATATCCCCCTGCTGTGTGGAATCACACAGGCCTTCGATTGCGACCTTCCCGCATTTTTTACAGATCACGACCGTTTTTAATCCGTCCTCGCTGCTCAGATGCATGTACTCACGGGACTCATGCGCTCTCGACATGACTGTCTTCCACACGCTCTTGACATAGGTGGATTCCTCCTGCCCGGACCGATCATCATAGCCGCCCCACACGCCGCAGGTGAGATAGGGTGAATAGCCGACGAACCATAGATCAACGCCATCTGTCGAAGTACCGCTCTTTCCCGCTATATCCATTCCTTCAAATGCCGCATCCGCTCCCGTACCCGACCAAATCGCGTCTTCCATGGCATTTGTGAGAAGCGCCGCCGTACTCTCCGAAATGACCTTTCTGCTCTCTGTCTGCTTATCGACGATCACATTTCCGTCGTGATCGACGATCTTAGTATAATATGTAGGCCTGATATATGTCCCGCCGCGGGCGATCGTCCCATAGGCGGCGGTGAGTTCGAGGTTGGTCACGCCGTTGGTCAGACCGCCGAGGGCAAGTGCCTCCACCCGGTCATCATCCGTAAGGGTTGAAATCCCGAAGTTGTTCAGTTCATTCCAGACTGCATCAACTCCCATCTTCTGGAATGTCTTCAGTGCAACGATATTGTTGGATTTCACGATTGCGCTTCGCACGGTAGTAAAGCCGCCGTAAGACCCGTCCGAATTCTGAACCTCCGTTCCGTCGGAATAGGTGTACGGAGCGTCATCAAATATAGTTCCCAGCGTAATCTCGCCCTTATCCAGAGCCGCTGCATACTCTCCGATGATTTTGATTGTCGATCCCGGCTGACGAGGTTCGCTGGTCGCCCTGTTCAGGATCAGAGAGGCTGTCTTCTGCCCGCGCCCGCCGACCATGGCTTTGACCTGTCCGGTCTGCGTATCGATGACGACCATGGACACCTGCGCGTCCGTGCTGTAGAGGTCGGGATTGTTTGCCTCGTCCTCACAGATCTGCTGCAGAACACTGTTCTCGGTCGAATGGATCGTGAGACCTCCACGGTAGATCATTTTCCACGCGACCTCCTCACTGCAGCCAGTTACCGCCATGATATCTGCAAGAACATCATATATCATGGCATCCTCAAAGTACGTGAGAATCTCCGTGTTGTCGAGCGGTTCATTTTCCGCCTGTTCAATTCTCACGTAGACATCGTCAGCCATGGCTTCATTGTATGCATCTTCCGTTATGAAGCCGAGCTCCTTCATTTTGGAGAGGACTAATTCGCGCCGGGAGGCATTTGCTTCCTTATTAATCCTCGGATTATACCTCGTGGGATTCTTGGTGATGCCGGCAAGCACTGCGCATTCGCTGAGATTCAGCGCGGTGACGTCCTTGTGAAAATAGTACTTCGCCGCCGTCTCAACGCCCCAGTTTCCGCCGCCAAGGTTGATGGTATTCATGTAATTTTCAAGGATCCAGTCCTTCGTCACATGCATCTCAAGGCAGATCGCCAGGTACTGCTCCTGCAGCTTGCGCACCAGGCGGTCATAAAATGTAGCCTCGCCCGTCCATCCCTCGAAGACGTTATTCTTCAAAAGCTGCTGCGTAATGGTGCTTGCGCCCTCCGAAAAACCTCCGCTCTGTATACCTCTGAAAAATGCCCTCGCGATTCCCCTCGGATCGATCCCATGGTGCTCGTAGAATCTCTCGTCCTCGATTGCAACAAATGCATGCTGCAAATCCTCCGGCATCTCCCCGAGCGTCACATACACGCGGTTGGACTCTTCGCCGGATAAGGTGAGAACGACATTTCCCTCATCATCCAATACGCTGGAGCGATACCCCTGAGGCCTTGCATCCAGAATGGATATGGAGGGAGCTGTCATCATACAATAAAAAAGAAATCCTGCGCCGGCGAACATCGCTCCCAGCATCAGAATTCCCAAGGTCATGGCAATCCGCTTTATGATTACCCGTCTGTGTCCGCTTTGCATGGATTTCCTCCTTCCCTGGTCAAAATGACCCCCGGCAGGAATATCCACCGGGGGTCATCACTACATTACCAAAATAGCATCGGTTTGTGTGCAAAGCGTGTATTAATTGTGTATTTTGATTCCTGCATAGATGTGAAAATGCAGAAACAGAACGTCTCGTTACCTTCCGCTCTCCTTGATATAAGCTGCTACTTCATCCGGAGTCGGCATTACGCAGAGCGCGCCTTTCTTGGTGGTTACGAGAGATGCGGCTGCATTTGCGAAAACAAGAAGCTCATGGAGCTGCTCTTCGTTCATTTCCAGACCGTATTTCAGGACGAAATGCAGAGCGCTTGCGCAGAATGTATCGCCTGCGCCGGTCGTCTCGATCGTTGCCGGATTAAGGAAACCGGCTTCGTAAGCTTCAACGCCGTTGCAGTATGCCTTGGAGCCGTCCGGACCATAGGTAGCAAATACAAGCGGAATCTTATACTCGTCGATGATCATCTTGATGCCCTTGTCCAGATCGGACTCGCCGGTCATGAACTCGATCTCGTTGTCGGAAATCTTCAGGACGTCGCATCTGGAAAGACCATAGGCGATCTTCTCTTTTGCTTTCTCCTCGGAGCTCCAGAGAGGCGGACGAAGGTTCGGGTCGAAGGAGATGATAGCGCCGCTTGCCTTTGCAATGTCAAGAGCTTCAATCGTAGCTGCCTCGATGCCTTCGTGTGTCATGGAAAGAGTTCCGAAATGGAAGATCTTTGCATCCTCGATGAGAGCCTTGTTGGCGATGACTTCGTCTTTGGTGAGCATGATGTCTGCGCCCGGATTGCGGTAGAAGGAGAAATCTCTGTCGCCGTTCGGCAGTTTCTCAACAAATGCGAGCGTTGTATGAACTTCTTCATCCATCATGAGGCCTGTCATGTCGATGCCCTGCTCGATGGTCCTGGCTTTCAGCATTCTTCCGAACATGTCGTCGCCGACTTTGCCGAGGAAAGCAGCCTTGCGGCCCTGCTTATTCAGCATGGCGAGAACGTTGCACGGTGCTCCGCCCGGGTTGACTTCCAGGAGCTTGTTGCCCTGCGGGCTCAATCCGCTTTCTGTGAAGTCGATCAGAAGTTCGCCGAGGGCAGTAACATCAATCTTCTTTTCTGTGCTCATATTGATTAATCCACCTTTCCTTTTTATAGTTGCGTGTTTACTCATACTATATGAAGTTATTATATCATTTTACGGGCGAAACTCACTATAAAAATTGTAAACTTGAGCGGAGAAGTGCAGAAATATCTTGGTGTTTTTTGTCTACTTTC
The DNA here is from genome assembly GCA_902776305.1 of uncultured Lachnospiraceae bacterium. Classification (GTDB taxonomy): domain Bacteria; phylum Bacillota; class Clostridia; order Lachnospirales; family Lachnospiraceae; genus Chordicoccus. The sequence goes on along the minus strand of CACYPS010000036.1, from coordinate 32,370 downwards.
TCTAAATATTCCACTTCCGTAATCCCGGAGTTCAGTCTGTGTCCACCCCGAATCTAATCCCGGCTGCCTTCCGCGCCGTCTCGAGAACCGTCATGACCTGCACCGACGTCGCGATAGCCTTGGCAGCCGCCTCGTCATCCCGCTCCTCGATGATCCGCGCAAAATCTCCGAACTCTCTCGTCATGCGATGATGCACCGGATCAGCCTCATGATGTCTCGTGATAACCGCCCTCTGCATGCCGCCGGATGCGCTCGGAACCTGACGCGGGTTTTCCTCATCCACTACCTCTACATCAAGACCGGTCATGACATTCGGCTTCCCATTTACACGCATCCATCCCTTCTCACCCTGAATGATGGAGAAGCACGGGCTGTCGGAATCCTTGGCTCCGGTGCAGACCGCGTTGAAAGTCGGATATGTCAGGATTGCCGTACCGGACGTATCAATTCCATTGAAACCTCTGTTCGGGAAATATGTTGCCGTCTCCGGACTTCCAAGCAGCCCGACAACAAAATAGACATTATAAAGGTTGATATCATAGAGCGCGCCTCCGGAACACTCCGGATCGAACGCCGGCGCCACCTTGCCTGCCAGATAATCCGTATAACGGCTCGAATACTGAGAATAATTGAGCTGAGCAGACCGGATATTGCCCAGATTGGGCAGCTCTTCCTGCATCAAATCGAAAATCTGGCTGTGCATCGTGGTGATTGCCTCAAGCACATACTTGCCTGTCTCCTTCGTAAGAGCCGCGAGCTCCTTCGCCTCCGCCGCCGTCGTGGTCAGCGGCTTCTCAAGGATAACATCCTTGCCCGCGAGCAGAGCCTTCTTCGCATACGGGAAATGCGCGCTGTTCACAAGACCGATGTAGACCGCTTGCGCATCGGATTTAGCCAGCAGCTCATCGTAGTCTGTGTAAACTTCACCGATTCCGTACTTTTCTGCCAATGCTTCGGCTTTTTCCTTGCTGTGCGGACGGGCAAATATAGCCACGACCTCCACTCTGTCGACCGGTTCCAAGGCAAACAACGCCTCGTGAACGATTTTCCCGGTTCCGATAATTGCGAGCTTCATACTGTCTCCTCCTTTATACTGATGCTGGTAAGTTATCTCTCAGCAAAATACTGTGCTTTCCTTGCCTGGCCTGACTTTCTTGATGCATTTACCGAAGTATCGAGAAAAATCTCGTTTACTTCGGTAAATCAACGCCTTATGGTCCATGAAAGCAAGATAGGATTACCGAAGTACTGCTCAAAAACTTGTTTACTTCGGTAATTCGGCGGCTTGCATGTCATGAGTACAAGATTGATTTACCGAAGTACTGCCCAAAAACTTGTTTACTTCGGTAAATCAACGCCTTATGGTCCATGAAAGCAAGATAGGATTACCGAAGTACTGCCCAAAAACTTGTTTACTTCGGTAAATCAGAGCCTTATGGTCCATGAAGGCAAGATAACTTTACCGAAGTATTGCTTAAAATCTCGTTTACTTCGGTAATCCCGGCCACCGGCATTAATTCTCTCCATTTAGAACACAATAACCCGTGTCCCCTCCTCCACATTATTAAATATGGCCTCCGCCGCCGAATAAGGCAGATTCACGCATCCGTGCGACCCGGCATATTCATAAATATCTCCGCCGAACTCATCTCTCCATGTAGCATCGTGCAGCCCGTAAGCACCCGAAAATCCCATCCAGTAGCTGACAAACGACTCATATGTCGGCACCCCGTTCTCGTCCGGCTTCCCCTTGAGCGTCCTGTCCCTGTCCTTCTCCTGAATCTTGAAAAGCCCGGTGATCGTCACCCGCTCCGGATCGTCGGCGAGACCCGAGACACAGGGCGTGTCGTAGAACAGCCCTCCATCCTTGTACAGATAGACCATCTGGTTGCTCAGGTCCACTTCTATATAATCACCACCGTTCAGCGATTCGGGATATGTATTCATGAGGTAAGCCGGCTCCCTCTCGGCGTTCTCAAAATTGAGCAGATTCGCCGCAAGCTGTTCGACTTCCGCAGCCTGGTCGATCTGCCGGCCGAAGGTGCCGCTGGCAATATCAACAGTTCTGCCGCTTGTCGCACAGAAAGTGCGGCTCGTGTGGATGTCGTCAACGATGGAAGCGAGGGATGCGATGGCTTCGGCGCATTTGCCGGAAATGACCTGAGCATCTAAGTAATAATCCATCACCGAGCCACCCGTCTCAGAATCACCCGTCTCAGAATTGCCCATCTCCCGGCCATCCGTCCCGGAATCACCTTCCTCTGTAATATCCGCCCCGGAGTTTTCACCCCCTGCACCCGCCGACACCCACTCGATCAGCGTGTCCCGACCGACAGTCCACTGACCGCCATCCGGCAGATCATAAGTCACCGTCGTCTCCAGAAAACGGTTCAGCTGTGCGACCCTCTCGTTGAGCTCCGGGTCATCCGCCGTGACAGCCGGCGACTCATAAGCACCTGCAGTACTCAGGTTGAGCAGCCGTTTTTGCTGCCCGATTGCCTCACTGATACAGGCAAATGCCCTGCTGCTCTCAATCCAATTCCCCTCACTTTCGGGTTCGATGGCAAATGCATTCTCCGCAGTCCTCACGCACCTCGCATCGACAGGTGCAATCTGCGTATCCCCGGCAAGCTCAGGAAAAGAGTTCACGATCGATGCAAGCTGTTCTTCATCAAAATGCACGCCATTATCAATCGTATAACTGCGCGTCTCACCCAGGACGCCTTCTATCCAGTGGTACTTGTCCTGGGATGCGAGCATTTGCTCAACACCATCCCCGTATTCGTATCCCAGGGAAATGCTGTCACCGGAAATCCACTCGCTGCCCCCATCCCGAAAATCTATCTCAATCTGATAATCGGAGGAATTGGCGAGAAGATTTTTCGCCTCCTCCAGATTCAATCCGCCGACATCATTGTTATTGATGACCGTACCTTCAATAAAATGGCTCTCGTAGCGGTCCGCATAGACGACATAACCGGTCGCGGCTATAAAAGCCGCAACAATCAGAAAGCCTACAATAAGTTTAAGTACAGGTCTGCCGCCGGAAGACTTCCCTGCTCTTCCGCCTCTACCGGTCCGCGCACTGCTTCCGGTCCGTGCGGTTTTCCGATTGCCTCCCGTGAAGCTCCTGCCGGCTGCTTTCCTTGCAGCCGGTTTTTTCGCGGACGGCTTTTTTCTGCCGGTCCTCCCCTTGCGGCCGGCACGATTTTGTGATTGATTCATTTGCTCCCCTTGATTTGTTGCTTCTCCCCATATTTATCGGTATTTCTGCATCAAGTCGATTCGGAACCCCTTTCTCTGCCACTGACTTCTCGTCTTAGCAACGGCATTACCGCATCAAGTCGATTCAGAACCCCTTTCTCTGCCACTGACTTCTCGTCTTAGCAACGGCATTATCGCATCAAGTCGATTCGAAAAATCCCCTCTTTGCCGCATACTTCTCCTGATTTTTACGTTTCTGCTTCAGCCGGTGCAGAAAGCCCCAGCTCTTCCGGAAGGAATCGGGGGCATACATTTTCTTTCGTCTCGATCACCGACGCCGCAAGCCTTGTCCCGATCTTACAGGATTCTCTGAGATCCTTTCCGTATGTCAGTCCCATAGTCACGCCGGCGAAGAACGCGTCGCCTGCACCTGTCGTATCCCGCACATCCACATGCATGGCAGGAACCGCACCCGATTCCCCGTTAATATCGGCGTAAACTGCACCGTCTCCACCCATCGTGACGACCATGCGCGGTATTCTGGCCTGGCGTACCTTCTCGGCGAGGGTCTCCTCCATCTGTGCTACGCTGAAGTCATCGTATTTTTCAGAAAAGAAGATACCTGCCTCCTGAAGATTGCACACAAAACACGCATTTTGACGTATAAGGTCGCGGCGAGCTATGGCAATCGACATATTTGAAACCACAGCGTATACGTCTTTATCATATTTTTTCGCAAGTTCGAAAACGCGTTTCAGCGTTGCTCTCTCCATATCAAACTCGACAACAATGCTGTCCGCGTCTTTGAAAATTTCATCTCCCTGCTCATCCAAAATATTATCGATCTCCGAGAGATCCGGTCTCCTTGAGATGGATGCGGCAACGTCGCCCTGATTGTCAAATACAGCAAGCCACGTTCCCATTCCCTCCGGCACTGCACGAATGTAGTCTGTATTAATTTTGTGACGCTTCAACTTGGCAAGGACCTCCTGTCCCTGGCCGCTATCATCGATGAGGCTTACAAATGTGGGGCGGAGCTCAACATTTGCAATATCCTCAGCTACATTCCGACTCACACCGCCGTCCTTAATAATCACGCTGCCGACATTGCGTCCTGTAGCGACAAACTCACCCATCGGATACCCTTTTATGTCTACGAATATCGAGCCGATTACAACAATCCCCATGTTGTCCTCCTTGGAAATAAAATGATGACCGAGTACCGTCATCTGCGGTGGGAAATGAAAGTCATCCGCAGCAAAAGTGTGCATATTTACAACAGTATAGCACATGTAGTTTCCTGTGCGCAGATGTTATTTGCAGATGTCTGCTGCACATCGTGTTGCAATACGCCATCGCTGTGTTCAAGTCTTGGCTTAGAACTGATGCTATCGCAAAAAAAATGCCGCAGCCTTCGCTGCGACATTTTCCTTATTCTTATTATCTGATAGAAACGGCTGAGCCATTTCTGTACTCTACTGTTACGTAGCTGCCTTCAGAGATTCCGTCTGTAGATACGCTCGATGCATCAAGTGTCTTCTCACCGTTATCTGTGCTGATTGTGATGGAAGAATCGGATACGCTTGTTACTGTACCGGAGACTGAGTGTGTTTCCTCTGCCTTTGCTGCCTCAGCTGCTGCGCGCTCTGCTTCTTCAGCTGCTGCACGCTCTGCTTCTGCCTGCTCTGCTGCGATGCGCTCTGCCTCTGCCTGCTCTGCTGCGATACGCTCTGCCTCTGCCTGCTCTGCTGCGATGCGCTCTGCCTCTGCCTGCTCTGCTGCGATACGCTCTGCCTCTGCTGCTTCAGCTGCTGCACGCTCTGCTTCTTCAGCTGCGATGCGCTCTGCCTCTGCCTGCTCTGCTGCGATGCGCTCTGCCTCTGCCTGCTCTGCTGCGATGCGCTCTGCTTCTGCCTGCTCTGCTGCTACGCGCTCTGCCTCTGCCTGCTCTGCTGCGATGCGCTCTGCTTCTGCCTGCTCTGCTGCTACGCGCTCTGCCTCTGCCTGCTCTGCTGCGATACGCTCTGCTTCTGCCTGCTCTGCTGCTACGCGCTCTGCCTCTGCCTGTCTCATTTCCTCTTCGATACGAGCCTGCTCTTCAGCAGCTGCTTCAATATCGTTCTCGATGTCCTCTTCATCCTGTACTTCGACTGTTTCCTGAGCTGGCTGCTCGCCGGTGCCTCTCCACTCGTCAAGGTTTGCCTGTCTCTCCTCATCTGTTGTATTGTCATATACATAGAGCGGGGAGATATTTGTTCCGTCTGTATCATATATGATTGTGACGTTGTCACCTTCCATGAGGGCTCCGTTTACAGTCGCATTGCTGATGTCAAATGTTGCATTACCGCCTTCGATGCGTACGCTGATTGTGTTGCCATCGACAGATGTGATCATACCGGTCTTTGTATCCTGATAGATTCTGATCTGTTCTGCGCGTTCTCTTGCTGCCTTCTCCTCAGCTGCCTTCTTCTCGGCTGCTTCCTTAGCTGCCTTCTCCTCAGCTGCCTTCTTCTCGGCTGCTTCCTTAGCTGCCTTTTCCTGAGCGGCTTTCTTCTCGGCTGCTTCCTTAGCTGCCTTCTCCTCGGCGGCTTTCTTCTGAGCTGCTTCCTTAGCTGCCTTCTCCTGAGCGGCCTTCTTCTGAGCTGCTTCCTTAGCTGCCTTTTCCTCGGCTGCTTTCTTCTCGGCTGCTTTCTTCTCGGCTGCCTTCTTCTCGGCTGCCTTCTTCTCGACTGTCTTCTGCTCAGCTGCTTTCTTCTCGGCTGCTTTCTTCTCGGCTGCCTTCTTCTCAGCGGCTTTCTTCTCGGCTGCTTTCTTCTCAGCTGCCTTCTTCTCAGCGGCTTCCTTAGCTGCCTTTTCCTCGGCTGCCTTCTTAGCGTCGGAAGCTTTCTGTGTATTCTGGATCGGCTTCGCTGTTACAGTGTCAGCCTTCTTATCCTCTTTGCTGTCAGATGTTACTGTTTCCGGAGAAGCGTTCTCGACAGTTGCAGTAATCTCTGTTGTCTGTGCGTTTTTGATGTTTGTATATATGCATGCGCCGCCTACGCCAGCGCCAAGTCCTACTACCATTGATGCTGCGATGATCATTGCTACAACTTTGTTCTTCATGGTATTTTCTCCTCTTCTATATGTAAAAGGTCTTGTGAATGATTTCCTTTTGTTTTGCTTTTCGCCTTACATCTATTAATACGGAGATACCATGGGGGAGGGCTAATAATATATGAAAGAATTACAGGCAGTTTATTTACCAAATTTAATTAGACTTTGAGCCGCAGGTTTACTCTGGCAAAGTCTAATTTTGAGGGCCTTCTCGCGAAGCTCATCCAGATGCTTGGAGATGTAAATCTTCTGCTCATCCTGCCGTGCCTAAGCATGCGTAACAATGCTCCAGTGGAGCATTGTGTAGCTGAGGCTTTTGTCGTACAGGAAATTCGTGTAATTTCCTATACGATAAAAACAGCCGCACCGGTTTCCCGGCACGGCTGTGCTGTTATCTTTATATGTTTTTTGGAAGATCCGAGTTTATTATGCCTCTTCTACTTCATCGTAGCACTCTTCAGCAGCGACCGGCTCGACGTTCTCCTGCTCTTCGGCAGCGCTCTCTACGACCTGCTCTTCTACTGCAGGAGCTTCCTGCTCTTCAACGACTGCCGGCTGCTCCTCAGCCTGCTCGCCGTTGCCATACCACTCTTCTACGTTTGCTTCTCTATCAGCTTCGGAAGATGTGACTGTTACAGAGATTACAGAGATGATGTCTGTTCCGTCTGTGTTGTATGTTACGGAGACGTTGTCGCCAACCTTCGGTGTTCCGTTGACTGTTGCTTTGCTGATGTCAAATGTTGCGTTTCCGCCCTCGATTCTCACGCTGATGGAGTTGCCATTTACATCTGTTACCATACCCTCGACTGTCTTGCGGGATACTGTGTTCTTCTCAGCTTCAGCATCTCTTGCTGCCTGCTCCTCGGCTGCTTTCTTCTCAGCTGCCTCTCTTGCTGCCTGCTCTTCAGCGGCTTTCTTCTCAGCTGCTTCTCTTGCTGCCTGCTCTTCAGCGGCTTTCTTCTCAGCTGCTTTTCTTGCTGCCTGCTCTTCAGCGGCTTTCTTCTCGGCTGCTTCCTTAGCTGCCTTCTCCTCGGCTGCCTTCTTCTCAGCTGCCTTCTTAGCTGCCTGCTCTTCAGCGGCTTTCTTCTCAGCTGCCTTCTTAGCTGCCTTCTCTTCAGCGGCTTTCTTCTCAGCTGCTTTCTTAGCTGCCTGCTCTTCAGCGGCTTTCTTCTCGGCTGCTTTCTTAGCTGCCTTTTCTTCAGCGGCTTTCTTAGCTGCCTTCTCCTGCTCAGCCTTTCTCTCAGCTGCTCTCTTGGCTGCCTTCTTCTCGGCTTCCTTCTTCTGAGCTGCTTCCTTAGCGGCCTTTTCCTCAGCTGCTTTCTTTGCTGCTGCGTTCTGGTCGGAAGCTTTCTGTGTGTCCTGCTTCGGTGCAGCTGTTACAGTCTCTGCCTTCGTCTCTTCGGCTTTGGTGTCTGCTGCATTTTCAACAGTCGCTGTGACTTCCGTTGTCTTTACATTCTTTGTATTATTATATATGAAAGCTCCGCCGACACCTGCTCCGAGTCCAAGTACGAGTGATGTTGCGATGATGATGGCTGCGAGTCTGTTCTTCATAGTTTTGTTCTCCCTTTTTATCTTTTCTTTTGTTCTTACATCTATTTGTACGGAGATCCCCGGGGGGAGGGCTAATCGTTTTGCAAATTTCCCAAAGAAATTTTTTTCCTCATTTGTCAACGAAAAAAGAGCACCGCCGAAGCGATGCTCTTCCATATCAGCTTTACGCCGGTACGCCTTCATATCTGGATTCGTCAAATGCAATGATTCCCTTGCAGATGACCGGGAAGAAGAAGATTCCGATACCGAAACCTGTTCCCTTACCAAATGCCTTTGCCAGCTTGATAGCCGTCATAACTGAGATGACGATATCTACGATCGGTACAAGAAGCAGAAGACTTACAAAGCCGTTGCCCCATGTGAGTTCATAAAGAACAAAAATATTATAAAGCGGAATAAATGCCTTCCAGCCTTCTACGCCGGCCTTCTCAAAGATCTTGTAGAGAATAACGACAGCAAGTACTGCTACTACGATGCCGAATACGAATGAGCCTGTTGACGGTTGGAACATTGAAATATCAAAACTGTTAAGTGTTTCCATTTTTTCTCTCCCATTTTCCTTTTTGATGTGCTTTTTGTTTTCACATATTTATATACGGAGTAAACGGAAAATGGGCCAAACATTTTTATGGAAACTGAGGGCAGGGTGAGGGCAGGCCCTCATTTGCCAATTCAGGAACGCCTCAGCGTTCTTACCGCGACGTGCGTGGCGCGTTAGCGCCTTCCACTGCCAAAGCAAACGGTCGGCGCCGGCTGAAGCGCAATATTTAATTCCACTTCTCAAGCAGTCCGATAATGATATCAGCGCAGGTCTCCGGTGAGATCCTGCCTGTATCCAGGCAAATATGGTAGTTGGTGCAGTCGTCTATATCTGTGCCGACGAAGGTCCTGTAGTAGTTGTTGCGGAAGGCGTCGCGCTGGGCGATGTATTTGTCCAGATCTCTTCCCTTCGCCTCCTCAAGCTCTGCGGAATGCTGCTTGCGGTGCTCAATATCTCCATACAGGAAAATGTCAAATGTCGGAATCCTCGCCTCGCGCAGGATATGGTTCGCACATCTGCCGATAATGATGCAGTCTGTCTGCGCCAGTTCAAGGATAACTTTCCTCTGGATAAGGTACAGATCTCTGATCATGTCCGGATAGCTCCCGACCGTGTTGTTGAGGAGCATATTCAGGAATTTGTTTCCGGAGCTGATTTCTTCACCGTTGTGCTCAACTTCAGATGTTTCATACTCGCTTTCTGCCACGGTCTTCTTAATGAAGTCCTTGTCATAATACGGGATTCCGAGCCGGTCGGAAAGGATTTTCGCGACGGTTGTTCCGTAAGCCGCATATAATCTGTTGATCGTGATTACCGGTAATTTCTTTTCTGCCATTTTTTATCCCCTTTTGTTATCATTGCTTTCTTTATATTTTAGAAAGCATATGTGTTCTTGCCGCGCAGAGCATAGTGTAAATACTTTATTGCGCGGCTGTGATTCGCCGGAGCGCATCAGAAAATCTTTTGCGCCGGAATGTATCGCCGAATAACTTATATGTCAGAGCCAAAGCTCGACTATATATGTATAGTCTAACGAAGGTAGGGTGGAGTTTCAAGGGGTAATTCGGTCCCTTTTGCCGAGTACCCATGACTTCTCGCGTATGCACCGCCGGTACATGGTTTTCCGTCTGTGCCGACCTTCTGTTCAGATTTCCTTTTTCTCCTCGTGAACGTGCCGCCGGTACATGCGCTCTGTGACCGGCTCCGCATTCTTTTCCGTCAGCTTTATGCCGGTCTGCTTCCTTACCAGGTTCAGAAACCACATGACCGGCAGAATTCCCGCTATAAGAATCTGTGCTTCCGTATTCGGCTGCGCGTTCAACCAGGCGTTCAGAAGGAAGATTCCCAGAACCATCAGAAACGTAAGACCGAGATAGCCAAGGAAACGAGGTACACTCGTTGGCATATTGCCATCAATCTCTCCGGTCTGTCCGTTCATGGCAAACATGTAATCTTTGTCCTTATATCTCGTATACATCAGCCATACAGGCACAAGTGCATACTCTACACGCTCGCCGACAATCCTCCCCTCATAACCGGTGCCGCGGTCAGGAGGCAGAACGTCATTTCCGAGCACTTTCAGACCACCATCCGGATCAAGCCGATTACTTGTCCGAATGAAGTTCTTTTCACTGCCCATCTGACCCCCGTTGTCCCAGCGCTTTGCTCTTGCCTGCGTAAATTCACGGGCACTCAAGTTATCTGTGTTCTTCCACCGATCCGCGTAGTCATCGCCGATATCGCACGCATGCTCATGAATATCCCATTCAGCTGCTTTGAGGACCTCCCGACATACCTCCCTGTGGCATGTCTCGAAATCAACATCCCACCTCTGTGCATAGAAACCAGCGAGGTAACTCGGATCAAATGCCCTTCTCTTCCAATAATCGTACGGACTCAGACACCTCACGATCAGATCATCGAGCTCGCGCAGTCCGTCACGGGCGATATGCTCATAGTGAATCGTACCCTCCTCGTGCACCGTCAAAATCTCGGACCCGTCCTGCGTAATCGGCCCGTAGGACGTGTGTCCGATGATCTTTTTTCCGTTGACACGGCCGCGCACATCTATCTTCGCTTCGACGTCCATTGTGTAAAGCCACACCGGAACGTACACACCTCGAAAGCGTTCGAGGGCAGACTTTTCCCGAAATTCCTTCGGTGCGAACGGTGCGCTCTTGAGTACGCGCTGATAGCCGGACACTGCATCGGAAGTATCTTTTTCAAATGGCAGGATGAAGTCCGGAATGAATTCGCCCGTCAGAGTTTTTACAAATTCCACCGGGTAACCACAATAGACGCACCTGTCCGAAATGGCGCTGTCCGCCGTAAGAATCTCCGCTCCGCAGTTCGGGCACTGATAGATAGCGATGTCACCCTCTGTCTGCTTCTCTCTTCCTGCCTGAGTCTCTCCTTCTACCTGATTCTCTCTTTCTGCCTGATTCTCTCCGTCTGCCTGATTCTCTCCCTCTGCCTGCATCACCTCTGCAGCAGACATGGTTCCTTTATCAGAGCGAGAGCGATAATACTCGTACGGGAAAAAGCTGGCGTCGCAGTGATCGCAGCGCAGCTTGCCCGTATGAGGGTCGAAGCGGAGGGGTGCGCCGCAGGATTTGCATTTATACGCTGTGCTCATAAATCCTCCTTCTGTAAAATGGGCTGCAGAATCTCATATTTCTTATGTTTACGGAAGTACTCGGCAAAAATGTTCCTGCTTCCGTAAACTACACTATCCGACATTGATTTCTTCTCTGACTCTACGGAAGTATCCGGCAAAAGCGTTCCCACTTCCGTAAACTACACTATCCGACATTGATTTCTCTTCAGACTTTACGGAAGTATCCGACAAATTCGTCTCTGCTTCCGTAAACTTTGCTCTGCCGGCATTCATTTCTCTTCTCTCTCCAACCCCCTGCAGCACTCCCTCATCTCACGCACATGTTCCTCCGTCACCAGCTCCGGCGCGTACCGCGCCCTCTCGTAAAGGTCACGGATTCTCACGTCTCCGCGCGCGGTCACCGCGTGCTCAAGCTCGGTCGGGGTGTGAGACAGGCGAATGCGGTCAAGCCCGGAATGTCTTCGAATATACCTGACATACATCCTCCGCACTTTCGCGGCGGGGCTGAAGAAACCCATTCTGCGGATGGTCTTCCGGGGAGCTCGGGAACGAGATTTGTCCTCTTCATTGACTATCTTCAGGCGGACATCATCCGTCTCAAGGTCCGCCGTCCGAAAATTCCGATAAAATTCGACCCACAGGCGATAAAGCAGGTAGGCCGCGACAAACATACTGATTACGCACATCAACATTTGAAATGCGTACCACAGCATCGACAGGTACGGATGTTCCTCCTGAAAAGCCGCCAGCATCGCCGCTATGTCAGCGGAATCCATGCTCGCCATGGCATCTCCTCCCCCCTTCGGGAACAGATGACCGAGAAGCCAAAATAAGCCCAACGTAAAAAGCGCATATCCGGCAAGCAGTCCCTTCCCGATCATCCTGACGATGGCCTCTCCGTTGAAGAGCTGCGACAGAAGGAGCGCCAGAACGACCGCAAGCACCGCAAATGCCCCGAACACCCACGCATTCACCATCTTCATCTTGCGATAAGGCACCCTGACGTAATCTTTCGCGGTGTTGAATGTGCGATCCATTCCCCGCTGGTTCTGATAGAAGAAGAAAAGGGCAATCAGCACAATTTCTGCAAATACCCCCAGCACTCTCAACGACCCATGCTTACCGACATATCCCACTGTGTATATAATCACCGGATAGACCAGCCAGCCGGGAGTAGGGTAGAAATCGCGCCGCCTCATAGTTCGATCATAATACATGACCAGCGTTGCTGCCGCGACAGCCCCGAGATGCAGATATGCATAGAACGGCGCTCCTACATAAATTAGAAGCAATACCAGCAGATGCGCCAGCGTGTAGATGCCGAATCCCTTGAGGCATCTCTGAATCACTTCCATAATTATAACGACAAGAAGCATCTCCATGCCCGAAAAGAGCAGCGCGACGGGCGGCTTTTTCATGTAGAGACCGCAGGCAATGGGAAATGTGACCAGGATCAGCATATTCATGAGGATACGGCAGGCAAATAGCCCCCCGCTCTCATCCGGAAAATACCTGTCTTTCCTGTTCATCATCTCACCTCCTCCCCTACAAAGCTGTACTGTATCCAAACATCGTTCACATCAGTTGCACTTCTTTTATCCGCGATTTTTTCACGGATTTTATTCGGAACCAGTCAATTCTTTTGCCCCCGAATTTTCAAGGATTTCTTTCGGAACCAGTCAATTCTTTTGACCCCGATTTTTCAAGGATCTCATTCGGAACCAGTCAATTGCTGTCCTTTTTTCTTCACCGCACAATACTCATGACGCGAGTCTATAATACGCGCGCAAAGTGAAATCAAGGATCAAATATTCATCCGCCTGAAATCAATCGAACCGGGAATCACTTTGTCCTCCTCATCCTTCCTGAGCGGACAGATCCAGAAGATTCCGTCCTGCTGTCTTGCCATCGCCTCCGCCTCGCGAATAATTGCATCACTCCGTCCGGATGAAATCAAGCAAACCGTCACGTAACTGTCCGCCATATTCTGACGCTCCCGTCTCATGATATCTGTGAACGGCGCCATCTCCTTTGTGAGATCGATTTTCGCCAGAGCCTCGCCGATGACAGCGATATGATCCTGTGAGCCTCCGGCGTGGATATTCAGGCTGTCTTCGTGGAGAGCTTGCGAACATTTTCCTGAAAATGAGTCGCGTTCAGATGCATTCCCGGAATAATATCCGCCGGAAGCGTTGGCAGCGTCAGCGTTCGCAGTTCCCGAATCAGAGGCAGGAACACGTGACTTCCTCCATCGCGATAAGAACCCGGGATACTCTATTTTGCGGAGCCTTGTATGCAGAATTCTCTGCGTACGGGCAGTTGCTTTCTGATTCTGCTCGTCCGGAATCTCCTCGCTTGTGACACAGGCATTACTGATCAGGCTCACCGGAATGCGATCGCTGATACAGCGGCAGGCGACGGTGGCGGCGATGCGGATGGCATTTTCCAGAACATCCTCACCGTAACGATAATTCGGTTCTTCAAGATTGAGAAGGATCCGGACCTCCTGGCCGAAGGTGTAGTCGCGCAGGTTCACCATCATTTTCCCGGTGCGCGCGGTGGCTTTCCAGTTGACGGCAGAGAGCGGGTCTGTGCGAGTGTAATCGCGGATGCCGCGGAAGGAGAAAACATCCTCAAAGAGACGGCGGCGGGAGACGATATCTCCGATAATCTTTTCGCAGATACCCCACATTTCCGGGATCTCGAGAAGTTTCGGGTAAACAATCAGCTCGGTGTCCTGCGGAAGCACCAGAAAACTCTCCTGACCTGAGATCAGCTGCGGCATCATAAGATTCAGGACATCTATGTGGTAGCATCCACGGCGCGTCGCTTCAACTTTCTGCTCGCGCACGACACGCTCGTTCCCCAGAACGCTGAAGTATTCGACAACGTTGAGTTTGTCGGTTACGGTGGCATTTGCATTCTCGCCCATCCTAAGACCGCGATTCATTTTGTAGCGCAGCATCAGGACCGGAAGCGGGAGCAGCTTGGCGTTGGTCACCGTCGCTCTGAGGGTGGCTTGCTGTCCCTCACTCACCGCGTGCTGGCCGAAGGCGAGCTCTACGGACAGGCCGCGATCCCAGATCCGCAGGTAGACGGCGCGGATGAGCAGATATATGATGGCGACCCCTAACGGGATCCATAATATCAGCATGCCTGTACCTCCTTCTCACTGCAGGAACTATCGGTTCATCCCCGTCTATCACGAAAATTCTCTCAAAAAACACTATCCGGCTCTATAAAGCAGCGAGATTCTCACCTCTCGAACTGCTCCGTCGGCACCGGCACCATGTCCAGCACCTCCTCCATCACCTTCTCCTGGCCAAGATAATATCCGTAGCTCTGTGCCGGTATCAACCTGTGCGCGAGCACCGGTACCGCAAGCGCCTTTATGTCCTCAGGCACCACATATGACCGGCCATTCAGCCAGGCAAGTGTCTGTGCGGAATGAAGCAGAGCCAAAGTCCCGCGCGGACTTACCCCTGCCGCAAGATCGCGCCGCTCACGAGTTGCCATGACGATATCCGCAATATAACCCATCATTTCAGGACCTACATCTACACGACGGGCTTCTTTACGTGCCGCGAGCACATCTTCCGTACCGGCTACAGCTGCCGTCTCAGCGAGCGGGTCGTCACGCAGAAAGCGCCCCATAATTGCAATCTCTTCCGTCTTGTCCGGAAATCCGAGGCTCAGCTTCATAAGGAATCGATCAAGCTGCGCCTCCGGGAGCGGAAAGGTTCCGCTCGTCTCGACCGGGTTCTGCGTCGCTATGACAAAGAACGGTTCCGCGAGCTTGCGGGTCACACCATCGGTCGTGATCTGCCGCTCTTCCATGCACTCCAGAAGACCTGACTGAGTCCTCGGAGTCGCGCGATTTATCTCGTCGGCGAGAAGTATATGTGCAAATGCCGGTCCCTCTCGAAGCTCAAATCTCCCCTCCGCCTGATTCCAGACCGACAGTCCGGTGACATCCGACGGCAGTAAATCCGGCGTGAACTGAATCCGGCGAAACTTTGCGTCTATTGAGCGTGCCAGAGCCCTCGCCAGTGAAGTCTTCCCGGTTCCGGGCATGTCTTCAAGCAGCACATGCCCTCCCGTTACAAGAGCTGTAAGAACCAGCCAGACGGTATTCTCGCGTCCGACCAGCACCCTCGCGATATTGTCTTTGACGGCAAGTATTTTATCATGCGCGGTCATTTTTCATCTCCATTCCTGCTCATACTTTCGTAACCTGAGTCTTGCTTCTCTGGCTTGGCTCAAGTATTTACCGAAGTAAACCTGCATTCTGCTCCCACTTCGGTAATCTCGTCTTGATTTCAATGGCTCTGCCCCGGATTTTACCGAAGTATTCGCCCTTTTCGCTCCCACTTCGGTAATCCCTTCTTGATTTCAATGGCTCAACCCCGGATTTTACCGAAGTATTCGCCCTTTTCTTCTCTACTTCGGTAATCTTATCTTGATTTCAATGGCTCTGCCCTAAAATTTACCGAAGTATTCATCCTTTTCGCCGCTACTTCGGTAATCCCATGGTAATCCCATCTTGATTTCAATGACTCTGCCCCAGAATTTACCGAAGTATTCATCCTTTTCTCCTCTACTTCGGTAATCCCATGGCAATCCATTCTTGATTTCTATGGCTCTGCCCCGGATTTTACCGAAGTATTCGCCCTTTTCGCCGCTACTTCGGTAGTCCCAGGGTAATCTCATCTTGATTTCAATAGCTCCACCCTGAAATTTACCGAAGTATTCGCCCTTTTCATCTCTACTTCAGTAATCACATGGCAATCCTTTCTTGATTTCAATGGCTCTGCCCTGAAATTTACCGAAGTATTCGCCCTTTTCGCTCCCACTTCGGTAATCTTATCTTGATTTCAATGGCTCTGCCCCGGATTTTACCGAAGTATTCGCCCTTTTCGCTCCCACTTCGGTAATCTTATCTTGATTTCAATGACTCTGCCCAGGAATTTACCGAAGTATTCGCCCTTTTCGCTCTCACTTCGGTAATCTCGTCTTGATTTCAATGGCTCAGCCCTGAAATTTACCGAAGTATTCATCCTTTTCGCCGCTACTTCGGTAATCCCATGGTAATCCCATCTTGATTTCAATAGCTCAGCCCCGAAATTTACCGAAGTATTCGCCCTTTTCATCTCTACTTCGGTAATCAGGAGCCCTCGGGGCCTTCAGCCCCTCGCCCCAGCTCAGCCTACCTCAATCCTCCCTCTCATCCAGCTCCTCCATCTGCCGGACCGCATCCTCGAACACCGCAAGCGCCTCATCCACCGGTTTCCCCGTCGACAGATCCACGCCCGCTTTCTTCAGCAGACTGACCGGATCCTCCGTGCAGCCGCTCTTAAGGAACGCGAGATACTGATCCACCACCGGCTGGCCCTCGCTCAGGATACGATGCGCAATCGCGACAGAAGCCGCAAAACTGGTGGCATACTGATATACGTAGAAATTATAGTAGAAATGCGGAATTCTGCACCATTCGTACGCAATCAGCGGGTCAGAAACCATGTCCTCGCCAAAATACTGCTCGTTCAGCTCAAGGTAAGTCTCGCAGAGCGTGTCCGCGGTGAGAGGGGTCCCGGCTTCGGCCATGGCATTTGTCTTACGCTCAAATTCCTCGAACATCGTCTGACGGATCAGCGTACCCTTGAAACTCTCCAGATAATGATTAATCAGATACGCCCGCTCCACGTCGGACGTGGCTTTCCCGAGCAGATATTCCAGCAGCAGAATTTCATTGGTCGTCGAAGCGACCTCCGCCACAAAAATTTTATAATGCGAATTCAGGAATGTCTGCTCATGCGATGAATACCATGTGTGCATCGAGTGACCCATCTCGTGAATCAGTGTGAAGACGTCGTCCAGCGTCCCCGACCAGTTGAGCAGCATATACGGATGCACGCCGTATACACCGGTGGAATACGCTCCGCCGCGCTTGCCCTCATTCTCGATGACATCAATCCAGCGATCCGCAAATGCCCGTCTCACCACCGCAAGATACTCCTCCCCGAGAGGCTTCAGGGCTTCAAGCACCACCTCCCTGGCCTCCTCGTAGGTAACCTTCACGCTATAGTCACTGACCATCGGGGCGTATACATCATACATATGCAACTGCGAAACGCCGAGCATCTTCTTGCGCAGGCGGACGTAGCGATGCATCTTGTCAAGATTCCTGTGAACGCTCTCGATCAGGTTGTCACACACTTCCGGTCTGACATTGTTGGCTTCGACCGCTGCCACGAACGTGGAAGGATACTTTCTTGCCTTCGCAAAGAAGATCTGCTGGCGCACCTGCCCGTCGTAGAGAGCAGCCCAGGTATTTTTGAACTCCTTATAGCGCTCGTAGAATTTTTCAAATGACTCTTCTCTCAGCACCCGATCCGCCGACCGCTGCATCGGAACAAATCTTCCGTTACTCAGCTGCACTTCCTTCCCTTCCGAGTCTTTAACAGGCGGAAACTTGAGATCTGCATTGATCAGCATGCTGAAGCCATTTGACGGAGCCTGCGCCATATCACCGGCGGAAGCGAGGAGCTTCTCCATCTCCTTACTGAGCGAATGCTCGCGAAGTCGGACGATTTCCCGGAGTGTAACGCGATATTTGTCAAGACTCCTGCCGTCCGGAAGCTCTTCCGCAAGATACTGCTCGAGCACATTTTCAGGAGTCTCAAGAATTTCCGGCTCCAGAAAAGCAATCTTCTCAGCAATCCTGACCTCCGTGCTCTGAGCTCTCTGCATGAGCGCCTGATTCGACGCATCGGCGGTGTCCTCATCGTGCCGCATGCTCGCGTAGGACGAGAGCCGATAGAGCTTCATGAGGCAGGCTTCATACAAGTCCATAACGCTTACAAGTGTAGCCGCATCCGCTGTGACGCGTCCTTCATAAGCGGCTATGTCATCAGCAAGCTTTACACTGCCTAAAACGTCCGCTTCCCAGGCATCGAGCGTGGGATATATATCTTCAAGATTCCAGGTCATTTCGGCCGGAACTTCATTTCTTTTCGGTAATCTATCCATAATAATCTTCCTCCGTAATATGCAATGCAGGGAGTACACTCCCTGTGCATTATTCTGTTGCCCGAAAGCAACTCTCCATCATAAGGTCACGTGCAATAAAAGTATCATGAACGCCTCGGCGCTCCTGCCACGCAGAGCACGGTAATAAGCGTTTTTCACGCCTTGTAGTTGCGATCCGATTGTGCGGCTTCTAAGCAACTACGGCAATTTTAACATTTATAGCCCCTCTTTCCAATGATTATGCCGTGAACTCCGCTATTTTCTTCCCCCACCACCGTATTGCCCGGAAATCTCTGAGATGCTATTATGATATTGTGCGAGACACTGATCCGGTACAAGGTGCACACTTATACACGTGCAGGAAGATTACCGTGCATACTGATCCTCGTCTGACGCATCCTTATGCACTTCTGTGGCATGATCACCGTGCGAACCAAAAATCCGGCACCAGATGCACCCTCATGCACATGTAGCATGATTACCCGTGCGAGACAAAAACCTCGCGCACCGGAAAGCACATACAGAGAAAGGAGCGATTGCCATGGCACAGACAAAATCCTTAGGAGAACTCATCAAGGAGGCCCGCACCTCTGCCGGTCTCACACAGGAACAGCTTGCCCAGTCAGTCGGTGACATGTCCGCAAGCGACGTCAGCAAGGCGGAGCGCGGCCAGAAAGTGCCCACACAGAACCAGCTGAAACAGATTGCAAAGACCACCGGCGTTACCCAGAAGTCGCTCCTCGATGCGGCCAAAGCGCCGGACGCCGCAGGTTCCGGCAATACAGTTTCCGGAAAGACCGCTGCCGGGACTGCTGCCTCCGGGAAAACCGCTTCCGGAACAACTGCCTCCGGAAAAACCACCTCCGGGACGACTACTTCCGGTAAGACCGCTTCCGGAAAAACCACCTCCGGAAAAACCGCTTCCGGGACGACTGCCTCCGGAAAAACCACCTCCGGGAAAACAACCTCCGGAAAGACTACCTCCGGCAACACCGTACAGGTCACCGCCACCGAGAAAAAGCTGCTCGAACTCTACCGCGCGGCGGACTCGGATAAGAAAAAAGCCGTCATGAGCCTCCTCAAAGGTGAAACTCAGACGGCTTCCGAAATGATCTCCTCACTTTTGGACGGATCCAAAAAGCCCGACGAGATCCTCACATCTCTGTTTTCAGGATCGTCGTCCGGATCGAACTCGAACTCCAAGAAGACGGACGACATTGTAAGCTCCTTACTGGGAGCCTTTATGAATTCCAAAAAATAAATCACAAAGGAGGGCCCCATGCCCGTATTCGATTTCTCTCACTCACCCGCCGACAAGAACAAACCGGTCTGCACGTACACAGTTTTTAAGACAAATGTCCACTCCGCCTCCCCCGAACAGCCCATCATGGTGCTCGACAACTCGCAGAAGGAATGGGCACACCATTCAAATGGCGTCTTTACCAACCCCGTAAAGCGCACGGCATTTGAATTCCAGACCGAACACGGCGCCGTCAGCGCTGACATCCTGCGCATCGACGCTCGTTTTACCAGCCTTCTTGCCTGGCTCGGCGAGAATCATATCAACGTCCGCCTCTCCGGCAGGAACCTTGCGGAAGGCTATGCCGTCTACAAAATCCGCGAGATCGCTTACGGCGGCGGTACCAAGCTCTCGGCAGAAGACGGCTTTTTACAATTCATGATCGAGCGTCTTCTGGCCAGCGATGCGCCCTCTGACGAAATCGAGGACGAGGATGCGGAAGAAGTGGGCGACAATATGCGCCTGACCAGCCTCCAGAGCATCACGGACTTCATGAACTGTGCCGGCAAAACTCTGCCTGACAACATCCGGCTCTGGGCCCGCCGCAACCTGGCCGTAGCCCGCTCCGGTGAAGTCTCGCCCGAGGAACGCCGCCACGCTCAGCGCGCCCTCTCCATCATGATGAACATTCAGTGGAAGAACAATTATTTTGAGTCAATCGACCCGGTGGAAGCCAGACGAGTTCTCGACGAGGAGCTCTACGGTATGGAAAAGGTCAAGCAGCGCATCATCGAGACCATCATCCAGATCAACCGGACACATACACTTCCCGCTTACGGTCTTCTGCTCGCGGGTCCCGCGGGCACGGGAAAATCCCAGGTCGCCTATGCCGTCGCCCGAATTCTGCGCCTGCCCTGGACGACCCTTGACATGAGCTCCATCAATGATCCGGAACAGCTCACCGGCAGTTCGAGGATTTATACAAATGCCAAGCCCGGCATCATCATGGAAGCCTTCTCCGCTGCCGGCGAGTCAAATCTCGTGTTCATCATCAACGAGCTTGACAAAGCCGCTGCCGGCAAAGGCAACGGAAATCCGGCTGATGTACTGCTTACACTTCTCGACAACCTCGGCTTCACCGATAACTACATCGAGTGCATGATTCCGACCGCAGGCGTTTACCCGATCGCCACGGCCAACGACAAGGATCAGATCAGCGCGCCTCTCATGTCGCGCTTCGCGGTCATAGACATACCGGACTATACATTTGAGGAGAAAAAGGTCATATTCTCGAAGTACGCTCTGCCGAAGGTCCTTGGCCGTATGGGCCTTCGCGATGACGAAATCATAGTCTCCGAAGAAGCTCTGAACGCCGTTGTGAACCAATTCATGAATACCACCGGAATACGCGATCTTGAGCAGGCGGCGGAGCATCTGGCTGCAAATGCCCTCTATCAGATCGAGGTCAACCACGTAAAATCGGTTACTTTCGACGCGGAGATGGTGCACCGGCTGTTCGCATAATGTCTAAGCCCTCTGCCGAATCGAATTCAACCACGTAAAATCGGTTACTTTTGACGCGGAGATGGTGCACCGGCTGTTCGCATAATGTCTATAGCCCTCTGCCGAATCGAATTCAACCACGTAAAATCGGTTACTTTCGACGCGGAGGTGGTGCACCGGCTGTTCGCATAATGTCTAAAGCCCTCTGCTGAAATATAATTCCTAATTTCTCTCTGACTCCCGCTTCGGCAGGTACATACGCACGACAGTCCCCTCGCCGAGGGTACTGTCGACCAGAAGTCTTCCGCCACACACCGCATTCAGACGTTCACGGACGTTGCGGAGACCGATGTGCTGCTTGCCGTCATTTGCCGAAGCGACCGGGTCAAAACCCTTTCCGTCATCGCTCACGCGAATCTCATAGTAGTCCTCCCGCTCCCTCGTGCTGATGATGATTGTTCCGCCTTCCGGTCTCGAATGAATGCCGTGTTTCACGGCATTCTCCACTATCGGCTGCACTGTCAGCGAAGGAACCCAGAAATTATCCGATTTGATATCCCTGACGATCTGCAGATCGTCCCCGTAGCGCATCTTCTCCAGCTTCAGGTAATAATCCACATGCTCGAGCTCTGTGCGGATAGGGATCATTTTTTCCTTGCCTGTCAGATAATCGAGATTGGCACGGAGATAACGCGAGAAATAATTGATGGCCTCCTGTGCCTTCAACGGCTCGGTCTCGCAGAGGATGTGAATCGTGTTCAGGACATTGAACAGAAAATGCGGGCGGATCTGGCTCATCATTATCTGTCTCTGTTTTTCTGCCAGCTCCTTCTCCTGTTCCTGCAGACGCTTCGCCTGGTTCATATGCAGAAAGTTGCTGATAAGGAGAACGGAGATGGTGATAGCCGGCTGTAAGGTGACGATCCCCGTATTGGCCAATCGGAAAAATGAGGATATCGTCGGCAGAATAACAAATGTCATCAAAATCAAAAGTTCTACTCTGGTCAGTTCCGTCCTGTGCGCCAGAAGAATGATCATGATAAATACAGCGTACGCGTATACTGCTATGTTCGACACATGGTAAAATCTCTCGCCACTCCCCGAACTTTGCGGACCGTCAGCGAACGACAGATAAATGAACCAGAGGAACATTGCACTGAGAACGAAGATACGGGCGATAATAAGCCACCACTTCGATACCTGCGTGTGGCCGGAGATGTAGGTCAGAAGGAATTTGGTGAACATGTGAAGAAGGCCGTAATAAGCCAGCGAAAGCAGGACATCCGTAAACCGATAAAAGTTGTGGTCTCTGGCTCCTCCGCTGTACATATAGAATTCTCCGAGAGAACCCATCAGGTTGTAAATCAGATTCAGGATCACCAGCCTGTGAAATATGTCGGTACAGGCATCCTGCCGCCCCCGCTCCATCAGGTTGCCTGCCAGAATACACACAGTGACTGCGGAAGAAAACGTGAGGAGGCTGGCGTTGAAATAATATTGATTCATCTATTTATACTCATACTTAATTCCGGAAAATAAGGGCTGTCACATCAGACGGTGCCGCCACTACATATGGCAGACATTTGCAAATGTCGTCTGCCACATATAGTGGCGGCTCGCCTTAATGCGACAGCCCTTTTCTCATTCAAATAGTATTAGAATTAAAGCTGCGGACCAGCTGCAACGAGAGCCTTGCCTGCCTCGTTGGATGTGTACTTAACGAAGTTCTTCTGGAATCTGGAAGCCAGATCCTTAGCCTTAACATCCCACTCTGCTGCGTCAGCATATGTGTCACGCGGATCCAGAATAGCCGGATCTACGCCCGGAAGCTCTGTCGGAACCTCAAAGTTGAAGTACGGAATCGTCTTTGTCGGAGCCTTGAGAACGTCGCCGTTCAGGATTGCATCGATGATACCGCGTGTATCCTTGATGGAGATACGCTTGCCTGTGCCGTTCCAACCTGTGTTTACGAGATAAGCCTTTGCGCCGCTCTTCTCCATTCTCTTAACAAGCTCTTCGCCGTACTTTGTCGGATGAAGCTCGAGGAATGCCTGACCGAAGCAAGCGGAGAATGTCGGTGTCGGCTCTGTGATGCCGCGCTCTGTTCCTGCAAGTTTTGCTGTGAAACCGGACAGGAAATAGTACTGTGTCTGCTCCGGTGTAAGGATGGAAACCGGAGGAAGAACGCCGAACGCATCAGCGGAAAGGAAGATTACGTTCTGAGCAGCCGGGCCTGAAGATGTATCGCGTACGTTCAGGACGATCTTCTCGATATGCTCGATCGGATAAGAAACACGTGTATTCTCTGTTACGGACTTATCTGCGAAATCAAGCTTGCCGTTTTCATCGATTGTAACGTTCTCAAGAAGAGCGTTTCTCTTGATTGCGTTGTAGATATCCGGCTCGGATTCCTTGTCAAGGTTGATGACCTTCGCATAGCATCCGCCCTCGAAGTTGAAGACACCATTGTCGTCCCAGCCGTGCTCATCGTCACCGATGAGAAGTCTCTTCGGGTCTGTGGAAAGAGTTGTCTTGCCTGTTCCGGAAAGACCGAAGAAGATAGCTGTGTTCTCGCCGTTCATATCTGTGTTGGCGGAGCAGTGCATGGAAGCGATGCCCTTGAGCGGCAGATAGTAGTTCATCATGGAGAAGAGACCCTTCTTCATCTCGCCGCCGTACCATGTGTTCAGGATGACCTGCTCACGGCTTGTTACGTTGAAAATAACAGCTGTCTCGGAGTTAAGACCGAGCTCTTTGTAATTCTCAACCTTAGCCTTGGAAGCTACGTAGGAAATGAAATCCGGCTCAAATGTCTCAAGCTCCTCTGCGGTCGGCTTGATGAACATATTTTCTACGAAATGAGCCTGCCATGCAACTTCCATAATGAAGCGGACTGACATACGAGTGTCTTTATTTGCGCCGCAGAAGCAGTCAACAACATACAGCTTCTTATTGGAAAGAGCCTTGATTGCAAGATCCTTGCAGGCTGCCCATGTTGTCTCTGTTGCTACTTTGTTGTCGTTCGGATATTCCGGAGTTGTCCACCAAACAGTGTCCTTGGAATTCTCATCCATAACGATGTACTTATCTTTAGGTGAACGGCCGGTATAAATACCTGTGAAAACATCAACAGCACCGAGCTCGCTGACCTTACCTACGTCAAAGCCTTCCAGATCCGGCTGTGTCTCTGCTTCGAAGAGAGCTTCATAAGACGGATTGTAGATAATTTCGCTTACGCCTGTGATACCATACTGAGTTAAATCAATTTTTGCCATGTCTTGACCTCTTTAAATAAATATACATAAAACTACAGTTTCTTACGCATGTTAATACTTCTACGTATATTAATCTACGTATATAACCACTTTCCGTCACGGGATACTCCCCACGAAGAATGCGTCTGATGAAAGAATCATCCTGTGCAGGCTTTCCTCATGTAGAATCATTCCACGTTGAATTCACCCATGACTTCACGTTGAATTATACATGATTTTATGATAAAGTCACTAAAAAATTGATGATATTTCAACATTTCTCCCAAATTGATAACGAAATATCGAAAATCGCCTTGCTCATTATCTATTTTTACTGCCTGCAAATTGTTTATGATAAAATACATTATACTTACTTGACACTTTCCGGTCCTGCAATTAGAATGTGAAACCATAAAAGACAAGGGCGTCTTGGAAGCAATTCCGAGACGCCCTTTCTTTATGATTAGAGGTCATCCCACAACGGCGTGGTTCGCTATTTTGGGTGGCCTCTTATTGTATTCAGAAATGAAGGAGGAGAGATTATGGAAATTGCAAGAGAGGTATTAGAAGCAATGGATCAGGAGATCTTTGCGGTATGGTTCCTGATCGGAGCGGCGTTTGTATTCTGGATGCAAGCGGGCTTTGCCATGTGTGAAGCAGGCTTTACAAGGGCCAAGAACGCAGGAAACATCATCATGAAGAACCTGATGGACTTCTGTATCGGAACCGTAATGTGGTTCATCTGCGGTGCATCCCTGATGCTCGGGGAGAATATCCTACACGGTTTCATGGGGGGATTCAGCTTTGATGTCTTTACGAATTACGAAAACTTCGACTATTCGGCCTTCGTGTTCAACCTGGTGTTCTGTGCCACGACGGCGACGATCGTGTCCGGTTCCATGGCAGAGCGGACAAAATTTTCCAGCTACTGTCTATATTCGGCAATCATCTCCGCGATAATTTATCCGATTGAAGCACATTGGACGTGGGGCGGCGGTTTTCTGGCCCAGTGGGGATTCCACGATTATGCCGGATCGAACTGTATTCATATGGTCGGCGGAATCTGCGCTTTTATCGGAGCATGGATGCTCGGTCCCAGAATCGGAAAATTTGACAGAGATAAAAACGGAAAAGTAACGAAGATCAACGCATTTCCCGGTCACAATCTGGTCATTGCAGCCCTGGGAGTTTTTATCCTCTGGCTTGGCTGGTACGGATTCAACGGTGCGGCTGCAACAGACGTCCCGACACTCGGTTCCGTATTTCTTACAACAACCGTTGCCCCGGCAGTCGCGACTGTCGTATGCATGATTTTCACATGGATAAAATACGGAAAACCGGATGTTTCCATGTGTCTCAATGCTTCACTTGCAGGTCTGGTAGCGATCACGGCTCCGTGTGATGTAGCGGACTGTGCCGGTGCAGCCATCATCGGTGCCGTATCCGGTCTGCTCGTAGTATTCGGCGTCTGGTTCAATGACAATGTGACACATGTGGACGATCCCGTCGGAGCGGTGGCGGTCCATATGCTGAACGGTATCTGGGGAACAATCGCTGTAGGTCTTTTTGCTACGGAAACAGCGCCCGGGTTTGCGGTAGCAGGTATCCGGGAAGGTCTTTTCTATGGCGGCGGTCTGGTCCAGTTAGGCAAGCAATTCGGCGGAATGTTTGTTACGGCGGTCTGGACAATCATCACGATTTATATCGCATTTACCGTGATCAGAATGACAATAGGACTCAGAGTCTCGGAGGAGGAAGAAATCATGGGCCTTGATTCCACAGAGCATGGCCTCCCCTCCGCATATTCGGGATTTGCCATCATGGATGTCGCCAGTACCATGACGATGAGTGTCAATGAGAACACAAATCTGGGAACCGACAGCTACGAGGAGGCTTCCTCTGCGAAGCAGAATGCGGCCGTCCCCGTTATAAGAGCAGACGGTGCAAATATCCCCGGAATTGCTTCCGGTATTTCGAAAATTGTCATCATCGCAAAACTTTCCCGGTATGACAAGCTGAGGAAAGCCATGAATGAACTCGGTGTGACCGGCATGACTGTGACGCAGGTCATGGGCTGCGGGGTCCAGAAGGGATCCGGCGAGAGATATCGAGGCGTTGAAATCGATATGACACTGCTCCCGAAAGTCAAGGTGGAGGTCGTTGTCAGCGCGATTCCGGTGGACAGCGTGATTGAGGCTGCTAAAAAGGCTCTGTATACGGGTCATATCGGAGACGGAAAGATCTTCGTTTATCCGGTGAGCCGGGTGGTCAAGGTCAGGACAGGTGAGGAAAATGACGACGCGCTGCAGGATGTTGAGTGACAAGTTAGTGTAATTACAGTGCCCCAAGTGTCATTCTGACACCGAGCTTGCTCGAGCGGAAAGAATGATACCCGGGGCACGTCCTGCATGAGCAGAAAAACGGGGGATGATGCTATTTGGAGCTCGTCTTACATGAGCAGGAAATGGGGGATGATGCTATTTGAGGCACGCCCTACATTCAGAAAACGGGGGATGATGCTATGGCTGCTTTTGAACGTGTAAAATCCGGAATTCCGGCTATGGATAAAGTTCTGGATAATATAAGACTCGGAGACAATGTAGTATGGCGTGTCTCCGATCTGAAAGAGTTTCATTATTTTTTAGATCCGTACCTGGATCAGGCAATCAGGGATCACAGGAACATTATCTATGTCCGTTTCACCAGCCACGAACCGCTGACCGAAGGACGGCCGGAAATTAAGACGGTGCCCATTGAGCTTTCCCACAGATTTGAGAATTTTACCGTGGAGATCCACAATCTGATCGAGCGGGAGGGGAAAGACGCATTTTACGTATTTGACTGCCTTTCCGAACTTCAGACGGCGTGGTCGACCGATCTTATGATGGGGAATTTTTTCCGCGTGACATGTCCGTTTCTCTTCGAGCTCGATACGGTAGCATTTTTCCCGATCATAAGGGGCAAGCATTCCCTGCAGGCTGTCGGGCGGATAGAGGACACAACACAGCTTTTTCTGGATGTCTATTCTTTCGGCAATACAGTCTACGTGCGGCCGGAAAAAGTCTGGAACAGGTACTCGGAAACGATGTTCCTGCCGCATTTCTATGACAGGGAGACGGGAACGATGGAGCCCCTGCTCGACGGAGTTCAGGCCAGCCGGTTCTATCAGGTCATGAACCGTTATCAGCGGTCCGGGGAGGAACAGAATACGGACTTCTGGGACCGCTTCTTCAACCAGACCAAGCAGCTTTACGAGATAGGCGCTGATGTGTCGGAGGCATGTGCGCGTATGTGCCGCATCATGATGACGCGAGATGAAAAGATGCGTGCGATGATAAGAGAAAACTTCGGACCGATGGATTATTTCTTCGTGCGCGATCGTATGATCGGAACAGGCATGATTGGCGGGAAAGCCTGCGGTATGCTTCTTGCCCGCAAAATTACAGAGAATAAGCGTCCGGACCTTGCGGATGTTCTGGAACCCCACGATTCCTGGTTCATCGGTTCGGACGTCTACTATTCTTACATCGTGGAGAACGGTCTGTGGGATCTCAGGATACGGCAGCGCAGGGATGAAGAGTATTTTTCTCTTGCAGAGCAGTTTTCCGAAGCCCTGCGAAAAGGCCGGTTCTCCCGGAATATGGAGGAGCGTTTCTGCCTCCTTCTCGAATACTACGGGCGGGATCCCATTATAGTTCGCTCAAGCAGCATATTGGAAGATGGGTTCGGGAATGCATTTGCGGGAAAATACGAATCCGTATTCTGCGCAAATGCAGGCTCTCTTGAGGAACGTCTGGAGGAATTTGAAAATGCGATCCGCGAAGTCTACTCCAGCACGATGAGTCTTTCCGCACTGGATTACCGCAAACGGCGCGATCTCGCGGGAAGGGATGAGCAGATGGCTCTCCTCGTTCAGCGAGTTTCGGGCTCTCATTACGGCAAATATTACATGCCCTGCGCGGCCGGAGTCGGTTATTCTTACAGTACCTATAGATTTCAGAAAGATATGGATCCGGCCGCGGGCATTTTGCGTCTTGTCATGGGTCTCGGAACATCGGCAGTTGACAGGACCGAAGGCTCTTATCCCCGGTTAGTGAACCTTGACCGGCCGGCTGCAACTAATTTCTCGTCTGTAGCTGAAAGGCACCAATTCTCGCAGCGAAAGCTGGAAGTGATCAACAAGGAGACCAGATGTCTTGAGAGACTGACTCTTGATTGTGTGGAACCGTATCTGCCGAGATACCTTAAAAACGTTCTTCTGGAACATGATTTTGAGGTGGAACAGAGATTTCGGGAAAGCGGACAAAGTCGGGAGGTGTTCTTTATTTCATGCAAGGGGCTGGTCGGTCGTAGAGAGGTGATGCGGAATCTGCAGGAAATGATGCAGGTCATTCAGGCGGAATACGGTCAGCCGGTCGATATCGAGTTCACCTTGAATGTTTCAAAAGGCGGGGAGTATATGATAAATCTGCTTCAGTGCCGGCCTCTTCAGGCGTTCGTTGATACGGGTAAGGGCTTTGTTCCGAATCTGTTGCCGAAAGATGCGATATCAGATGAGAATGTTATTCTTCACTCCGAGGGTGCCTCTATGGGAACATCCCGTATTGTCCCTCTGGACTTGATCATTTATATCGATCCGCTGGCTTATTATAACCTCCCGTATTCGAAGAAAGACTCTGTCGCAAAGGCTGTCGGGGCTATCAACTGGAGATACCGCCGGGCAGGAAAGCATATGATGCTGATCGTTCCCGGCAGGGTCGGTACAACATCTCCGGAGCTTGGCGTCCCGACAACATTTGCGGATATAAGCGAATTTGAAGCAATCTGCGAGGTATCGGTGTCGGGGGCAGGCTACAATCCGGAGCTTTCCTACGGAAGTCATATCTTCCAGGATCTGGTCGAAGCTGAAATCCTCTATACAGCCATCTTCGAGGATGAACACACTAAGGCCTATCATCCGGAAAGGCTGCAAGAGTTCCCTGACCTGTTTCCGATACTCCTGACGGAATATGGCGAACTGTCAGACGTTGTGCACGTACTTGATGTAAGCGGGAGCGGGTGCACAGTGTACAACGATTTGCAGAATGAGACACTATATGTGATATCAGGGGTCGTCTGACCCCTTTCCGCGCGGTATTATTCCTTTGTCATCTGCACATCGAGCCCTTCGAGCCATCTCACCAGATCGCCCTTCTCTTTTTTGCTGCTGATGAACGGTCTTCGAATCCGTGCCTGCGGAGCAATAGTGCGCAGGGTCTTTACCGCCTTATCGATACCGTTTGCTCCGGATGTGGCAAACGGCACAACGATGCGCTCGCCCAGCTTGCATTTTACAAGATAATCTTTCACGAACTTCGGCATATCTCCGTACCAGATCGGAAATCCGACAAATACGACTTCAACGTCCTCCAGATCCGCCGGCAATGTCGTAACTTCGATATAATCCTTTGCCAGCAGCTCCTTACCCGCGCGCAGTATTGAACTAAAATAGCTCCCGTACGCATCCCTCGGCTCGACAGAAACGACATCGGATCCGTATCTCTCTGCTATCGCATCCGCGATTTTTTTGGTTGTACCGTTCTGTGAATAATAGATAACCGTACTTTTCCTCATAATAATCCTCCACTATTAAGCAAAATTGCCCTGGCGTACTTGCCGGATTTAAGCAGGGCGCCAAGCGTGTTCCTCAAGAACGCCTCGGCGTTCCTGGCTAGACGTGCGCGGCGCCAAGGCGCTTTCCCCTGCGCATGTCTTCCGCATCGGTATGTACTTTAAATATCTGTCATCATATCAGAAAATGCTCAAAGCGGCAACCCGCTATGCCCCTGTCACCCACACGGCTCACAGCGCCACCTCAAACACCATAATTCTTTCCCTCACATCCTCGCCCGTAAACAGATCCGCTGTCTCCACCTCATCCACGAACATAAGCCTCTCGTCCCTCATGATATGGGATATATATTCTTCGCTCGGATAGTAAAAAAACAGATACATCTGCCGCGGGTCCTCGAAGTATGAGGCATAAATCCGCTCCAGCACGGGATAGAGGATTCTCACGGAGAACGGATTAAAGAAATAGAACCGGTCTGCTTCGGGAGGCAGGTCAAAGTGCTCCGCATCAGCATTTACAAATGAAATCTTCCCGCGATCTCCCCTGAAATGTTCCAGATTCTGCACCGCGATCTCATAAATCTCATCGTTATATTCAATGCCGATTGCCCGGCAGCCGGTCCGGCGGCTCAACAGGAAGCTTACACGGCCTTTTCCGCATCCATAATCTATGAGCGTGTTTTCCTCAGAAATATAGCCCCGTTCAGCAAGGCGGAGAAGAACAGAATATGCAGTGGGTTCGTACGCAAAATGGTGATAGTCTTCATGCATATCGTTCCTTCCCATGGTGCTGATATTCAGATTTTTGTCCCAACCGTAATCGTTCATATCTCCCCTCTCTTTTAGTTTCATTTACCGCATTCGTCTCACAGCTAAAGTCACGAGAATTTTGCGTCAGAATTCTGCGTCAGAGATCAAAAAACCTTAGCCCGCCCCGGCAGTAATCCGTATAAACAGATGTAAGCACAAAAATAAAACCTTTTACATAGATAAAATTTACCGGAGGATACATCATGAAGAACACATTGAAGAAAATCGTACTTGGAACACTCATCGCAACAACAGCTTTTTCGGCAGTCCTCGTTCCGACAGCAGCTACAGTGCTCGCAAGCGACTGGGAATATGTTGAAATCGAAACCGACGAGCCGGAATACGAGTACGATGATCGCGATGATGACTTAGAATGGGTCGACCTCGACGATGTATATGCCGCAAAGCAGGATGACGAATATGTATGGGTAGAGATCGAGGATGAGACTCCGGTCGGCCACTCAACAACCAAGGTATCTGCTAAGCTGGACAAAACCCACTATGGCGAGACACGCTATGCCAATGTCTCTGATTTCCTCGCACTGAGAAGTCAGGCAACCTCCGATTCCAAGGAGCTCTCAAGACTGGCTCCGAATACCAAGATGGTCATTATCGGCACAACAGGCAACTGGATCAAGGTATATGTACCGTCTCTGGATCTCGACGGATATGTATTCAATAAATATGCTACCTCTTATATGCGCTGATAAAACGCGCATACAAATATAGTGAATGATTTCAAGAGGGTCTGCCGCACCGTTTGGTGCGGCAGACCCCTTTTTTTCGTAAATATAGTCTCTGACATTCCGCGAAGATGCGCAGGGATTCGGTTTGGAAGATGTCAGCTAACGCTGACCCGAATCCCGCGCCAAGTCTCGCGAGCGAGACTTGAATTACCCTGCAAAGAACGGCGCATACTTCGCAGCCAGAAGAATCGCCTCCGCCATGCTGACCTCGCTGACAATTCCCTTGCCGGCAATATCGAATGCTGTCCCGTGATCCACCGACGTTCTCAGGATCGGCATACCGTTGGTAATAGAAATCGTGCGTTCAAAGTCGAGCGTCTTGGTCGCAATATGTCCCTGATCATGGTACAGAGACAGAACGCTGTTGTAGCGTCCGATCGCAGCCTGATGGAACACGGAATCCGCACCGATCGGTCCTACTACCGGATAGCCTTCCGCCTTCAGTTCCTCGACTGCCGGAGTGATCTCATTTACTTCCTCCCAGCCGAACAGTCCATGCTCGCCGCAGTGCGGATTGAGACCGGCGATTGCCATGGTGCCTTCCGTGACACCGAGACGCTTCAGCGCTGCAAGACTCTCCTTTACGCAGGCCTTGATATTGTCCTTTGTAATGTCATCCAGCATATCACGCAGTGATTTATGCCGTGTCAGGAAGAAGACTCTCAGACCGTTGGTCTCGAACATAGTCAGCGGATCCGGTGTTCCGGTCAGAGCCCCGAATATTTCGGTGTGTCCGATGAACGGTACTTCCGCCGCATGCAGTGACTCTTTGTTAATCGGAGTCGTAGCGACAGCATCTGCCTCGCCGGCCATGGTGATCTCGATGCTCTTCTTGATATATTCAAATGCCGCCTTGCCGCACATCGCCGAAACAACGCCGAAAGCAAACTCCGCCTGATTAATATTTGCAAGATCTATCAGATTCAGGATGCCGGGACGGTAATCGCCCGAAGCCGGCTTATCCACAACATTAACGGTCAGTGGAGCGCCGACAATGCCGATGGCATTTTCCATCACCTGACGGTCACTGATCACGATGACGTCGGCTGCATCATTTACTTTTTCCAGAGCACAGGCCTTGGCTACAATCTCGGGACCGACGCCTGCGGGATCGCCGATCGGTACTGCTATAAGTGGTTTTCTCTGTGTCATAGTTTTTTCCTTTC
>CACYPS010000035.1 GCA_902776305.1 uncultured Lachnospiraceae bacterium | reverse complement strand
CGCAGCACCTTCTTCCTGTATTTCGTGCACCACACGAGATGGTACTGCAGTGAGTAGACATATCCCCGACCATATGTAAGCTCATTTTGTAAAGTAAATTTATTGTCTTTTTCCATATCATTATTGTACCATATGAATCCCCGAGTGTCAATAAAAATCAGAACAAATGTTCTTTCCTGCTGTTATACAGGATCCCGGAAACCAGGTCCACACCAATCACTAATCAGGACTAAGCACACGAATCAATATCGGCCGTACCAGTATATGACCTTCCCCGCAGACCAGCAGAATATGAAAAAGAAAGAGGAGATTGTGCCCATTGGACAGACATATGGAAAATCCCTTGAGAACAAAGGATGAAAAAGCAGGCTGAGGAACCAGTCGGCTGACTCATGTTTGAAAACACGAGAATGCGCCGGCTATTTTTCAACATTAACAGCCTTGGATTTCCCGTAGATTCCTTTTTTGCTTCGCACATGTTTTCCACAGCTTCACACCATAATAGTCTACAAGGAACTCTGGAAATGCACTCAGCACAAAAACCCGGTCTTTTTCTGATTCCATTTCTTCTAACACATAAATCTCGTATGGATTTACAATTTCAGAGTATTTTCCATATTCCATCGTATCAACCATGCCAAAAAGACATGATACTTTCATCGCAAAAACATTTATGATATCTTTCCAAATCTCATAGTGATAACTCTTGAATTGAGGATTAGCCGATCGGTCCGAGGACATATTCTTATAATGAATCATATCCCCAACTGCAACATAGCATTCTTCCTTTTCTCCACATATCCCGGGTTTATAATCTCTTAGAGCTTCCACCATAGGATAACTGATATATAACTTGCCGCTTTCAGTCTCGTTATCAAAACTTTTCAGCATCTTAGCAACAGCATCTTCATCATCCTCTTTGCCCATATTAGTCTGATGCGTGTCATAGTCAAAGAAAAGATATATTTCCGAGAAATCATCTCTTGACAGACCGGTCAGCTGTTCCGCGATATAATCATGACTCTCTCTAAGAACTTCTATGATATCAGTCTCGAAGTCATCCTCTTTCAGTTTTTTCCAGAGCATATAGATATTCTCACCAGCCGGAAGAGTTATAATCTTAAAATTATTATGAGCAAAGAATACCTTCGAGATATTATCAATAATCTGCGGTTCTCTGGCCTCTCCCTCGACTATAAACGCCTTATAGTCTTTATCAGCCATTAAATGCACCTGCCTTATACATTTTTTGAAGATTATGTGCCTGACGCAATTCCTTCGCTGTCCGCTCAGAAAGCGCTTTGATCTTGTTACCCTTCAATAGAAAATAGCAATCCGGTCTAAGAAGGTCATTATTCATAAGATCTGTATTATGCGTTGTTGTAAATACCTGCACACCAGATATTTCATTCACTCTTTTCTGAACTGCCTCAGACAATTCAAAATGATAAAAAGCGTCAAATTCATCTATGAAGACGAATGACGCCTTCTTCATCCGAATATACCAATAGTAAAATAGCGCCAGTGATCTCGTTCCCGTAGATGCAATCTTAAAGAAGTCAGCATCCTTATTATCAAAGTGACAATAGATTGCCTTGCGTCCATCCACTTCACATTCGTACAGGCTATAATCTATATCATTTTCCTTCAGGAACTCCTGGAAATCCTGCACCTTACCGGCATTGACAATTCCTTCGGCAATACCTTCGCTCCCATTCATGAAACCCTCATAGCCCCTGCTGTCCAGGGAATAGAACAAAAGCATTCGGTCTACAAAATCAATGAACTTTTTGAATACTTGATTCTGTACATTATCTACAAGAATTGAGTTGCTATTCACATATTTTACGCGTGATATTGGGCTTTCGTTCTTAATTGATACATTTAGGGTGTCAGAACCTTCCAGCGAAGTAAACCCGTCTTTAGCCTGGAAATCGTAATATATGACCTCTTCACCATCAATAGAAAGACTTTCTTCCCTGAAAGCATCAACATTGGTCTTAGAATATCTGTAAACCAACTCATGACCGTCAAAAATAAAGGTATACTCAAATTCCGCAAATGACTTTCGGCCACTCATGTTAAGATAAAAATCATAGCTCTGAAGAAGTTTCTGTTTTTCTGTCAAATGTAAAATAACATCAAAGATTGCAAGACCCAGGTTTGACTTCCCACTTCCGTTGATGCCATAAATTATACCCTTGGTTATACAACCTCCTTCGATAATCTCCGAATGGAATCCATAATTGCTGGGTGATCCAATATCAAAAGTGATCTTGTCCTTAAAACCTTTGAAGTTTTCTACACTGAACCGCTTTAGCATAATAATCACACTCCATGACTTTTTCTTTAGTATAACCAATCCCGTAAAATAATTCAAGTTGCCCCGTATTTTTTTTACAGAGCAACCGCTTCATTTCCTCATTCCCACTTCTTCCACATCTCCGGCTGATAACCCACCGTTTCACTTCCTCATTCCCACTTCTTCCACACCTCCGGCTGATAACCCACCGTCGCCTGCTTCCCGTTCCTAACAATCGGGAGCAGCAGGACCGACTGATTTTCCAACACCTTCTCCGCCCGGTCTTCCTCAGCTATGTAGGTAACCAGCGCCAGCAGATCCTTGTCCTTACAATTCCGGTCGATCATAGCCTCAAGACCTCCGACGGCCTTGAGGACACTCTCGAACTCGCCTTTTGAAAGTCCCTTCATCTTCATGTCCACATACTGGAACTTGATGCCCCGCTCCTTGAAAAAGCGCTCAGCTTTCTGCGAGTCTTTGGATTTTTTCGTGCCAAATATCTGTATATTCATATATTTTCTCCAACTGGGTTTTCCGTTTCCGTAAGATCCTTTTAGCTTCTCCGGGATGAGTAGTCCAATTTACCGAAGTAATCGGCATTTTTGCTTTTACTTCGGTAATTTCTGTCCTTGCTTGAATGCCGGCTGAGCCAATTTACCGAAGTAATCGGCATTCTTGCTTTTACTTCGGTAATTTCTGTCCTTACTTGAATGCCGGCTGAGCCAATTTACCGAAGTAATCGGCATTCTTGCTTTTACTTCGGTAATTTCTGTCCTTACTTGAATGCCGGCCGAGCCAATTTACCGAAGTAATCGGCATTCTTGCTTTTACTTCGGTAATTTCTGTCCTTACTTGAATGCCGGCTGAACCAATTTACGGAAATAATCGAGATTTTCTTCCTACTCCGTAATTTGCTCCTCCGGGGTCAGGCGACCCCCCTCCTCAAAACGGATAATCCTCACCCTCATACGTAATAAAACGATGCCCCTCCTTATCACACCGCCGCCTCTCTTAAGAAGCCGATGCATCCCATAAAAAGCCACAGCATCCCATAAAGAAGCAGCATCTTCAACGCCTATCCCATAACCCCCTTATATTCCAGACACATCATCGTCATATCATCAAACGGCTCCGCGTCCCCGACAAACTCATCCACCGCACTCTTCACCGTCCGGAGAATCTCATCGGGACTGCCGTCCGCGCAAGTATTCAGCGCGTCCGTCATGCGCTCCAGGCCGAACATCTCTCCGCTTGCCGCGGTCGCCTCCGGAACGCCGTCGGTATAGACAAATATCTTGTCCCCCGGCTCCATCTGCAATGTAAACTCCTTATAACGGACGTTTGGAATTCCGCCGATGACAAAACCGTGCTTATCCTTATGAAGGACAAATTTTCCGTCAGCCTTTCGAATCGCCGGATACTCGTGTCCCGCATTTGCGGTCGTCAGTTTACCGGTAGAGATTTCCAGAATTCCGAGCCAGACGGTCACGAACATATCCGCCGTGTTGTTGTCGCAGAGCACTTCATTTGCTTTAATCAGGATCTCGCTCACACTGTGTTCAATTTTCGCATAATCCATAATAATTCTTTTGGAGAACATCATGAACAGAGCGCCGGGTATCCCCTTGCCGCTCACGTCTGCTATGACCAGACACAGATGATCTTCGTCGATAAAGTAGAAATCGTAAAAATCCCCGCCTACATCCTTTGCCGGATCCATGGACGCGAACAGTTCAATCTCTTTCCGTTCCGGGAACGGCGGGAAAATGTGCGGAAGCACGCTCGTCTGAATCTGTCTGGCTGTACTTAACTCCTCCTGCAAATGTTTCTGCTCTCTGATCAAATTCTCCTGTTCCATCTTTTCCCGTTCCATCCGGCGAATCGTATCCATCTGATCACTCAGGGCAACGGTGGTACGGTCGATTTCCTTCTGCATTGTCTCGAATTCCCCGATCGTGAAGGAAGCGGGTTCGGCGGGCTGCAGATCACCTTCGCCCATTCGGATGATTCCGTGAAGCAGCGTATTGAACTGAAACATAAACTTTTTCAGCCAGAAATGGTAGATTGCCAGGGCAATGAGTTGAATCACTCCGGCTATTATGAAGATCACCCTGCGGATTACCCGGACCAGCAGCTCATAATCTTCCATATCGACCTTACGCAGCATTGTCCAGGGGGGAGAGGTCAATGTCATTGAAAATGTACACACAGGATTCCCGTCATCATCGTCAAATATTTTTCCGGTGTTGCTCTCGTTTATGAGCCTGTCCGGATGCATACATGACTCCTCACCCGTGTGATAGATTTCTGTCTGCCTGGGTGTAAATAAATACCAGTTGCTTGTTCCGTTCTGTATTGACGTGAATATTTTTTCAAATATCGACTCATCTATCAGTAGCAGCCCATAACATTCGCCATACCTCACATCCACCGATTTCGAGGCGGCTATCATGATTCTCTTCGGCGTGTTCGCATTTTCAAAACCGTACAGGAAAGCTCCCGAAACCGGTCCGATCCAGACTGTCTCTCCGAGAGATGCATTCAATATCTGTGTTCTCATGGCTTCCGGAAACGGGTTTTCCGAGGGGTCGTCCAGAAAAAAGTTTCCCTCCGGAAGTGTGCCGAACAGACTCCCGTCCTTCCGCATGATAAGAAGACCGTAGATCTTATCGCTCTGCGCGATCTCTGAACGCATATAATCCCGGCAATCGATTCTCGCTTGAATCAACTCCTTCTTGGAGGAATACTCCAGTCCGGCATATTCCGCCACTCTGTCATCGGACATAATCCTTCGCACGTCAATGACGGCTGTACTAACGAGCGAAACAAGGGATTGTGAGATTGACTCAAACCCCGCGGCGTTAACTTGCTGCTCCTGCGTCAGTATCAAGTTGATAAAAGCGCGGGAAAAAAATGTGGTCAGCATTATGACAATGAACAGAGTCATTGATATCACCGGTAGCAGCATGTGTACACGGAGTGATTTCAGTTTTTCCTTCATGGCTCCTGTACCTCCGTTCCTGCTCCCGCACGTTCTGCATCCTGTACCTCCGTTCCCGCTCCCGTACGATCTGCATCCTGTACCTCCGTTCCCGCTCCCGTACGATCTGCATATTCTTCCGGCGTATAGGAATCTACCCCGTTCTTGATCTGAGCCTGCTGAACGAGAGGAACAATAACGGCTGCGGCATCGTTCCACATTTTCTGATACGCCGTAAAGACTTCCGGTTCGCCCAGTTCGACCAGTTCTTGTATCGTCTCATCCCGGATTGCTTCCCACTCTTCATCCGTTTCCGAAAGGATCAGATCCACCTGAGCATTCTGAAGGATCCATTCTGCTTCAGAGAGAATGTTGAGCTGGTCCCGTTTGAGGCTGCTCATACAGGACGAGATTGCCTCACCGCAGTCATTTCGGAAATCCATCCCGCCTGCTTTGTAGAAAGCGTCAGTAGGCAGATCCACTCCGTAATGCTCACATACATCCCGGGATATGTTGTTGGACATGGTCTTCTCTTTGTATTCACGGGTGATCGTGGCAAAGTCCACCGGATACCCATCCGGATGCATCATATTATCACGAAGGATCGGCCAGTTACTCGGCATTTT
Source organism: uncultured Lachnospiraceae bacterium (assembly GCA_902776305.1). Taxonomy (GTDB): domain Bacteria; phylum Bacillota; class Clostridia; order Lachnospirales; family Lachnospiraceae; genus Chordicoccus. The sequence continues at coordinate 27,835 of CACYPS010000035.1, read as the reverse complement.
ATCAAAACTGCCCCATTTGACAAAATAATTTTCCGGGTCTTTGGATCCTGACTTGTATGCATACAGCTGCTCCTGGCCGTACTCATTCATTTTGGGAACGCCGTCCTCATCGTAGTCCCAGGTCTCTCCCCGACGTCCGAGTGTAAGTTCCCGCACAAAATCGGGATCGCTCATATAATTGAAAAGCTTCAGAGCTTCTTCCTTATGCCGGGTGTTCTTTGAAATGAACCACATATAGCCGGAACCGTTGCCCAGCAGCTGATAGACGTTAGTATAATAATTGGTAGCGGCAGTCGGTACCATATAATATCCCGCAAGCGTATCCGGATCTTTCTTGATCTTGTCTTCGTAAAGCATTTTTTTGACGGAGTGAATTCCCAGATATTGACCGCGCTTGCATTTTGCTTCGAACTGTTCCACGGATTGGGTGAACAGATCCATATCGTAGGAACCGTCCTCTTTTCCGGCACGATAAAGTTTGTTCTGCCACTCCATAACGGACCACCACATAGAATGAGCCGGATCAGTGTATCCGTCATAGATCTCATTTGTAAAGATATTGTTCTGATACTTGTGTGCGACCCAAAAATCAACGCTGAGTTCTGAGCGAAAAGCCGTATCATAGCCGGAAAAATTGTCCGTACCGTACAGGTAAGTGGGATAACCTTCCTCCGTGAAAGGATGTTTCTCATGCATCTGCTTGAGAACATTCAGATAATCATCCTCATTATTGATGGCCGGATATCCCAGTTCTTTGTAATAATCCCAGCGGACAATATAACCGCGGATGCTTGCTTCGTTATCAAATCCAATGCCGTTGTACCCGATTTTGGCCGGGAAGAAATAGAATCCGCCCTCATCTCCTCTGAGTTGTTTGAACACGTCATACGTCAACCGGGCGTCCCCCTTCAGGAGATTCGGAACATATTTCTCCAGATACGGGTCAGCATCCAAAGCAACACCGTTCTCGAGGATCGTGGAGAGGTTGTTCTGCGTGGCAACAATGTCCGGCAGGTCACCGCTGGCCAACCGGGCGTTGTACGACACCGGTTCCATGTACTCATACTTTATCTCTACTCCCACCTTATCCGCCAGATACTGCCACATGCCCATATTTTCATTATAGCGGTTGCCGGAACGTGTGGAAACGTCCCCAATCGTCAGGACGATGCGGTCCTTCGACGCATCAGATCCTTCTGCGGCGGCAGAACATGGCAGCTGCAGAAGCAGCAATATAGTTAACAGGAAAGACAGAAATCTTTTCAAAACAATTCATCCTCTCACGCGGCATTCAAGTTATTGGTCTTAACTTACCGATTATTATTCTGATACCATTTTATCATCATCAGTTCGTCTGGAACACATACAAATCATCTATTTCCAGCAAATCCAGATTTTCCTCAATCTTCTTCAGATGAGCATCAAGATACCGATACACCTCATCCATGTACCTCTCAAGCTCACTTTTCAGGTCCTGCCGTACCTTCTTGCTGTCTTTCATAAAAATCCTGATATTCACTATCGTGTCCCGAATTCTGGATTCCACCCTGTTATCTTTCAAAATATCATCCAGAAACTGCATTCTCTCCTTCAGCAGCTCCAGATCGGCAGTGACCTGCTCCCTGATCGTCTGCGTCGCGTCAAAATGTATCTCCGCCGACGTCACGTAATCGTCCGAATCCATCTGAAATCCGATCATGGCGTACTTCTTGGAGAGCTCCGTATAATACACGACAGCATCGTTGTACATCGCATTGATTTCCGCAACCAGCTCATTGACGAAGGAACTGCAATTTCTGTTTATCTCCAGTTCCAACGCCTTTATCTGATTCTTTCGCATAAGCGGAGCCATCCATCTTAATCTGTCGGGCTTTTTCAGGAGCTCCTCCTTCTTCAAAGCAAAGAGGCTCTCAAAATGCTTCCTGGCCTGATACGGCACCTTGCTCTTTAAGGAAGCCCATACATTTCTGATAATGGAAATGAAGATCTCTTCCTTCCCGAACTGCTCGACCGTCCCGCCCAACAGCACTTTCCTGACGTTACTCACGAACACAAAATTCCGGTCATCAAGCGAATCGATGCCGCGCTTTTCAAGTTCCTCTTTCACGGAATCTCTGAGCACAATACCGTCAGAGTCGCTTTTCGAGTTGCAGTGAGTCAGGGCTATGGTTACATGATTCTTCTCACGCAGCAGCTCCTCCATTATATCAAGCTCGAAATCCTCGACGCGCGCAGACTTCGCATTGAGACAGAAGATGATCGTGTTGAACCAGTCGCTGATTTTCTTCGAATCGTGACGCTCGATTTCTTTGAAAATGGTGCTCTTCCACTCCTCCGCCCTCTGCGCACTCGGCTCCAGTCCCCAGGTATCGTAAATATGCATCTCAAAATGTTCATCGTACTTATACGTGAACTCTTTGATTTCCATCTTCGTGACCGGAGCGCCGACTCCGACCTGCTGAATCTCCCTCCCGAACATATAGTTCAGAAGGGAGCTTTTTCCGACGCCGGACTTTCCGATTATTAATACATTTGTACTCTCTTTATTAAGACTCTCGCTCAAATGTGATCATTCCTCAACTTTCCTGCTGTTCTTCACCGCAATGTTCGCAATTCCCTGAAATTCGATCATTCCTCAACTTTCTTGCTGTTCTTCACCGCGATGTTCGTAATCTCCTGGATATTGAATTCATCCTTGTGCGCATTCACATACTTGAAAGCTTCTTTCAATCTCTCACTGTTCATGAATTGAGCAAACGGAAGATTCTGCGCTCCGTTATTATCAACGCACGCCGCCAGATACTGCTCGCACACAATAGCGATCGCAAATCCCAGAGCCGCCGTCACACTGGACGCAACCGCCGTGTTCACCGTCGCATTAATGGCGTTCCCAGCCAGCGGAATCACCTTCACAAGACTGGATGCAAGCGTTCTCCCGAGAACCGAGACCGCCGAAGTCCCGAGAAGATCCGCCAGCAGCTGCTTCTTCTCGGTGCGGATGCCGTATCCGTTAATGATCTCAAAGCACATCTTCAGCTGCAGACCCATAAGCGGAACCGAATCGGTAAACGGCACACTGATGAAAGATGTCGCCACCACCGTACCTCCCGCAAGGGTTGCATACTTAGGTATGACCTTCCCTGAGATATACTTGCGCTTCATTTGCAGAGACTTCTTTATGGCCGGAATAAATCCCGCCCTCAGGGATTCATCCAGATGCATAAGCGCCCACTGCGTTATCTCATCTTTCTGCACGTACTTTCTTTTTATCTCTTCATCCCAGCCGACGGTCCTCTCGTCACATGCGTAAGTGAAGATCGAGATATCCGGTATTCTCTCCAATATGGCCCTCTTCAGATGATTGATCGCCTCCTCATCCACGCAATCCACCTTCGTCAGAATGATCATGACGGGAATCGCATATTTCTTCCGGATCTCCCGGATCATCTTTTCGTCGGCTTCGAAGAACCGGTTATTTGCCGCGGCCACGCAATACCACACCTCATGAATATGGCCGGACATATCTTCCGGGTTGTCACTGACCTTCTTTCCGATGGTGCCGAGCACATCTTTCATGAACTTATTTTCATCCGTTCCGATATTATAACCCTGGCTGTCATACAGAGTGATGAAGGCTCCTTCAGGGCTGTACGCATGGATACCGCTGGTCTTGGACCTTCCCTGGTTTCCGATCTCAGGACCTTCCGCATCGCCCATTTGGAAAATGTCCCTTATCAGCGTACTCTTCCCCACGCCCGTCGCGCCGCATATCAGAATATTCGGCTTTTTCACCTCGCTCTGTACCTTCTCAAATGCATCGTCGAAGTCAAAATTTTCATAATCAAATTTTTCCATATTCGTCTCCCTGTCACTAAGATAATGCGTGCATTCAGGAATCATGAGTTCTCCGTTTTTAAGATACGGACCCAACTGCGCCGTTGCAGCCTGCTCACCGTTGTTGATCCAATTCTCCGTCATCTCCTTCGTGATCCGAAGCGTATCGATGACATGCTTTGCCTGCAGCGTGGGATATACATGGTACAGGATTGCATTTTCCACCATCTCAACTGCCGGCTGATTCACGGTACGTTCCGTAAGATGCACGACGATCAGCTTTTTGAACCCGGCCTTCACCAGAGGCATATACGGCGTGTTGTCCCTGCATCCGCCGTCCCTGTACAGAAAATGATGTATATTAATCGGATCATACACCAGCGGCAGCGCCGCCGAAGCCATCACAATTCTCTCAACATCCCAGGAATTTCTGTAATTCAGGCAATAATAATCCGCATTATGAAACTCCCCTATCAAAAGCTCCGTGGGCGGGTCCGCCTGCTTCTGAAGACTCTGCCGGGCCAGACAGGAAAATACAATTCTGTGATTCGGTATCTTCCGCTCAAGCACCCGCTTTACAATCTCAGAGAGCTTCCCCTGCGTAAAGACAGATCCTCCCGCTAATGCGGAAAGCTCCTTAGCCATCATCACTGCATTGACCGGAAGAGCGGCGGTGCCTGCCGCCATGCGCAAAAGCGTCTCCGCACCTTTTCTCAGCGCCTCCCAATTCACGGGCGTAAGGTCATCCTGCCTGATTGACAGCCATATATCTTCGGCCTCCTCAATCGAGGCACATGAGATCAAAACGCTGTTCAGCGCACCTACCGACGCGCCGGAGATACCAGTTATCTTATGAATAAGACCTGTCCTCTCCAGCCATCTCCAGACGCCTATTTCAAATGCGCCTTTCGCCCCTCCTCCCGAAAGCACCAGACCGTATTCCCTCTCCCTGATCTGAGCGAGGGTCCGTTCCCTGATCGCGATATTCAGAAGAAGACCTACGATTTCTATCGAGTTTCCCTTCAGCCGGACAGTATCCTCCTCATCGCACAGAAGGCAGGTATTCTCATATCTGTGGTCACAGAAGGTCCAGCCGCAGGAAAGCTCGCAGCATTTATAAAGCCCTCTCGGATAATCGGGTTCACTGCCGAGTTTAAGGGCTTTGGCCTTGTCTTTCTCCACATCCCGTCCCGGACCGGAGTTCCAGTACAGGCAGAATTCATCGAGGTCTTTTGCGGAGAGGGTATCTATATTGGCGAGGTCGCGCTTCTTTATTTCCATTCCCACATTCCATCCGGAAGACATGCAGCCATCGGAACCTTGAGGACGATCTTTCTGATCGGACAGGATGTCTCATTTACCTGTACGGCTGGAATATGCACATCCCATGGCAGATAAACCGCATACGTTCCGACCTCCAATGCGATCCTGCCTTCACGCTCGGACGCCGGACGGTTCTTATAAAACAGAATGTCCCGCTGCGTTGCAAGCAGGTCTTCATCGACGATCCCGCTGCCGTCATCATTGTAGTAACCTGCATCCTCCGGTCCTCCGGCGGCCAGGAACTGTACGTCAATATATTTTCTGTGAATCTCGGGTCTTAAGGCTTCCCTCGGAGATGTCTCAAGATCAAGTACCTGCAGAATCATCGGTACGCCATCAAGTTCGATGTCAAATCTACCGGGTTCATGGGAGGCCAGATCTGTATCCTTTAAGAAGTGAAGGGCGGCGCAAAGGGGTGCCGGGAGGAGAGCGGCCTGCTGATCAAAAAACTCATTGTTTACATTCCCGTATATCATATAAGACTCCTTTTTCTGTAGAATAGATTCTTTGGTTTTTCATGTATTTCTACGGATGTTTCAATACTGTGATAAGGTCACCAGAAATCTTTAACGGATTGTTTCTTCGCTACACGTTTCTTCTTATTCGATTCTGCTTATCTTTTCTTCACGCAGATCATGCGGCTCCTTCATATCCGTGCTATACCCGAGCGAGAGCGCGATCACAAAATCATATCCCTCCGGACACTGCAGCTTTTTCCTCAGCTCGTCAGCTTTATCACCTTTGAATGCAGCCTTAGGCAGACCCAAAATCACGCTTCCGATGCCAAGCCCTTCAGCGGCGAGGGCCATGGTCTGAACAGCAATCCCACAGTCGACCTGTGTCCATGAAAAATCCTTCTCCCCAAAGATGAAAACAACTGTCGGAGCATGATAAAAGATCTGGAAATCGGGATCGTTAAAATGTCGGCCTCCATCCTTCTCCAGCACCTTGGCTGCTTCATCATGAACTTCCTGAATTAAATCCGGATCCTGAACTACAGAAAAGTGCCATGGCTGATGATTTCTGGCACTTGGAGACTGCAGTGCGGCGGTGAGGATTTGATTCAGTTCGGTCTCTGAGATCTGCTCGGTCTTGTAGGCACGGTGGGAGCGGCGGGTTGCGATGGTTTGTAGTATATTCATGGTGGTTTCCTCTTTTCTTTGTAAATCTATATACTTATCATTTCTATATCCGGTTATCCTTATTATGAAAATGGCTCCAATATTATGCCTGAACTTTTCAATTACCGCCAATATTATATGTATATTCTTCGACTTCACATACTGACAATACTGTTTCCGGAAATCTTTGCTTTAGAGCCACCTTTACGGCCTTCATACAATGGTCTTAAATAAAATGCAAAATCGATAGCCATACAATGCATCTTCTCATCCCTGTACATCGTCTCATCAAGTCTATCATCAAGCAGCTGTCTATATCTGATATCCTCTAAAAGTGATCTACTCACCCTGTCTAAAAATTTGAACCAGCTTGCCATTTTATGGCCACTATCTGTGTCGTCTATAAAGCGGATGCCTGTCGTGGACGCTACTTTCTTGGCAACACTGTATTTGTAAAAATAATACCGATCCGGATACATAAGCCACAGGAATGTGCTAGCAATAACAGGATACGCCGAAGACTCCTTGCGAGATAAATACGGTTTATATTCATGTCCAAGACGTAAGTCCTCTACCATACTTTCAAAAGCACCGTATCGTTTAGTAATATCCTGACTTTCATCAAAAAGGTTTTCAAATATTTCTCTTACTCTCTTACGATCTACTTCGATCAAACTACGAAATATTTTACGGGGATAATATCCCTTACTCTCTATTAAGTAATCTGCGTCAGAGGTTGCTCTGTCAATCATTCCTGCCATGTCAGCAGCATCCAAATTCCAGTTCTCTTGAAATGTCCGGACACTTTTCCACAGGTATTTCTGTTCTTCCCATCGAAGAGGAAACTGATGATAATATTCATTTAATTTGAAATTGAGTTTCTCCAAAACAACCTCCTTCAAATTTAAGCTAATAATTCCTACTCTTTAGACTCTACAATGACATAGAGTACGGTCATCCTTTTAAAGAAACCTCGTCATCTTATCTGCCTTTTTCCAATTAATTTTTCCAATTTGTAGAAAATGTCCGTATCAGATAAACTCTCCCATGTTTCTTCAAAAACACAGCTTTCATAATCATCTTCATAGCCTGTTATCCAAACCTTTTCCATGGAAGCAATAACAGAATACTTGGCTCCCAGTATTTTTGCATAGCTCCTTGCCTGCACTTTGACCTGTTTGAGCTGTTTCTCACTTGTGATGCTTCGCTTTACTTCGATAGTTGTATAACCGGAATAATGTCCATTCGTGCTGATCGGATTTATTACAAAATCTGGAATTAAAGCATAATTATGGTTACCGATTTCAATATACATCTGCTGCACGTAATCTTTTTCATCGAATCCCAGTTTAGTCAGCAAAGGTTTAACCAACTTTTCTTCTACGTCTTTTTCGTTTGCAAATTGTCCTTCATTCTCTGACAATGCATTTTCAAGCCTTGGTAGATCCTTACCTGCTTTACTTACTATATAATTATACTCTGATGGTTTAAGCTCAACTCCGTTTATTCCTAGCATATTCTTAGCGACGATTGGCATTTTACTTAAAATCGGATCACTCTTTATTTCAGCAATCGGTATACGTGATAGTTTTTTAGGCATACCAATATATGTACATCTGTAATAATAAAAGAAGGGATCTATAAATCCAATGGACATACTCCTCCATACAGACGAAATTGCACTAATCGGGGTTCTTAAATACATCACAATCATGTCCCCTGCCCTTGTAGCCGGATTGCATTGCCAATACATTTTCTCTCCCACATAGTTTTCAGCCTCAGCATCAGCATTATCGCCTCCACCTCCGACGAAGTAAGCTGCTTTTGGCTCAGGAAGATCCTCAATGATATAGCTATCAACTCCACCAATGTAATGAGGAGCAAAGTCATAAAGAAAAGCACAGAATTCGCAATAAGTTAGATTATTTTCCACCCGAAACTTATAAAATGCCTTACACAGATTAGCATAATGCCATGTACGTGCCCGATAATCAGCTTTTTTAGGCAATTCCGGCAGTTCTATGTCAAATGTTTCGGCAATCATATTTAGAATATTATAGTTACAGCAAAAATAATACGGAACAAAAATATCGGGGTGATTGAAAGAGAATAGTGTACTTAAGCCAGGCAAGTTATAAGAACAATATTGAAATGCACTCTTATCACTTTTCTCCTCGCTCAGAATATAATTATATTCGTTCTCAAAAATTTCATCTATATCCTTAATAGCTTGCACTACTAATTCATCATCTGACAGTTCCTCATCTTCGGGTTGCCATTCATCTGGTGCCCCTTCAGAAATTACAGAATCCAATGCTTGAAGCTGCCATTCCGTGTCATCGATAATGCCTTTCGAGACACAATAATACTCCTGCATCCTTCTTATTCCTAAAGCATAATCAGAAGAATAATGTTCATATAGATTATCACGAAAAAAACTAACAGTTTGCTCTCCGCCTGATTTGAGATACAATTCCCATACATACCTATTTATCATAGTATTCCCAGTGTCCTCTGACTATTCACCGTACCTAAAACTTTATTATAACTGATAAGAGTATATCAGTTCTGATCTAAGCACCAAATCTCTTTCTAATCAATCTTTCATAGTCCACACCCAAAAACTATGATAATTTTCTATAATAATCGTCCAGATCCTCTCTCATCTGTATCCTCACCGCCTCAAAATCCTCCTCACTCAGTGCGCCAAACAAAGCATGATTCATCGAGAGCGTACCCAGTTCTTTGGAATAGTACATAAACCGCTTTCGTTCGAACTTCTCAAAAGGATTCGTCAACATATTTCGCTTTATGAACTTGTCATCCTTGAGGGTCTCCTCGGTATACGGACAAGTCTTCCTGTCGACCGTCAATCCCTTTTCAACCCTATCTTGATAAAATGCAACATAGTCTTTAAGAACCGAATCGATTGATGCATCGCCGACCGAATTCAGGTTTTTGATAAATGCCAGTAGGAACGGCATCTTATATGAAAGACTGTAGTCGCGCTCCGCCAGAAAATCAAAGAAATCTTTTCGGATAGTATCATCATTATGATCCGGAATATTATTTTCAGCCTTTATCTCAGCAACATGCTCAGGACTGAACAGATATATCTTCTTACTTCCGAAATTAAGCGTCTGATCTGGCTGAATCCTCCCTTTTTTCACCCAGCTTATAATGCTGCCGGTACTCATGAAGAATTCTCTTGCTACCTGTTCCTGATTCAGATAATTTCCATATTTTTCTTCGAATGTCTCCGTATCAACCGGTATAATCCGCTCAACTCTCTCTACAAGTCCATCGACCTCAATAATATCACCTATCTGATAGTCACGCTTCAGAATACTGCCGAACGGAACATATGCATTGCATGAAAAAATTGAGTGCATGGAACATGGCTTCACTACCGCCCCATACTCGTCCACGACATCAACGACAAACATATGATCCTTTGATTCAGTCCTCCGAAGTCCTCTTCCGATCTGCTGCAGATAGAGTACTTTCGACATAGTTGGTCTTGCCATAACAAGAATTCCAAGCTCCGGGTAATCCCATCCTTCAGAAATCATGTTGCAGGCACAAAGGAAACGAATCTTCTTCTGTTTAAAATCGTCCATGATTCCGGTATTTGCCTGCTGACCGGTATATGCGGCAGCACTGATACCGGCTCTTTTCAGAACCTTCTCCATCTCCTGACAATGCTTAACATTCACGCAGAAGACAATGCCCTGGAGATTTTCCATGCCATTTGCACAGAAATAATCTTTGAGTACTTCCGCTATCAGCTCGTTTCTAGAAGTTACGCGAATGCTCTTTTCAAGATCTGCATTCACATAGTCCTTACCGTTAAAGCGCACTTTGCTCAAATCAAGGTTTGTTTCAATTCTGAAAACATTTGCCTCAGCTACTATCTTCTTCTCCATCGCCTCCCTGAGCGTCAGTGTTGTTTTATATGAACCAAATACCGTCTCGAGGCGCTTTTTGTCCATCCGTTCATCGGTAGCTGTCAGTCCGATGAGGAAGTCCGGTGTAAAATGCTGTATAACACGCTTCGCGGTCGGCGCGACAGCATGATGAGCTTCGTCGATCACAACGTATGCGTAATAGTCCGGGCGAATGTTGTGATAATGAATTGCCATATAGGCATTCGTGTGCACATCGATACGATTTGTAAATTGGATGAGTGAAACGGCTATTCGTGCCTTCCAATCATTCACAATATTTGTGTTCGGTGCCATGATGAGTACACGCGCGTCTGGATTCACCGCAAGATATTCCTGCAAATCCTCCTCCACAATTCTGGACTTTCCGCTCGCCGTCGGAAACACAGCAAGAAAAGTATGAATACCCTGTCTTCTGCGCTCCTTTATTTCCTCGAGGGTCAGAATCTGATGGTCATAGAGACGAACTTCTCGGTCAGCCATCATCCCATCTTCTATGAAAGCGTCTGCGTCATTTCCGAAAAATGAAATGATGTCATCTCCCACACGCTCCTCGAATCGGCAATCCTCCGTGGAGAATCGAAAGAGCCGTATACCCCATTTCGTGCAGGTATTCTGCTTCTCGAGCTGACGGCGATATTTCTCCTTACCTATGATCTGCGGATGATGAAATGTAACACCGTTCTCCTCAACCGCTATATCTCCATAGGTTGTTCTCACTAAATAATCGAGAAAATAGTTGCGACCATGTCTCCCTGTTATGCTGTATTCCTTGCGGAGATACTTCAGTGCATTTGTTCCATAAACATTCGAGAACATCCTCTCAAAATAAAATTCGAGCGGTGACGAATCCGTGCCATCCTCTCTGTTCGCGACTATCGTATAGTCGGAAGCATAGCACTCAATCGGATTCGACAGAAAATCACTGATTGTGTCCTTATCTTCAATCAGGAATCTGTATACCCGCTCATAATTCTTCATATAATAATTTTGCTTGTCTGTGATGAGGACATATGGAAATGCAATGTTGGAAGCATCTCGGTTGCAGATGCCATCATCGAGAATGATGACATCATGGTCATGGATGTAAAAGCCGCTGGTACCACCGTTGGGGTAAGCGATGGTCTCGACCAATGTGTAATTTTGATTGGCGACGGTTAACGTGTTATCCATGTTTTATATTCGACAGTATTTCTTGCTTTGCAGTAGATAATCATTGAGAAAAAGTACTTAAGGATAAATAAAGTATACTTCAAAACTTATAGATTAACAAACCTTAATCTATAGGATAGTTTGGCTTGGCACTATCTACCGACATGTATAAATCCTATTATTCTGAAACACCCATTAAAGTTGCCACTTCTATGGTGGCAACGCGAAGAGGAACTTAATGATATAATGCAACGAGAAATAGACGCTTTCATCATTAACTCTGAATCATGTGAATTAGTCTGAAATTTGTTAAATGCAGAATAAAAGAGTGTTCATGCTATCAAACATTTTGCTTCCCCTATTAGCGGGGGCAAGTTTGTATATTTTTTCTTCTCCAAATGTTATTTTCCTTAAATATCTTAAACTTCGGATTGTTATAGCATCAGAGCTTATGAATCCACATATATGGTTCTGGCCTATTCTAAGGAACTATATACCTGATATGCTCTGGGGATACTCACTTGTTTTTGCAGTGTACATGATAATAGATAATAATGCGGCAAGCATGAGGATGCTCTTTTATGTATTAGTATTCTCAATAGCTTTAGAACTTCTTCAATTATTTCCAATGATACCAGGTACATTTGATTTGCTTGATATCTTTGTTGAAGGGGTTGCTGAGATGCTTGCAGTAATTATTATAAAAAAATATGAGGAGGCTTCAGAAACATGAAAAACAAAAAGAAATGTGTGGCGCTGGTGTTATGTTTTACTCTATTTGCAGCAATTGCAATAGGAAGCGGGTCTTCTGATTCAGGCAATAAGAAGGATGTTGTTTCTTCAACCGATTCAGGCACCAATCCTGCCAACGATCCATCTACTGCTGATACAGAGGAAAAATCAAATACAGACAATGATGCAAATACATCATCTGTTCCTACGATAGAGGAACAGGTCTTAATAGATACAAACGGGATTAAAATCACAGCAAAAGAGTATCTCACTGATAAGATCTGGGGTGACGGAATCAAACTGTTAATAGAGAATAGCTCTGACACAGATTACACAGTGGGGTGTGATGCTCTTATTGTAAATGATTACATGATTACTGACTTATTCTCGTCAAAAGTTGCTGCAGGGAAAAATGCCAACGAAACTATGTATCTCTCCTCTACCGGACTGAAAGCAGCTGGTATAGAATCTGTAGGTAAAGTTGAAATGTATTTCCATGCATCTGATGCTCAATACAACATGGTATTCAAAAATGAATATGCTGAAATTCATACATCAGAATACGATAACATGGATACAACACCTAATGATGCCGGAACAGAGCTTTATAGTGCAGACGGAATTCGTATTGTAGGTAAGACCGTTGATGAAAATTCATTCTGGGGATCCGCTATTTTGCTTTATATCGAAAACAACTCAGGAAAGTCCGTAGGAATCAATGTTGATGATATGTCAATCAACGGTTTTATGATTACTCCTTATTTTTCAACAACGGTATACGATGGCAAGAAAGCCCTGGAGGATATTACAATTCTGTCGAATCAGTTGGAAGAGAACGGAATTGAATCCATTGATAATGTCGAGTTGAAATTCCATATTTATAGCTCGGATACATATGAAACAATTGCAGATACAGAACCCATTACATTTTCTGCAAAATAAGGAGGTAAATCACTGATGAAGACTTGGAAACTTGTTTCAGGTATTCTGTCCATCGTTCTATTTGTTTTAGTTGCTTTTCAGTCCTGTGCAGCCGGTTTATCAAATGCATTGCAAGAAAATGGAGAGGTTTCTGGTTCAGCTGGTATTATTGTTGCATTTTTAATGCTTGCTGGCGGAATAGTTTCCATTGCTACGAGAAAATCATCGAAAAAAGGTGGTAATATTGCATTAATCATCCTTTTTGGTTTGGCTGCATTAATCGGATTCGCAAGTCATGGAAGCTATGGTGACTTGGTTATTTGGTCTGGATGGTGCTTATTGAATGCAATACTTGCTGTCGTAGCAATTACAACCGGAAAAAAGAAAGACAACGAATCTGATGTGACACCGATAAAATAAAAAATCGATACAATTTACTAAACAGAATACTGAAAGATTAATTCAAGGGCTCCCCGATATCGCTGTTTTACAGCACGATTCGCGGGGAGCTCTTACTAATGAGCCCAGCCATATCCTGAGGATACCAAAGTGATTCGTGAGTAAGATTTTGATTGGGTGTTGGCTTTGTTGGCACAGATATCTCAATTTTCCAAAATATTAATAACCAGTATCATTACAATACTTGCAATTTTGATAAGAAAGAACACAGTGCATCGACACTCTGTCGGGGGCACTGTGTTCTTGTTTTTTCTTCGCGCTAAAACTAATTCCGGACTTATATCGGGCTAAAGCCATTTCTACGGTAGAGTCCAGCTGCCTTCTAAATGTCGCCGAGGTGGTGTGTCAATGCCCTATCTCGGGCTCACTCCATTTCTACCCCACCCCTCAAAATTTCTGGAATATCCTGCAGCTGCGCGTTTCGGAAGATCTCGTCCAACTCTTTTCGGAGTTCATCATAAGCGGGATTGTTTACATCATCATAGTATAAATGTGCAAATGACACCTTCTTGACAATAGTATTCAAAGAAGAATTCTGTTCACCGTAGGTCTCGGAATCGTCGGAGTTTGTGTCATTATTGCCGGAAGTGCCGGTATCGTCGGAGTTTGTGTCGTACAAGGCAAGAAGCTTGGGTAATGTTGACCGATGCATATGTATCCTTTCTTTTTGCTTAACGCTCTAAACTCTTTTAACTAAATTCTTTACTGAGAACCATCTCCATTCGTAACGCTAAGTATCTGCTCATCAGACAACTGTGCAACCCTTCGAATCGGCTCGCCTGTAGCCCTGCTCCTCTTCTTGTCTATTTTTCGGGTGCCTTTTAAATAATGTGTCGGCAAGTCGCGGAAGATACAAAAAGCATAGTCAAAATAGTAAGTGTTCCTGTTCTTTTCCGTGTCAACCTGAAGTATGTTGATGATATTATATTCTTCCGATCGATTTGTATACTTCATGATGGCCTGCGTATTGTTCGGATACGAAAAGCGGTACGTTGACCTGTTCTTGCATAGCTGTGCCAACGCTCTGATCAGTTCAATTTCATCCGGCTTATAAAGATCGATCATTTTTGAGCCTTGTGTTTTCAAAGCTTCCAACACGTCTCTCTCGGAGACACGCTCATATCCGTGCCCCCTTCTGTATGCCTCATTCATAGACAAATCGAGCAGATGAACAAGTCTGCGCATATTCCCGGAAGATGCGTTAATCAAGTGCTCATATATCTCCTGCCTTTTCGTAGATACCTCAAACACATCTTCGGGACGAATAGCCTGCCTACTCTCCTTCCCGATATACCGTTCGACCAGTGATGCTATTGTAATTGCATATTCATCATATTGTTCGGGGTGATTTATCATGTCGCATTCCAATGAGATAACATCACCATAGCGAGTCTCCTTAAGGATGTCGGACGCAGAGTTTGGATATACAGCCAGCTTTGTCCTGACATTGCTGAGCGTTCTGAGCTGATTCATGAGCGTTTCGAAATAGGAATCCGCCTCCTCAGTTCCCTTGAAGAAGCTCTTTGATGTTGAACCGATTTCATCTAATAGGATCAACAATTTCCCATTAAACGGAGTAAGAAGCTTTTTACAGGCGTTCGTGATCATCTCAAATGAGGGCTTTGTATTATGCTGAATCTGTGTCTGGACTTCTCTTCCGGTATTTCTGTAAACATTGAAAAACTGGTGTGTAATTGTACCTCTTTCCTCCAGGCTTTTCTTTACAGTCTGAACATATTGGGCAGCGTTAAGTCTCTTCAGATCCTCAACAATATCATTGAGATCCTTATTTGTTGACCAGGATTCGTTCAGTGACATCGCACCTAAGTGCAGGCGGGCGAGGATCTCGGCTGATCGCAAGTGATCAATGACTCCGACAATTTCCTTAAGCAATTTGATGATAATTGCATTATAAATTTCCTCAGGATCCCTGATATTCTGGAAGTCACTCAGTTTAATATATACGGGTAGTATGATCTGGCTCCCCTCGTTAAGGCACGGGACTAATGTATACAAATGATACGCATAGTTCGCTCGCAGATACATTGTTTTCCCCGAACCCATTTTTCCTTTTATAATTGCATTCGTAAAATCAAATGGTCCAATCAGGCCATCCGTCGGATCGACGAATAAATCTAAGATATTTTCCAGATCGAATTCGTCTGCATTGCGAGTCTTAAAAGGCCTGCTTAAAAAGATATTTTCAAGTTCACTTTTACTTATTCTACCCATTGTCATACTCCTGATACAACGCCAATACGACAGACATTTCTCCTTAATAAAGCATACCAAGTAGACTTTGCTTCTGCAAGAATAGGTTTCTTAACATATCCTTCTCCTGTTACGACAGGCATACAACTTGATTAATTGCATAGCGGATAGTAAAATTTTATTGTATCTAATTATGCGATGGCAGCCCTCACATAAACCGTAACAGTATTAATTCCGAAACGAAAGGAGCATTCTGTTATGTTTTGCTCGAATTGTGGCAAGCAACTTGATGATAATGCAAAATATTGCACTCACTGCGGTGCAAAAGTAATACACATTGGTGAAAATGCCAGCTCCTTCCAATCTCAACAGAGCGTCTTCAAGCGGGATGAAAATAGCAGCTATAATCGATTGCCGCAGGATGTACATAACCGGCAACATTCGGAACATGTCCGACCCGCGTTTCAAGACTATAATCAACCTTACGTTCATCCGACTGTTCAGAACAAGAAGAGAACAAACGGAAAGAAAACGGTGGCCATTGTCCTGGCTGGTCTGCTCATATTTTTCTGTACTGTTTTCATCGTATTTTTCTTCCGACATAATCAAAATAGTTACCAACATTATATGGATCTCGGTAATAGGTATTTATCGGAGCTTAAATACTCTGAGGCTGTCAATGCTTTCACGAAAGCAATCGATATAGAACCGAAGAGATCACAAGCGTACGAAGGACGTGCTGACGCTTATTCATATATGCAGGAGTACGACCTCGCGATAGCGGATTATGAGCGTGCCATCGAGCTTGCCCCGGATAACGGGGACGAGATTCAGATAAAGCTGGATGACCTGCGGGAATCATCCAGCCCAGAGTCAGCCGTGGAGAGTGAGGCGAATGCCGGCACTTCTGAAAATACTGCCAATCCTGAAGAAAAAAATGAAAATATCGCCGCATCTGAAGAGAAGAATGCCGGATCAAAGATACCTGTCCTGAAGCTCGAGGAGATATATCAGCAAAATGATGCCGGTGACTGTGACATGCGTTATGAACGTCTTTCCCTCGGAGACGGGACGGATGTGCTATACCCCGAGCTTAATGCAGCACTGGTTTCGTTCAGTGATGAATGTGCGTCAGCGATTGAGAAGGCGTATCAAGAGCTTGTAGAAACTGCGGATGAAATAGCGGATGATTTGATGGTCTACCAGTCGTTCGCATTGGGACGTTCTGATGAAAAGGTTTTTAGCGTGAATATCGGCTATTCGGACTATAGAGGCGGAGCGCATGGTTCCTACCAAAATACCGGGGCAACATTTGACGCAAAGAGCGGCGCAAGACTGTCGCTGGGAGATATTTGTAACGATACGGTAGTGATGGCAGATATTGTCACTAACACCTTATACGATAGCAACCCCGATATATTTATGTCCGGGCGAGATGAGCTACACCGGAAAGTTCAGGATAGTTTTGTAACTCCTTCAAATAATGACTGCTGGGTTCTCATGCCCGAAGGAATACTCTTCTACTTTCCGATATACTCTGTTGCTGATTATGCGTCGGGACAGCAGAATGTATTGATAAAATTCTCAGAACATCCTGAGCTGTTCAATCCAACTTACTGTGAGACACAGAGTGAGTATGTTGTATATCTTCCCTCTGAGTCTTCGTTCTGGATCTTAGATGACTATAATAATGACGGCAGCGTTGAAGAGATTGAGATGCTCTATTCCAGTGATGGCAGCGATTGGAATACATATACTTCATACAGAATTTTTATAAATAATGACGAGATTTACGAAGAGAATACAGCAGGATTTGAAAAATCCAGATTCTATCTCTGCAAGTCCGGGGGTAAGACGCTGATAATGGTAGATCTGACATTTGTCGATGGAACTAATACCACGAATGTAATCGATATCTCGAACGGAACGGCAGAGAAAATCGATGAAGAAAGCGAGGGGATATTTGCACGGAAGAATACCTCGGAGAACGGGAATCCTTACTTCTTGCTGTCGTCGAGACCGGACAGGCTGCTGTTCGGGGAGGATGTGAAGATGGTTGCAGATTCAGGAGTAATTGAAGCGGGGTGAAAGAAGATAAGTCAGCCGTAAATTATTGGCTGACTTAGCAGGACAAGGCGTTCTGTCCGAAGCTCCGCTGTGCCGTGAACTTCGACCTCCTCGATTGAAGCAGTCTGCGGCTTGTAAATGAGAAAGTCTTCGACTTTGATGCCTTCCTCATTTTCCCCGTATTCGTGCAGGCAGTGGTCGGAATTGTAATACTCCGCGACGCCTGTGTGTGTCTCACCGTAAATGTCCGTTACCCGGATGTGTTTTTCGTCATATATTTGCAGGTCCATGATGTGCTCCTTATCATATGAGAGTTGTGTTGTATACATTTTCAGAAACCTTACAGACAGATCACATAGATTGCCGGTCTTCTAAATCGGCTGATAATGTCTGTAGATCGACATCAATTCTCGTCTTTCTCGCAAACCGGATCTAAAGATTTTCACAAATGAGCTTTAAAATGCAAAAGTTTAAGGTTCCGGAACTCTCCTCTTAACAACTACGATACTAACAATTTTCAGGCAATTACGATAATTCTATTGTACCATGCAATACGTTCATCTGACAGATGAATAGCATATATCTAAGGTTTGACGAATATAATCCGGCATTTCGCCATCAGTATTGCTTTATTTCGCGAAATATGATACGATATTTCGCGAAATAATTAGTTAAAACGCAAGAAAGAGGAGGGGCATCATGCTTTATATATCCGCAGATGAAGCCGCCCGGAAATGGAATATCTCTGTCCGGCGAGTACAGCAGATGTGCAAGTCCGGCGAAATACCGGGGGCCGTGAAAGAGGGCCGTTCCTGGGTCTTGCCGGAAGACGTGCAGCAGCCGGTCCGAAAGACTTTGAAAACATCCCGAGCCCTGCTGCCGCTCCCCGTCGGCATATCCAGCTATGTTGAGGCGGTATCGAACTACTATTATGTAGATAAGACGCTCCTGATCAGGGATTTTGTCGACACGCTTCCCAAGGTATCTCTGTTCACAAGACCGCGCCGATTCGGCAAAACACTGAACATGGATATGCTCCGGGTTTTCTTTGAGAAGACAGAGGAGGATACTTCCTGTTGGTTCAAGGATAAAAAGATCTGGTCGTGCGGGGAAGCATACCGGAAACACCAAGGCCGCTACCCGGTCATTTTCCTGACGTTCAAGGATGTAAAATACTCTACCTGGGAAAATGCGCTTTCCGATATCTCCGAAATCATCCGCATGGAATATTCAAGGCACGCTGAACTTCGCGAAAGCGGAAAATGCACAGAGTATGAAAAATCCTTCTACGCAAAAATCATATCAGGGGATGCTGAAGAAGTGGAACTGGCAAGGTCACTCTCCGTTCTCTCCGCCATGCTGCATAAACATTCAGGCATGCCGGCCGTCATCATCATTGACGAGTACGATACGCCGATCCAGCAGGGACATGAAGCAGGATATTATAAAGAAGTCATCGGATTTATCCGGAATCTTTTTTCCGGGGCATTTAAGGACAACCCTCACCTGGCATATGGTTTCCTTACCGGCATTCTTCGTGTGGCTAAGGAAAGCATTTTCAGCGACATGAATAACCTGAAGGTCAATACGATCATGGATGACCGCTTCAGCGCCTACTTCGGATTTACTGAAAACGAAGTCGAAGAAATGCTGGCCTACTATGGCTGTCCCGAAAAAATGCCGGAAGCAAAATCATGGTATGACGGATACCGCTTCGGAAACAGCGATGTATTCAATCCCTGGTCTATCATCAATTATGCCGATGAACACTTTTTCCCGAAAACATTCTGGCAATCCACCGGGAGCAATGCAATCATCGGCGATATTCTGAAGACAGCAACCCCCGAAACCATAGAATCCCTGAAGAAGCTCCTTCAAGGAGGGCAGGTCACCACTTACGTTGATACCGGTGTGATTTATCCGGAGATCCTTCACAATCCGTCAAGCATATACAGCTTCCTTTTAATGACAGGCTACCTTAAAAATGATGGTATATCTCCGCAAAGCGACGGGAATTATATCTGTAATGTCTCTATCCCGAACAGAGAGATATCCTACGTATATGAGAAAGAGATCCTTACGCGGTGGGGCATTCCGGAAACAGAATCTACCGCTGCCCGCATACAGCAGGCCTTTTATGAGCAGGATGAGGCTAAGCTTGCGAAGTGCATTGAAGAATATCTCCGGCAGACTGTGAGCTTCTTTGACACTACAGATGAGATTTTTTATCAGGGACTCGTTCTTGGTTTTATCGCCATTTTAAATAACCGCTATTTTGTGCGTTCCAACAGAGAATCCGGGGAAGGCAGATTTGATATTCAGCTGATCCCGAAAAACAACAGCCTGCCGGGAATCCTGATGGAGCTCAAAGTGTCAAAGGACGAAAATGCTGATTTGCGCAAATTGGCTGAAGATGCCCTCTTACAAATCGAGCAGAACCGCTATGAAACAGAGATGCTGTCCCAGGGAATCAAAAATATTTTCCAATACGGGGTGGCTTTCCGGAAAAAGGATGTGGAAATACTACTGAAAAAACCGTAATGACCGGCGTCACATCATTTGTTCGGAATTAATCTGACCAGAGACGATTTTGTGTGGCTGAATCTGGCCGAGGACAGCTTGGAGGCAGCTACAGGCGATACGTCCATGAGTTTTCTGACGGATTATTTCCATCTGATAGTGAAAAGACAGGCTCTAAACAACTTGCTGTTCAGATACCTGTCTTTTTTCATCTTTATTCCATACTCTCCAGCATCTGCATAACGATCTTGCTGGAATTGTCGGCAGCTCTGTCACCCATATCCTCGTAGGTGTCATGAGCGAGGCCGTCTGCTTTATCAGACATCGCCCTTATAACGACAAATGGCATCTCATACTCCGAGCACACCACCGCGACGGCCGCTCCTTCCATCTCGCAGGCGATTGCATGAAAATTATCCTGCAGCTACATGCAGCCGGTAATCGTGCTGTTAGTATCCCCGATTCTTTTCAGAGAATCTATCACGCTGCGCAAAATTGCTTGCGTGGTCGTCGCTCTCTTTGGAATGATGCTCGTCTCCGGTATTATGAGTCCCTCAGATACAGTACAAGGCGTCGGAAATACAAAAGGCGTGCTTCTCGGACTCGGGGCTGCTGCCTTGTACGCTGCAGTCGTTTTACTCAACAAAAAAATCGTGGGTGTACCCGTCTATGAGAAAACCATCGTACAGTTGCTCTCCGCATCGATATCACTCATTCCTTATATGCTGCTTCACGGTGCGCTTCATACCTACGAGCTGAAAAGCATCCAGCTGATCCTTCTTATTGCTGTGGGAATCCTTCACACAGGGATTGCTTACGCCCTTTACTTCAGCTCGGTGGAGCATCTCCCTGTACAGACCGCTGCCCTCTTCAGTTATATCGATCCGGTGACGGCAGTTCTGCTTTCGGCTCTGTTCCTGCATGAGGCTATGACGCCGGCAGGCATGATCGGGAGTGTCATGATTATCGGGGCTTTGCTGTTTCTAAACTAAAAGACATTTCTTTTGGGGTTGCGTAATTTTATGGAGGTCTTTCATGTGTGCTATTTACCGGAGTATAATAGACATGATTAAGGATTGGATACCGGAGTATAATAATTCGGATGAAATAGCAATAAAAAGCGTAAGGCAGGAATGCAATATAAGGCTTCCGGAGATAAACTACTCGTAAAAGGGAATAGCACATACGAACAAGGAGTAGACACTGATGAAATATACCGCCCCTATTGTCATGCTGGCAGTCTTTGAAGCCATAGCCGTCATACTGTGGCTGACGAAAGATAATATTTTCTATCTTCTCAACTTCAGTTACATCGGATGCTCGATTGCGTTGGGACTCTTTCTGTATATAAAAAACTACAAGTATGCCCGGCGAATCGTTCAGCTGCTTGTCGGACTTTATATGCTGATCTACCTCGGCCTGATCTCACGCGAAAATATGCAGATCGAGGGCTTTTGGTATTATCTCTTTTCAGGCGTCTTCGAGGCAGCAACGATTCATTACGCAGTGGCAAAGATATTCGGACCTCTCCTCTTCGGACGGGGATGGTGCGGCTACGCATGCTGGACGGCGATGATACTTGATTTTCTTCCTTATAAAGCTCCGACACACCCCCGGAAGAGATGGGGCTGGATCCGGTATGTCACCTTCACCCTGTCGCTGGTATTTGTTGCCTCCCTGTTCTTAGCCCACGTCGCAGATATCGAGGGAATCATGTTCCGGGCATTTATCATCGGAAATGTTCTGTATTATGCGGTCGGAATCATTCTCGCGTTTGTGCTTAAGGATAACCGGGCGTTCTGCAAGTACATTTGTCCCATCACAGTGTTTCTGAAACCCATGAGTTATTACGCCCGCCTGAGGGTGAGGTGTGACACGGATAAGTGCGTTTCATGCGGAAAATGCAAGCGGGTATGTCCCATGGATGTGGATGTCACTGACAATTCTCGAAAGAGGGAAAATGGAACGGAATGTATCCTTTGTATGGAGTGCGTGAAGAATTGTCCCAAGGGTGCGCTCAAATAAGGCGGGCGCAAAATGCGACCGCCCTATCTCACTTTTAAGGCGGCAACTAAATGTGACCGCTCTATCTCACTTTTAAGGCGGGCGCTAAATGCGACCGCCCTATCTCACTTTTTCAATTATTTTCCTCTATATTCCAGACAAAGCATTGTCATGTCATCGAACTGCGGAGCTTCTCCTACAAATTCATTCACCGCCGCATCCACCTCACGCAGAATTTCTGCCGGAGCCGCTTCCCCATGTTTCTTCAGCACCCGAACAAGCCGTTCCGAACCGTACAATTCATTGTTCGCGTTCGTAGCTTCCGCGATACCGTCCGTATATACGAAAAACTTTGCACCCGGCTCTAACTGAATCTCGTATGCTTTATACTGCACGCCTTCCATCGCTCCGACGACCAGGCCATGTATATCTTTCAGCAATTCAAACTCTTTCCCGGCTTTCTTAATGATCGGGTATTCATGACCGGCATTTGCAGCAGTCAGTTTTCCCGTCGAAAGCTCCAGAATCCCCAGCCATACCGTGATGAACATATCTGCCGGGTTTCGCAGACATATCTCATTATTGAC
Organism: uncultured Lachnospiraceae bacterium; assembly: GCA_902776305.1. Classification (GTDB taxonomy): domain Bacteria; phylum Bacillota; class Clostridia; order Lachnospirales; family Lachnospiraceae; genus Chordicoccus. The sequence goes on along the minus strand of CACYPS010000035.1, from coordinate 4,960 downwards.
CTTTTGCAGGATCAAGGCAGGATCGGTCTCCGACGCGGACACAGCAACATGGTGTATCAGCGCAGACGTTACCATCATGAACAGGGCTCCCGGCACACCTTTTCCTGACACGTCGGCAATCACGAACAGCCAGTGATCATCATCAATCGGGTAATAATCATAGAAATCTCCGCCGACTTCCTTTGCGGGAACCATGCAGGCATACAGAACGAACTCTTTTTCATTTGGAATTTCCTTTGGAAGCGCACTGACCTGAATGCGCGTGGCCAGTTCCAGTTCCGCCGTGATCCGCTCCTTCTCCAGCGCAAGCTTCTGGCGCTCCTTTGCCGCCCGGATATAATGGACAGCCAGCGAGATGATGAAGCATGCACATACCCCCGCCGGCAGCCACAGCGGATGCGTAATCAGGCCTCCCTTATACAATAGCATGGTCCCTAACGCCCCTATAATGACTAATCCGGCAAGTATAGCACCGCCTATACGGACACTTTTCTTCAGGAAGAACATCATGGCAGCCATGCAAATGGCAAATAAAAGAATCGCCTGAAGAATATCCGAAACTTCCGACTTGTACCTTCCTTCCAATATGCACTGGATCAGATTGGCATGTATTTCGACACCGTACATTTGCACGCCTTTATCTATCGGCGTGAAGTACTGGTCCTGAAATGCAGGTGCATAAGGAGCGATCAGAACAATTTTCCCTTCCCAGAATTCTGACGGTATTTTATTATTGATAAGATCTGCAACCGATATTCCGTCATAGTAGCAGCCCTGTCCTGCAGTAAACGGGATATAGAAATAACCGCTTTTATTGACCGGCGGAAGACGCAGCTCTTCTCCCTTTGACTCCAGATATAATCGGGCCGTTTCACAGCTGAGGGAATACACACGTTCCCGGTCTTCGGGAGAAATATAAAGCAATGCATGCCGCATGACACTGTCTATATCGGATACTGCATTAATGTGACCAATTGTTGCGGATTCGGCGAGCTCCTCATACGGAGATTCATAGTTCACGACAGCCGATGTGTCAACGGAAACCGCGTGCCCGTCTTTCCATTTGATTTCCTGACCGAATTCAGCAATCGAAGCGACAACTACATTTCCAAGTTTCTTAGCTGCGTCGGCAAGATGCCTGTCCGCCTGCTCCGAAGTGTGTCCGGCGTAAAGAACATCAATGGCAGTTACGGCAGGTTTGTGATCCGGGTCTGAAGCCAGCACATCCAATGCGGAGGCGATGACATTTCTGTCCCAGGTATTATAGGGACCGATCTCTTGAAATGCAGTCTCATCGATGCCGACGATGACAATATCAGTAGAGGCCGTCCCGGGAATCTGGAACAGCCAGTCCTGGGTCCACCTGTCTACGCGCTGCAGAAAACCTGCGCTGATTATGATAGTAATCAGCGCAGATGCAGCAAACGAATATAATAAGTTTTTCCTGCTAACTTTCATGGATCAACCTCTTCATAATCCGATATTTCTTCCGGGATCATGGCGATTTCCTCCGGAACATCATCCGATTCGGGAGGCGAAGCATCATTTTCATCTATCATACCGGTGAAAGATTCATCATCGTCCGGTTCGGCAATCAACTGATCTTCGTCTCCCTGCATATCGGCGAAAGATTCACCATTGTCCGATTCAACAGTCAACTGGTCTTCGTCTTCCTGCATATCGGCGAAAGATTCATCATTGTCCGATTCAACAGTCAACCGGTCTTCGTCTTCCTGCATATCGGCGAAAGATTCATCATCGTCCGATTCAACAATCGACTGGTCATCGTCTTCCTGCATACCGACAAAAGATTCATCATCATCCGGTTCGGCAATCAACCGGTCATCGTCTTCCTGCATACCGACAAGGGGTTCTATAGGATCGTTGGGGTAGACAGACAGAGTGCCAATGTCATCTGACACAGAGTAGTTGTCCGGGTTCGCCGAACCCCAGTCAATCGAATAGAAGTTGGGCACATCTCCCGGGTCTGTAATAGTTCCTGTCGCCGTTATCGTAATGCTGCCGAGTTCAATGTCTATAGGATTCCAGTCAGTTTCGGGGCGAGTGTCTCCATGCGAATCCACAATCTTCACATCGGGACAAGTCAAAGGCTCCCCATCATAGACCTTCTCATCGGAACCGGTTACCACTGTAAAACTAAACGGATAGATGGTCATTTCATTGAATTCATAGGTTATGTCATAGTTCTCGGCTTTTCCTTTGCTGAAGCTAGCTTCAGGTACGATTGTGTAGGTGCCCACGTCTGTACAACCATCTGCATACAGGCTGAGAGATGCGCCGCCTCTGAGTGTGAACTCACCAAATATAGCCATTACTCTATCGTTGCTGTCATAAATATGATCGATTGTCCCTTCCCCGACATCATTACCATCCTTATAATAGCCTTTAATCCACTCAGGTACGTGCCTGAATCCCTGGTATTCCACTGACTCCTCAGGACAACACAGATTAAAAGTTACCTGCAACGGATTCACAGTCAGGGTGCCGAGTTCCTCCGTAATTTCATAATTATCTGCTTTCGCCGTGCCCCATTCGATTTCATAGATATTATCAGTAGTATCTGCGTCCGTTATGGTGCCGGTCGCAGTTACGGTTGCCGTCTCACCGGAAACTAAGCCTGTGATTGTAGCGGTTGCGTTGGTCAGGGCTGTACCGTCATAATCCTTCTCTGCCGAACCTGTCTCTACCTTTGCCGCTGCTTTCGATACCGTGAGAGTTCCCTTCTTCAGCGTAACGTTCGTGAACTGCTCTGTGACATCCTCGCCATCCTTCAGTATTTTATAGCCGGTGATCTCATTCTCACTGCTGCCCGCATCCGTCCGGCTTCCTTCCACAGTTGCTTCTATTGTGAAGTCCTCACCGAGGCCGGTTGCTGTAACGGTGCTATCCTCAAGGACAGTCCCGTCGTAGGTTTTATCTGCGGAAGCTGCAGTGAGCACGACCGGGGTATCGTAAGCTTCCAGGACTGTCAGTGTTCCGAGATCCTCCGAAAGAACATAGTTATCCGAATTAACCGAACCCCAGTCAATCGTATACGTATTATCAGCAGTACCCGGGTCTGTGATCGTTCCTGTCGCTGTGACTGTAATCTTGTCGTGGTCTTCACCTACGGTGTCATCAATTCCTGCATCGGCACATGTAAGCGGTTCCCCGTCATATACCTTGCGATCAGAACCGGTCCATACAATTGCAGTGGCAGGAGCGATGACCATGGTGTTGGATTTATAGGTTATGTCATAATTCTCTGCTTTTCCGCTGCTGAAGGTGGCTTCAGGCGTGATTGTGTAGGTGCCCGCATCTTTATATCCTCCAGCCTGAAGGCGCAGTTTTCCGCCGCCGGTGAGGTTATAGATTCCGTAGATTGCTGTCGCAATATCAACACCGTCGTAAATATATCCGTCTTCCTCGCAGTCAACAGATGTTTCGTCCGGATAATAGCCGTCGAAGCATTCTGGAAGGATAATGTATCCATCATATTCCACTTCCGTACAGTACAGCTCAAAGGTCACTTTAAGCGGATTCACTGTCAGGGTGCCGAGTTCCTCCGTGATTTTATAATTGTCTGATTTTATAATTGTCTGCTTTCGCCGTACCCCAATTGATTTCATAGGTATTATCAGTAGTATCTGCGTCCGTTATGGTTCCGGTCGCAGTTACGGTTGCCGTCTCACCGGAAACTAAGCCTGTGATTGTGGCTGCCTCGTTAGTCAGAGCCGTGCCGTCATAATCCTTCTCTGCCGAACCTGTCTCTACCTTCGCTACTGCTTTCGATACTGTAAGTTTTCCGAGCTTCTCCGTGATTTCATAATTGTCCGCTTTTGCGGTGCCCCACGCAATCTCGTAGGTATTATCAATAAAGCCTGCGTCCGTTACGGAACCCGTAGCTGTCACAGTTGCCGTCTCACCGGATACTAAGCCTGTGATTGTAGCGGTTGCGTTAGTCAGAGCCGTGCCGTCATAATCCTTCTCTGCCGAACCTGTCTCTACCTTTGCCGCTGCTTTCGATACCGTGAGCGTTCCCTTCTTCAGTGTAACGTTCGTGAACTGCTCTGTGACATCCTCGCCATCCTTCAGTATCTTATAGCCGGTGATCTCATTCTCACTGCTGCCCGCATCCGTCTGACTTCCTTCCACAGTTGCTTCATATGTAAAACCGTCGTCCAGACCGGATGCCGTGACGGTACTGTCCTCAAGGGCAGTCCCATCGTAGGTTTTCTCTGCGGAAGCTGCCGTCAGGACGACCGGGGCTTCGTAAGCTTCCAGAACAGTCAGTGTTCCGAGATCCTCCGAAAGAACATAGTTATCCGAATTAACCGAACCCCAGTCAATCGTATACGTATTATCAGTGGTACCCGGGTCTGTGATCGTTCCTGTTGCTGTGACTGTGATTTTGTCGTGGTCTTCGCCGACGGTGTCATCTATTCCTGCATCAGCACATGTGAGCGGTTCCCCGTCATATACCTTGCGATCAGAACCGGTCCATACAATTGCAGTGGCAGGAGCGATGACCATGGTGTTGGATTTATAGGTTATGTCATAGTTCTCTGCTTTTCCGCTGCTGAAGGCAGCTTCAGGTACGATTGTGTAGGTGCCCACATCCTTGTAGCCTCTGGCCTGAAGGCGGAGTTTTCCGCCGCCGGTGAGGTTGTAGATTCCGTAAATTGCCGTCGCGATATCAACATCGTCGTAAATATATCCGTCTTCTTCGCAGTCAACAGATGTATCGTCCGGATAATAGCCGTCGAAGCATTCGGGAAGGATAATGTATCCATCATATTCCACTTCCGTACAGTAAAGCTCAAAGGTCACTTTAAGCGGATTCACTTTAAGCGTACCGATATCCTCCGTGATTTTATAATTGTCTGCTTTCGCCGTACCCCAATTGATTTCATAGGTATTATCAGTAGTATCTGCGTCCGTTATGGTTCCGGTCGCAGTT